>DASQYM010000050.1:0-29553 GCA_035639195.1 Steroidobacteraceae bacterium
AGAGTGTTCGCCGTGCCGAGGTCGATCGACAGATCACTGGAAAAATAACCGCGCAGGCGTTTGAGCATGAAGCGACCGGAAAAAATGACCCAGGAGGAGCGACGGTAAAAGCGGCGGCTAATCTAGCAACCGAGGGGACATTCAGCAAGGCAACATGTATGATTTTGGGCTGGTTTTCTCAGTTCTCCACGCAATTCCATGGCGCTCACACGCGAGCAGATCGCAAGCATTGCTACTCTGGCGCGGCTCGAGCTCTCACCCGAGGAGGTACCGCTCTACCAGGATAGCCTGTCGCGCATTCTCGAGTTCGTCGGTGCGCTCGAGCGTGCCGATACCGCCAACGTCACCCCGATGGCGCATCCACTGGCGGGTCTCACGCAGCGGCTGCGCCCGGATGAGGTCAGCGAAGGCGATCGCCACGAGTGCTACCAGCGGAATGCACCGCTCACCGCTGCGGCGCTCTACCTGGTTCCCAAGGTCATCGAGTGAGAAAGCAGTGAGCGCTCTGCACGTGCGCACTCTGACGCAGCTCGCCGATGGCCTGCGGCGCAAGAGCTTCTCCAGCGTCGAGCTGGTGAGTGAGATGCTCGCGCGCATCGAGAAGAGCCAGCCGCTGCTGAACGCATTCATATCCGTGACCGGCGCGGCGGCGCTCGCAGCGGCGCGCGAAGCCGATCGGGCGCTGGCCGCGGGCGGCGGTGGCGCGCTCGCCGGTGTGCCGATCGCACACAAGGACATCTTCTGCACCGCAGGCGTGCGTACCACCTGCGGCTCGCGCATGCTCGATAACTTCGTCTCGCCCTACGATGCGACGGTGGTCGCGAAGCTCGGGCGCGCGGGTGCGGTCGTGCTCGGCAAGACCAACATGGACGAGTTCGCGATGGGCTCATCCAACGAGAACAGCTTTTACGGCCCGGTGCGCAATCCCTGGAACCCGCAGCTCGTGCCCGGCGGCTCCTCGGGCGGTTCGGCGGCGGCGGTGGCCGCGCGGCTGGTAGCCGGAGCGACCGGCACCGATACCGGCGGCTCGATCCGCCAGCCCGCGGCGCTGTGCGGTATCACCGGGATGAAGCCCACCTACGGACGCGTGTCGCGCTACGGCATGGTCGCCTTCGCCTCGAGTCTCGATCAGGGCGGAACGCTCACCGCGAGCGCCGCGGACGCCGCACTCATGCTGCGGGAAATGGCGGGCTTCGATCCGCGCGACTCGACCAGTGTCGATACCCCGGTGCCGGACTACGTGGCGGCGCTCGAGCAGCCGATCGCCGGACTCAAGGTGGGACTGCTGGCGGAATTCTTCGACAAGGGTCTGGATGGGGACAACGAGCGCTGCGTGCGCGAAGCGCTGCGGGTATTCGAAAGCCTCGGTGCGAGGGTACGGCAGGTGAGTCTGCCGAGCCTGCCGCTGTCGGTGCCCGTTTACTACGTGGTGGCGCCGGCGGAGTGTTCCTCGAACCTGGCGCGTTACGATGGCGTGCGTTTCGGACACCGCTGCGAGCAGCCGCGCGACTTGAACGATATGTACCGCCGCTCCCGGGGCGAGGGCTTCGGCGCCGAGGTCAAGCGGCGCATCATGACCGGTACCTACGTGCTGTCCGCCGGCTACTACGACGCCTACTATCTGAAGGCGCAGCGGGTGCGCGCGCTCATCAATGCGGATTTCATCCGCGCCTTCGAGGAGGTCGACGTCCTCATCGGTCCGACCACACCGACGCCGGCATTCCCGCTCGGAGCCAAGACCGAAGACCCCATCACCATGTACCTGAATGACATCTACACGATCGGCGCGAACCTCGCGGGACTGCCGGCCATCTCCGTGCCGTGCGGCTTCGCCCAGGGACTACCCGTCGGTCTGCAGATCGTCGGTCCCCACTTCAGCGAAGCGCGCGTGCTCGCCGCCGCGCACGCCTTTCAGGGTGCCACCGACTGGCACAGCCGCATTCCGGTCGGCTTTGCATGAGCGCCTGGGAGACAGTCATTGGTCTCGAGATCCACGCGCAACTCGCGACCCGATCCAAGATCTTCTCCGGCTCGCCGACCGCCTATGGCGCACCCCCCAATACCCAGGCGGACCTGGTCGATCTGGGCTATCCGGGCGTGCTGCCGGTGCTGAATGTCGAGGCGGTGCGCATGGCCGTGAAGCTCGGCCTCGCCATCGGTGCGCGCATCGCTCCGCTTTCGGTTTTCGCGCGCAAGAACTACTTCTACCCCGATCTGCCGAAGGGCTACCAGATCAGCCAGTACGAGCTGCCGATCGTCGCTGACGGCGCGCTCGAGATCGTGCTCGAGGATGGCGCAGTGAAGCGCATCGGCATCACCCGTGCGCATCTCGAGGAGGATGCCGGCAAGTCACTGCACGAGGGGCTGCCGGGAATGACCGGTATCGACCTGAACCGCGCCGGCACGCCACTGGTGGAGATCGTCTCCGAGCCCGACATGCGCTCGGCCAAGGAGGCGGTCGCCTACATGAAGAAGATGCACACCCTGGTACGTTATCTCGAGATTTGCGACGGCAACATGCAGGAGGGCTCCTTCCGCTGCGACGCCAATGTGTCGGTGCGCCGGGCCGGCACGCAGAAGTTCGGCACGCGCGCGGAGATCAAGAACCTCAACTCCTTTCGCTTCATCGAGCGCGCCATCAACTTCGAGGTGGAACGGCAGATCGAGCTGCTCGAATCCGGACGTCCGGTTGTACAGGAGACGCGCCTCTATGATCCGGACAAGGGCGAAACCCGCTCGATGCGCTCCAAGGAGGAAGCGAACGACTATCGCTACTTCCCCGATCCCGACCTGCTGCCACTGAAGGTCGATGCCGCGCTCATCGAGTCGGTGCGCGCGACGCTGCCGGAGCTGCCGGACCAGAAAGCTGCGCGACTCACGGCACAGTACGGGCTGTCGGCCTACGACGCGGGCGTCCTGGCCGCGAGCCGCGAGCTCGCTGCGTACTATGAGGAGGTCGTCCGCGCCGCGCCCGCAGATCCCAAGCTCGCGGCCAACTGGGTGATGGGAGAGCTCGCCGCCGCGCTCAACAAGGAAGGGCTCGAGGTGAGCTCGGGGAGGATGCCGGCCGCGCGCCTGGGCGGGCTCCTCGGGCGCCTCCAGGACGGCACGATCTCGGGCAAGATCGCCAAGGAGGTGTTCGAGCTCATGTGGGCACACGGCTCGAGCGCGGATGAGGTGATCGAATCCAAGGGCTTGCGCCAGATCACCGACAGCGCCGCCATCGCGCGAGCGATCGAGGAGGTCATGGCGAAGAATCCGGCGCAGCTCGCCGACTATCGCGCCGGCAAGGACAAGCTGTTCGGTTTCTTCGTCGGCCAGGTGATGAAGGCCACGGGCGGCAAGGCGAACCCCGCGCAGCTCAACGAGCTTCTGCGCAGCAGGCTGCGCGGCTGAGCCGCGGCTTCGCGGGAGCTCACGGTTGAGTTGACCGCTGCGGCCCCCCATTGTGCGTTCGATGAACACCGCGGCCATCACGCGCGATCATGTGCGCCGTTTCATTTTCGAGAATCAGCCCGTTCGCGGGCACTGGGTGAACCTCGAGGGTGCCTGGCGCGAGTTGCGCGCACACGCCAGCTACCCGCCGCAAGTCACCGAGCTCCTCGGACAGGCCGTGGTGGCGTCGGTGCTGCTGGCGGCGACCCTCAAGTTCCACGGCACGCTCACCTTTCAGCTGCAGGGCAATGGCGCGGTGGGTCTGCTGGTGGCCCAGTGCACGCACGACTTTCGTGTGCGTGCTGTGGCGCGCTGCGACGACGATTCAGTCCGTGCCCTTGCTTCCGCTGCGGGGGACAGTCGCACCGATGCGAAGCTGTTCAGGCGCCTGGTTGGCGACGCCGGCCTCATTACGGTGACCGTAGAGGCAGAGGAAAAGAGCCTGCGCTATCAGGGGGTGGTACCGCTTTCGGGTGCCTCCCTCGCCGAATCCCTCGAAGCCTATTTCGCTTCCTCCGAGCAGCTCCCCACGCGGGTGCTGCTGACCGCTGATGCGGAGCACGGCGCCGGTATCCTCGTGCAGAAGCTGCCCGGTGCGGAAGGCTTCTCTGAACTCGAGCCGGGCGCGGTCGAGGAGGCCTGGCGCCGCGCCGAGCGCGGTATCGCTCGGCTCGGAAGCGGCGGCCTGCTGCGGGAGCGGAGCATGGAAGAGCTCCTGGCTCACGGCTTTCCCGGCAACGACCTGAGACTGTTTCGGGGGGCTCCGGTCCGTTTCGAATGCCGTTGCAGTGACGGTCGGGTTGCAGGTCTTCTGCGCGCCCTCGGCGCCGAGGAAGTGCGCGATGTGCTCCGGGAGCAGGGCGCCGTGACGGTGACGTGCGAGTTCTGCCATCGCCCGTACCGCTTCGATGCGGTAGACGTCGAGGCTCTCTTTGCTGATGACCCCGGTTCCGGGGGTTCCCAGTCCGTCCACTAATCCTGGGTCTATTGTCTCATATAGGAGACAATTAGAAGCCTTGGTGGATCACACTCGCTTGTTTGGGCGGGTATCAACATGTTGATAGTGGGGGTATCAACATGCTGAGACTCACTGGCGTCGACCTACCCGTGCGCGTACATAAAAAGACTTGTACAATTCTTTAAGTGAAGGCCTCCTCCCCCTCTGATCTCATGCGGTGGCTACGTGCAGCCGGTGAGCCGACGAGGCTGCGGCTGCTCGCCTTGTGCGCGGAGGCCGCGTTCAGCGTGTCGGATCTCGCTCAGGTGCTGAGGCAGAGCGAGCCTCGGGTCTCGCGTCATCTGAAGGTGCTGTGCGAGTCCGGGTTGCTCGAGCGGTTGCGACAAGGTCAATGGGTGCACTACCGCCTGAGCTCGGCACCCGAGGAGTCGAGCTTCGTGCGCGGTCTGCTGGCGCAGCTCGACCGGCGCGATCCGCTGCTGTTGCGTGATGCCGCGAGTGCGCGTGGCACGATGGGCGCGGACGCGACCGCGCGAGGATTCGGGGCCGATTCACGCCTCGGCCGCGCGCTTGCCGAGTTCATCGCCGTGAGTCCTCGGCAGGTCTTCGACTCGGTGCTGGTGGTCGGTGTCACGCATCCCGAACTTCTCGCCTGGGCGGCGCGTGTGGCGCGGCGTTGCACTGCGCTCGCACCCTCACGCCGCGCAGCGCAGGGCGCGCGCGCATTCGCCGAACGGCGCGGGTTCTCCTGTCGCGTGCTGCATGCGCCGGGCGCAGGCCTCGGCGGCAACCTCGAGCTCGCGCGCGCTGGTGCGCATTTCGATGCACTGGTGCTCGATCACCCCTGCGCGAGCGGCGAGACTCTGGTGCGACTGCTCGAGGATTCCCGTGCGCTCATCGAGCCTGCGGGCGCCTTGTGGCTCTTCGAACCCTACGACGCGCTGGAAGTATCGCGCGACCGCGTCGTCGAGCACCCACTTGCGCGCCTGCGTCGGCTGTTCGAAGCCGCAGGACTGCGCTGCGAGAGATTGAGTCCGATCGAAGCCGATGGAGCGCACGTGCTGGCGGCGGTGGCCCGACCGGTTGCGGCAGGGCCGGCGCTGGCAGCAGGCGCGGAAGGAGCCGTACGATGAGTGCCGACGCAGCTGCGGCGATTCGCGTTTCGTTCGAGTTCTTCCCGCCTGCCGATGCGGCGATGGAGGCCACGCTGTGGTGCTCACTCGAGCGCCTGGCTCCGCTCGCACCCCGCTTCGTGTCCGTGACCTACGGCGCGGACGGCTCGACGCGCGAACGAACTCACAGCGTCGTCAACCGCATCCAGCGTCAGACGAAGCTCACCGGCGCACCGCATCTCACCTGCGTCGGGGCCCCACGCGGCGAGATTCTGGATATCGCGCGCGCCTACTGGGATGAGGGCATCAGGCACCTGGTGGCGCTGCGTGGCGATCCGCCGCAGGGTCAGGGAGCTTTTCGTCCACACCCCGAGGGATTTGCCTCCGCTGCGGAGCTGGTCGCGGGGCTGCGCGCACTCGCGCCTTTCGACATTTCGGTCGCGGCTTACCCGGAGGTGCACCCCCAGGCGCTCTCCCCGGCCGCGGATCTCGAGAATCTCAAACGCAAGATCGAGGCGGGCGCGAGCCGCGCCATCACGCAGTTCTTCTACGACATCGGGGTCTTTCTGCGCTTTCGCGATCGTTGCGCGACCGCAGGCATCGACGCCCCGCTCGTGCCCGGGATACTCCCGATCACCCGCTTTCCGCAGGTGCTGCGCTTTGCCCGGGCCTGCGGCGCCAGCATTCCACCATGGCTGCGTGAGCGTTTCGAAGGCCTCGATGAGGATCCGGAGACGCGCCACCTGATCGCCGCGGCGGTGGCGATCGAGCAGGTGCAGGAGCTGCGCCGGCACGGAGTGTGCGAGTTTCATTTCTACACGCTCAATCGCGCCGCGCTCACTTATGCGATCTGTCATGCGCTTGGACTGCGGCCACTGCCGCAGGCGCCCGTTACCACCTCGGGAGCGCTGGCGTGAGGGACACTCCAGCAGCGCACTGCGCCGCACATGCCGCCGCACCGAGTGCGCCGGCACACGCCGATCGCGAGCGCGAGCGGCGCGGACATGATAGCGCCCGCTCGGCCGCGGCGGTCCCCTTCGCCATCGAGCCGTGCGATGAAACCGAGCGGCGCACGCGCATCGTGCGGCTCAAGGGACTGCTGGGCGAGCGCATCGTGTTCCTCGATGGCGCGATGGGCACCATGATCCAGCGGCTCAAGCTCGATGAGGCGGGCTATCGTGGCGAGCGGCTGCGCGGCCACAGTCATGATCTCAAGGGTAACAACGACATCCTCACGCTCACGCGACCGGATGCGGTGAGCGAGATTCACCGTGCCTATCTCACCGCCGGCGCCGACATCATCGAGACCAACACCTTCAACGCCAACGCCATCTCGCAAGCGGACTACGGCACCAGCGCGCTCGTGGCCGAGCTCAATTACCGGGCTGCGCGTCTGGCGCGTGCGGCCGCCGACGACTGCGCGCTGCATACGGGCGGCGCGCGCTTCGTCGCCGGCGCCCTGGGGCCCACCAACCGCATGACTTCCATGTCGCCCGACGTCAACGACCCGGGCTACCGCAGCGTCAGCTTCGCCGAGCTCGCTGCGGCCTATCTCGAGGCGGCCCGCGGGCTGTTGCTCGGCGGAGTGGACCTGCTGCTGATCGAGACGGTGATCGACACCCTCAATGCCAAGGCCGCAATCTATGCGGCCCTTACGCTGTTCGATGAAACCGGCATCACGCTGCCGCTGGCCATCTCCGGCACGATCACCGACGCTTCGGGCCGGGTGCTCTCGGGCCAGACGACCGAGGCCTTCTGGAATTCGGTGCGCCACGCGCAGCCGCTGTTCGTGGGTTTGAACTGCGCGCTCGGCGGGCGCCAGCTGCGTGCGTACGTCGAAGAGCTCGCGAGCGCCGCGCGCGATACCTTCGTGTGCGCCTACCCGAACGCGGGGCTGCCCAACGCCTTCGGCGAGTACGACGAGTCGCCCGCCGAAACCGCTGCGATTTTGGGTGAGTACGGCGAGTCGGGACTGGTCAACATCGTCGGCGGCTGCTGCGGCACGACACCGGAGCACATCCGCCTGCTGCACGCCGGCCTTGCCCGCCACGCGCCGCGGCGGCTCGCGCCGTTGCCGGTCAAGTGCCGGCTCGCCGGCCTCGAGCCACTCAACATCGATGACGACAGTCTGTTCGTCAATGTCGGCGAGCGCACCAACGTCACCGGCTCGGCCAAGTTCCGCAAGCTCATCGAGGCTGGGGATTACGGCGCAGCGCTCGAGGTCGCGCGCCAGCAGGTCGCCAGTGGCGCGCAGATGATCGATGTCAACATGGACGAGGGTATGCTGGATTCGGAAGCCGCTATGGTGCGCTTCCTCAATCTGGTGGCGGCCGAGCCCGACATCGCCCGGGTACCGGTGATGATCGACTCCTCCAAGTGGACGGTGATCGAGGCGGGCTTGCGCTGCGTGCAAGGCAAGCCGGTTGTCAACTCCATCAGCCTCAAGGAGGGCGAGGAACCGTTCATCGAGCATGCGCGGCTGGTGCGCCGCTACGGTGCCGCGGCGGTCATCATGGCCTTCGATGAGCGCGGTCAGGCGGATAGCATCGAACGGCGCGTGGCCATCTGCCAGCGCGCCTATCGCATCCTCACCGAGCGCGTCGGTTTCGCGGCCGAGGACATCATCTTCGACCCCAACATTTTCGCCATTGCTACCGGCATCGAGGAGCACAACGATTACGGGCGTGCCTTCATCGAGGCCACCGGGCGCATCAAGCAGGAGCTGCCGCACGCGCTGGTGAGCGGCGGGGTGAGTAACGTGTCGTTCTCCTTCCGCGGCAACGACGCGGTGCGCGAGGCAATGCATTCGGTGTTCCTTTACCACGCGATCGCCGCAGGTATGGACATGGGCATCGTCAACGCCGGACAGCTCGGGGTCTACGAGCAGCTCGATCCCGCGCTGCGCGAGGCGTGCGAGGACGTAGTGCTCAACCGTCGCGCGGACGCCACCGAGCGGCTGCTGGAGATGGCGGCGCGTTACCGGGGCGAGGGCGGGACGCGCCGCAGCGAGGATCGCGAGTGGCGCAAGCTCGCAGTCGGCAAGCGCCTCGAGTATGCGCTCGTCAAGGGGATCGACGACTACATCATCGAGGATACCGAGACGGCCCGGCAGGCGAGCGCCCGACCGCTCGATGTCATCGAAGGTCCGCTGATGGACGGCATGAACGTGGTCGGTGACCTGTTCGGCTCAGGCAAGATGTTCCTGCCACAGGTGGTGAAGAGCGCGCGGGTGATGAAGCGCGCGGTGGCCTACCTGGTGCCATACATCGAGCAGGGCAAGGAGGCCTCCGCTCGGCGCACCAATGGCCGCATCGTGGTCGCGACAGTCAAGGGCGACGTGCACGACATCGGCAAGAACATCGTCGGAGTGGTGCTGCAATGTAACAACTTCGAGGTCATCGATCTCGGCGTGATGGTGCCGTGCGAGAAGATCCTCGAGACCGCGCGGCGTGAGTGTGCCGATCTCATCGGCCTCTCCGGGCTGATCACGCCCTCGCTCGACGAGATGGTGCACGTGGCGCGCGAGATGCAGCGCACGGGCTTCGAGCTGCCGCTGCTCATCGGTGGTGCGACCACTTCACCGGCGCATACTTCGGTAAAGATTGCACTGCAGTACCGCTCGCCGGTGGTATACGTCAAGGACGCCTCGCGCGCCGTCGGTGTTTGCCAGACTCTCATGCAACCGGCGCAGCGCGAGGCCTTCATCGCGCGCGTCAGCGCCGAGCACGAGCGTCGGCGCGAGCAGCATGCGGCCAAGAAGGTGAAGGTTCCGGAAGCCTCGCTCGCGGCTGCGCGCGCCAACCATGCACGGCTCGACTGGCAGAGTTACCTGCCGCTCGCGCCGCGCGTACCGGGTGTGCAGCGCTTCGACGATTATCCGCTCGCGCAGCTGCTCGGCTACATCGATTGGATGCCGTTCTTCAATGCCTGGGAATTCGCCGGTAAGTTCCCCGACATTCTCAGCGATCCAGTGGTCGGAGAGGCGGCGAGCAACCTGTATGCCGATGCGCGCCGCATGCTCAAGACGCTGATCGCCGAGCGCTGGCTCACGGCACGCGCCGTGCTCGGGCTGTTCCCGGCCAACGCAGTGGGCGATGACATACAGGTGTACGCGAGCGAGGCGCGGCGTGAGCCGCTCGTGACTCTCAGCTTCCTGCGCCAGCAAAAGGGCAAGCCCGAGGGGCACGCGCACGAGTGCCTCGCTGACTATGTGGCCCCAGTGGGAAGTGGTGTCGGAGACTACCTCGGAGCCTTCGCTGTGACCGCGGGAGTAGGCATCGAGGAGCACCTGCAGCGCTTCGAGCGGGCGCACGATGACTACTCCGCCATCATGCTCAAGGCGCTCGCCGATCGTCTCGCCGAAGCCGCGGCGGAGCACTTCCACGAGCGGGTGCGACGCGAGCTGTGGGGTTACGCGGCGGAAGAGGCGCTCACCAACGAGCAACTGGTACGCGAAGAGTACCGCGGCATCCGTCCGGCCCCGGGCTATCCCGCTTGTCCGGATCACACCGAGAAAGCGAAGCTCTGGCGGCTGCTCGATGCGGAGCGCAACGCCGGCATCCGTCTGACCGACTCGTACGCCATGTATCCGACTGCCGCGGTCAGTGGCTGGTACATCGCGCACCCGCAGGCGCATTACTTCGCGCTCGGCAAGATCGATCGCGACCAGGTCGAGGATTACGCGCGCCGCAAGGGCTGGACGCTGGCGGAGGCGCAGCGCTGGCTGGCACCGAATCTCGGGTACGAACCCTAAGAGCCACCCCAAGAAATTGCGCTCGCCGAGCAGACACTGCTCAGCAGGATGCGCAAGTTCCTGTGGATCCCCGCAGCGAGACGCCCGCGTTACGCTGCGGTGACTTCGATGCGCATGCGGCGGAACCAGGCTTCCGTGCCGCGATGCTGCAACACGATGTGTCCCGCGGCGAGCCGTGCGAACTGGGGAAGGTCCCGAAAACGGCTGCGCGCGATGCGCGCCCGCAGCTCCTCGCTGGCGAGGTCGCAGCCGATCACCTGCACTTCATCGATCCAATACTCGAGCGCCGAGGCCTTCATGATGATGCGCGCGCTGTGGTATGCATTGGCACTGCGGCGCAGATCGCGCCACGGAGCCATCAGCCCGTAGAGCGCGCCGCAGGAGGTAAGGGCGTCGGCCCCGTCGGGGTGATGCTCGTCATCGAGCAGCTGCATGGCGGGGCCGGTGTGTGTGGCCGGCCCGGCCGCCTCCTGCACCCGGCACAGCACGGCGGTGCTGCCCGCACGCGGCAGGCGCCAGTCGAAGCACAGCGTGAAATCCGCGAAGCATTCACACGAGATGAGATCGACGCGCTCGCTCTGCGCCACGGCGTGCAGCACATCTCCGTCCACGCTCCACGATCCCTGTGGGAACTGCGCGCGGGCGTACCCGCGCCAGTCGGTTGCGTCCAAAGCACGCTCAGCCATGACTCCCTCTCCGTCTCATGGACCAGATCGTACCGCAAAAAAAATAGCCGGTGACATCGCCCTAAAGGGTCGAGCGGCACACTTCCTTACGAGGCCGCTATCGCGCCGCGGTCGTGCGCGGGAACGGCTCAGCGCTTGAGTTGGCCCTCGCTCTCCAGCGCGCGCAGATAAGCCGGGCCGCCGAGCTCGCGCATCTGCGCGAGGATCCACTCGCGGCGCGTCAGCAGGTAGGCTGATGGCCGCTCGGCGTGCAGGCGCAGCGGATTTGGCAGCACGGCCGCAAGCGCCGCCGACTCCGCGGCGCTCAGGCGTAGTGCGGGCTTGTGCCAGAAGCGCAGCGCCGCGGCCTGCACGCCGTAGATTCCATCACCGAACTGCGCAATGTTCAGGTACATCTCGAGGATGCGTTCCTTGGGCCAGAGCGTCTCGATGAGCACGGTGAAGTAGGCCTCCAATCCCTTGCGCACGAAGCTGTGCCCTGGCCAGAGAAAGAGGTTCTTCGCGACTTGCTGGGAGATGGTGCTGGCGCCACGCAGGCGCTTGCCGTGCTCGCTCGCGCGCACCGCCGCGCGGATCGAGTCGAGGTCGAAACCGGCGTGAAACGGAAACTGCTGATCCTCTGCGGCGATGACCGCGAGGGCTGCGTGGGCGGAGATATGCTCGAGGCTCGCCCAGCGGAAATCGGTGTAATAGCCGCGCTCACGCGTCTGCCACGCTGCAACTCGCGCCTCCAGCATGAAAGCGCTGGTAAATGGGTGCAGCCAGCGCAGCGTCAGCACCGCCGTTGCGGTGAGCAGCAGCCACGCAAACAGTGCCGTCCCGAGGAATTTGAGCAATGCTGCCGCGATACGCCCGCGCTGGGGCGCGAGGCGCCGGCTGCGCGCACCCGCTGTCACCTGGCCGGGCTTGATCCTCAGGCCGGCGGAGCGCGTCGTGCCGAGACGATCACGACGTCCTCGAGCGGAGCGTCCTCGTATCCCTTGCGCGTTCCGGTGCCGACCCGCGCGATGCGGTCGATCACGTCCATGCCCTCGCTGACGCGGCCGAACACGGCATAGCCATAGTCGCGCGGACCATGGTCGAGGAAGGCGTTGTCGGCGAGGTTAACGAAGAACTGCGAGGTGGCGCTGTTGATGTCGCTGGTACGCGCCATCGACAGATTGCCGCGCGTGTTCTTCAGGCCATTCTTGGCCTCGTTGCTGATGGGCGCGCGGGTTTTTTTGCTGGCGAAATCCGCCGTGAGGCCGCCGCCCTGGATGACGAAACCCGGCACGATGCGGTGGAAGATCGTGCCATCGAAGTGCCCGTCATCGACGTAACGCAGGAAATTCTCCACGGTGATCGGCGCCTCCCTCGGGAACAGCTCCACCGTGAAGGCGCCGTGCGAGGTTTCAAATCGGATCATATTGTGCTTCCGTGACGCGCTCATGGCCGGCAAGATCGCGGTGCGAGCGTACCGAACGCAAGCCTGCGAGGACAAGCTCGTTGCGCAACGCCGCTCCCTGGGCGGTGCCGTGCTCGAGCAACAGCCAGCCGCCGGCCCGCAGGTGCTGCGGTGCGCCGCGCGCGATGCTGCGCAGGCACGCGAGCGCATCGGCTCCGGGGGTGAGTGCCAGGCGCGGCTCGTGCGCGAGCGCGGGATCATCGAGCGCCGGGTCGTCACTGGCAATGTAAGGCGGATTGCTCAGGATGAGATCGAAGCGCTCGTCCGCGAGCGGCTCGAACCAGCTGCCCTGGCGAAAGTCGATGCCGGTGAGCGCGAGTTGCGCTGCGTTGGCGCGTGCGACCGCCAGTGCTTCCGCCGAGAGCTCGGTCGCGATGATTCGCCAGTGCGGGCGCTCGCTCGCTAGAGCGAGTGCGACCGCGCCGGAACCGGTGCCGAGATCGGCGACGCGCGCCGGCGCCACATTGCCCAGCGCGAGCGCGCGCTCCACCAGCAGCTCGGTCTCCGGACGCGGTACGAGCACGGCCGGAGTTATCGAGAGAGGCAACGACCAGAACTCGCGCGCGCCGGTGAGATAGGCGAGCGGCTCGCCGCGGGCGCGCCGCTCGAGGAGCGCGCGGTAACGCTGCTCGGCGCTGGGCTCGATCACGCTCTCCGCGTGCGACATGAGTCGTGCACGCGTGGTGCCCAACGCGTAGGCGAGCAGCAGCCCCGCCTCCAGAGAGGCGTTGGCGGCGACAGCAGCGCTCGTACCCGTGCGCAGGCGCTGTGCGCCGCTCGCAAGAACCGTGCCGAGGTTGGTGCAGACCGTCATACGTAGGCGCTCAGGCGGTGCGGCGTTATGATAGTTGAATGAGTACCGTACCGTATCCTCCCCAGCGACAGCTGTCGGTCGGGGAGGTGCTGGATCTGAGCTTCCGCATCTACCGGGTTACACTCGTGCGCTGCCTGTTGTTTGCCACCTGCGGCGTCATCGCCGGGGAGCTCGCGGGCATCTACGCGCTGATCAAGGGCGGTCCGACGACGCGGGGAGCCGGCGGTGTCGCGGCCATGCTGGCGGAGCTACGTGATCCGACCTTCGTGACGCTGTACATCGTGGGTCTCGTACTCACTCTGCTTTTCTACGCCGCGGTGCTATTACGCCAACACAGCATCGTCACCCCGGGCACCGGGGGCGCCGAACTGCCCGCCGCCTTGCGGCGTCTTCCGGCCCTCATCGTCTTGCTGCTGCTGGTGGGTGTCGGGTGCGGGCTGTGCTTCCTGCCTGCGGTCCTCGCCGGAGGCGCACTGCGCGCGCTGCTGCTCACCGCCGCGGCCATAGCGCTCTGCTATGCCGTGGTGGCGGTATCCTGCGCGCAAACCATACTGCTCATAGACGGCGAGGGGCCGGTGAGCAGCCTGGGGCGCAGTTGGCGGCTCACCGCCGGCAGCTTCTGGCGCCTCAGCATCATCTACTCCGTGGCGCTCATCATCCTGCTGGCACTCTATGCGGTCATCGGTGCAGTGGCGGGAGTGCTGGCGGCTGCGTTCGCGCACGGAGATGTGGCGATGGTCACCGCATTCGCGCAGGTGATCGGCATCATCCTCGGCGCGCTCGCGACTCCGTTCTATGCCGCACTGGCATTGGCCGTGCTCGCCGACCTCAAGGTCCGGAAAGAGGGTACCGATCTCGCGCAACGCATCTCGGCGACGGCCTGACGGCGTGGCGCGCACGCTGCTCGCGCTGCTGCTCGCAGTGGCGCTGCCCGCGGGTGCGCAGGGGCGCGACCCGCTGCAGGCGATCGATGATTGCCTGGCACGGCTCGACAGCGAGCTCGATGTTGGCTACGCGCACATCGCTGCGCGCTGCCCCGAGCTGACACCCGCACTCAGCGCGAGCACATTCGCGCGCTGGCTGCCAGCGGACTGGCAGCGGCCGGACAACGAGCTCTCGGCTGCCGGACTCAGCGAGCTGCGGGCGCAACTGGTACGCGAGCGCGACGCGCCAACAGGTGCTCGTCCGGCACCGCGCACGGAGCACCTCACGGCGGTCTTCGCCGCGCTCGCGTACATCGAGGATCGCCACGGGCGCAGCTGGTGGCAGCGCTTGAAGGACTGGCTGCACGGACTCATCAGCACGCATCCGCAGGCGGATGATGCGTGGCTGCGCCGCTGGCTCGCGGATTTCAAGTTCTCGAGTGCCATGACGGAGCTGATCGGCTGGGGGGCCCTCGCAGCCGTAGTGGCGCTCGCCGGCGGAATCGTCATCAACGAGCTCCGCATCGCGGGAGTTCTGCGCCGCCGCACAGATGGCGAGCGTCCGCGACCTGCGGACGGGCGGCTCCCTGGCGCGTGCGGCGCAGATCTCGCGGACATCGAGCGGGCCGCACCCGAGCAGCAACCCGCGTTGCTGCTCGAGCTGATCGCGTTGCGGCTTGCCGCCGGGGGGCGCCTGCCGCCAGCGCGCGCGCTGACCGCTCGCGAGCTCGAGCGCCGAGCACGCCTCCCGGGCGAGGTCGCGCGCGCGCGGCTCGTGGAGTTGGTGGGCGTGTGCGAGCGCGTGCGCTTCTCTGCCGAGCGGGTGAGCGCTGCGAGCCGTGCGGCCGCACTGCAGAGCGGCCGTTTGCTGCTCGCATCGCTCGAGGGCGCGCCGCCCCTCATGGTGGCACCGCAGGCGTAGCTGTGCGCGAGCGGTTCACGACTCTTGCTTGTGCGCTCGGTGCGGTGCTGCTACTTGGCTCGCTGCTGCTACAGGGCGATACGCTCGCGGTGCGGCGTGCCTCACTGCCGACCAGCACTGAGCATGCCGATAATGGTCTGCTCGGGCTGCTGAGGTGGCTGGAGAGCGAAGGCGTGCGCACCCTGGCCCTGCGCGAGCGCTTCAATGCGCTGTCGGCTGAGCCTGCCATCAATCGCACCGGCAACTTACTCATCGTCAGCCTGCCGGCGGTCACGAGCTTCCGCCCGGATGAGGCGGTGGCGCTCGACCGCTGGATCAGAAATGGCAACACGCTGCTGGTACTCGCCGCGCTGCGCGACCGCCCGGGCTGGGCGCAGTTTCCGGTCGCCATGGGGCGGGATCTGGAGCTGATCACTGAGCTCAGGCTCGCGCCGAGCACAGAGCGGGCCGCAGATGGCGGCGCGGTGCGGCGCAGTGCCACGGCGCGCAACGCCGGCCGCAGTGAGGGCGCGGACCACGAGGCCACCAAGCGCAGCCGCGAGACAGCTGGCGCACGCCTCACGCGGCTCGGCAGCGAGCTCAGCACTCCGGAGCAGTCCATACTCGTGCCCAACCGCGCGCATTCCTATTTCAGCGGCGTAGCGCGTGCGCTTGCTTTCTCGGACTACGCTCCCGTCCCCTACACGCTCGCAATTCCGCGCGATGGCTTCGCCTTGTCGCTCGGCCACGAGCAGGGCAGCGGCGCGGATGCATTCTGGATCCGGCCGCACGGCGCGGGCACCATCATCGTGAGCGGCTTCGGCTCGCTTTTCAGCAATCGCGCGCTGGGCAAAGCAGACAACGCCAGGCTGCTCGCCAACCTGATCGCCGCGGACCTCGGGACCGAGGGCACGGTGGTGTTCGACGACGAGCACCAGGGCCTCAGCGATGAGTACGATCCGGCGCGCTTCTATCGCGACCCGCGCCTGTACGCGACGCTCGGGGTCATCGTCGCGGTCTGGCTCGCCTGGGTGCTCGGTGCCACGCGGCTGCAGCTCCCAAGCGCACGCCACGCGGCGCCGCGCGAAGCAGAGCTCGTGCGCACCACCGGGCTCTATCTGGCACGCGTGCTGCGGCCGGCCGCTGCCGCGCGCCGTCTGCTCGAGCAGTTCCTGCAGCGGTTGAGCCGCGCGACGGGCCGCAGCATCTCGGACCCGGCGCCGCTGTGGGAGTGGCTCGAGAGCCACCCGCGCCTCACGCGTGCCGAGGTACGCCAGTTGCGTGCATGGCACGCTGCCGCGTGCGCGGACCGGCGCGTACCGCTCGTCCGTTTGCACAACCTCATCGTCCATACTGAAAGGCAACTCGCCCAATGAGCAATGCGATCTGCGACCTCCGGGATCTGCTCACGCGGGAGCTCGGCCGGGTCGTCATCGGGGTCGAAGCGTCGGTCGAGGCCCTGGTCATTGCACTCATCGCGCGAGGTCATGTGCTGGTGCAGGGGGTGCCCGGACTCGGCAAGACACTCTTCGCCAAGGCCCTGGCGCGTGCCCTCGGTGGAGAATTCAAGCGCATCCAGGGGACGGCCGACCTGATGCCGAGCGACATCATCGGCGTGCACGTATTCGATGAGGCGGCGCGCAACTTCGCGTTCCGTCCCGGTCCGCTGTTCGCGGATGTGGTGCTGGTCGATGAGATCAATCGCGCGGGGCCCAAGACCCAGTCGGCGCTGCTGGAGGCGATGGAGGAGCGGCAGGTGAGCGTCGAGCGCAGCGTGCTGCCGCTGCCGGCGGACTTCATCGTGCTCGCGACCCAGAATCCGCGCGAATTCGAGGGAACTTTCCCGCTGCCCGAGTCGCAGCTGGACCGCTTCATGCTGCGGATCGACATGAGTTATCCCGAGCGGGCCGCGGAGAGTCATATCCTCAGCCGCTACGGCGGAGTGTTGGCCGCCGCCCATGACGCGCTCGAATCAGTCGCGGTCATCGACCGTGCCCTGCTCGGAGAAGCCCGCACCGCGGCGGAGAACATGCACGTCTCCGAGGCGCTCGGCGGTTACCTGCTCGATGTGGCAGCCGCTACCCGTGCGCACCCGCGCCTGGCGCTCGGGCTGTCGACGCGCGGCGTCCTGGCACTGCTCAAGGCAGCGCGCGTGATCGCCGGTATGCGCGCCAGCGACTTCGTGACGCCCGACGATGTCAAGCAGGTCGCACCGTGGGTGCTGGCGCACCGTCTGGTGCTGACACCGGAAGCGACACTGGAGGGTGTCAGCGATGCTCAGCTGGTGCAGGGTCTGCTCGCGAGCACGCCCGTGCCGCGCTGAAGGAGTCATCGCTTGCATCTGGCACGGCGCAGCTACCTGCTGGTGATGCTGACCGCAGTGATCGCGATCGCCGGCATCTGGTCGAGCGATCGTGCGCTTGCGCGCCTGTGGCACGTGCCCGCGGCATTGCTGCTGCTCGGCTTGGCAGCCGAGGGAGTGCTGGTGCGCCGTCTCAAGCCCGGCACGCGCCTGCACACCGCAACACCGGCGTTTCTCGGCAGGCTGCAGCGTGGCACGTTCGTGTTCGCCAACGATACCGAGCGTGCCCTCGCGCTCGAGTACGCGCCCGCCACCCCTCCTGGTTTCGAGGCTGCCGCGGAGGTGCGCCGCGTCAGGTTGCCAGCGCGCACTGCCTGCGAGGATGCACTGTCGCTGCTGCCGGTGCGGCTCGGTCCGCAGGTCTGGCCGCAGCTACCAGCCCGGCTACGCGGCCCCCTGGCCCTCGCCTGGTGGGATCTTGCACTCACACCCCAGGCACAGTGCATGGTGGCACCGGATACGCTGCGTGGCAGCGCGCGGGTCCGTGGACTTGCGGCCGGCGCACTCCCGCGCCGCTCTGCCGGCGCCGGTCAGGAGCTCCATCAGCTGCGAAGCTACGCCCGCGGCGATCCACTGACACGCATCGACTGGAAGGCTACCGCACGCACCGGTCAGCTCATCAGCCGCGAGTACAGCGAGGACCAGCATCTCGATATCTTCATCGCCATCGATGCCGGCCGCCTGAGCCGGGTGCGTGCCGGTGCGCTCGACCGTCTCGGGCTCTACAGCAACGCCGCGGCGCGCCTGGCCGAGATAGTCACCCACAACGACGATCGTATCGGACTCATCGTGTACGCCGAGCGCGTGCTCGCCAGCTGTCCGCCCGCGCGTGGGCTCGCCGCGGTAGTGCGAGTGCGCAGCGCGCTGGCACGACTCTCGGTACAGGGCGCGGAGTCCGACCCCATCATGGCCGCGATCACCACACGCAAGCTCCTGCGCCAACGCGCACTCATCGTGCTGCTGACGGATCTCGATGATGCCAACATCGCCGCGGCGCTCGCGCGCGCGGTGCGTCTGCTCGCACCACCGCATCTGGTGCTGGTGGCGGGTGTGCACAGCGGTGAGATCGAGGAGCTGGCGCGCGCCGGCGCACGCGAGTGGCAGGATCCGTGGATTGCACTCGCGGCCGCCGAGCACGAGGAGCGCGCCAACCGGCAACGCCTGCTGCTGCAGCGGCTCGGCGCACCGGTCGTGGCGGCGTCGGCGCAGCGCCTGGAGAGCATCCTGTTCGAGCACTACGAGGCGCTGCGACGCTCGCGGCGAATCTAGGCCGGCGACCTCGGCGCGGGCGTTGCGTGCCGGTCAGAGAAGCGCCCGCTGAGGAATGCCACCATCAGACACCAGTAGCCGACGCCCACCACGACGCGGCTGAGGAGCGAGAAATTCGGGTCGGGTGAAATGAACCCCTCGATCAATCCCGAGCCCACCAGCAGCACGGCACAGGCGAGCAGCACCGGAGCGGTACGCAGTGCAGCGCTACGAAACGACTCGAGTCGGCCGCCCGCCCCGGGACGGACCAACGCCTCGCCGATGGCTGCGCCCGCGGCGCCCGACAGGCACATGACGGAAAGCTCCACGCAACCATGCGCGACGATGAAGCGGAACAGTGCGCCGGCGAGACCATGCGCGCTCACGAAGGCGAAGATGGCGCCGAGCATCAGTCCATTCAGACCGAGTATGTACAGCGTGCCGAGCCCGAACAGGAATCCCAGACAATATGCGAACAGGCTCACCACGATGTTATTGGTCAGGATCTGCACCGACAGTACCGAGGAGGGCACGACGTTGAGCAGACCCTGCGTCCAGAGCTGGCCACGCTCGACCGTCGCAATGGTGTCGGGGGATGCAAACAGTGCGATGAGCTCGGGGTAGCGGTGCACGAGCGCATAGCCGGCGCACGCCGCCAGGATGAAGATGAGCGTGCTCCACAGGAGGTACGGCGCCAACCAGCGCACCGCGGACGGGGTTTCTTCCAGTAGTAGATGGCGCAGCGCGCTGCCGGCGCGCCAGGCGCCGTGGTGCAAGGTGGCGTGCGCCCGCGCATACGCACTTTCCAGATATGCGCGCGTGCGGCTTGCCGGCATGAGCGCCCGCGCCCGCGCCAGATCGTGCGCGAGCAGCCGATAGTCCTCCGCGAGTCGCACGACGTCGCTGACATCTTCGCTGCGCCCGTGGGCGAATCTGCCCGCGCGCGCATCGGCCTCCTGCCAGAGGCGCGCGCGCGCGAGCAATGCGGCTGCCAACGCCCGCTCGCGCGCCTCATCCCCCCGGGCGGTCACTCCGGGCGTGCCAGCCGCTCGAGGCGCGCACGCCATTGCAGCTCAGCGCCCGGGCTGAGGTCGGCTTCGGCGCCGAGATAACGCTGCAGCAGCTGTCGCGCCAGGCGGACACGTGCTTCGGGCACCAGGCTCGACCAACGCTCCAGCAGGTCCGCGGCGATTTCCGCGCCCGCCGTATCGAGTTTGCCGACCCGTTGCGCGGCATTCTGCAGCAGCTCCGCATCGCTCGCGCCGCGGTGGTATACGAGCAGCGTGCCCGCGGCCATGTCCCCGCAACGCAGACTCTCGCGGGTCAGCACCATCAGCGTCAGCCCGATGCCGTAAGCGACCGGCAGGCTGTCGATGAGCCGGAAGATGTTGCGCACCAGCAGCGCGCCGATGCCCGGCGCACCTCCGGAGCGCGTCACGATGCGGATCCCGGCGCTGCGTTTGCCGGGTGTGTGCCCGCGCAGCACCGTCTCCAGTACCGCGTGATACAGGAAGTAGATGGCGAGCGCCGGCACGAGAACCACGGTGAACCACCCCTGACTGTAGGCGGTCGGCGGTCGCAGCGAGAAGCCGCGGTTGTAGATGAGCGTCGCGAGCACGTACCAGGCAAGCGCGAGCACCAGTCTGATGTGCCAATCGATGATGAATGCGAAGGAGCGTGCTCCCGGACCCGCTAGCGGCAGAGAGACCTCGATCCCCGTGACACTTTCGACGCTCAGCTCTGGCAGCGATGCGCTCATGCCTGCTCCGCGAGCAGCTCGGCCTGATACTCCTGCTGCAGGGCGTCGATCAACTCATCGAGGTCGCCGTCCATGATCTGCGACAGACGGTACGAGGTCAGGTTGATGCGGTGATCGGTCACGCGTCCCTGCGGGAAGTTGTAGGTGCGAATGCGCTCAGAACGGTCACCGCTACCGACCTGCAGGCGGCGCGTCTGGGCCTGCGCGCTCTGCTGCTTTTCCTGCTCGGCGGCCAGCAGCCGGGCGCGCAGCAGCGCCATGGCGCGTGAGCGGTTCTTGTGCTGGGAACGCTCATCCTGACATTCGACCACGATACCCGTGGGCAGATGCGTGATGCGCACCGCGGAATCGGTCTTGTTGACATGTTGGCCGCCGGCTCCGGAGGAGCGATAGGTATCGATGCGCAGATCCGCCGGATTGATCTCGACCTCATCAACCTCATCGAGCTCGGGGAGGATCGCGACGGTGCACGCCGAGGTGTGGATGCGTCCCTGCGCCTCGGTGGCCGGCACGCGCTGCACGCGGTGGGTACCGGACTCGAACTTCAAACGCGAGAACGCCCCCTTGCCCGCGATGCGGCTGATGATCTCGCGGAAGCCCCCATGCTCACCGGGACTCTGGCTCAGCACCTCGGTGCCGAAGCCTTTGGCCTCGGCATAACGCGCGTACATCCGGTAGAGATCCCCGGCGAAAATGGCGGCCTCGTCGCCGCCGGTGCCGGCGCGTACCTCGAGAAAAATGCTGCGCTCATCGCGCGGATCCTTGGGCAGCAGCAACCGCCGCAGCTCAAGCTCCTCCGCCGCGACCTCGCCCTGCAGTCGCCCGAGTTCCTCACTCCCAAGGGCACGCATGCCGGCATCGGCGTCGTGCTGCAGATCGTGTGCAGCTTGTAGATCGCGCTCAAGTTCGTGGTAACGCTGCAGCCGCGTGGCGAGCGGCTGCAGCCGCGAGTACTCCATCGACAGCTCGCGGAACTCGCGCGAGCCACCCGCCATCTCGGCGCTCGAGAGCAGCCTGCCGACCTCCTCGAAGCGATCGGAGAGTTTTTGCAGGCGCTGGCGGATGGATTCCTTCATGAGTTGCGTGCGACCGAGGCGGCGCCGTGGGCTCGCTCGGCCTGCGGGCCCGTCGCCGCTTGCGGTTGTCAACCGCGGGCGCGGCATTCTCGGGGATGTGTGCGCTTTGTGACAAGCTGCTCAATGCACCGGGCTCGCCGACCCTCTATAGTGATAAGGTGTCACGGATGGGCAGGATTTCCAGTATTTCGCGGCATTTGTGGGCCTTGGTGCCGGCCGCGGGGCTGCTCGCCGGCTGCGCCGGCGGTCCGCCGGCGAAGTCCACGGCCTCCAAGGCACACCACGATCCCACCGCCCTGACGGTGCTCGCGGAAGCCGACCTCAAGCGCGGCGACTGTCGCGGCGCTTCCGAGAATTACGCGCAGGCTGCCGCCAGCGGCGATGCGCAGCTGGCGCGCCGCGCGACTCAGGTCGCCATGGCCTGCGAGCATCTGCCGGCTGCCTGGAGTGCGGCGACGCGCTGGCGCTCGCTCACTCCGACCGACCGCGAAGCGAATGCGTTGTATGCCGCCATCGCGCTGAAGCTCTACCGCACTGCCGACGCGCGTGTGGCCATCAACGATTTCTGGCGCGCCGAGGAGCAGGTGGATGCGGCTGCGGCGGCCCCGCCGGGCAGCGGACAGTCCTCGCCAGTACCCGGGGCAGCGGCAGCCGCAGCCGGCCATGCGCGCTCGCAGCAGCGCGCGGCGAAGAGCATGGGCGAGTTGACCGCGCTGCTGCTCGAGGAGTCTGACGCACCCGCGGTGCTCATCGCGATGAGTGGAGCCCTCGAGCCGACCGCCAACTCCCCGGACACCTTCACCCTGCTCGGCGAGCTGGCGCTCGCCGCCTACGATGGCCAGCGGGCGCAGAGATACGCGCAGCGGGCCCTGCAACTCGAGCCCAAGGATCTCGCGGCGTTGCGCGTACTTGCGCGAGGTTATGTCATGCGCGGGGATGCGCTGGAGGCGGTGGCCACGGCACGCCGTGCGCAGTCAAGCGATGCAACGCGCGGCGGTTTCGAGCTCGCCGAAGTTCTCGCCTCGCTCGATCGCAGCGAAGAGGCCCATCAACAGCTCGAGCTGCTGCGCACGCAAGGCGCACCGCAGGGAGAGGTCGACCGCCGCCTCGCGCTGCTGGCCTTCAACTCCGGCGACATGAAGGAAGCGCGCCAGCGCTTCACCGAGCTGCTCTCGAGCGGCGAAGGCAACGATGCCGCGCAACTGTACCTGGCGGACATCGCCGCGCGCGACGGCGACCCCGACGGTGCCATCGCCGCCTACCGGCGGCTGTACGATTCCTCGGTCGCGCTGTCGGCGCGCTCACGCGCCGCGGCGCTGCTGCTCGATCGCAGTGCGCGCACCGAGGCACTCGCATTGCTCGATGACTATGCGGCGGATCATCCCGAGGACGAGCTCGACCTGACACTCGCCAAGGCGCGGCTGCTCGCCGATCATGGCGAGGCGGACGCCGGGCTCGCACTGCTGTCGTCTGCGCTCGAGCGCCATCCGCAGCATCCCTCGATCGAATACGATCGCGCGGTCATTCTCGAGCAGGCGGGACGCGTCCACGAGTCAGTGCAAGCACTCGAGCAGATGTTGAACAAACGGCCGGATGACCCGACGCTGCAGAATGCGCTCGGCTACACCCTGGCCGATCACACACTCGAGCTCGCGCACGCGGAGAAGCTGATCCGCCAGGCGCTCACCGTGATGCCCGACAATCCCGCAGCGCTCGACAGCCTCGGCTGGGTGCAGTTTCGTCAGGGCGATGCCAAGGGCGCTGCGGTGACTCTGGGGCACGCCTATGCGCTCGGGCACGATGCCGAGATCGCCTCACATTGGGGGGAGGCCCTGTGGGTGAGCGGGCAGCAAGCGGAGGCTCGCCGCGTATGGGCAGCCGCGCTCGCTCGTGATCCGGAATCCAAACCACTCAAGGCCACGATCAAACGGCTCATTCCCGATGCGCAGTAGCGTGCTGCGGCTCGGCGCGGCGTTGTTCGCCGTGCTGGCCGGCTGTCGTACGCTGCCGCCGGCGCCGCCTGCGGGTGAGAGCTGGGAAGTACGGCGTCCGCAGCTGCAGTCTGTGGAGCACTTCGCGCTGCGCGGGCGGCTTGCCGTGGCGGCCGCGGGCGAGGGTTTCAACGCCGGGCTGCGCTGGACCCAGGAAGGCAATCGCTCGCAGGTAACACTCGAGGGGCCACTCGGTGTCGGCGGCGCGCAGCTGACCGCCAGCGGTGATGATCTGACAGTCGTGACCGCGCGTGGCGAGCGCATCGAGAGCGCGGCAGCACACGCGGAGCTCGCGGCGCGCCTCGGCTTCGATCCGCCCTTGTCTTCACTGCGTTACTGGGTACTCGGCGTCCCCGACCCAGGCCAGCCCGCAAGCGAATCGCTCGATCCCGCCCAACAACGGCTCGCGGCGCTCACGCAGGCCGGTTGGCATGTGGAGTACCAGAGTTACTCAGCAGCGAGTGGCGAGACACTGCCGGCACGAATGACACTGCAACGAGATGCGGTGCGCGTTCGTCTGCTGGTGGATGACTGGCAACGGTGAGCACCTCGGCAGCCGTGGAGGAAACCTCGCGCCCGGGCCCCGGCATAAGCCATTGGCCGGCCCCCGCCAAGCTCAATCTCTTCCTGCACGTGACCGGCCGCCGCGCGGATGGCTATCACGAGCTGCAAACGCTCTTTCAGCTCATCGATCTGTGCGACACGCTCACCATCTCACTGCGGGAGGATGGTCTGATCGAGAGGCCCGCGGGACCCGCGGGTGTAGCCCCCGAGGCCGATCTCACGCTGCGCGCCGCGCGCACGCTGCAGCAACTCAGCGGGACGAGGCAGGGGGCGGAACTGCGGGTACATAAGCGCATACCCCAAGGGGCGGGTCTTGGCGGGGGGAGCTCGGATGCCGCAACGACGCTTCTGGCGCTGAACGAGCTTTGGGGCTGCGGCCTGAGCCTCGACGAGCTCGCTATCCTGGCTCTGCCGCTTGGCGCGGATGTTCCTGTTTTTATTCGGGGTTCCTCCGCCTGGGCGGAGGGCATCGGAGAGCGGCTGACTCCGGTGAGCCTGCCGGAAGCCTGGTACGTCATCATCTATCCCGGTGTCGGAGTCAGCACCCGGGAGGTGTTCCAGAATGCTGAATTGACACGAAATTCCCCCCTCATCACAATACGCGCCTTTTTTCAGTCGGGTGGACGCAACGACTGCGAGCCGGTGGTGCGTGCTAGGTCGCCCGAGGTGGCGGCGGCGCTCGATTGGCTCGCTCGCGCGGGAAGCGCGCGGCTCACCGGCACTGGTTCGTGCGTCTTCCTGGCGCGCGGCAGCGCAGCGGAGGCCGAGCGGCTCGCCGCGCGTGTGCCGGATCGGTGGATGAGCTTCGTGGCACGCGGTGTGGACAGCTCACCCGTGCACGAGCAGCTCCGGCAACGCGGGCGGCGCACCTGAAGCCGCAGTAAGATGCGCGCCCGCGTTGTTTTCCGCGGGCGGGAAAGTGCTGGGGTGTCGCCAAGTGGTAAGGCAGCGGGTTTTGATCCCGCCATACGGAGGTTCGAATCCTTCCACCCCAGCCAGCTCACCGGCGGAGGCGGGAAGTAACGAGCGCGCGGCGCACAGGCTTATGAGTACCAGCGACACACTGGCGCTGTTAGCAGGCAATGCCACTCCGGCATTGTCGCAGGACATCGCACGCAGCCTGCAGATACCGCTCGGCCGCGCCTATGTCGGGCGCTTCAGCGACGGTGAGATCAACATCGAGCTGATGGAGAACGTACGCGGGCGCGATGTGTTCATCGTGCAGTCGACGTGCCCGCCTGCGAACGACAGTCTAATGGAGCTGCTGGTGATGGTGGATGCGGCCCGGCGCGCATCCGCCGCGCGCATCACGGCGGTGGTGCCCTATTTCGGCTATTCGCGCCAGGACCGGCGGCCGCGGGCGACGCGCTCGGCGATCACGGCCAAGCTGGTCGCCAACATGCTTTCGAGCGCCGGCGTGAACCGGCTGCTTACCATCGATCTGCACTCGGACCAGATCCAGGGATTTTTCGACATTCCGGTGGACAACGTGTACGCCTCGCCGGTGTTGCTGGGCGATGCCTGGAAACAGGCATACGGCAATCTGATCGTGGTATCGCCCGATGTCGGCGGTGTAGCGCGCGCCCGCGCCTTCGCCAAGCGGCTCGACGACGCGGACCTCGCGATAATCGACAAGCGCCGTCCGCGTCCCAACGAGTCGAAGGTGATGAACATCATCGGCGAGGTCGAGGGCAAGACCTGCATGCTGGTCGATGACATGGTCGACACCGCAGGGACCTTGTGTCAGGCGGCGCAAGCTCTCAAGGAGGCAGGTGCGGTGAAGGTGGTGGCCTATATCACCCATCCGGTGCTCTCAGGGGGCGCGGTGGAGCGCATTTCGCAGTCGGCGCTCGATGAGCTGGTGGTGACGGATACGATCCCGTTGAGCTCCGCTGCGCGCGGCGCCAAACGCATCCGCCAACTGTCGGTGGCGGAGCTGCTGGCGGAGACCATCCGGCGCATTCTCGATGAGGGCTCGGTGAGCTCGCTGTATGTCGATTGAACGTTGCGGCTGCGCCGTTATTTGCGCAGCGGGCCGCGGAGATTTCTTGGAGGTGCAGGTCTGGTCGCGGACCTGCTGCTTGAGTTAGTCAACTACGGAGAGTTCGAGTCATGCGTATTTCATTCACTTTCGGCGCGGATATCCGTGCGACGCAAGGCAAGGGTGCGAGCCGCCGCCTGCGTCACGCGGGCAAAGTCCCTGCCGTCCTCTACGGCGCCCACAAGGAGGCGCAGCCGCTGGTACTCGATCAGCAGAACCTGCTGACCATGATCGCCGATGAGCGTTTCTACTCCTCCATCGTGCGGCTGAAGATCGGCGATGGCACCGAGGACGCCATCATCAAGGACGTACAGATGCACCCGGCGAAAAATCTGGTGGTGCACGTCGATCTGCAGCGCGTGATCGAGAACGAGCGTATCCGCATTCGTCTGCCGATCCACTTCAGGGGCGAGAGCATCTCTCCTGGCGTGAAGACCCAGGGGGGTGTCGTCTCGCACATGCGTGCCGATGTCGAAGTGAGCTGCCTGCCGAAGGATCTGCCGGAGTTCCTCGAGCTCGACCTGTCGGGCATGAGTCTCAACGAAACCAAGTTCCTTGCGGATATTCCGCTGCCTGCGGGACTGTCGATACCGGAGCTCACCCAGCGCAACGCGCCGGTCGTGTCTATCCATGCGCCGCGCGCCGAGGAGCCCGAGCCGGTGGCCGCCGAAGCCGCAGCCGCCGTGCCTGCCGAGGGTGCAGCGCCCGCCGTACCCGGGGCTCCAGGTGCTGCGCCGGCCGCGCCTGCCCCTGGGCCTGCCGCACCGGCTGCCGCCGAGGCCAAGAAGGGAGAGGAGAAGAAGGAAGGCGCGCCTGCCAAGAAGGAGGGCGGCAAGAAGTAGCCGTAAACTCCTGAAGACGGGTCGTCGCCGGCCGCTTCGGAAGCTACCGAACGCGGCCGGCGGCGTTTCCGCAGGATGTGAATCCGCATGGCAGGTGAGCCGCTCAAGTTGATCGTGGGACTCGGGAATCCCGGCACCGAGTACGCGCGCACGCGCCACAATGCCGGCTTCCAGTTCATCGAGGAGTTGGCGCGGCGGCACGGCGCGTCGTTCCGCAGCGAGCCGCGCCATCGGGCAGAGCTGGCGCGCGCACGCGTCGATGAGAGCGAGCTGTGGCTGCTCAAACCCATGAACTACATGAACCGCAGCGGCGATCCGGTGCGCAGCGTCGCCTGCTTTTACAAGGTGCCGCTCGCATCGATCCTGGTGGCATACGACGAGCTGGATTTTCCGGCCGGAGTGGTACGTCTACGCCAGGGCGGCGGAGCCGCGGGTCACAACGGCATGCGCGATGTGATCGCGCAGATGGGCGATGGCTTCTGGCGACTGCGCATCGGCATCGGTCATCCGGGCGATCGGGCGCAGGTGCTCGACTACGTGCTCGGCCGGCCCGCCGCAGCGGACGCGCAGCTCATTCAGGATGGGATCACAGCCGCCGCCGAGGTCATACCAGTGCTGCTCACGCAGGGAGCGCAGAGCGCCATGACTCGCCTGCACAGTCGCGATCCGGCGCCGGCCGCGCCCGCGGCGCCTGCAAACTCCTGAAGCGGAACGCTGCCCGCCATGCCCATCCGCTGCGGCATCGTAGGCCTGCCGAATGTCGGCAAGTCGACGTTGTTCAATGCGCTCACGCAGGCCCGCATCGCCGCGGAGAACTATCCCTTCTGCACCATCGATCCCAACGTCGGCGTAGTACCGGTCCCCGATCCGCGTCTTGCACAGCTCGCCGCGATCGCGCGTCCGGAGAAGGTGCTGCCGACGACCGTCGAGTTCGTCGACATTGCTGGCCTCGTCAAGGGCGCCTCCCAGGGCGAGGGTCTCGGCAATCAGTTCCTCGCCCACATCCGCGAGGTCGATGCGATCGCTCACGTGGTGCGCTGCTTCGGCAGCGGCGAGGTCATCCATGTGGCCGGCCGCGTCGATCCGATAGCGGACGTCGAAATCGTCGACACCGAGTTGGCGCTCGCGGACCTCGCGACGCTCGAGAAGGGCCTCGAACGTGCGACCCGGGCGGCCAAGAGCGGGGATAAGGACGCGCTGCGCAAGCGCGCGCTGCTCGAGCGCGTCAAGGTGCAACTCGATGCAGCACGACCAGTGCGCGCGCTCACGCTGAGCGATGAGGAGCGGCGGGATCTGCGCGAGCTGCAGCTGCTCACGGCGAAACCGGTGATGTACGTGGCGAACGTCGCCGAGCACGGCTTCCGCGACAATCCGCTGCTCGAGACGCTCGAGCAACGCGCCGCCGCCGAAAGCACGCTGGTGGTGCCGGTGTGTGCGGCGATCGAGGCGGAGATTGCGCAGCTCGACGAGCATGAGCGTGCCGAATTTCTCGCCGAGCTCGGTGTCGCCGAGCCGGGGCTCAACCGGGTGATTCGCGCAGCCTACCGGCTGCTCGGACTCGAGACCTTCTTCACCGCCGGTCCGAAGGAGGTACGCGCCTGGACCGTGCGGGTCGGGGCGACTGCACCGCAGGCGGCCGGAGTCATTCACACTGACTTCGAGCGCGGCTTCATCCGCGCCGAGGTGATCGCTTTCGCAGACTATATCGCCGCCAACGGCGAAGCCGGCGCGCGCGAAGCGGGCAAGCTGCGTCTCGAGGGCAAGGAGTACCTCGTGCAGGAGGGCGATGTGATGTACTTCAGGTTCAACGTCTGACGATTCTCTGCATTCCATCATCTTCGGCGCCGTGTTGTTGTTGACCGGCGCCGCGGGCGCGCGCATCCTCCGCCGCCTGCTCGGCTCCCAAGCCGAGCGCATTGCAGCAGATACCAAGGGTTACAACGGGGGTTTAACATGAAAAAGATCACTCCACTCCTGATGCTGGCAGCCGTGTTGTTCGCCGTGCCTGCCTTCGCAGCGGATCCGATCGTAGGTACCTGGAAGCTGGATGTTGCGAAATCAAAGTTCGTCCCTGGCCAGGAATTGAAAGCATCGACCCGTGTATACAGCGAAGCCAACGGGGTATACACCTTGGACCAGAAGCTGACAGCCGCAGACGGCAAGGAGATCTCGTACCGTGTGCAATACAGCGACGGCAAGGACATGAAGCAGGCCGCCAACAGCGCCCTCGCGCTCGACACGACCCACGCCAAGAAAATCGATGCAAACACGTGGGACTTCGATCTCAAGAAGGATGGCAAAGCCGTTGGACATGTCCACCGCGTGGTATCGGCGGATGGCAAGACGCTCACCGTGCACAATTCGGGCACGATGATCAGCGGCCTCACGGGCGATCAGACGCTGGTGTTCGACAAGCAATAGAGCCGTCTTCGATTAGCTCACCCGCACAGCGATGTGCGCAGCCCGAGACCCTCGCGGCAACCGTTACCGCGAGCTCGGTCGAAACGTGCATGAAATGCAGCGGGTTTGACACACCCGGTGGTGCCGCCGACAATGCGCGCCCCCGCGTGGAAAGGTAGCTCAGCTGGTTAGAGCACGGCACTCATAATGCCGGGGTCGAGGGTTCGAGTCCCTCCCTTTCCAC
>DASQYM010000051.1:0-27782 GCA_035639195.1 Steroidobacteraceae bacterium
GCGGCACGCGCTAGCTGAATCGCTCGCTCAGTGCTTTCCCCCATCACGCGGAATGTCGGACTGCTATCGGGGCGAGCGCAACAATCCTGAATACAGCGTGAGTGCGGCGCACGACGCCTAGGGGATACTCTTGCTGACGACGGATGAGAGGGTGCTCTCGGTGCCGGCGGTGGTGTACACGCTGGCAGCGAAGTACCAGGTTCCCGCCGCCAGGTTGCTGATGGTGTAACTGGTCTCACTTGGACTGGACACCTGTATCACATGGGTCAAATCCGATGCGGAGGGGCCATAGTATATGAAGACACCCGCAAGATCGGTAAGCGCCGTGCCGTTGGTATTCTCCGTCGGTACGAACCAATTGAGCGTGGCGTTGCCGGTGCTTGTCGGCTTCGTCGTACCATCGTTGACCGTGATGCTGAACGCCGGCAGGACTGCCGTGAGTTCTCCATTGCTCACGGAGATCTCGATGTTGTCGTATGCCCCCGCCTGCGCGCTCGTGGGTACACCGTAGAGACTACCGGTCGCAATGCTGAAATTCGCCCAGGCGGGCTTGTTCTTCACCGAGAACGAGAGAGGTTTGCCGTATGCGTCGTGCGCGGAGGGTTGAAACGCGTAGGGGCTGCCGGCGATCGCCCTGGTTGCGGGAGTACCCGAGATCGTCGGTCTGTCAGATCCATCGTTCGTCGCATGAGCCGTGGCGGTGGCGCATAGGGCGCCAACGATCACGGTGCGAAGAAAACGCTGGCGCAGCGGCGCGCGGTCTAAGAGCGGTACTGAGTCCATCGAGCCTCCCCTGAACTGAGATCACGATCACCTGAGCAGCGTCTCGCGCAGTGCATCGCACCCTTTCGAAGGCAAAGACCCAACCGCCGGCGTTACTCGGCTACGCCGGTGTCTCGTTGCTAGGGCACGGCGCTAGACTTCTTCCCGCTGAGTGAATTACTTAATCTGCAGCGTGGCGGGCCGCAGTAGAACGTGCCGCAGCGTTCAGCGCAAGTGTCTCGATGCTGCGACGTGCCGAAGTCGCTACACGTGCGCGCGGACATGACGCGTCATATTCCCGGCACCGCGCCGGCTGGCGTCGCGGGAGGCGCCGCATCCATGTGGCCGCTGGGCGCGGCGTACCATCTGTGGATGAGTGGCCGCACGATCCGCAAGGCATGCGTCCGATGACGAAGCCCATCCTCACACTTGGTGCGGTGTCCCATGGGCGGGACAACAACCTTTTGCTCCTCAGGATGCTGGCCGCTTCGGCGGTGGTGTATGGGCACGCTTTCGGTTACACGCAGCACACGTTCAGCGAGCCCTTCCATCGCATCTTCGGGATCGGGGTGGGTGATGTCGGCGTCGATGCGTTCTTTATTGTCAGTGGCTTTCTGATCGCCAAAAGCTTCGTGAGGAAAGATCTCATTAGCTTTGCGTGGGCGCGGATCATGCGCATCTTCCCTGCGCTATGGGTCTCCACGAGCGTTCTCATATTGGTGATTGGTCTGTTCTTCACTCCTCTCCCTGTCAGGGAATTCTGGCTACGCCATGACACGCTGACCTATATCGGCAAGAACGCGACGATGCTTCCTTTCATTGGCTTTCAGAGTCACCTGCCATTCGCATTCGACCGGGTCACCAGCAATTTCAATGAGTCCCTGTGGACGTTACCACTTGAGTTGCAGATGTACATGCTGCTTGCGCTCGTGGGTGTCTGCGGGTTGCTGCGGCGACCCTTCACGGCGATCGCACTCATGCTGTTTGGCGGCTGCGCATTTGCCACCGGTGTGCTGGGGCGGGCGCATCTGATGGATGTGGATCGGGCGCGGTTTATCTTCCTCTTCTTCAGTGGAACTACGTTCTACTTGTTGCGCGAGCGCGTGCCGATGCGAGGTAGCCTCGCTCTCGCGGGTGTTGTGCTGTGCGTGGTTGCGGCGCTGGCAACCACCAACCATGCCATCCATCGGCTGGTGCTGGCAGCCGCGTTACCTTACGCAGTATTGTGGCTCAGCTTTGTACCGGCCGGATCAATCAGGCGATATAACGCGTTAGGTGATTATTCCTATGGGACCTACATTCTTGCGGGGCCGATTCAGGTCTGGCTTGCTCTTCATGCAAGTTCGCCGCTGCGGAATCTCGTGTGGACATTGGTTCTGGTAGTGCCCCTCGCCGCTCTCTCCTGGCACTTTCTCGAGTCGCGCGCCTTGACCGTTGGCCTGCCGGGGCCGCTACGATCGATCGGTAGAGGTGAGGGTGAAACACCCGCCAATTGAGGCGCTGGCCGCCCCTCGGAAACAGGCTCGGGCGCACGCGCATCGGAAGGTCAGTTAGCCGCAGCAGCGACGCGATCCGGGGCGACCGATCGACGACGAGCGCTTCGCGCGCGCCCTCGTGCGTGCCAAGTCGCGGATCACCGCCTCAAGCGCTGCCGCTGCGACAGTTCGCCGCTCGCTGCCATTTCTTACGGCCCCGTTCCTGCTCGACCCTTAGCAAAAACAACCCCGGGCAGTTGATGCATGGAGATAATGATCACCGGTGAGGAGTTCGAGCAACTCTTGCGCGGACCACCACGCACGGCCGCGCCGGTACTCGGTCTTGCACAGCGCGGGGGCGAGCACGGCACTTTAGACATCCGCGGGATACAGTCCGTGTACCCGCCCGAACAGCCGGGTGAGGCCGAACAGGGCGTCGATGTTCGGGGTAGCTACGCCCATCCGCGCACCGATCTCGCGTACCACGCCGACGAGCGCATCGAGCTCGAGCGGACGCAGAGCCTCGACATCCTGCAGCATTGAGGTCTTCGCCGCACCGAGCTTGCGGGTGACCGCGTGCCGGTCCTCCGGGGACTCATGCACATCGCAGCCGATGCGCGCGCCGACCGCCGCTGCTTCGCGCATGGCCGCAGAGCAGAAGGCGCGTACCAGCTCATCATCCAGCACCCGATCGAGCGTCGCGCCGGTGATCGCTGAGACTGGGTTCATGGTCATGTTGCCCCACAGCTTGTACCAGAGGTCGTGGCGAATGCGCGCCGAGATGCGCACCTCGAAGCCTGCGTGGCCGAAGAGCGTCGCAAGTTGCGCGATGCGCGCAGACTCACCGCCCGCCGGCTCACCCAGAATGAGGCCACGGCCCATGCGATGTACACCGATGCCTGGCGCAGCAGTGCTGACCGCGGCATGCACCACGCACCCGACGACTCGCGATACGGGAAGCGCCCTGGCGATGGCGCCGCCGGGGTCCACGCTTTCGAGCGGACGCTTCTCGAGCGCTGCGATGCCTGAGCCGAACCACCAGGGAACGCCATTCATCGCTGGCAGCACCACCGTATCAGCACCGAGGAGCGGCGCGAGCGTCGGCGCGAGTGCGGGCAGCGCCGGGCTTTTTACAGCGATGACAAGGAGATCTTGCGGACCGAGCTCGCGCGGATCGTCGGCTGCGAGCACCGCCGGCGCCTGTACCAACCCGGCGGCTTCCTGCAGGCGCCAGCCGTGGTCGCGTAACGCAACGAGCGTCGCACCGCGTGCCAGTGCCGAAACCTCGGAACCCCTTTCGAGTGCCAGACGCGCACCGAGAAAGCACCCAATGGCGCCGGCGCCGACCACGCAGATCTTCAACCGTGCCGCTCCCTCGGGCGACCGGCTCAGCCCATGTGCAGTCCACCGTTCAGGGAGAAATCGGCACCGGTAGCGAAAGCGGATTCATCGCTCGCAAGCCAGGCGACGATGGAGGCGATCTCCTCAGGCTCGCCCAGACGCTTCACCGGAATGCCGCTCACGATCTTCTCGAGCCGGTCGGGCTTGATGGCACGAACCATGTCCGTGCCGATGTATCCGGGTGAGACTGTGTTCACCGTTACACCGCGCGCCGCGACTTCCTGGGCGAGCGCCATGGTGAACCCGTGAATGCCCGCCTTCGCCGTCGAATAGTTGGTCTGCCCGAACTGGCCTTTCTGCCCGTTCACCGAGGAGATGTTGATGATGCGTCCCCAGCCGCGCTCGATCATGCCGTCGATCACCTGCTTGGTAACGTGGAAGAGAGAATTGAGGTTGGTCTCGATGACGGCGTGCCAGGCTTCATTGGTCATCTTCTGGAACGTACCGTCGCGCGTGATGCCGGCGTTATTCACCAGGATGTCGATGTTGCCGATTTCCGCGCGCGCCGCATCGAGGGCGCGTTTGCTAGAGTCCCACTCGGAGACGTTGCCCTCGGAGGCGTGGATATCGAAGCCCGCGCCGCGCATATCGGCGAGCCAGCGCTCCCTACGGGTCGACCCCGGCCCACAGCCGGCGATGACCGTGATGCCATCACGGCACAGGCGGCGACAGATGGCTGTGCCGATGCCGCCCATTCCTCCGGTAACGTAAGCAATGCGCTTTGACTTGGATGTCACGGCGTGTCCCCACTGCGTCGGTGTGCTCGAGAGTTCGAGAGTTTGACAATATTAGTACGCCGATTTACCGCAGGCGTCCACGAGAGCCGCGGGCGAAGCAGGCGCGGCGGTCGCGCGGCTACTTTTGCGGAAGAGCGCGAGGTCCGGCGCCGCGGTTCAGCTGCGCACGTACGTGCCGGGAGCATCCGCGCTGGTCGCGCCATCGCTGCCGCCGGTCGCCGGCATGCGCGCCGGAATCTGCCGCGCGGCAGAATGATTCGCGAGCCAGCGCTCCCAGGCGGGCCACCAGGAACCTTCGTGCAGCGGCGCCTTCTCCAGCCACTCATCCGGAGTGGCCGTGGCGTTGGCGTTCTTCCAGCTGAGCAGCCGATGCCGGCGCTTGGGGTGCACCGGCCCGCTCACGATGCCGGCATTGTGGCCGCCGCTCGTGAGCAGGAAGGTGTAGTCTGCACTGCGCGTCAGGCCACGGATCTTGTAGGCGGAGCGCCATGGCGCGACATGGTCGGTCTCGGTTCCGACCACGAACATCGGCAGCTGGATGCGGCTCAGGTCTACACGCGCGCCATTCAGCGTGAAGCTTCCCTCTGCCAGCTCGTTCTTGAGGTAGAGCCGCTCGAGGTACTCGCTGTGCATGCGCCAGGGCATGCGCGTCCCGTCCGCGTTCCAGGCCATGAGGTCATTGAGCTGTGGGCGCTCGCCGCGTACGTACTGATTGACCGCCGGGTTCCACATCAGATCGCGCGAGCGCAGCATGGCGAATGCCGCACCCATGCGCTCGCTTTCGAGCACCCCGCTCTTGCTCATCATGGCCTCGAGCATCGCAATCTGGCTCGGGGTAATGAACACCGAGAGCTCCCCGGGCTCGCTGAAGTCCACCTGCGCGGCGAGCAGCGTAAGCGATGCGAGCGAGGAGTCACGCTCGGCAGCGAGCAGTGCCGCCGCAATGGCGAGGAGCGTGCCCCCGATGCAGTACCCGACGGCGTGCACACGCTGCCTGGGAACGATGCGGCGCACTTCCGCGAGGGCATCGAGGAAGCCGAGCTTCACATAGTCCGCGACCCTCAGCTCGCGGTCGGCCGCATCCGGATTCTTCCACGAGATCATGAATACCGTGTGCCCCTTCTCCACCAAGTAGCGCACGAGCGAATTGCGCGGCGAGAGATCGAGGATGTAGTACTTCATGATCCAGGCGGGGGTGATGAGCACCGGCTCGGCGTATACGGTGGGAGTCTGCGGCGAGTACTGCAGCAGCTCGATCAGGCGGTTACGAAAGACCACCTTGCCCGGGGTGATGGCCACATCGCGGCCGACCTGGAAATGCTCCGCGCCGGGAGCATGTCCGTTGCCGCTGACGGCGCGGCGGGCGTCTTCGAGCCAGTGCTTGAGTCCCCGTATCAAATTGTGGCCGGACTCCGCCGCGGTGCGCTTCAGCAGCTCGGGATTGGTGTGCAGAAAATTCGCAGGCGAGGCCGACTCGAGCAGCATGCGCCCGGCGAAGTTTACGCGTGCGAGGTTGGGGTCGTTAGCCGCCGCTGGCGGAGAGAGCGCCTGATGCCACCAGGACGCCCAGTTGGCGTACGTGCGCGCGTAGACATTGAAAGGCCAGACGTTCCAGGCAGCGTCGCCGAAGCCGAGGTTCTCGTGCCCGGGCGGCAATGATTCTCCGCCCGCCGCGCGGCTCAGGAACTGCCAGCTGTCGAGAAGCTTCTCGTACGCACTGTGCGCGAGTTGGGCCTGACGAGGTGGGTGAGTTGCGAGGTTGAGATACCACTCCCACCAGGCTTTCAGGTAATCGTCGGGAGCCATGCCACCTGTAAGCGCAGCAAGCTGGGCACGCAGGTCGCGCACGATGTGCGCTTTGACGCTGGCGCTTGCGCTCGCAGCCGGGGCGGAGGCCGAATCAGGCGCCGGAGCTGCCTGTGCGGTACCCGGCCTTTTCATCTTCGACTTCTTGTTCTTGTTCTTCCTGGTATTGGTCTTCTTCTTGCGGCGGGCGGTCAACGGCGGTCTCCTTCAATAGCAAGCCGCACCCGGGCGCCTCACGGCTCCCGGGTGCGGGATAACCGCCAAGATATCAGGCCGCCTTCCGTGCGTGCACTGCCTTTGCGGCGATCTCATTGCCAAACTGGCTGAATTTCGCCTGGATCTCGGACGTCACCGTCGCGAATTCCTCAGCGCGCGCGCGCAGCTTGTCGACGAACAGGGTGTTGATCTCGGTGTGCTTGCTGAAAAGGTCACTCGGAGTCGTCGCGGCGAAGGCGGCGTGCATGCGCGCGATGCCCGTCTCGAGGACATCACCGGCGACGGCGTACTGCAGTCGCGCAAGGCGCTCGAAAGTCCTGAAGCCTTCCTGCTGCGCCTTGAGCATCGGCGCGAACGCCTCGCGGGCGGCAGCAAGCATCTGGTTGGTGTCAAAATTGCGGTCGGTCATGGTGGCTACTCCCGTGCAGGTTCTTTCCTGTAGGGAGGCATTCTACATGTGTTTGTATGCACTGCAAGAGAAAGAATACGGAGGAGAATAAGGGTTGAACATAATACGCGTAAGTATCTGAAGCATATGGATAACTATGAATATTAGCAACAAAGTCCCTCAGCCAGACAAGTCATTAAATTTTGCGACGCATAAGAACTGGGACTTCACAATCGCAGTCCGGCGTCCACTTCCACGCAGCGTCCGGTGAAGAGGTCATTCTCGAAAATGAAGCCGACCGCATGAGCGATCTCCGCGGGCTCGCCGAGCCGGCCCAGGGGTATGGGCGAGGTCATCCGTGCGAGCGCCTCGGGCTTCATCGCCTCGACCAGGGGCGTGCGGATGAACCCGGGGGCCACTGCGCCGACACGGATGCCGTAGCGCGCGAGCTCTTTCGCCCACACGACCGTCATCGCGGCAACGCCTGCCTTGGCGGCGCTGTAGTTGGTCTGCCCGGCGTTGCCCGCGCGCGAGATACTGGAAACGTTCACGATCACGCCACGTATGTTGTGGCTGATCATGCGGTGTGCGGCTTCGCGCGCACACAGGAACACCCCGGTGAGATTGGTGTCGATCACCGCCTGCCACTGTGACAGGGACATCTTGCCGACCACCTGGCCGTCCTTCACTTTCACCAACATGCCATCGCGCACGATACCGGCGTTGTTGATGAGGCCCTCGAGCGCGCCGAAATCGGCTATCACCCGATCGAGGGCGCCCACGACGCTGTCTTCATTGGCGGCGTCGGCGATGTAGCCGCGCGCGGTGACGCCGAGCTGGGTGCAGCGGTCGCGCGTTTCGCTCATATCGTCCGCGTTCACATCGAGCAGCGCCAGGTTGGCACCCTTGGCGGCGAAATGCGTAGCGAGCGAGCGGCCAATGCCTCGTCCGGCACCGGTTACGAGAATCGTCTTGCCACGAACATCCACGGAATGGTCTCTCCAGATAACGCGAAGGTAAGGTGGTTGTGGTCCGGTAGCGAGGCCCTGGGTTCGAAGCGGCGCCGCCCTCAACCGCGGCGCCGACCAGGCTCGGGCCGGGGAGGCTTCTCCGGTTTCTCGGGTCGCTCCGGGCGCTCGCCCTTTTCGGCGCTGCCGCTCTGCGGCGAGAACGCCGACAGCATCGATGCCTGCATCTTTGCCCACATTTCCATGTTCTGGCGCGCCATTTCCGCGATCGGCGCCATCGGCGTCTCGAGCGCCTTGGCCATCTCCGCCTGCAGGACACTCTGCTGCCGCAGCAGCGTGCCGATGCTCTGCTCGAGGTAACTGGTGAGCATCTGTTGGATCGGATTGCCGTAGAAGCGGATAATCGCTTCGAGCAGCTGCCTGCTCAGTACCGGGGTACCGAACTGCTCCTGGCTTGCGATGATCTGCAGCAGGATGCTGCGGGTGAGGTCCTCGCCGCTCTTGTCGTCCACCACCTTGATACGCTGACCGCCCGCGATCAACTTGCGCAGATCGTCGAGCGTGACGTGGCGGCTGTCGTGTGCATCGTAGAGCCGCCGATTGGCGTATTTGCGTATGAGGCGTTCTTCGGCCATGTTAGGTACGTCGTCCAGCAGCCCCCGGCGCGGCATTTGTCTTGAGCTCGGCCGCAGCTGCGACGAATTTTAGCCTTTGTGTATGCAGCGCACAACGATGTCCTTCACGGATTTCCTTCGGGTGCTTGACCGAAAATGCGTGTTTTCCTCGGAATTTCCGCGAGTTGACGGCGCTGTCGGCTGATCGGCAACTCTTCACTTTCGGCAGCGCACAACACCATGCAAAGCCCAGGAAACAGCACGGCGTTCAAGCCCGAAGAGGCGTACGCCGCAGCGGCGGAGCGCTTCTTCGAGCTGATGAAGACTTTCGGCATGGGGAGCGGTAAGACGAGCGACTGGTCGGCGCTCGCCGGCCCACTGGCTTCGCAGTTCGAGCGATGGCTGCAGATGTCGCAGGCAGCGGCGCCATGGCTCAGCGCGGTGCGGGGAGCGCCGGGTGGCTTCGCGTTCGGCTCGCCGGCTACCTCGCCGTTGGGCCCACTACCACTTGGACCGGCTGCGGTGCCGGGCACGCAGATGCCGCACAGCTTCGAGCTGCTCGGTCGGCTCGCGCAGCTGCAGGGCGAGCTTGCGAAGCACTGGAGCGAGATCGCCGCGACGGCGGCGCAGCGCTTCATTGCCCGAGTCGGCGCCACACCCACGGTACCGGCGACGCCGCAACAGGCGCTCAAGCTCTATGAGCAGTGGGTGAACTGCGCCGAAGAGGCGTACGCGGCGACGGTGCACAAGGGGGAGTTCGCCCACCTCCAGGCCGAGCTCGCCAACACCGCCGCCGCACTGCTCGCGGAGCAGCGCCAACAGGCGGAAATGATCGTGCGCGCGTTCGGGCTGCCGACGCGTGACGAGGTCGATGCGCTCTACAGCCAGTTGAAGGAGCTGCGTGAGCAGCTCGCAGAGCTTACCCGGGCCCCGCCGATAGCACCGATGGATGGGACGGCGAAACGCCGCGCCCCACCCGAGCGCACCGCGAAGCGCGCCGCGGCGAAGCCGGCTGCGGCCGTGAAGCGGCCAGCGCGCGGCCGGCCGCCACGGGCCGCCAAAGGCAAGCGCGGGCGCGGACCGCGCCGTTGAACGCATCGGCAGCAGCGGGCGCGGCCTTCACCGAGCTCGCACTGCAGATCGGCGCGACGCTCACCCGTTTGAGGGCAGCAGCCGAGGTGACGGTAGGCTGCTCGGTGAAAGAGCCGGTGTGGAAGTGCGGCAAGACGACCCTCTACCGCTACGCGCCGCTTGCGGTGAGGAGAGGATCGGCACCGCTGCTCGTATGCTTTGCGCTCGTCAACCGGCCCTACGTCCTCGACCTGCAGCCAGATCGATCGCTCGTGCGCCGGCTGCTCGAGGCGGGCCTCGATGTCTACCTCATCGACTGGGGTGATCCCGATGATGCCGACCGCCATACGGATCTCGAGCAGTACATCGAGCAGCATCTGGGCGGCAGCGTCGAGCACATTCGCGGCCAAAGTGGCGGCGCGCCGCTGAATCTCCTCGGGGTCTGTCAGGGCGGGGTGCTGAGCCTGTGCTACACCGCGCGCCATGCACAGGCGGTAGCGAATCTCATTACCCTGACGACGCCCATCGACTTCCACACGCCGGAGAATCTGCTCTCCAAGTGGGTGCGCGGGCTCGACACCGCGCTGCTCGAGCGCTGCGGCAACGTGCCGGGGTCACTGCTGAACGGGTTGTTCCTTGCGCTCATGCCGCTGCGGCTCACGCAGCAGAAGTACGTGCGTCTGCTGACGAGTGAGCCGGATCAGCGGGCGCTCGAGGACTTCGTGCGGATGGAGAAGTGGATCTTCGACAGCCCGCCGCAAAACGCCGCAGCGCTCGCGCAGTTCGTGCGCTGGTTCTACCAGGAAAACCGCCTGGCGCGCGACACATTGTGCCTCGGCGGCCACCGCGTGAGCCTGCGCGATATCCGCCAGCCCGTGCTCAACCTCTACGCACTCGAGGATCACATCGTGCCGGCATCCGCCTCGATGGCGCTCGGCGACCACATTGGCAGCCGCGACTACACCGGCTGCGCCATCGCCACCGGGCACATCGGTATGTACGTGAGCCGGGCAGCGGGGGCCGAGGTCCCGGCCCGGATCATCTCCTGGCTCGCGCAGCGCAGCGGATCAGCTGGCGGCTGATCCGACTCAGTAGCCGCGCTCGACGTCGACGACCGAGATCATCGGTTCACCGGCATTGTAGCGGCGCAGATTCTCGACCAGCACGAACTTGCGCTGCTCGGCCGAGACCGAGGTGTCCGCCGAGACGTGCGGGGTGATGATCACATTCGGCAGATGCCACAACGGGCTGTCCGCGGGGAGTGGCTCAGGATCGACGACATCGAGCCCGGCGCCCGCAAGCCGTCCACTGCTGAGCGCCGCGATCAGGTCCGCGGTGACCGTGCTCTTGCCGCGACCGACGCTGATGAAGTACGCACCGGGCTTGAGCGTCTCGAACAATTCCCGATTGAAAATGCCGGTCGTCTGCGCAGTGAGCGGCGCACAGTTCACGATGAAGTCCGCATCGCGCGCGAGCTTCGGCAGCTCATCCGGCAGTCCGACGTAGCTTACGAAATCCGGTCCAGTGCGCCCGCTCGCGCGCGTGGCGGTGACGCGCATGCCGAGTGCATGGGCGCGGCGCGCGACCTCCGTGCCGATACCGCCGAGTCCGACGACCAGCACGGTCTTGCCATCGAGGTCGATGAGCTGTGGCGTGGTGCCGTCAGTCGCCCACTGAGCCTGTTGCTGCTGCTTCAGAAAAAAGTCGAAGTGACGGCTCAGAGCCAGCATCAATCCGAGGACGTGCTCGGCCATGCTCGGCCCCATGGTGCGCTGCAGGTTGGTGAGCAGCACGTGGCGATCGTGTATCGCCGGCTGCTGTACGCAGCGATCGACTCCTGCGGCGGGCCACTGGATCCACTGCAGCTGCCTGGCCTGCGCCAGCATCTCCGCCGAACACACCCCGATCGCCGCATCGGCGGCCGCGATCTCCTTGGGCGTGGCGGCCGAGACTTCGATCAGTTTCACACCGGGAGCTGCCTGCTGCAGTGCGGGACGCAGATCGAGCATCTCCTTGTTGATCAGCACGATGTGGGGTGGCCGCCAGCCGGGGCGCTCGCGTACCGGTTGCGCCGCGACGTGTAGCCCGAGCTTCTCGATGAGCTCACTCGCGGGAGGGGAGCTGGTGCCCGGTGCCGCCGCGGGCACGCCTGCCAACGTGAGAGCGGACGCACACCCTATCAGGACCGCCCCGAGCGCCGTGCGGCAGTTCATGGAATCTCCCCTGCGTTTCGGGCGGGCAGTCTACGCCATGCCCCCACTCACCGAGATGATTTGCGCCGTCACGTAGGAGGCCTCATCCGAGACGAGGAACGCGACTACCGCGGCCACCTCCTCCGGAAGACCCGCGCGGTTGAGCGGCACCAGCCGCTCGATCGCGGCCGCATCGAACAGTGCGGCCGTCATTGGAGTAGCGATGATGCCCGGAGCCACCGCGTTTACCGTGATGCCGCGCGTCGCCACTTCCAGCGCCAACGCCTTGGTGGCGGAGTTGAGCGCTCCCTTGGCCGCCGCGTAGTTGACCTGGCCGCGGTTGCCCATGCTGGCAGCGACCGAGGAGACGTTGACGATACGGCCCCAGCGGGTGCGGATCATCGGCAGCAGCAGCGGTTGGGTGGCGTTGAAGAAGCCATTCACCGATACGTCGATCACGCGGTGCCACTGGGCGGCGCTCATGCCGGGAAGCACGGCGTCGTCGTGCACACCGGCGTTGTTCACGAGGATCTGGATGGGACCGGCCTCGAGTATCTCCTCGAGTGCGGCGCGCGTCGCACTTCCGTCGGTCACATCGAAATTCACCAATGCCGCCGTGCCGCCCTCATCCGCGATTGCGCGGACCAGAGCGGCAGCCACTTCGTTGCCGCGGTGTGAATGCACATACACGAAGTGGCCGGCGCGCGCGAGACGACGACAGATCATCGCGCCGATGCCGCCGCTCCCGCCGGTGACCAGCGCCCGTCGACCTCCGCTCATGAGCCGCCGCCGTGGCTTGCGCCGAAGGCGGCATCGAACACGATGCTGGCGCGGCCGCTCAGCAGCAGCTGCGGCGCGCCCCAGACGGAGAACTCATAGAGCACCGTGCGTCCATCGCCGGTGATGCGCTCGGCAGTGGCGATCAGATCCACATCGAGGTCATCGAGCCGCGCCACGTGCAGTGCGACGTTACGCACACTGGCGAGATAGCCTACGGACGCGCCGATGCTGCCGCGCACGCTCATCGAAACCGTACTCGCGAGCGGTGCACTCGAGGCAACGAGGGCGCCGTGCACGGCCATCGCCTGCGCCGCATACTCGATGCCACAGGCCGCGCCGAGACGCCCATGCGCGCGCAGTGGATTGTCGGTCGCGCGATGGCTCGAGCTGCGGCAACGGATGCGCACCGCATCCCAGGAGAGCACTTCATCGAGCAGGCACATCCGGCCCTTGTGCGGGATGTGCTGCTCGATCCACTCACGATCCAGGGGCACGGCTTACCTCGAGCGCGATGCTGGCGCCATCAAGATAGTCGATGCACACACGTCCGGAAGTGCCGCGCGCCACATGCGCGAGCAGCGGCAGGCTGCGAGCCGCCGGAACTGCGGCGCGCAGCTGTTCGAGCGCCGCATCCTGCAAATGGTCGGCGGGCTCATCGCCCAAGGAGAGCTCGATGTGGGCGAGCGCAGCCGCCGCGCGCGCGGGCGCGAGCAGCAGCGCTACCGCGAAGGCGTCGGGGATCGCGCGCACGCTGTGCATCGGCTCCGGGTAGCTGGTGTCATAGGCGATGAGTAACACGTGGGTGCGCTCGACGTTCACCTGGCAGATCGCCTCGAGCAAGCCCGCGCCAAAGCTCGCATCGTGGGCACACAATGAGTTGGCAGCGGCGGTGGCGCCGGTCGCTATGCCCCAGTAGCCCGCGGGCGCATTGTGCACCGAATTGTGGAAGCGTGTCGGCGAGAGCTGGCGATCGGCTGAAGCCAACGTCGCACAGATCTCGTGGCAGTTCTGTCCGTCACCACTGGAGGATGAGAAGACCGTAGGCAGCTTGGCCGGGTCGATCTCGGACCTGCCAGTGGCTTCGAGTCCTACGGCGAGGGTGAGCCGCACCACGGCTCCGGTACGCCGCCGCTCCGCACCGGCTAGAGCGATCGGTTGCGGGAGCACTGTCGCTGAACGCGCCCAGGGCGAGCTGTCGCGGAGGACGCAGGCCGTCGTCGGCCAGTCGGGCAGCCCCGGGCCGAGAACGCCAACGCTTTCGATTGCGGCACGCAATGTGTCCATGCTCATCCCGCCAGCGCGAGAATCAGGCTGCAATTGGAGCCGCCGAAGCCGAAGGAGTTGCTCATGACGCGCGCGAGCGGCACGCAGCGATTCTCGCGCAGATAGCTGACTGGTACCGTCGGGTCGACCTGCGTGGTGTTGACACCGCCGGGCATCAGGCTCGCCTTCAGCGCCAAGGCGCAGATCACCGCCTCGAGTGCGCCGGCGGCGCCGAGGGTATGACCGGTCGCACCCTTGGTCGAGCTGCCAGGGATCTCCTTGCCGAGCACGCTCGCGACGGCTGATCCCTCGGCTGCATCGTTGCTCGGGGTGCCGGTGCCGTGGAAATTGATGTAGCCGATGTCGCCGGGCTCGAGCCCTGCGGCGTCAAGTGCCTGCAGCATCGCGGCGCGTGCTCCGCGACCGTCCGGCGGCGGGGTCGACATGTGATAGGCATCGCTCGATTCGCCGGTGCCGAGCAGCAGCACGCCGGCGGAATCGAGGTCCTCCGCCGGCCGCTCGAGAAGCGCGAATGCCGCCGCTTCGCCGATGGAAATGCCATCGCGTGCCGCATCGAAAGGCCGGCACGGTGTGCGCGCCACGAGCTGCAGCGCATGAAAGCCATAGAGCGTCGTGAGGCACAGCGAGTCCACCCCGCCCACGACCGCGGCGTCGATGAGCCCCGCCTCGATCGCGCGCCGCGCCGAGGCAAACACCTTGGCGCTCGAGGAGCAGGCGCACGAGATCACGGCCGCAGGCCCCGCGAGCTCGAGCGCGCGCTTCGTGAAAGCTGCGAGCGAGAAGGTGCTATGTGCGCCGCGATAGCGAAACTCCCGCGGCAGCGCGCCGCTAGCGGAGTCGCGATGGCGGTAGGCGATCTCGGTCTCCAGGATGCCCGAGGTGCTCGTGCCGAGGAACACGCCGATTCGACGCGCTCCGTGCTGCGCCACGCACTGTGCGACCGCCGCCGTGAACCCATCCTGCGCCAGCGCCAGCCAGGCGAGGCGATTGTTGCGGCAATCAAACTCGCGCAGCTCCCGCGGCAGCGTGACCTCATCGACACCCGCGACCTCACCCACGCAGGTCTCGATGGCCGCGGACTCGAAACGGCAGGGCGCGAGCCCCGAGCGCTGCGCGCGCAGACTCGCGAGGGTCGCGTCGAGTCCGCGACCGATGGCGCTCGTTGCGGTGAAGCTCGTGAGGGCGAGCGCGCTCACGCGAGTTCCGCACGCAGCATGACGTTGACGAAGGCCGCGCCCTTTTGCAGCGCCAACGCGTGCGTACGAAAACCGCAACCGCTCAACAGCCGCTCCCAGGCGAGAAGCGGCCGGCACTCGAGCCGTATCCAGCGGCGGCGGCGCGCCAGCGCCACCGTCCGATCGATTGCCTTGCTGAGGGTGAAGCGCACGCCCCCTGCGGCATCGCCCACGCGCAGCAGCAGCAGACCCTGCGGGCCGAGAACGCTGCGTACACGGCGCAGCACCTGCTCCTGTGCCGCCCGATCGAGGTAGTGGAGTACATCGAGGATCACCACGGCATCGGCGCCGGCGTAGTCCGCATCGCGGATGTCGCCGTGGATGATCTGCACGTTTGCGCCCGGGTCGAGCGCGAAAGCGCGGCGTGCGCGCTCGACCTCCCGCAGATTGATTTCGATCCCGGTGTATTGATGCAGGAAGGGTGGTTCGGGCCACCGCTGTGGCCACTCGCCCGGTGCATCGCTCGCGTGCAGCGCACGCGCTGCGAGCAGCCAGGCGGCCAGCAGACCCTGGCCACAACCGAGATCGAGGATGCGTGCGCGGCCACTTAGCAGTCCGCGCGCGAGTATTTCGGCGAACGCCGGATCGGTCGCAAGCTTGACGTGCGCAAACTGCCAGGCAAATCGTCCCGCTCCGCGATAGTAAGCGCTTGCAGCGTCGACCAGTGGCGCAAGCGGCCTTCGGTGGCTCACGGATGTGCGCCGGATACGGCGGACACCGGACCGGCTGCCCGCTCGAGTGCTGCGCGCAGGGTAATCGGTGCGAGCTGCGCCTGGGTGAATGCCCGCAACAGCCGCGGCAGCACTGCGAGGATCACCGGCTCACCCGATGAGGTGCGCGCGGCGTGACCGTCGTGCAACAGCAGGATGTCGCCGCCGCGCAGGTCCCGGGTCAGGCTGCCGAGGACGCGCCCGGCGCTACCGTAGACGGTGTCGAAACCGCGGCGTGTCCAGCTCACGAGCTGCAGATTGGCCCGTGTCAGGGCAGGCTCGAGGAACGGATTACGCAGTCCTGCCGGGGCGCGGAAGAAGCGGGCAGTTTCTCCGGTCGTCTCGCCGATCACCTGCTGCGCGCGGGCGATCTCGCGCGCCACGCCGCGCGGTCCAAGGAGCGAGAAGCTCATGAGATGACGGTAGCTGTGATTCGCGATCTCGTGGCCTCGTGCGACTATGGCGCGTGCGAGCGCCCCATGGCGCTCCACGCGCTCGCCGATGCAGAAGAAGGTGGCGCTCGCCGCATGCTCATCCAGCACATCGAGCACACGACCGGTGACTTCCGGGTCCGGCCCATCATCGATGGTGATGGCAACCGCGGCGGTCGCCGTGCCGTTGTTGCCCGCGGTGCTCGCCACCGGAGGGAGATGAGTCCAGTTAGGGCCCAGCAGGTGGCTGCGCGGCCACAGTCCACTGCCCGCTAGCAAAAGGTGATCGGCTAGCAGCGCCGAAAGCGTCCAGGGCCACCAATGCGGTCGCAGGAGCGTCACGCCAGCGGCACCCACGTGCAGCGCCACGGAAGCCCGAATGAGCGGTGACGGCCGCCACGGGCGGCGGCCTGGCTGCGGAGCGGGGGCCTGGTAGACCGATCGATCCATGTGGGAAATTCTGCCGTGCGCGCGTCGATCTCGCGAGGCCTGCCCGCTTCAGGTTACGCTTCGCACCCTGCGCACCTCCGGCGCGAGCCTTACCTCCAGAAAGCGGTCCCAAAGGATGCGCCAGGTCGCCCAGTCGTGCGCCCCCGGCACGATATCTACGCTCGCCGCCGGGAGAGCTGCCGCCAGCAGTTCCTGCCGTCTCCCGAAGCGGTCCTCGCGGCCCAGGCCAAGATGGACCGGAAGCGACCGGGTGCGCAGCGTGCGGATGAAGCGCCAGATGCTGCGCTCCTGATCCTCCTTGCCGGCTTGGTCGGCTCGCCAACCCTCGACGCCCTGCGCACGCTCGATCTCACCGGTGATCAGGTAGCTTCCCAGATATGGGGCCAGGAGGCACAGACCGGCGAACTCACGCGGTCGCCGCTCGGCGCAGCCGAGTGCGAGATAACCGCCGAGGGAGATCCCTCCGATCCACAGGGCGCATCCGAGTGCACGTGCGGGAGAGATGATTTCCTCTTGCAGCCGCACGAACACCGTGCGGTCGATGACCTCCTCGAGGTTGAAGCCGGCGAACACCAGATCGACTTCGAGTGAGCGCTCGCGCACCGCGCGAACGAAACCGTGATGCACGAAATCGGCCGGGCCGGTGAAGGCCGCTGGGAACATCACCAGGCGGGTCGGTGCGATGCGGCCCATCTGCGCCAGCTCGAGGATAGTCGGGATCATGCGCTCAAGCTTGCGCACTCGGCGCAGGCCGATCGGCCAGCATCGCTGCGAACAGCAGCGCGAGCAGCGTGCCGGGTGCGACCGTGGAGCCGAGATCCGCCAGCACGGGGACACTCGAGAACCCCAGAACGCCGAAGGCGATGACGGTCGCGAGGTTCGCGGTCACCAAGGACGCCAGAATGAGCGGCACCGAGCCCTCACCCGGTTGCCTCGCGGCGCGATCGAAGAAGAGCGCGTAGTTGGAGCCCACCGCAACGATGAGCAGCATGCCGATGACATGCAGAATGGTGAGCGCATGACCGAGCGCCACGAGCAGAGCCGCAATGGTCAGCACGGAAAGGAGCAGGGGTGCCATGACTCGCAGTACCCGCCGCGCCGAGCGCAGGGCGATGGCGAGCAGTGCCACGATGGCGATGAGCCCGCAACAGGCGAGGCGCACTGCGTCCCGCAGGTAGGTCGCGTAGAGCCGATCGGCCTCGCCCTTGAGATCGAGGAGCTCGGCTCGCACCGCGACGCTGGCCACGGCAGAGCGCACCGCTTCCACGGCCTGCGGGGAGAGATCGCCTGAGCTGCGGGCGGACAGTGGCAGCAGTGCCGACCACCCCGGTGGACTCCTGACGAGAAGTGCGTCGAAGGCGCGGCCGAGAGAGGTGCCCTGGAGATCAGCTTCGCTCAGGAGCGCTGCGGTGCGCGTACGCTCGACGTCCTGCACGAAGGGCGCGAGCCGCGCCGCAGTGAGTGGTAATCCGATGAGCGCCTGCGCGAGACGAATCCGCAGAGTCTCAGCGGTCGGTAAACTCGCGCGGCGGCTCTCCTGGGTCTCGCGGGCGGGTAGAAACTGGCTCGGCGATGCGAAGCCGCCGAGCACACCGGCGTCGATGAGCGGTGTGAGCCGCGCGCTGAGCGCGCCCGCTGCAGCGAGCGCCGACTCGCGGTCCGCGGCAGAAACAACGACCAGGTAACGTACGTCCGGCGCTCCCGAATCAGCGCGCAGTCGCTCATCGAGCTGCATGTCGGCCGCGCTGATGGGGCTCAGCGAGGCAAGTTCGCGGCTGAAAAGAGGATCGCGATGCAGATAGAGGAGCGCGGCCGCAAGCAGCGCAACGCCAACGAGCACTCCCCGGCCCCGTTGCATTCGCCCGGCGAGCCGCTCGAGAGCCTCTCCCGGTGCCCACAGGTCGCGCACCTTCGCATTTCGCGGCACCCACGCCGGGAGCACGAAGCGCGTGACCAGCGCCGCGGCGATGAGCCCGGCAATGGAGTACAGCCCGAGCTGCGCGAGCCCCGTGATCGCAGAAGGCAACAGCACCGCGAAGCCGCAGACCGAGGTGAGCACTCCGAGGCGAAGGGTCGGCCAGACGGCGCGGCGAAAGTCATGCGCTCGCTGGATGAAGAAATAAATGGCGTAGTCGACCGACTCGCCAATCAGAGTGACGCCGAAGCCGAGAGTCAAACCGTGAACCGCCGGGAAGCCGAGTGCCACGGCCGCCACTCCGGCCAGCGCACCCGAGGCGACCGGAACGAGCGTCATAGCCAGGACCGGAAGTGAGCGATACACCGCCAGCAGCAACGTTGCGATGCACGCGGCACTGATCGAAGAGAGCCGCCACACCTGGCTCCGGATCGTCGCGCGTGAGGCGACCGCGAACACGGGCGGCCCGCTCAGAGTCAGGCTGAGCGCCGTCCGCTGCGCGGGGGCGAGTACGGCGCGTGCGGCAGCGAAGCCAGCTCGCAGCGCCGCGAGCGCGGCCTGCTGCCCATCGATGTCGCCGCCGCTCGCGCGGGTGTGCGCGAGGATCAGAGCCCGAGCGCCATCGGGCGAGCTCCACACTCCGGCGGTGGTGTGCGGGGCATGACTCGCATCGAGCGATTCGATGATGGCAAGCGTCTCGAGGGTCGGATCGCGCAGGAAGAGCGGCTTCACCAGTGGTCCCGCCGGGGAAGCCAGCACGTCCAGCCCCTCGGTAATACCCTCGTGGAGTCCGCCGGCGGTGAAGCGCTCCGGCGTGACGCGGGCGCTCAGCAGATACCGATGCTCGAAGAGGAACGCACGGTCGCGCTGCAGCTGAGCCTCATCGCCGTCGTCGATCGCGATGAAAGAAGGATTCGTACGCAGCCGCTGCGTCATGTATCCGGAGACTGCGGCACGCGCGGCGGCATCGCCGCCGGAGATCGCGGCGATGACGAGGTGGGCGGCGGGACCGGCGTGCAGCTGCTCGACGAGCAGGCGCTGCGTCGCGGTTGCCCGCCGTGGCAGGAACGCGGAAAGATCGGTGCTGTAGTGGGCGTGGACGACTATGACGGCAGCGATGCCCGCACACAGTAGCCAGATCGTGCCCGCAACAACGGCACGGCTCATGGGGGGATATCAGCCCCGATGGTGAGGGTGGAGTTGTCGCCATCGCTCTGGTGGATCTCCACGGTGCGGATGCGGTCATGCTCGCCGGAGATGCGAATACGCCGCACACTGCGCCGGAGCAGGGGATCGACGGGTGTCAGCTCGAGCGTCCACTGGTCGATATTGCCACTGAAGTGCACTGTGAAGTAACGCTCGAGCGCGGCGCGATCGCCCGCGAGCGTAGCGCGCAGGCTCTCGATGAAAGGCGCGGCCTGCGGGAAATCCTGCAGCGCGACACTGCGCCGCCGATGACCCCGCTCAACGGTGAGCATGCCATTCTCGAGCAGCAGGTCCTCCGCGCGTGGCTCGAGCGTGCGCTTCTCGAGACGGTCCGGTGCGTCGTACAGCAACTCCCCGGAGGAGTGCAGCGGCTGATCGAGTATCGAGAGCTGCTGTACCTCGGTGAAGGCCACGTGCCCGTGGCGTCGCTCGGAGAGACGCTGCAGCAGCTGCTCGAAGGCCGTCGGGTCAGTGGCGGCTTCGGCCGCCGCGCAAGGCAGCGGCCGCCCGCCGAGAGTCAGCATGCAGCCGAGTACCGCGCAGGCGAACGCCACCTCACGCATCCGCTCCCCAGAAGTCATAGAAGTTGAACCAATTGTAGGGCTCGCTGCGGCAGCACTCCTCGAGCAGCGCCACATAGCGCTCGATGGCCGCGCGCACCGCGCGCTCGCGCGTGAGTGGCCCCGGTTGCGAGAAATCAGCGAGCGGCCGGAATATCACCTGGTAGCGATTGCCGCCGCGATACAGGCCCGCCATGAAGATCACCGGCCGGCGCAACGCCGCCGCGGCCCGCATCGGACCCGTTGGAAACAGTGCCGATTCACCGAGGAAAGACAGTCGTTCGCCGCGGCTGTCGCCGAAGCTGCGGTCGGCCAGCATGCCGACAAACCTGCCTTCTTCCAGACAGTCGCGCAGGCGCAGCATGCTATCGAGCTCGCCGAGCGGGATGACCTCGGTACCACTCGCTGGCGGGCCGAAGCCGAGGCGGAGCGCAAGTCTGCTCATGGACCGGGTGTACATCGCCAGCGCCACGCGCAGTCCGGGCTGACGCCGTCCGATGGCGCTCATCATCTCGAAGCTGCCGACATGCGCGCCGAGCAGAAAGGCTCCGCGGCCGCGCGCGAGCGCTGCGCGCATCAGCTCCTCGCCTTCGATCGAGATATCGAGCAGCTCGTAGCGTCCGCGGGTGAGATACAGCCGGTCGAGAAGGGTGGTGGCGAAGGCAAACAATTGCCGATAGCGCTCGAGCCGCGTTGGCTCACGGCCGAGTGCCCGGCGCAGGTATGCGCGTCCGTGGCGACGTGCGCGCGGCGCGCAGACGAAGAAGTAAGCGGCAATGAGATACAGTATCGCGCGCGCCACCGGCCGGCCGAGACGTAGCGCGACGAACATCATCGTATCGACCAATAGAGGGTTGCCGCGCTCGGGCTCTGTCGTCCACTGCGCAGCTTGCGCGCATTGCGAATCATCCGCACGCTGTCCGCCGTTGCTCGCCGGCACCCGCTCAGCGGGGCGCGCGGAGATGCCGCGTGGCGCGCACGAGGTCTCAATCGGCTCGCGAGTCATCGGGAACCAACACGGCACGAGCGACCGGCTCGCCGGCCCGCAGGACGCTGACGCGGATCGAGCCGTTAGGCAGCCGCTCATGCCCGAGAGTCAGAGTTTCTCCGGCATGTACCGGACGTACGAACTTCGCTGCACCGATACGCCAGTGACCCGCGCCCGCACCGCTTTCCACCAGGCGCACGATCTCATCGAGCAGTACGACGCCGGGAAGCACGGGCGCACCGGGAAAGTGTCCGGCGAGCGCGGGGTGGCCGGCGGCTATGGTGAGCGTAGTCTGCTGTTCCATGGCGCGCTTCAGGCGCTGGTGGGCTTCGCCTGTGCCGCCAGCGAACGCAGCGAGGACAGCGGCAGTTTCCCAGTGCTGTTGCGAGGCAGCCGCTGCACGAACAACAAGGGTCGCGGCAGGAACACCGCATCGATGCGCTCGCGCAGCGCTGTCAGCAGGCGCGCGGCATCGAGCGAGGGCGCGACCACGCACGCCGCCACACGGGTGACGCCGATGTGCGAGCCGCGGGGCTCCTCGGGATGGAAGAACGCGCCATCCTCGACGCCTGGAATGGAGTTGAGTTGGTGATTGAGGTAACCGAGTGAGCTGCGCTTGCCGGCGATATTGACGAGATCCGACACGCGGCCATGCAGCATGAAGCTGTCCGCGCCGGTCATCTCCAGTACATCCTGGAGATGCGTAGGCTGCTCGATGTGTCCGCCACGCGCCCAGGTGCTTCCCCCGTCGGGCTCGAGCGACACTCCCGGCCACAAGCGCCACTCAGCCGTTCGCGTCGTCTGGCGCACGGCGATCTGCCCGGTTTCGGTCGAACCATAGATCTCGAGCAACCGCGTCTCGAAGCGCCGCTCGGCCTCCGCGGCCAGCTGCTGCGAGAGCGGAGCGGTCGAACACAATATCAGGTCCACACGCGGTAGTGCGACGCCCGAGCCAAGGAGCGCACGCAGGTGCACGGGAGTCGAAACGAGTGCGCGCGGGCATGGCAGGCGCTCGAGCGCCGCAGCGATATCCGCCGGATAGAAGGGGCGCTCCGCACACAGCGCATGGCCGTTCGCGAGCGGCAGCAGCACGCTCGCCTCGAGACCATACATGTGTTGTGGCGGCACCGTCGCCAGGATCGTCCAGCGCACAGCGTCGCAAAAGCCCAACCGTCGCGCCTGCTCGCGGACACAGCCGATGAGGCGCCCGAAGCTCTTGCGGTAGGGGAGCGGAGTACCCGTAGACCCGGAGGTGAAGACGTAGGCAAGGAGCTGCGCTGCATCGATCTGCGGCACCCCGCTGCGCAGCGACGCGGCCTGCTCTGCGCTTCCTGCAGAGCGCCCGCGGGGATAGATCATGCATGGCAGCCCGGTACCGGAACCGCTCTCATCGGTGAGCCAGACCGCATCGGGCGCAAAGGCAGCGAGCTGGCGCAGCATCTCCGGCGCCTGGCTGCAGGGAAGCAGGGTCACCCGTCCGGAAAGGAGCGCCGCAGCGAGGCCGACCGTGAAATGGTACCGGTCCACGCATCCGTTCAGCACGTGCGTGCAAGGCGGAAACGATTGAGCGAGCGAGCGCACATCGTTCAGGAACTGCGGCACGAGAATCGGTGCGCCGGCGCGGTATGCGACCACCGCGTCGGGGGACTCATGCGCAATCAGCGGCAGCGTGGCCAGATCTCTACTTTGTCCGGTGCGCAGTAATGTAGTCGACCAGCTGCCGCAGGGAGCCGAAGATACGCCCATTCTCCTCGCTGTCGGCACGCAGCTGTACTCCGTACTGCTTCGATACCACCAAGGCGATTTCCAGGATATCGATCGAATCGAGCCCGAGGCCCTCGCCGTAGAGCGGTCGGTCCGGTTCGATCTGCGCGGGCGAAACTTCCAGGTTCAGCGCCTGGACGATGAGGGCGGCCACCTCGGCGGTGAGCGCATCGACCTCTGCCGGGGCAGAGGGCTGCCGTAGGGAAGCGACTTGATCGGACATGGGACCTTAAGGTAAGGCCTGAGTTGGGCTCGCATTATACAAGCCGTACCGGGCTTCGCCGGAAGGCGTCGAGGGAGAGTGCATTTGTAGGCGGAAAACGGACATGTACGGTCTCCTCGGCCGACAACGGACCGTGAGGAACTATGATCTCGGGCGTGGCCTCGAGCAGTTCAGGCTGGCCACGAACACCCAGGAAAGCTACCGGCGTGCCGATATGTGGCGCAGTCGGCCATTGCAAGGTCACAGACTCAGATAAGATATCCGTTCGGAGCGCGCAGGAGGCACAGATGTCGGTGAAGTCCACGATCACAGCGCAATTCCAACAGGTCGCCAGAGAGCAGGACCGGACGCTTGCGCCCCTAGCGGATGAATTGAAGCTCGTACAGTCGGGGCTGGATTCACTGAGCTTCGCGATCATCGTGGCCCGGCTCGAGGATTCACTCGGCGTCGATCCGTTCAATGCCACGGAAGCGGTAGAATTTCCAGTGACCTTTGGCGACTTCGTCAGGTTGTACGAACGCTTTGCCAAGTGAGTCGCTCTGGAAGTCCATAAGCAGCGGCGCTTCGCCCGGCGGGCGGCTGCACGGTATCCGCCACACCATTCCCCTCGCTGACCTTGCTCAAGCGACGAGTCTCGGCGGCCACCTCGAGGAGCTGCGCGAGAAGAGCGTACTGCTGCTCACGAGGGACCAGCTGACCGCCGCGCTGGCGATGATCGAGCTCGATGGTGTTGCCCGCCGCATGGTGCTGTGTCCGCCTGATCTCGCGCCCGAGCATGTGCCGTCAGTGATGCAGGGCGCCGAGGCCGACGCCTGCATCATCGATGAGGCGAGCGCCAATTCGCAGGCGCTCATCCCCTTGCGTGTGAGGGCCACGCCGGTCCTGACCCGCATGGAGCGTCCACGACAGGGCTCGAGATACACCGAGTGGGTGCTGCTCACCTCGGGCACTACCGGGGTGCCAAAACTGGTGCTGCACACCCTCGCGAGCCTCACGAGCGCGCTTGCCGGCAGGGCGCGCGCAGTCGTGGAGCCGCTCGTATGGAGTACTTTCTACGACATTCGACGTTATGGCGGGCTGCAGGTATTCCTGCGCGGGGTGCACACTGGCTCGCTCGTGCTGTCGGACCCGTCCGAGGCGGTAAGCGATTTCCTTTCCCGCGCGGGCGCGGCCGGGGTCACGCACATCTCGGGCACGCCTTCGCACTGGAGAGGCGCGCTCATGAGCGGTGCCGCCGCAAGCATCGCCCCCGGCTACGTACGGCTGTCAGGCGAGATCGCTGATCAGTCGATTCTCGACAGCCTGCACGCCGCCTACCCTGCGGCCGTCGTCGCGCACGCCTTCGCCTCGACGGAAGCCGGGGTCGCCTTCGAGGTGCGCGATGGACGGGCTGGTTTTCCGGCTGCGCTCATCGACAGCCCGGGCGCGGTGGAGCTGCGTGTGCGGGAGGAGACATTGCAGATCCGTTCCGCAGGAACTGCACGGCGCTATCTGGGAAACGGCGCCGAGCAGCTGCGGGCCGAGGATGGTTTCGTCGATACCGGAGACCGGGTGGAAGAGCGCGCCGGACGCTTCTATTTCATGGGCCGTCGCGGCGGAGTCATCAATGTCGGAGGTCTGAAGGTCCACCCGGAAGAAGTCGAGGCGGTGATCAATACTCATCCCTGGGTTCGCATGTCGCTCGTGCGGTCGCGGCGCAACCCGATTACCGGAGCGGTCGTGACGGCGGAGGTCGTGGTGAACGACATCGGCGCCGGGCTCGGTTCGCCCCCGCCTGCGGAGGTGCTGACGCGTGAGCTCACCGATCGCTGTCGGCGCTCGCTCGCGCCCCACAAGGTGCCGGCGATGATCCGCATCGTGCCGGCGCTCGAGGTTTCCCCTTCGGGAAAACTGGTGCGGCCGCTTGCGTAACGTGATCGTCACCGGCGCGAGCCGTGGCCTCGGGCTTGCGATCACCAAGGCACTCGCTGCGGGTGGTTATCGGGTGCTCGCCATTGCACGTTCGCCGAGCGCGGAACTCGAGAAGTTGGCTACGGCGGCGGCGCAGGCCGGGCGCGGAGCGGTGCAGTTTCATCCCTTCGACCTGCTCGACACGTCCGCGATGGCTCCGCTCGTCAGCCGCCTGCGACAGGAGTCCGGCCCGCTCTATGGGCTCGTCAACAATGCGGGACTTGGTACCGCGGGCGTGCTCGCTATGATGCGCGATGAGCAGATCGAGGCGCTCATCCGCCTCAACACCCTCTCGCCGATCGTGCTCACCCGGCACGTCGTGCGCTCGATGATGAGCGAGCGCGCGGGGCGCATCGTGAACATTTCTTCCATCGTCGCGGCCACCGGTTACCAGTCGCTCTCGGTCTATTCCGCCACGAAAGCCTCGCTCATCGGCTTCACCCGCTCCCTGGCACGCGAAGTGGGACAGCTCGGCATCACGGTGAATGCCGTCGCCCCGGGATTCATCGACACCGAGATGACGCGTGAACTCGATCGCAAGCAGCGCGATCAGATCGCACGGCGCAGTGCCCTCAGACGTTTGCCCGAAGCGGCTGACGTCGCCGCTGCGGTGGAATTTCTGCTCTCCGAGCAGGCGCGCAACATCACCGGCACCACGCTCACGGTGGATGCGGGCAACACGGCCTGAACGGACACTTCAGATCCTGAGCTGTCCGCCGCGCACGCGGGCATGCAGCTGCGGATCGAGTGGCACGTACATCGCGACTGCGGCATCGTCCAGGTACAGCGCATCCTGCACGCGCGCGGGGTCGTAACCCTCGAGGGCGAGTTCCTGCTTGCGCAGCTTGAAGGTACCGGTGAGCTCGATGGCGCTCACGATGCGGATGAACAGCGGCCGCGCGTACTCGGGTAGCCTCTCGATGACTGCGCGCCGCAGCCCGGCGAGCTCGAAGCCCTCGTCCACCACGAGCGCCGCCATGCCGGCACGGCCCTCGGTGCCCGGCACACTCACCCCATACACGGCGGCCTCTATCACGCCGGGGCATCCGGCAATCACGGCGGCGACCTCGGTGGTCGAGACGTTCTCGCCTTTCCAGCGGAAGGTATCGCCGACGCGGTCGACGAAGTAGAAGAAGCCCTGCTCGTCCTGGCGCATGAGATCACCGGTGCGATACCACGCATCGCCCGGTGCGAATACGTCCCGCAGGATTTTTTTCGAGGAGGCCGCAGCGTCCGTATAGCCCTCGAAGCGAGTGGCGCCGTGCGCATCGAGGATCTGTCCGAGCGCCTCGCCGGGCTCGTGCGGTGCGCAACGCACACAATGCCCCGCGCCGTCGCGTGCGGGGACTCCCGCGTCGATGTCGAATCTCACCAGCGCGACGGGCAGGCGATGGGCGAGAAACGGTGGGATGCGGCCGATGGCGCCGGGACGTCCTTCGCAGTTATAGAGCGAGAAGTTACCCTCGGTGGCGGCGTAGTACTCGAGAATCTGCGGAATGCGAAAGCGCTGCTGGAACTCGCTCCACACCTCGGCGCGCAGTCCGTTACCGCAGGCGAGGCGCAGCGTGTGCAGCGCCTCCTCCGCGAGCGGAGGGCTCCCGAGCAGATAACGGCAGAGCTCACCGATGTACTGGAACAGCGTGCACCGCTCCGCGGCCACATCCTTCCAGAAGCCGCTCGCCGAGAAACGCTCGCGCAGCACCACGGCACCGCCGCCGACGAGCGTGGCGCCGGTTGCAACGACGCCGCCCACGCTGTGATACAGCGGCAGGCAGTCGTACATGCGGTCCGCAGGCTGCACATCGATCAGACCGGCGAACCAATGGCTCCACTGCATGAGGCGGTAATGACTGACGTTGGCCGCCTTAGGCAGGCCCGTGGTCCCCGAGGTATAGATGCACAGCGCCCGATCCTCGAGCGTGGGAGCGGCAGGGACTTCCTGTGCGTGCAGCGGCTCACCAGGCAGCACAGCGATCGCCTCGTCGAGCCGTGGCAGGTCGCCGCCGCCGGCTGCGCCGCTTCCCCAGCATTCGGCGCCTGCGGCAAGCAGCGGACGGACCGCGCGCAGCGCCTCGCTGAGCGAGCCGCCCGCTATGACGTAACGCGGTGCGACGACATTAAGCGAGTGGGCGAGGAGCTCACCGCGCAGGTTGGTATTGATGAGCGCGACAGTGACCCCGATTCCCGAAAGACCGAGCCAGATCGCCAGATAATCGGGGCAGTTCGACATCAGCAGGCACACGGTATCGCCCCGGGAGAGCCCGCGCGCCAACCCCCAGCGTGCGTAGCGATTGCACGCGGCGGCGAGCTGCCGATAACTGAAAGACACATCGCTAGAAACGAGCGCGGGGGCATCGCCAAACCGCTCGCCCAGGCGCCCAATGAGGACGGGAAGCGTCAGCGCGGGGTCACGCTCGATCGCCGCGGTGCGCTCGAGGGCGCGTACCCAGGCCTTGAGAGGTGATCGCTTGTTTTCGTCGCTGCGCGCTGCCATCGTGCCGCATTCTATGATAGGCGACACAATAACGACCCGAGAGGCACATGAGACCTGAAACCATCGCGCTGCACGCGGGCTACGACTGCGATCCGGCCACCAAGGCGGTGGCCGTGCCGATCTACCAGACGGTGGCCTATTCCTTCGACAGTGCTGCACACG
>DASQYM010000052.1:0-15725 GCA_035639195.1 Steroidobacteraceae bacterium
CGCACAGCACCTGGCAGCCGAGCTGGTCGGGCGCTTCCGCGAGGAACGCCAGGCGCTGGCGGCGATCGCACTCAGCGCCGACACTGCGACGCTCACCGCCCTCGGCAACGACTACGGCTTCGAGCGCGTGTTTGCGCGTCAGGTGGAAGCGCTGGCGCGCCCCGGCGATGTGCTCATCGCCATCAGCACCAGTGGCAACTCGCCAAATGTGCTGCAGGCGGCGCAGGTGGCGCATGGCCGCGGCTGCAGCGTGGTCGCGCTCACCGGTATGCGCGGTGGTCGCCTCGCAGGTCATGCCGACCTCATCCTCAAAGCGCCCTCCGAGACCGTGGCGCGGATCCAGGAGGTGCATTCACTCTGCATCCATGTCATCTGCGAGGCGCTCGATGAGCTCGTGCGCGCGCCGGAGGCGCGGTGAGCGGCTCGTCCAACATCTCCGCACTGCTCGCACTTCCGGATCGGTTCGCCGATCTCCACCTGTGGGTGGTCGGTGACCTGATGCTGGATGAGTACGTCACCGGAACGGTCGAGCGCATCTCGCCCGAGGCACCGGTGCCGGTAGTGCGGGCACAGGCGACCGAACACCGCCTCGGTGGCGCCGCCAACGTTGCGCGGCAGATCGCGACGCTCGGTGCACGCGTCAGCCTCGCCGGGATCTGTGGAGCGGATGCTGCCGGGGAGGACCTGCTGCAGCTCTGTGCGCATGCCGGCATCGACACGAGCGCGGTATTGAAGCTCGAGGGCCGGCACACGACGCGCAAGCTGCGGGTGGTGAGCCACAGTCAGCAGCTGCTGCGCCTCGACTGGGAGGATATCCAGCCCTGCGCGCCCGATGTCACTCTACAGCTGCTCGCGAAGCTCGCATCGAGCCGGCCACCCGATGCCGTCATACTGAGTGACTATGCCAAGGGCGTGCTGACCCCCGACACGATCGCCGCGGTCGCGCGGGCGCGCGGTGCGGTCCCGCTCGTCATCGACCCCAAGCACCGCGACTTTGCACGTTACCGTGGCGCCACCACGGTAACGCCCAACCTGCACGAGCTCGAGCTGGCGTGTGGATTCCCCCTGTCGGTCGAAGACACGGCCGGCATCGCCGCAGCGGCGCGCAGGCTGATGGCGAGCGCAGGGCTCGAGTCCATGGTGGTCACCCTCGGCAACCGCGGCATGCTCGTGGTGCTTCCCGATGCGCCCGAGGTGTCCGTGCCCGCCATCCGGCACGAGGTGTACGACGTCACGGGCGCTGGCGATACGGCGATCGCCGTGCTCACGCTCGGGCTCGCTGCGAGCTCGCCGCTGCTCGAGGCGGCGCAGCTTGCCAATGCCGCGGCCGGTGTAGCGGTGTGCCAGGTCGGAGCCGTGGCAGTGTCGGCGGCCAGCATCCGCGATGCCCTCGCTTCTCACCCAGATGGAAAGCTGCTGTCGCGGCAGGAGCTTGCGGCGCGCGCCGCCACCTGGCGCGCCGAAGGTAAGCGTATCGTCTTCAGCAACGGTTGTTTCGATCTGCTGCACGCGGGTCATCTCGCGCTCCTCACCCATGCCGCGAAACTCGGCGATGTGCTCGTGCTGGCGATCAACAGCGACGCTTCGGTGCGCCGGCTCAAGGGGGCCGAGCGTCCGCTGGTCCCGCAGGCAGAGCGTGCGGCGCTGCTCGCCGCGCTCACGTTCGTCGATGCGGTGACCATCTTCGATGAGGACACCCCGCTCACCGTGTTGCAGACCGTCAAACCGCACGTACTGGTGAAAGGCGGAGACTATCAACCGTCGGAGGTCATCGGGCGCGAGCTGGTGGAGGGCGCCGGCGGGCGGGTGGTGATCGTGCCGTTGACACCGGAGAAATCGACCAGCTCTCTGGTGGCACGCATTCGCGGTGCGCGCAATTGATGTGATGCGTCGGCATCGACCGGTTGCCGTCTGCTGATGGAATCGTTTCTGGTTTCGATCTCCACGGTTGCGACTGCGGAGATGGGCGACCGCACGCAGCTCCTGTCGCTGATGCTCGCGGCACGCTACCGCAGACCCTGGCCGATCCTTGCCGGCGTGCTGTGCGCGACGCTCGCCAATCACCTGCTCGCCGGTCTCATCGGCGTGCGCCTGGGTCAGTTCCTCACACCGGCACTGCTGGACGCAGCGGTCGGCATCAGCATGATCGGCATGGCGCTGTGGGCGCTCAGGCCCGATGCGCTGCCGCAGGATAGAGGCACGCGCCCGGCCGGGGCCTTTGTCGCGACACTGGTGGCATTCTTCATCGCCGAGATCGGTGACAAGACGCAGATCGCGACCGTGGCGCTGGCCGCAGCTTATTCCAACCTCATCATGGTGGTGGCCGGCACCACCGCCGGCATGCTGCTCGCCAATGTGCCGGTCGTCTTCCTAGGCAAGGCCTTTTCCGACCGCTTGCCGTTGACCCTGCTCCACCGCGTGGCGAGTGCGCTGTTCGGAATTCTCGGCGTGCTGTTCATCTACCGTGCACTGGGTCACACGATGCACCCGTGAGGAGTCTGCTAAGCTCCGCGCCGCAATGCCAAGCAACGACCTGGAGGTTCTGCTCAGCTCGCGCGTTCCGATTGTTGTCATCGAGTCGCGTGACGAAGCACGGGTCCTGAAGTCGCTTGCGAGCGCATGCGCGCTGCTCAGCGCACCCGGCGCTGCGCCCTCGGCGGCGTCGCCGTCGCTGCGCGCCGGCGCATCTCACGGCGCGCTGCCGCTCTTCCAGTGGACAGTCACCGACGGCTTGAAGCGTCTCGACGTGCAGCTCGGGCCACCGTTGCGCATGCTGGCTCAGCCCGCCGATGTCCTCAAGCATATCCGCGCAACTACTCTTGCCGGTGCCTACGCGCTGCTCGACTTTCACCCCTATCTGAACGATCCCACCATCGTGCGGTTACTGAAGGACATTGCACAGGATTACGAGCATTGCGCCCGCACCGTGGTGCTGATCGGGTACGAAATCGAGGTCCCCCAGGAGCTCGAGCACCTCGCGGCGCGGGTGGTGCTGGCGCTGCCTGACCGCAACGAGCGGCGGCAGCTGGTGGAGGAGGTAGCGCGGCAATGGATGCGCGCCAATCCCCGCCAGGCGGTGCGCATCGATTCACGAGCGCTCGAGCTGCTGGTGGAGAACATGAGCGGCCTGTCCGCTGCGGATACGCAGCGTCTCGCCCGCAAGGCGATCTACGAGCACGGCGCCATCCAGCTGTCCGATGTGCCGATGGTCATGCGCGCGAAGTACGAGATGCTCAACCGCGGCGGGGTGTTGCGCTACGAGCCGGACACCGCGCAGTTGAGCGATGTCGGCGGACTCGTGAATCTCAAGGCCTGGTTACAGAAGCGCTGTGCGGCGTTCGATGGCTCGGCACCCGAGCTCGATGCCCCTAAGGGGGTGCTGTTGCTCGGGGTGCAGGGTTGCGGCAAGAGCCTCGCTGCACGCGCATGCGCGGGCATTTTCAACATCCCGCTGCTGCGGCTCGACTGCTCGGCGCTCTACGACAAGTATATCGGCGAGTCCGAGCGCAACCTGCGCGAATCACTGGCCTCGGCCGATGTGCTCGCGCCCTGCGTCCTGTGGATCGATGAGATCGAGAAGGGCTTTGCAGCCGGTGACGCCGATGGCGGTGCGGCGCGGCGCGTGCTCGGGGCGTTTCTCACCTGGCTCGCGGAAAAGAGCACGCGGGTATTTGTGGTGGCAACCGCCAACGACATCACGGCGCTCCCCCCGGAACTGGTGCGCAAGGGCCGCTTCGATGAGATCTTCTTCGTGGATCTGCCCAATCTGAACACGCGTACCGAGATTCTGCGCATTCAGGCTGCGCGGCGCGGCATCCTGCTCGATGCGCAGGCGCTTGCGGCGCTCGCTCGGGCGAGCGAGGGATTCTCAGGCGCCGAGATCGAGCAGGCTATCGTCGCGACGCTCTACAGTGCGCGCGCCAAGCACGCCGTGCCCGATGCGCAGCTGCTGCAGTCCGAGGTCGCGGCGACGCGCCCGCTCGCGGTAGTGATGGCAGAGAGTGTGACGGCAGTGCGGGAGTGGGCGAAAGATCGTACCGTGCCGGCGGACTGAGCGCGCCTGCGCTGCGGCGGCCACTCGGGGCACGCTAGCGGCTCACTTGTGCAGATCGTCGATCCAGCGCACGAGCTCGGGCACCTCGACCGGAGTGATGTCGAGGTTCACGACGAGGCCCTGCTGCCCGCTGCGGGCCAGCACGCAGTGTAGCTCGAGCGCATCGCTTGCGTTGATCTCCTGGTGTGGCACGTAGGGTGGCACGTAGATGAAATCGCCGGCTTCCGCTTCGGCGACGAATTCCAGCCGCTCACCCCAGCGCATGCGCGCGAGCCCGCGCACGACATAGATGACACTCTCGAGGTCGCCGTGGTGATGCGGTCCGGTCCGTGCCTTGGGATCGATGGTGACCGTGCCGGCCCACAGCCGCGACGCGCCGGTGTTCGCCGTAGTCACCGCGGCGCGGCGGAACATGCCGAGAGTCTGTGGGGTGTTGTCGTCCAGCTCGTCGGAGCGGATGATCCGCACGCCCCGTGTGCGCCATCGGCCCGCGTTGCTGCTTGTCATGAGGAGTCTCCGGTTGACGGCGAGGAAAGTATCATGAACCTGGTGGCCCAACATGCTGCGCAAGTGCCGAGCGGATGAAAGTCCGCTTGTCCTCGGCATCATCAACGCCGCGGCCGCGGTTTACCATGGTGCCATCCCGCCGGACTGCTGGCACGAGCCTTACATGTCCGCGGCCGAGCTCGATGCCGAGATGAGCGCCGGCGTCGAGTTCTGGGGGTGCGAGGAGCAGGGGATGTTGGTGGGAGTCATGGGCACCCAGCCGGTGCGCGATGTCGATCTCATCCGGCACGCCTACGTGCGTCCATCATGGCAGGGGCGGGGGGTGGGAACCGCTCTCATCGGCCACCTGCGCGGCCTCAGCGCACGGCGCATGCTCGTCGGCACCTGGTCCGCGGCCACCTGGGCGATCCGTTTCTACGAGCGTCACGGATTTCAGCTGCTGGAGCCGCAGGCTATCCGCCAGCTGCTTGCGGTCTACTGGCGCATCAGCAAGCGTCAGATCGAGACTTCCGTGGTGCTCGCCAACCCGCCCTACGAAGCGTCCGCTCACCAGCATGCGGCCACGCGGCGCTGACCTAGCCGGTGAGACGGCGACGAGATGAGCGACGGCGAGACGCGTGAGCTCCTGCTCGAGGCTGCCGGCCGGGCAGTGCGTTACCTCGAGGCGCTCCCACAGCGGGACGTGGGTGCGCAGCCGGGCGCGGTGCAGCGGCTGGTGAAGGCGCTCGATGTCCCGTTGCCAATTCAACCGAGCCCAGCCGCGGAGATCCTCGCGTTCCTCGATGAGCAGGGATCGCCGGCGACGGTCGCGAGCGCAGGGGGACGTTATTTCGGCTTCGTTACCGGCGGTGCGCTGCCCGTGACCGTCGCGGCTCAGTATCTCGCGGCGGGCTGGGATCAGAACTGCTTCAGTTTCGTCAGCTCGCCCGCCATCGCCTGCTTCGAGGAGGCGGCGTTGCGGTGGCTGAAGGAAGCGCTCGGACTGCCGCCATCGGCCGAGGGTGCACTGGTGACCGGTGCGACCATGGCGAATTTCACCTGCCTCGCCGCCGCGCGAAACTGGATGCTGCAACGGCACGGTTGGGATGTCGACGGCCAAGGTCTCTTTGGCGCACCGCCGCTCACCGCGGTGCTGGGGGAGGAGGCCCACGCCACGATCTACAAGGTTCTCTCGATGTTGGGGCTGGGACGCGAGCGGGTGCTGCGTGTTCCGGTGGATGCGCAGGGGCGTATGCGCGCCGAGCACATGCCAGCGGTTTCAGGACCGGTGGTGCTATGTGTGCAGGCTGGAAACGTGAACTCCGGTGCGTTCGATCCGGCGGAGGAACTGATCGCCTGGGCTCATGAGCGCCATGCCTGGGTGCACGTCGATGGCGCCTTCGGGCTGTGGGCACTGGCTTGTGCGCGTGAGGCTCCGCAGGCACATGCGTTCGTCGACGCCGACTCCTGGGCGATGGATGCACACAAGTGGCTGAACGTTCCCTACGATTCGGGAATCGCGCTCGTGCGCGAGCGCGAGGCACTCGCAGGCGCGATGTCGATGAGCGGTGCCTACCTTCTGCCGAGTGAGCACCGCGACGCCATGAATTACACCCCCGACAGCTCGCGTCGCGCACGTGCCATCGAGATCTGGGCGGCGCTGAAATTCCTCGGTCGCGCGGGACTTGCCAAGCTGGTGGTGCGCAATTGCCAGCAGGCGCGGCGCATCGCCGCTGCGCTCGAGGCTGCCGGGGTCGAGGTTCTGAACGAGGTGGTGCTCAATCAGGTGGTGGTGGCCTTCGGCGGCGATGAAAGGACCCGGCAGGTCATTGCCGCAGTCCAGAAGGGCGGTATCTGCTGGTGCGGCGGCACGCATTGGCAGGGGCGTGCGGCGATGCGCATCAGCGTCAGTTCCTGGGCGACCACGGACCAGGACATCGAGCGCTCCATAGCCGCGATTATCGAAGCTCACCGGGGCGTTTGATCCGAGCCGCCCGGCGCGGAGCGCTGGCGCGGATGCAGAGCGAGCAGCCGGCGCACTTCCGCATCTTCCAGTTGCTCGAAACGCTCGTACCACTCGCCGATCGCAAACAGCATGGGCGGGATCTGCAGGATGACGAGCTCGTCGGCCTCCACCGCGAGGAGCTGCGCGGCCTGTGGTGAGGCGACCGGCGCCGCCACCACGACTCGGCGAGCCTTGCCGGCGCGCGCGGCGCGTACCGCCGCGAGCATGGTAGAGCCGGTGGCGAGTCCATCATCGACGAGGATCACGGTCTGGCCCGCGAGCGCAAGCGGCGCGAGCCCGGCGCGGAAGACCGCCTCGCGGCGCAACAGCTCGCGACGCTCGGCCGCTGCGACCCGATCGAAGGTCGATGCGATGTCCGGGAAAAGCCGCTCGATCGTGTGGTCTCGCACTACGATATCCCCCGAGGCAATCGCGCCGATGGCGAGCTCCGGCTGCTCGGGCAGGCCGACCTTACGGACCAGCATCACATCGAGCGGAGCCTCGAGAGCCAGAGCGATCTCGTGCGCTACCGGCACGCCACCGCGCGGCAACGCGAGCACCAGCAGCGGCTCGGGGAGCTTCCTCTGCTGCAGCGCGCGCGCGAGCTCTACGCCCGCTGCGGCGCGGTCGGCAAATACCCGAGCAGTCGAGGCCATGGACTTTACCTGCCTCGTGAAACGCCAAGCCTCAGACGCGATGCGTCAGAGGCAACGCGTCAGTGAGTCCACCACCTTCTCGCCACACACGATAGCACTGCGGCGCGGATCGTCGGCATGGGCAGTATGGGGACGAGCATGGGGCTGCTCGCCCTCGGGCGAAAAGAAGGTCGTCATCGCCGCCGTGACGCACAGGACGGTCGCGAGGAGAAGGAATTCCGCGCCCACCACCTGCCGGAAGCGGCGCCCTGCGGCCCGATCGCCGAGCCGAAGAGCGGGTCCAAAGCGCCATCTGTTCATTGCCGCGAACAGCATGAGCACGCAGAAACCGGCCACCTTTGCGAGCAGCAGCTCACCGTACGGACGGTGCAGCGCCGTGAGGTTCGGCAGCAGCACGGTTGCGAGGATGAGTCCCGCGAGGAGCAATGCCGGCACCAGCCGCACCGCGCGCGCCGAGAACTCTTGCACGACAGATGCTGCGGTCTGCGGCGGCTCCCGCGAGCTGACGAGGTAAAGCGGCAGGAGCGATCCATACCAGAATGCCACCGCAGACAGGTGCACGAGCAGAACCGGGCTCAGCAGCCAGCGCACTGCGTCCTTCGAGGTGTGCCCGACAAAGGTGAACGAAGCCAGCAGGACGACCACCCCCGTAATTCCGGCGGTGCGTCCTGCCGTGCCTCGAAACCACAAGCCAGCGACGATCAATACCAGGCCGAGCAATCGCCACGACAAGGTCGCACTGACGGCGGAGCGCAAGACCATGCCCTGCAACGCGGCATCGAACACTCCGTCCAGCCCGCCGCTCATGCGCGCCGCCTCTAGAAAATATTGCCCCAGGCAGAGCGCGGCGGCGATGAGCGCCGCGAGAGTTCCGATCCGCTGCAGCGCGCTGTCGGTCTTCGGCAGCTGCTGCTCCCGCAGAGCGAGGAAGAGTGCGATCCCGGCCGCCTGGAAGAGCGCCAGAAAACTCAGCGCACGAAGGGTGACGGAGAGGATATCGACAGCCATTCCTCAAGCACCGCCACCGCCGGGCGCGGGCGACTCCACGACGGTGAAGTGCAATGTCCCCGGCACCACGTGACTATCCTCGCCAACGACCCGCCAGCTGAGGGTGTAACTGCCGGGTAAGAGCTTCGGAAGAGGTACGGTAATGCGAGTCGCTTTTTCTGCCGGTGGAAAAGTGAGTGTCCGGGGCTCTTCACCGTCCCGCTGCAAGGTCATGGCGGTGATGCGTGCCGCCTCGGAGAAGCTCAGCACGATGTACGCGGGCGGCTTGCCGGAGCTGCCGTCAGCCGGATCCGCGGCGGTGAGACGCGCGTGTGCGTGCGCCATCGCGGCCAGCAGTAACAGCGCGCTTGCGGAAATCCACTTGGTAACGCTCATGGAGGAGCCTCCCGATATGTTGGCACCGCCGGCTCTCACAACCAGAACCGGATGCCGGCAAGGAACTGGACGACACTCGGATCCTGCCCCGAGGCACGTACGAGCTCTGCTGTCTTGCCGAGCCGGCGCAACCAGGCGACCCCGACATAGGGGGCACACTCGCGGCGGATCTCATAACGCAGCCGCAGTCCGAGCTGTAGATCCGAAAAGCCCGCACCGATTTGACGCTCCGGATCATCCTTACCGTACGCGTTCAGCTCGAACTCCGGTTGCAGGATCATGCGTTGCGCGAGCAGCAGGTCATACTCGGCGCGAACGCGTCCCGCCGTGCGGCCGGCATCGCCGACGTAGCCGGTGGCCTCGATACGGAAGAAGTAGGGCGCCAGGCCTGCGACACCGAGTGCGAGCCAGTTGCGCGCAGGTCCCTCGCCGAAATCGTGGCGCGCACCCGCCTGCGCGCTCCACCAGCGGCTGAAGACGCGGTCCCAGAGCAGTTCCGCGCGTGCATCCATCGTGACATCCCCGAGCCGCAGGCCCTCGGTCTTGAACCACAGCTTGTTGTAATCGCCCCCGTACCAGCCCTGGACGTCCCAGGCCGGTCCATCCACACCATCACCCGCTCGCCACTCGAGTTGGTCCGCGACGAGCTTGCCGATGGCTGCAGCATCGTCCATGTCCATCAGCCGTGTCATTTCACGGCTGGACATGCGGGGTGACTCTGCGGCCCCCCTTGCTGGGCCGCCCTGTTCCTGTGCACAGGCTGCTGCAACTTGCAGCAGCAGTCCGAGCGCCCCGAGGCCCACGAGCGCCGAAGCGAAGCTCACGAATGCTCTCCGCCCGAGACTCCCGTGTAACCCTCCACCGCTACCTCACGGAACATTCCTGCCTCCATGTGGTAGAGCAGATGGCAGTGGTACGCCCAACGGCCCGGGGCGTCGGCGGTCACGAGATAGCTCAGGCGCTGCGCAGGCTGCACGCTGACGGTGTGTTTGCGCACGAGAAAGGCACCGTTTGACCCCTCGACCTCGCTCCACATACCGTGCAGGTGGATCGGGTGCGTCATCATCGAATCGTTCACCAGCACGATGCGCAGCCGCTCACCGAACAGGAACCGCAGCGGCTGCGCCTCGGAGAATTTTTGCCCGTTGAAAGACCAGATGAATCTCTGCATGTGACCCGTGAGATGCAGCTCGATGTCACGTCCCGCGTCGCGCCGGTCTATCGTGCCGCCAAGGGTGTGCAAATCCGCATAGGTGAGGACACGGCGGCCGTTGTCCCGCAGGCCGGGCCCCGGATCGTCGAGGCGCGCGCTGGGTTGCACTGCCACCATGTCGACCATGGGCCCGAATTCGACAGGCGCGGGGGCGGAATGCGCCGCGCCCGGCATTCCCGGCATGTCGTGTCCCATTCCCATGTCATGCATGGTGAGCAGCGTACGCGGCTCGAGCGGCGGCACCTCGGCTGCCATCCCCGGCTGTGGCGCAAGCGTGCCGCGCGCATAGCCCGAGCGGTCCATGGATTGCGCGAAGATGGTGTAGGACTGTTCGGCGCTCGGCGTCACCAGCACGTCGAGCACCTCGGCCGTGCCGATACGAAACTCATCCACCGTGACCGGCTCGACATCCTGACCATCCGCCGCGACCACGGTCAGTTTCAGTCCCGGAATCCGTACGTCGAAAAAGCTCATCGAGGAGCCGTTGATGAAACGCAGGCGCAGGCGCTCGCCACGGCGAAACAGCGCGGTCCAGTTGGCCGCCGGGGTCACTCCGTTCATGAGGTAGGTATAGGTGGCGCCCCCGACATCAGCGAGGTCGGTCGGATCCATGCGCATCCGACCCCACATGCCGCGGTCCGCGAGCGCCTCCCGCAGCCCGCGGTTATGAACCTCGGCGAAGAAATCCCCGGCCGTGCGCTTGCCGAAATTGAAGTAGTCGCTGTGCCGTTTGAGTGTCGCGTATAGCCACTCGGGGTCGGCATCGCTCCAGTCCGACAACAGCACCACATAGTCCCGATCGCTGCCGTGCCGCTCCCCGTCCGGCGGGTCGATGACCATCGGTCCGTACAGCCCTGTCTGCTCCTGGAAGCGCGAGTGCGAGTGGTACCAGTAAGTGCCGGACTGTCTCACCTTGAAGCGGTACACGTACGTACTGCCGGGGTCGATGCCAGCAAAGCTCAGGCCCGGGACGCCGTCCATGTCCGCCGGCAGCAGCAGCCCGTGCCAGTGAATGGAACTGCGCACCGCCAGCTTGTTGGTGACGCGGATCGTGACCGAGTCGCCCTGGCGCATGCGCAGCAGCGGCCCGGGCACGAGACCATTGACCGCCGTGGCCATGCGATTGCGGCCGGTAAAGCTCACCGCGGTCTCACCGATCGACAGATCGAAATCGGGTCCTACGAGGACCGAAGGATGCCGGTCCGGGGCTGTAGCTGGCCAGGAGCGCAGCGGAGAGAGCAAGACTGCGCCGCCGGCGATCCCCTCCACGAACCGGCGACGCGTAAAGGCCGGTCGTATCACGCGCCGGGACTCATGATCCACGACACCCTGTGGAACCGTCCGCGCGGCTGCAAATATATCGGCCGAGCGCGCGACATCGTCCCTAGCAGGTGACGATATCGGTGTGACCGAAGCCTTTGGAGTAGTCGAGCAGCGAGATCACCGTTGGCAGCACTCGAAATATGCGCACATCCGCAAGCTTCGGCATGGGCAGGGGGAGGGAGATCTGCGGTGGATACTTCTGCACCAGCAGGCTCAGGACTCTCTCCCCTTCGGCCGGATCCTCGACCACCTGCGCTCGGGCAGCCATCGAGACGCCCGTGATTTCCATGACTTGTGGTGTGTCGTGATCGATCGTCAACGACACCCGATTGTCTCTTGCGATGTTCGCCGCCTTCTGACTGTCCAGTCCGCAGAGAAAATAGAGCCTCAGGCCCTCGTTCGCGTAACCGACGGTAGTCGCTTGCGGCCAGCCGTCCTCCCGCAGCGTCGCGATCGTCATGATGCGGTGCTGATCGAGCAGCTTCAGAATCTTCTCGCGTAGCGCTGCGTCCACGGATCATCCTCCGGCTAATACCTGCGCCGCAGCCATGGCGCAGAATATCGAGCACGCTGCCACCGGCAGCAGGCAAGTTCCATACGCGCAAACACATACTGCGGCGCCCGATGAGACCAGCCAGGCCAGTCACGGGCGGCTGATGCGCGGTAGACCGGCGTCCGCGGCTGCAAGCTGACTGATGGCCGACCAGTCGAGGTTCTCGCCCCCCTGTGCGAGCAGGCGCAGGAAGCGCTCGTTCAGCAGACTGCCCATGGGCATGGGAACGCGCAGCGCCTCCGCCGCCGCGAGCAGCAAGCGCACATCCTTGTGTCCGAGCGGCGCCGCGAAGCCCGCCGGCTGGAACCTGCTCTCGGCAATCAATGCGCCGTAGGTTCGGTATGCTGGGGCGGGAAATAGCGTGGAGGTCAGCAGCTCCACAAACGCGCCCGGGTCGATACCGCCTTTGCCGACGAGCGTGAGGGCTTCGCCGAGTGTCTCGATCGTGGCGGCGAGCATGAAGTTGCCGGCGAGCTTCACGAGACTAGCGGCCGCCGGTTCGGTGCCGAACGGGAAGGTTCGTTGTCCCATGCAGTCAAAGAGCGGCTGGCAGATTCGGCTAGCATCGGCAGCGCCGGCCGCGACGATGAAGAGTTTCGCGGCGGCGGCCATGTCGGGCCGGCCGAACACGGGCGCGGCAACAAACTTCTGTCGGGCCTGCCCGTGCGCCTGATCGAGATCGCGCGTGAGCTCGACGCTCACGGTGCTCATCGAGACGTGCACGGCACCGTGGCGGAGTTTATCGATGATACCCTCATCGCCCAGCGCCACCCGGCGCAGCGCGCTGTCATCCGCGAGCATGGTGATGACGACCTCACCGCCGCAGGCATCCCCAACCGTGGCCGCCTCGCGTGCACCGAGCTCGATCAGGGCACGGCGCTTGTCGGCTGTGCGGTTGAACACCGTCAGCTCATGTCCCCCTCGCAGCAGGTTGGCCGCCATGCCCGAGCCCATGTGTCCAAGTCCAATGAATCCGACTTTCATAGGGTCTGCCTCCACGGTAGCGCTGCGCGGCTGATGATACGACCGTTGCATGCCCGCGGTAACGCGACCTTGGACCTCCGCCGGCGTCTCCTCCGCTCAGGAAGCGCACGGCGGCTTCAGCAACGGCGATTTCGGCAGCGTGGCCGTCACACTGGGTGCGAGGCGGCCACGACGTGCTGTCGGTCACCGCAGCTGCGGCCGCTCTACAGATAGGGTAGGGGGTATGGTATAGTCGATGCCACGGCTGCGGAGCCATCGGCAGACATGACACACAGCCACGATCACTCCTCGCGGCATGCGCACCGCATGCGCCATACGCATGATCATGACCATGCCGCCGAGCGCAGCGGGCGGCGCCTGAGTGCGGCCCTGATCATGCTCGCGAGCTTCACGCTGGTCGAGGCGGTCGGCGGCTACCTCGCCAACTCGATCGCGCTGCTCGCGGAGGCAGCGCACATGCTCGCCGATTCGGCGTCGCTGCTGCTGGCGGTGATTGCCGTGCGCGCCGCGCGCCGTCCGGCCGATGCGCGCCGTACTTACGGCCATCGCCGCTATCAACCGCTTGCCGCATTCATCAACGGACAGGTGCTGCTGCTGCTGACATTGTGGGTGGTATATGAGGCCGTGCATCGGCTGCTGCACGTTCCGCCGGTAAACGGCCGGTTGATGCTGAGCGTTGCGCTGCTCGGCGGCGGGGCGAATCTGGCGGCGCTGCTCGCGCTTGCGGGGGGCAAGTCGCTGAATGAGCGCGGCGCGCGGGCTCACGTGATGAGCGATCTGCTCGGCTCGGGCGCGGCGAGCATCGCGGCGATCGTCATTCTCGCGAGCGGCTGGAGCATGGCGGATCCGCTGCTGTCACTCGTGATATCCGTCCTCATCCTGCGCTCTGCCTGGGGGATCATCCGCGCATCGGCGGATGTGCTGCTGGAAGGTGTGCCCGCGGGATTCGACGTGGCGCACATCGAGGCGGAGCTCCTCGGCCACGTTCCGGGCCTCATCGGAGTGCATCACGTGCACGTCTGGACGATGACCGGAGAGCGGCCAACGGTGACCTTGCATGCGCATCTCGCGCGGGGCGCCGCGCAGGCAGATGTTCTGTGGGCAATCCATGCGCGCCTCGCGCAGCGGCTGAAAGTCGAGCACACCACGGTGCAGATCGAGGAGGAGGGCACCTGTCAGAGCCCCGAATGCGGACCATCCGCGTGAGCGGCAGCGATGCGCGCGGTGGCATCCGCCTTCGAGAAATCGCTGATTATTAGATCTACAAGCTACTGATTCCAAAACCTTTCTTCTGGCAGTCCAACGCATGAGGAGCCCGGGACGTCGTGAACCGGCGCTGGCATCGGACCGGGACGGTGTGCGTTCACGGCAGGGCACAGGCAATCTGTGAGCGGTGGACGCACAACTGGATCTCATCACCATCGGGCGGGTGAGTGTCGATCTGTACGGACAACAGCTCGCAAGCCGCCTGGAGGATGTCGCCACCTTCGCCAAAGCGGTCGGTGGCTGCCCGGCTAACGTGGCGATCGGAGCCGCGCGGCTCGGGCTGAAGTGTGCACTCATCAGTCGCGTCGGCGATGAGCCGATGGGACGCTTCGTGCAGGAACAGCTCACCCGCGAGGGCGTAGTCACGCGCGGCCTGCGCATCGATCCGCAGCGCCTCACCTCGCTGGTGCTCCTCGGCGTGCGCGATGAGCAGAGCTTCCCGCTCATCTTCTATCGCGAGAATTGTGCCGATAGCGCCCTGTGTGAGGAGGATATCGATGAGGAGCTCATCGCTTCCGCCCGCGCCATACTCGTCACCGGAACCCATTTCTCGCTCACGGCGGGCGGACGTGCACAGCACAAGGCGATCGAGATCGCCCGGCTGCACGCACGCATGGTCATCCTCGACATCGACTATCGCCCTAATCTCTGGGGCATCGGCGGGCACGGCGCCGGCGAGTTCCGCTACGCACCCTCCTCACGGGTGACACGTGCACTCGCTGCGGTGATGGGCGCCTGCCAGCTCATCGTCGGAACCGAAGAAGAGATGCAGATCGCCGGGGGCAGCGCGGATACGCTCGAGTCGATCCGGCGCATCCGCTCGATGTCTGACGCCGTGATCGTTTGCAAGCGCGGCGCACGCGGCTGCGTCGTGTTTGCAGGTCCGATTCCCCCAACCTTCGAGCAGGCCTTGGTCGCGCGCGGGCTCGAGGTCGAGATCTGCAATGTCCTCGGAGCGGGGGATGCGTTTCTCGCCGGGTTCCTGAGTGGTTACCTGCGAGGTGCAGCCCATGAGGAAAGCGCGCGCCGCGGCAATGCCTGCGGTGCGCTGGCGGTGTCGCGCCTGCTGTGCTCGTCCGAGTTTCCGACGCGCGCGGAGCTCGACCATTTACTCGCGCACGGCAGCACGCAACGGGCTCTGCGCCATGACCCTCAGCTCGGCCATCTGCACCACGCGACGACCCGACGCCCGCAACCCGCCACGCTGCACGCGCTCGCCATTGCAGGTGAGTCGCAGCTGCACGCCCTCCTGAGCGGATCGCTGGAGGCGCCGGCTGATCGGCTCGAGCGGTTCCAGCAACTCGCCGTGCAGGCTGCCGCAAGGCTCGCGGCGCGCCGAGAAGGTTTTGGAGTTCTGCTCGATGCACCTCGAGGCGGCCTTGCCTGGCGGGAGGCATTGCGCAGTCCGCTGTGGGTGGCCAGAGCCGCACATCGCGCCGGCTCGCGACCTCTCGAGTTTGCGTCCACCGATAGTCTGGCGCTTCGCCTGACGGAGTGGCCTATCGACTGCACGGTGCACTGCCGCTGTGAGTGGCACGCGGATGAGGCCTGTGACTTGACCGGGACGCAAGAGCGCCGGCTCAAGCGTCTGGCAGCGGTTTGCCGCACGCAGGGGCGCGAATGGCTGCTGGAGATCGCGGGCGGCACACACACACCGCTTCCTGCCGAGGCGCTGGCGCGGGTTTTATTGCGCCTCTACACACTGGACATTCGTCCGGACTGGTGGGCGCTCGAGCCGCAACCCGACCGCGAGGCCTGGGACCGAGGCATCCGGGTGATCCGCGAAAACGACGCCTATTGCC
>DASQYM010000053.1:0-23754 GCA_035639195.1 Steroidobacteraceae bacterium
TCAGCACTTACCGCGGTCGAGGGCCGCATCGAGCCCACCAGGACGACCGGCTTGTCTGTCCTCGCAGTCAAATTGAGGAAATAGGCGGACTCCTCCATGGTGTCAGTGCCGTGGGTGATCACGATGCCATCGACATCGCCCTTGGAGGCGAGCTCGTTGATGCGTTTGGCAAGCTTCAGCAGGATGTCGAACGACATGTCCTGCGAACCGACGTTCGACACTTGCTCACCCTTGATGCTCGCCAGCTTGTCGATGCCAGGCACGGCGGCGAGCATCGCATCGATGGTCACGGCTCCGGAGGTATAACCCGCCTGAGTACCCGATGCCGCCGCGCCAGCGATCGTACCGCCGGTGGCGAGGATGACGACGTTACGTTTCTTCTGTGGTTGCGCCTGTTGCGCCAGCACTCCGTCGGACACGAGCAGTGTCAGTATGGTCAGGAGCGCTACCCAAATACGTGATGCGGACATGTTCACATCTCCTCACAGTGCCGTTGCATTCGCCTATTGGTACTTGCTCTTGTCGAGATTCGTCAGTTTCGCCGGATCGAGCAGATCCTTGATCTGATCTTCCGTCAGCAGCTTCTTCTCGCGCACGACCTCGATGGCGCCCTTGCCGGTCTTATAGGCCTCATTGGCCACTTCCGTGGCTTTCTCGTAACCGAGCACTGGGTTGAGGGCGGTCACGATGCCTACCGTCGTCTCCATGTAGTGCGCGAGCACCGCCTCATCGGCGACGATGCCGTCCACGCACTTGGTACGGAAAGCGCGCGAGCCATTGTCCAATAATTGCTGCGACTCCATCACCGCGAGTGCTGCGAGCGGCTCGTAGGCATTGAGCTGTAACTGACCCGAGTGTGCCGCGTAACCGATGCCCGCATCGTTCCCCAGCACGCGAAACGCGATGACGTTCATGACCTCCGGCATCACCGGGTTCACCTTGCCGGGCATGATGGAAGAGCCGGGTTGCACGGCCGGCAGGTCGATCTCATTCAGTCCGGCGCGCGGCCCGGACGCGAGCAGGATCAGATCGCTCGCGATCTTCGATAAGGTGATCGCGGTGCTCTTGAGAGCCGAGGAGTACACCACGAACGCTTCCTGATCCCAGGTTGCTGCGAACATGTCGCTCGCGGGCACGATGGGCTTGCCGGTCAACTTGGCGAGCTCGGCCGCGACCGCCTGCGGATACCCCCCCTTGGGCGTATTGAGCTCGGAGCCGATGGCGGTCGCCCCCATGTTGATGACGACCAGGTATTTCTCGGCATCCCGCAACAACTGGATCTCGCTTTCCAGCGAGGCACCGAAGGCGTGGAACTCCTGGCCTACGGTCATGGGAACTGCATCCTGCAGCTCCGTGCGGCCCATCTTGACCACTTCCAGATACTGCTTGCCCTTGGCGTGAAACGACTTCACCAGCTGCTGCAGCTCCGCGACGAGCTTGTCGTTGCGCAGCAGGAAGGCCACCTTGATCGCGGTCGGATAGGAATCGTTGGTCGACTGCGACATGTTGAGATCGTCGTGGGGCTCGAGCAACTGGTATTCGCCCTTCTTGTGTCCGGTGAGCTCGAGCCCGATGTTGGCCATGGCCTCATTGACATTCATGTTGGCGGAGGTGCCCGCCCCGCCCTGATACATGTCCGTGAGAAACTGATCGCGATACTTGCCCGCCATGATCGCGTCATAGGCCTTCTGGATGGCCGCGAGGCGCTCGGGCTTCATGGCACCGAGCTTGGTGTTGGCGCGGGCGGCGGCGAGCTTCACCATCGCGAACCCCTCGATGAATTCGGGATAGGCGTTCATCGTGATGCCGGAGATCTGGAAGTTCTCCAGGGCTCTCGCGGTCTGCACGCCGTAATAGGCATCCGCGGGGACGGCCTTGTCACCCAGCAGGTCGTGCTCCATGCGCGTCGCCGCGGGCTTCGCCGATTTGGGCGGCGGGGCGGCATAGGCCGTCGGGAGAGCATACAGCGCGAGCATCAGCAGCAGCCCCACAATATTTTTCATAGTCGGACTCATGATCTGTGCTCCTTTAGAGCTTCGTACCGAAGTCGTACTTGACGGAGAACTGGAAACGCACATCATCGCCGGTGCTGCCGTCGTTGTTAGTAAGCTTGCCGTACATCAGCTCGACGCCGACCATCACTTTCGAGGCTGGGTACATCAGCAGATTGATCGAGGCATATTGCCCCTTGTGGAAGGCGGTCGTGTTTTGCAAATCGGTGTTCGCGACCTGGGTAGAGCTGTACCCGACGCTCGTGGACCACATGCTGTTCCAGTAGTGATCGTAGTAGGCCATGACGCCGGTGAGCGGCACCGCCTCGCTGCCTACGCCCAGCGCACCCGGAGGGCCCGTGGGCAGAGTAGTGGGGGCAATGTCCATGCCACCATCATTCATGTAACTCGCGATACCATTGCCGTGCACGACCGAGAGCAGCAGTTTGTCCTTTTCCAGCAGATTGATGGCCGCGCTGAGGTCAAACCCCCAACCAGTCTGGCTCCCCTTCTCGAAGGCTTCGGCCGGAGTGACTTGGTACTCGTAGCCCACCTTGCGCAGGATCATCGCGACCTGGTAGTGGCCCCAGTTGTCATCGTGACGATACTGCGCGGTGAAGTCCGGAAGTGTCTGATCGGCGCGGACGGTTGTGCTCTCCAATCCCTGAACCAGCCGGATGGTGCCGGGATCGACGTCGTTGCTCGGTCTCTCGATAGCGACGGCAATCGCATCGTTGGCAGTTCGATACGCGGTCCAGCGCACCTGCACGTTGCGGAAGAACACCATGCCGGGCGGTCCCCAGTAGTCGATCACATTCGGAAACACATCGATGTCCATGAACAGGCTGTGTGTCTGGCCGGCAAGCAGCTGCCCCCACTCGCCGTAGAAGTGCCGCAGGCGAATGGTGGTCTGGCCCGCATCGACACCGGTGCCGAAGAAGTCGAATTCGAACTTGAAGTTGATGGGCGGAGTGGAATCGCCGGTCGGTACGACCCCCTTCACTCCAAAGCGGCTCTGCTTGACGCTGAGACTCGATTGCCCGTTGGTGCCGAACTCGCCCTCGGGAGCCGCGATCCTCGACGGCCGGAACGCATCCTGCCAATTGGGATCGACGCGCTTGGTGTCCTGGATCCAGTCAGCCATCGCAAAGCCATAGATCTCGAAGTTGCGCTCCTGCGCCGGCGCCACTTGCCACGCGGCTGCGCCCACCATCGTGGCCACTACGACCAACACGGACGGTCCGACAACTTTCATAGCGTTCCCTCCTGCGAGAAGTTCGCGACTGTATTGCGATCGACCCGACCTCAGTTCGGCCCTTGTCATGCCGTTCGACTGGTGGTGATCGCGCGGCGCAGCGCATCGACTATCAGCGCTCCGGGGTCTGTCTTGCGGAAAAACCCCATGCAGCCCCGCCGGACCGCCTCGGCGCGATAGTCGGGCTCATCGTGCGCGGTGATAAAGATGACCGGCGTGTGATTGCCGAGCGCCTGCAGCTTCTGCTGCAGTTCCAGCCCCGACATTCCGGTCAACTGGATATCCGCCAGCACGCAGGCAAATGAGCGGCGCAGCGGGTCGGCCAGGTAGCTCTCCGCCGAATTGAATCCGCTCGGCTCGAATCCCGCGCCACGCAGCAGCCGCCCGAGCGCGCGGTTGGCGCTGGCGTCGTCATCGATGATTGCCACGCTCTTCGTGCCCATAGACGTCGGCGGGCACGCTAGCAGCGCTCGGGAGGCGCGCCTACTGCCCCTAGGGGCAGGATTGTTTATGCTTCGCCAAAGTGGCCAACTTCATGCGCCAAGGTGGTGAGCTCGGCGACGGAGCGCACCCCGAGCTTGGTGGTAATCGCGCTGCGATGCAGCTTGACGGTGCGCTCGTGGATGCCGAGTGTTGCGGCGATCTGCTTGTTCATACGCCCGTGCACCACCTGGGCCAACACTTCAGTTTCGCGTTCAGTCAGGGCGGAGAAACGTCGTTCGAGATGCTCGCGTCGGTCGCGCGATGCGCGCGAGTTAGCATCGCGCTCGAGCGCCCGCTCCAGCGCGGCGAGCAGGGCCTGCTGTGGCGCGCACTTGTCGAGGAAATCGATCGCCCCATGGCGCATGGCGGACACGGCGCTCGGCACATCTCCTTGTCCGGTAAGAAATACGAACGGCAGGTCGACTCCGGCCTGGGCGCACGCCTCTTGCAGCTGCAGGCCATCCAGGCCCGGCATGCGCAGATCCACCAGCACACAGCCCAATCCCTCGATGCGCGCACCGCAAAGCTGCGTCAGCAAGTCGATTCCCGAGGCAAAACCCTGCACGCTGAGACCCGTCGCCCTCAGCATCCGCGTCACCGCCGTGCGGAACGACGGATCGTCGTCGACCACGAACACGAACTTCGTCATGGCATTGCAGCCGGCGCCTCGGCGAGCGTGAAGCGGAACGTGAGGCCGCGGCCGCTCGGCGCGGCTTCGGCCCACAGCTTCCCGCCATGCGCTTCGACGATGGTGCGCGAGATCGGCAGTCCCATGCCAAGGCCGCCGGACTTGGTGGTGTAGAAAGGCTCGAACACTTTGTTCATGACCTCCGGCGGCGCCCCCGGGCCTGAGTCCGTTACCGCCACTTCCACTTTGCCCTCCTCCCTCGAGCGCGCTTCGATCACGACGCGCTTACCGGCGCTTGCCGGAGAGCTCTGGATCGCATCCATGCCATTGATGATGAGATTGAGCAGCACCTGCGAGAGATGCGCACGGTCGCCCGCCACCAGCGGCAGCCCGGGTGCGACTATGCAATCGAGCGCCACGTGCCGTGCCATGGCATCGGAGTGCACCAGTGAGACCACATCCTGCACCAGCTCGTTGAGCGGCAGCGGATGCATCTCCAGGGTACGGCGCTTGATGAGCGCACGCATCTGCTCGATGACATCCCCGGCACGCCGATCGTCCTTGCAGATGTCGGACACGATCTCGCGCAGCTCCTGGAGATCGGGTGCAGGACCGTTCAGGTGGATCTCCGCGGCCTCGGCATTGCGCAGAATCGCGCCGAGTGGCTGACTGAGCTCGTGCGCGAGCGCGGTGGCCAGTTGTCCGAGTGCGGTCACGCGTCCCGCACGTGCGAGCTCGGAGCGCAGTTCCTCCAACTCCTGCCGCGTCTGCCGATAGAGCAGCAGGCCGCGGCTGAGCTCCACCGCCATGACGATGATGGTGATCAGAAAGGACGGCGTAACGAGCAGCGGCAGGGGCAACACTCCGAGCAGCACCGATTGCGCATACACGATGGTCGCAGCCAGCGGAAGGCCGACGCCCCCGGCCGCTACCAGCGCCTTGCGCCGCTCCTCGGCGCCGCCCCGTTGCCACATCCGCAGCGCCGCATCCGCGATGAAGACCACCATCAACACGCAGCTCGCCACGGAGAGCCAGTGCCACGGGCGCAATACTATGGTTCCGGGGACCGACACCCACTCCCCGAGGAACGGCACCTGGCGCAGGCCTCCAACCTCGCGCCAGACGAAGGTCGGATAGGTCAGGAAATTACCGATCAACACCACCAGGCGCATGCCGACGATGGTCCGTAGAAGGTCGCGGCGCCCGGTGCCGAGATAGAAGTGCACGAACAGCACCTGGCCGACGACCGCAAAGAAGACCGGCAGGTAGCACAGGCGAACCCATTCGGCGTACTCGGCCGCCGTGGCCGCGTGCATCATGCCGACTTCGGCCCGCGCGACTCCCGCCATGGCGAGCGCGACGACGCACAGCGTGAGATTGGCGAGGTTACGGCGGTCGACGGTCCAGACGACGCCGTAAAGCACCGCCAGCGTGAGCGCCGCAGCCGCTTGCATTGACCACAGGGTGGTTACGAGACTCATCCGTGGTGCCCTTCCCTTCGCCAGCCCGGGCTTTCTGAGCGCGCTCCGGCGCCTACCTCCCCGACCAAGGGAGGTCCGCCCCGACAGTTCGACCGGCTGATATTTGTTGTGCGGCGCCGGTCGAGCCATTAGCGATTCTACTTAATCACCCCCGTAGAAGTCGCGTCCGCACGGTATCTTTCAGGCACGTTCAGGCACGTTCTCGACTCGGGCGGTGTCGGAGGGGTTCGCCGTAGCACGCTCGACGCGGAGCAGCAACCTCTCATAAGAGAGATGCTTGCGCTGTCAACGGGATCAATTGGCCGGAGTCGCGTCCGTATTGATGACCCAGTCACGATCGGCGGACTTGCAGACGGTGTAGGTGGCATCGCTCTGAAGTCCCTTTGCCTTGTTCACGATGCGCAGGCGCTTGCAGGTGGCTCCGTCCGTCGACTTGAACTCACTGCGCACCTGTGCCCATCCCGATGCACCGGTGTTGGCATTGGACCAGGTCTGCCTGGCATTCGCGCCGTCCAGAGCCTTGCGGGCGTTCTGGTGCATCATCTCCATGTCATCCGGCTTGAAATAGGCAAGTGGGGATTTGTCGAGGAAGCTCAGATTGCCCGCGGATGCTGAGCTCAAGGCAACGAAGCCCGTAACGAGCGCGACCGCAGCCAGCCACTGCGCACGAATCCTCATGAGATGCACTCCCCTGTGCCGCGGGAGCGTCGATCCTGCCACTGCGCGGAGCATCCGGGCAAGGTTCCCACCGGCAGTCTGCCCCTAGGGATTAATGCGAATGGCCGCTCGAGCGCTTCTGCCGCAGCATTGGAGCGTCTGATGCGACGAGGAAGCGGCCATGGAGCATCGTTGGGGACGACGCCTGGTGAGCAAGATTCCGGTGCGGCTGAGGTGCGAGCAGTCACCCGACAGCGGCTGCCGCTGTCTCGGATGTCTCGAGACCGTCAGTGCCAGCGGAGCATTGATCAGGACGGAGCGCGGAATCTGTCCTTCAGCGCGCATGACAGTCGAAACGCTGGCGCCGGCGCTTGGCCTTAAGACGCGCGAGCTGCCGGCTTGCGTCGTTCGCGAGAGCCTCGGCGAGATTGCGGTCGAGTGGACGGACTTTGCCTCGACCGGGGTATTCGCGCTGATGACGGAAAGCATGCTCGCAAGCGGACCAGGCGTTGCCGCAAACGAGATGCCTGCCCTCGGCCGCGTGCGCTTCTGCGCGCGCGCTCCGGCGACCGACGGCTAGCCTTCCATGCGCATCCGCGTACTCGTGGCCGACCAGAGCGAGGCACGCCTGTTCGATTTGGGTCCGCAGCGTGCGCTGGAGTTCGTAGGACGGCTCGCCGACCCCCTGGCACATCTGCATGACCGGGACCTTGTGTCCGACCGGCCGGGACGCAAGTTCGATCATGCGCCGCTCACCGCCGGGCGCCGCGGAGCGACTGCGCATCATTCCACCGGCGGCGAGCACGCACCGCGGCGGCACGAGGCCGAGACGTTTGCCCGGCGCATCGCGGCGGAGCTCGAGCGTACCCACGGACACGGGGAATTCGAAGGGCTGATCGTGATGAGCGGGCCGGCGTTTCTCGGCCTGCTGCGCCAGGCTCTGCCCGAAGCGATTCGATCCACGGTCCTCGCCGAAGTGGCGAAGGATCTCCTGCATCAGAGTATCGATTCGATCGTCGAGCACTTGCCGCCACTTCCTGCTGCGGCTCAGCCGAGTTCACGCTGATGGCCGAGGGACCTGGCCACGAGGGCCAGGTCCAGGCATCGGTTCTACGGCCGAAGCGACCCTTCGATCACGCGCTCGTTACGGATCGAGCCGGCGACATTCTGCAGCTCCCCCGCGATGACTTCGAGCACGTCATCGAGCGAGAGCACGCCGATGAGCTCGCCGCGCTGTCCCACGACCGGGAGACGCCGCACACCGATACGACGCATCTCGCGCAGGGCCTTCTCGAGTGGCGCCGCCGCTTCGATGGTCACCGGCTGCTGTGTCATCACATCACCCACACGCAGCGCACGCACATCGCTCTCGCGAGCGACGACCGAAATGACGATATCGCGATCGGTGACCACCCCCACCGGGCGCAGCGACTGGTCCGCGACGTCCGGATCGACCACGACCAGATAACCGATGTGCTTCTCGCGCATCAGCTGCGCCGCCTTGAGCAGCTCATCCGAGCGACGCACGGTAATTGGATTTCGGTTGCAGAGTTGGCCGATGTTCATGGCAGCACCCGCTCGCTGTTCGTAGACAGCGCAATCCTAAGCGCCTGCAGGCAAGGCTGCGTCCGTATTTCTGCGCATTCAACGTCCTGCGGGCAGCCTCACAATAGGCGCCGTCCGTGATCGTGGCGCAGCCACAGAGGCCGTATGAAAATTGCAGAAATCTGCAGCAGTCCGGTATTCGTGGCCTATCCCGATCAGGCATTGGCGCTTGCCGTCGCTGAAATGCGGCGACGGGACATCGGTGCACTCGTCGTGATCGCCGCAGACGATCCAGGACGATCTCCGCTCGGCATCCTGACGGACCGGGATATCCTCTGTGGACAGATACGGCAGGCCGCGGACCTGCGCTGCCTGACTGTCGGGGATGTCATGACGCACCATCCGCTCTGCATCGATGCGGAGGCGCAGCTGAGTGAAGCGATCGCGGCCATGGCATCACGGGCAGTGCGTCGTGCACCGGTCATCGATGCGGCGCGGGCCCTGGTCGGCATCGTGACGCTCGATGATCTGCTGCCCGCGATCGCGCGCGAGCTCAAGGAGCTCGCAGAGACGGTTGCGCCTGAGCCCAGGCGTGCCCCGTATGCCCCGCCAGAGGGGACACGAGCGGCATAGTTCCCGATGGAGGTCAACATGGCGGAATACACCACGCAGAGTCAGCTTCGGGGCGCGAAGCCGCCTCCGGGCAAGTCGGGCGGCGCGGGCCGCCCGCAGGCCGCTGCCGCCTCGGGCGGCGAGCGAGTGAGTACCCAGGTACGCGAGACGATGGTCCGGGAGGCCGCGTATTTTCGAGCCGAGCGACGTGACTTCGCGCCGGGAAATGAGCTCGGGGACTGGCTTGCCGCCGAGCGCGAGATCGACGCGGCGCTGACGCAGCCCGAGGCCAGGCGCGGCCGCTGAGCTGGCGCCGACACTGTTGCTGCAGCCGAACTTCCGCTGGAGGGTTGTTATGAATGTTGGCGATCTGTGTAACCGCAACGTGGTCGCTGTCAGCGCCTCGGCTCCGGTGAGCGAGGCGGCACGATTGATGTGTGAGCAGGGCATAGGGGCCGTCGTGGTCACCGCGGCGCCCGCCGACGCGCCCGTTGCCATCGGCATGGTGACCGACCGCGACATCGTATGCGCCCAGCTCGATCGCGCGGCGGACCTCGGTCAGCTGCGCACTGGGGACATCATGACGGGCGATCCACTCGTGTTGAACGAAGAGGCGCCGATCGAAGAAGCGATTCGTCGCCTGCACAAGCGCCACGTGCGGCGCGCACCGGTCATCAATTCGAGCGGGCAGCTCATCGGCGTGATTTCCTTCGATGACCTGCTGATGCACGTTTCAGGCAATCTCCGTGCCCTGGCGCATCTGGCGGAGGTACGCTCGGGGCCACGAGGCCGGGGGTCGGCCGCAGAGCACTGCGCGAAGCCGGGCGCGGCCAAATGAGCGCCGCGTCGCTGCGCGCGCCTGCCGCCCAGCGGGCACGCACTGTCGCCACGCGTCTGCCCTTGCAAATCACCTTCCGGCACATGGAACCCTCGCCGGCGCTCGCCGCGCGGATCCGCACGCTGGTCGCGCGTCTCGAGAAGTTCGATGCACGCATCAGGCATTGTCACGTCATCGTAGCGGCGCCGCCGCGTCACCGCCGGCACGGGGCGTTGTACGATTTTCACATAGACATCGGGCTTCCCGACAAGGTGATCGCCGTCCGCCGGGCACGCTCGGGTACCCCGGCACATGAGGATCCGTACGTGGCGCTGCGCGATGCCTTCCGAGCGGCGCGCCGCAAGCTCGAGGACTACCGCCGTACGCGCCGTGGGGACATCAAGAACCACTCGCAGCCGCCGCGGGCGCGCCGGCGCGCGGCGGCCGGATGATCCCTGCGAGATTATCGGCTCGGTTGCCTGAGCCATGAAACGCATCGCGGTATTGACGAGTGGCGGCGATGCGCCCGGCATGAATGCAGCGGTGCGGGCGGTAGTGCGCTGCGCGGGGGCGCTCGGCATGGAGGTAGCCGGCATCCGCAACGGCTTCACCGGTCTCATCGCCGGCGATTTTCAGTTCCTCGGCGCGCGTGATGTCGGCGGCATCATCGAGCGCGGCGGGACATTTCTTGGCAGCACTCGCTGTGAGGAGCTCAAGACTCCGACCGGCCAGGACGCAGCGCTTCAGCAGCTGCGTGCGCATGACATCGATGCGCTCATCGTAGTCGGTGGTAACGGCTCGCAGATGGGAGCGCACGCGCTCGCGCAGCGCGGCGTGCGCATCGTCGGTATCGCCTCCACGATCGACAATGACCTCTACGGGGCTGAGCCCTCGCTCGGTGCCACCACGGCGCTCGACACGGCGCTCGAAGCCATCGATCGGCTGCGGGTCACCGCCTCCTCGCACAAGCGGGCGTTCATCGTCGAGGTGATGGGCCGCAACTGCGGCTATCTTGCGCTGATGGCGGGCATCGCCGGCGGCGCGGAAGCGATCGTGCTACCGGAGCAGCCGAGCGAGCCCGAGGCGCTCGCCGATGAGATTCGCAGGAGCTACGCGCGCGGCAAGAGTCACGCACTCATCGTCGTGGCCGAGGGCGCGCGTTACAACGCTGATGCGTGTGCGCACTACTTTCGCGAGCACGCCGCGCGGCTCGGCTTCGAGCTGCGCATCACGCGTCTCGGTCATGTCCAGCGCGGGGGATCCCCGTGCGCGTTCGATCGGCTGATTGGGACGCGCCTCGGAGCGGCGGCGAGCGAGCATCTGTGCAGGGGCCGTCCGGAGGGCGTGCTGCTCGGGTACATGCGGGGCGACATCGCGGTGACGCCGCTCGCGACCGTGGTCGGCTCGGTGAAAGCCTTCGATGCGCCACTCTACGCGCTCGCGCGCACACTCGCCGAGTGAATCGGTGCGCTCAGCGCCTTGCGGCGATTCTCAGCGCAGCCACGCTTCCGTGGCGTAGCGGCGCATCATCCGGTGGCTGTTGAAATAGGCGGCATTGCGGGTGATCGTCCTGCTCATGACCTGAGCCCATTCCCCGGCGGGTACGCCGTAAAAGCGCGGCAGCACGGTACCCGCCAGCTTGTCATACAGGCTGTCGGCGTCTTCGATCGACCAGCCGGTCACATTCTCGATGCAACCTTCGACCCACCAGCCATCTGAGACCGAAAGACTCGGCACACCGTTGAGGGCAGCCTTCATGCCGCTCGTACCGGACGCCTCGAGCGGCGGCAGCGGAGTATTGACCCAGAGGTCGCATCCGGACACCAGCAGCTGTGCCAGTGCCAAGTCATAGTCGGGCAGATATGCCACCGCGATGGCACCGGCGAGTGAGCGGGCGTGCTCGTGCAGCTCCGCAATCAGGCGCTTGCCCTCCTCGTCCCGCGGGTGCGCCTTGCCGGCCAGCACGATCTGAAATGGGCGCTCGCGAGCGATCGCGCGCAGCCGCTCGCAGTCGGTAAACAACAGGTGCGGGCGCTTGTAGGCGGTCATGCGGCGCGCGAAACCCAGCAGCGCGACATCGGGTTGCAGTGCAACGCCCGTCAGCTCCCGGGTACGCTCGATCAACGCCAGCTTCGCCTGCCGGTGTGCATCGAGGAGAGTGGCAGCAGGGATGCTGTCGGCGCGGCTGAGGAGCTCCGGCTCGTGACACCAGCCCGGGACGTAGCGATCGTAGAGCGCACGCAGGCTCGGCGCCGTCCAGGTGTAGGGATGCACGCCGTTGGTGATTGCCCGCACCCGATAGCCCGGGTGCATCCGCGCCGAGACTTCCGCATGGCGCTTGGCAACCCCGTTGACGAAATCGCTGAGCGACAGGGCGAGCTGTGTCATGTTGAGACAATCGCCGCCTGCCAGGCGACGCAGCTCCGCCAGCTCGCCCGGTGATCCGGCGCCGTTGCTGTCGCCGAAGAGACGCGCCACGAGCTCGTAGGAGAAGCGATCGTGCCCCGCCTCGACCGGGGTATGCGTAGTGAAGCGACACAGCTCGCGCACGCGCGGCACATCGTACGGCGACTCGTCGCCGCGCAACTCGCTCTCCGGGTACGTGAAGCGCCGCAAGAGCTCTACTCCCAGCAGCGCCGAGTGTCCCTCATTCATGTGGTAAGCGCTCAGCTCGAAGCCGAGCGCGTGCAATACCCGCACTCCTCCCATACCGAGGATCATCTCCTGCTTCAGCCGGTACTCGTCATCACCTCCGTAGAGGCAGTGGGTGATCTCACGATCCGCGGGTGCATTCTCGGGCAGGTCGGTATCGAGAAGAATGACCGGCGCGCGACCGCCGAGATGGCTTTCGATGGCATAGAGCCACGCCCTTACCCACACCGGCCGTCCCTCTATGCGCACCGCCACCTTGGCATCGAGCGGTCGTGCCCAGCCTGATGGCTCCCAGCAGGCCGGCAGCTCGAGCTGCCGCCCGGCGGAGTCGATCTGCTGACGGAAGTAGCCGGCGCGACTGATGAGGGTCACCCCGACGAGGGGCAGTGAGAGATCAGCCGCCGTGCGCAGGGTATCGCCGGCGAGCACTCCGAGTCCCCCGGCATAGGTGGGAATCTCGCTGCGCAGCGCGATCTCCATCGAAAAGTAGGCGATGCGCGGCTCTTGCAGGAACTCCTCGGGCAAGCCGGCAGCTCCGCTGTCCGCCTACGCCGAGGCGTTGTCGATCGGACTGCGGTAGCTCGATGACTTCACCAGGACGAAGTCGCAGTCGAGCGCGTCCAGCAGCGTCGAGGTGAGCGTACCCACCGGGGTAGTTCCCTTGGTGCGGTGCGCCAGCGCGCCGAGCACCAGTGCGTCATAGGCCTGCTCCCTGAGGAACGCAGGCAGCGTACGCTCGGGCTGTCCGCTCAGGATGTGCGCGTGCGCGGCTGCGATACCCGCCGCATCGCACAGCCGGTGCAGCTTCTCGCGATGTGCGGCCGCCTGCGACGCAGACCCGGTCTCGCCATACACGACGTGCAGCTCGGCAGCGAAACCGCGCGCGAGCACAGCGGCCGCCTCGACCACGCTCTGTGAAAGCTCTGCGGTCTCGCCTTCGGACACATCGACCGCAGCCGCGAAGCGCGGCGAATCGCGCCATACCCGCCGCCCCGAGAGCATCAGTGTGACCGGGCAGGTTCGCATCAATTGCCAATCGTTCGGATCGGACATTCCGTGCTTCCTGGCGTCCTCGGCCGGGATGTCTTTGATCACCATATCGGGGGCGCTGCGCAGTACTTTGCGAACTACCGACTCGTAGAGCGGACTTTCGCACTGGGCATCGACCGCGATGTCCACACCGGCCGCCCCGGCCAGCTCCCGCAGCCCGCTCAGATAGCGGCGACCCTCGGCCACGGACGCCTCCCGCGCCGCGCCAATACCCGCGCGGTCATAGGCATGACCCAGGACGTACGCCTGTTCCGAGTCGCAGAGGAAGAGCTCCAGTCGCGCACCGAAGGGACGCGCCAGCACGAGGGCCTTTCTCATCAGCGCGCTGATGTCCCCACTGCGATCAACCACCACCAGTATGGACTTGGGCTGCTTCACGCCACGCAATGCCCCGGCAAATACCTATTCGAAAGCTAAGGGACAGGGAGCGCGGGGGAAATACGTACTTGCGCCACTGCGGAAGATACGTACAGAGCCCCGATGCGGCTTGTGGGCACACTTGAGCACTCGATACCTGGGGGTCTGGTGTCCGAAGAAACGACCGTCCACGAAGAGGCTGTGCTGGCGATTCTGGATGCAGCGGTCGACGGCGTGGTGCTCATCGACCACCGCGGGGTCATCAAGGCCTTCAATCGGAGCGCCGAAAGGCTGTTCGGCTATGCCGCAAGCGAGGTCCTCGGCCGTAATGTCGGCATCCTGATGAGCGATACCGATGCCGCCCAGCATGACGAGCACATCGCCCGTTACCTCGCGAGCGGGGTACCGCACATCATCGGCCGCGGCCGCGAGGTCAGCGCGCAACGCAAAGGGGGGGCAACTTTCCCCATCTTCCTTTCGGTCGGCGTGCTGCCTGAGGGCACCACCCCTCGGTTCCTCGGATTCATCCGTGACCTCACCGCCGAGCGCGAGGCAAAGGCGCAGCAGCACCAGCTGCGGGAGCGGCTGATTCTCGTGTCGCGGCTGGCAATGGTCGGTGAGATCGCCGCCGGGATCGCCCACGAGGTGAACCAGCCGCTCGCCGCGATCAGCAATTACGCCTCCGCCTCACAGCGGCTGCTCGCCGCGAGCGATCCCGAAATCGGCGAGGTACGCGATGCGCTGCGGGAGATCGGAACCCAGGCAGTGCGCGCCGCGGACATCATCCGGCGACTGCGACGCCTGGCGCACGGTCCGCAGATGCGGCGCGAGCGCAGCAGCGTGAATGCACTGGTGAGCGAGGTCGCGGAGCTAGCCCGCAGCGATGCGGCACGCCAGGAGGTGCATTTCGAGCTCGACCTCGCCGAGTACCTTCCCGCGCTCGATATCGACAGCAGTCAGATCCAGCAGGCACTGCTCAACCTGTTGTGGAACGCCCTGCACGCACTCGACTCCAGCGCGATTCCTCCCAAGCGGGTGCGCATCAGTACGCGGCTGACGTCCGATCGCCAGATGGTCGAGATCGACATCTGCGACAACGGTCCCGGGGTATCCTCAGCGATCGTGCCGCGACTGTTCGAGCCGTTCCTTACCACCAAGCCCGAGGGGACGGGCCTCGGACTGGCAGTGAGCCGCACGATCGCCGAAGCCCACGGAGGCACGCTGCAGTACCGGGGCAACACCTCCGCTGGAGCGTGCTTCGTGATGCGCCTGCCGGCGAGTTGACATCGGACTGAAGCGGTTCTCCGACTCAGCGCACTCCGCCGCCCGGGTGTGCAGGGACTGCGCCGCCTGGACCTGTCTGCGGCTGCGGTGCGACCCCTGGCAGGCGCGAAAGGTAATCGGCCACCCCCTCGATATCATCATGGTCGAGCCGTGCCAGCAGACGAATGTGGGCGGGTGAGAAGTTCGGGCGGCGGCCATCGACTGCATCGTAGAACTGCCGTCGCAGATACTCATACTGCTGGCCGGCGATCCTCGGTACGGCATGCGCTGCATCGCCCTGCGCCGCGTTGCCGTGACAGCTGCGGCAGAGCTGCGCGTACAGGCCGGCCCCCTTTTCCACGAGCTTGCCACTACCTTCACCGGGCTGGCCCCGTGGCTCGAGCTGCTGAATGTACGCGGCGACATCGGCAATCGCCTGCGTGTCGCCGAGATGATGGCGGTCTGCAAAGTGCTCCATGCGCAGGTCCCAGCGCCGATCGTGCCGATAGTCCACGAGCTGCTTCCACAGCACGGACACATGTTGACCGCCGATGCGCGGTACCTGCCCGTCGGAGGTACCACCACCATCGGATCCGTGGCAGGCCGAGCACGTCTCGAACAGCTCCGCACCGCGTTCGAGGTTGGGCGTGCTGCGCTTGACCTCGGCAAGCTCCTCCTGGACCGTAGAGACGGCCTGCACGACGGCGGAGGCCGCGGCCAGGAGACCGATCGCCAATGCCGCGCGCGCTCCCATGCGAAGCGAGCCGGCCTAGCGCCGTGCCGTCTGCTCGTGCCGCTGTGCGCGTGTCTCCGCTTCCAGCAGCAGCTGCATGTCAGACAGCAACGTCTTCAGCAGGTCGTCCAATGTCACGATGCCGCGCAGCACACCGCGCGCATCGACGACGGGAATGCGTCGCACGCCGTGCGCATGCATGCGCTCGATCACGACCCGGGTATCCTCCGATTCCCGCGCGATCACCACCGGCGTACGAACGAGGCTCGCCAGCGTGACCGTGGCCGCATCGCGACCGCGGCCGAGCACCTCGATGGCGAGGTCGCGATCGGTCACGACTCCAATCGGCACACGCTCGCGGTCCGGATCGTCGACCACCACCACATCGCCGACGTGCTTCTCGCGCATCAGGCGCGCCGCCTCGGCCGCGCTCGCCTGGGGGCGGCAGCACACGACATCCGTTGTGCAGCTCTCTGCGACTAGCATGACATCCCCGTCGAATGAGCATGATGTACCGCCTTATAGAAGGCGGCTGCCGTGCGCACCATAGGTGCTTGTGCCCACACCATAGGTGCTTGTGCGTAGTCACGAGCGTGTCCTCGGCAGCCCATGCTCAGCAGAACTGCGTATGGCAACGGCATCACCGGTGCGGGGAGACTTGCGGGGAGCAGTTTTCCTGCGGAGGTTCGGCCATGAGCGCCAAGCAAGTTTTGTTCCGCTCGAATGCACGCGAGAAAGTGCTGCGCGGCGCTGCGCAGCTTGCCGACGCGGTGCGCATCACGCTCGGGCCGAAGTCCAAATCGGTGTTGATCCAGAAGAAGTGGGGCGCCCCGATCGTCTGCAACGATGGAGTGACCATCGCCAAGGAGATGGAGCTCGAGGATCCCGAGGAGAACCTCGGCGCGCAGATGTTGCGCCAGGCGGCCGAGAAGACCGGCGATCTTGTCGGCGATGGCACGAGCACCGCGACGATTCTGGCGCACGCGATTTACGCCGACGGCTTGCGCAATGTCGCCGCGGGCGCAAGCGCGATCGACTTGAAGCGTGGGTTGGATCGCGCGCTGGCGGTCGCGGTCAGCTCGCTCAAGAGCATGGCCAAGCCGGTGAGCTCGCGCAAGGAGAAAGCCCAGGTCGCGACCGTGTCCGCCCACAATGATCCGGCCATCGGCGAGCTGGTGGCGGATGCGATGGAGAAGGTCGGGGGCGATGGCGTCATTACCGTCGAGGAGTCGAAGACGACCGAGACCACGCTCGAGGTCGTCGAGGGACTGCAGTTCGACCGCGGCTACCTCTCGCCGTATTTCGTCACCGACCCGAGCGCAATGGAGGCAGTGCTCGAAGATGCCTACATCCTCGTGTGCGACCGCAAGCTCAACATCATCAAGGACATCATCCCGCTGCTCGAGCAGGTAGCCAAGGCGGGCAAGCCGCTCCTGTTCATCGCCGAGGACATCGAGGGCGAGGCGCTGGCGACTCTCATCGTCAACCAGATCCGCGGTGTGCTGAAGAGCGCCGCCGTCAAGGCGCCAGGGTTCGGTGATCGCCGCAAGGCCATGCTGCAGGACATTGCCACCCTTACCGGCGGCCAGGTCATCTCGGAAGAGCTCGGCATCAAGCTCGAGGACGTGGAGCTTGCGCAGCTCGGGCGCGCCAAGCGCGTGGTGGTCGACAAGGACAACACCACCCTCATCGGCGGCGCCGGCAACAAGCGGGACATCGAAGGTCGCATCCAGATGATCCGCAAGGAGATAGAGAAGACCACGAGCGACTACGACCGCGAGAAGCTCGAGGAGCGGCTCGCCAAGTTGTCGGGCGGTGTGGCAGTGATCCGTGTCGGCGCGCCTTCGGAGTCGGAGATGAAGGCAAAGAAGGAGGCCCTCGATGATGCCATCAGCTCCACCAAGGCGGCGGTCGCCGAGGGCATCGTCGCAGGCGGTGGGCTGGCGCTGCTGCGCACGGGAGCCGCGGTACTCGCCGAAGCGGGCCGCTGCACGGATGACGAGCGCACCGGGGCACAGATCCTGCGGCGGGCGCTCGAGGCTCCGACCCGGCAAATCGCCGAGAACTCGGCGGCGGATGGCGGCGTGGTGGTCGATCGCATGCTCAACGGGACGGCAAACCTGGGTTTCGATGCGGCACGCAAGCAGTTCGTGGACCTGATCGAAGCCGGCATAGTCGATCCGGTGAAGGTCGTGCGCACCGCGCTCGAGAACGCGGTGTCGGTCGCCTCGGTGTTGCTGCTGACGGAAGCCACCATGACCGAGCGTCCCGAGAAGGCCAAGGAGCATGCGCCGGTCGAGGCCGATATGTGACAAGCCCGGCGATTGATCGGATTGGCCGTGAAGTTACCAGTTGGGTCGCCCATCGGGCGTTTCAACGATCGCCACCGCTATCTGCCAGAGCTGCGTCCCGTATTGAGCTATCCGCTCTGTGGAGCCCGAGCCAGGGTGTCGTTCTGCCGACCGCCAGCGCCGGCACGTAGGAGAATGCGGCAACCGCGGGAACCAACAAGACAAGGGCCGCTGCAATCGAGAACCGCCCCAGCCAGCTTCTGAATGCGACGATTCCGCAGACGATACAGCAACGACGCCAAGGCCACAGAAAAGTAACGCGCTGACTTCCCAGCCGGAAAGCCGATGGTCCCGCTGCTGTAGCAGTGTCTGCATTGGCGGGCGCGCGGCGTCAGTGAATCCCCGCGAGTGCCCCAAACATCCAACCGACGAGGTAGGTGACCGTCGCGGCCGCCGCGCCGATCACCACCTGGCGGAGCCCGGAGAACCACGGGGAACGGGCATTGAAGAGCGAAGTCGCCAGCCCGATCCCGAACAGGGCGATGATCGAGATCACGATCGTGCCGCGGATTCTCACCGCCACGGGCAGCACGCCGAAGGGCAGCAACGGTAGGAGTGCGCCGAGACTGAACAGCAACGCTGAGAACATCGCGGCGTTGGCCGCATCGTTGGCCGAGGAGGCCTCCGGGTCCTGGTCTTCCACTCCCGTGGCGCCCGGCGCCCGATCTGCCTGACTCAGGGTGAGCTCGCGTGCATTAGTGACGGAGAGCCACTCGCCGAGCGCCATCGAGCACGATCCGCTCACGAGGCCTGCAATACCTGTCAGCAGGATCGTAGTGGTCGAGCCTCCACCACCCGCAACGCCCATCATCAGGCAGAAATTGGAGGCGAGCCCATCGTTCGCGCCCAGCACCGCGGCGCGCAGGTTGTTGCCGAGGCCGCCGACCCGCCGGCGACGCAGCGCCGCCGCATGGCCGAGCTCATCGTGCGCCAGTCCCGCAGCGCGCGCGTCCTCCTGACGATCGTAGGCGTCTCGGTCCCTCATCTCGCGCGCGATGACGCTCGGCACGATGAAGCCGACGCCGAGCCGGCGCGCGAGGTGGATCAGTAGCCGCGTGCGCAACCCGCAGCGAAACGGCGGAACGACTTCCCCCGCGGTGCGCAGCCGCTGCTCCCAGAACGCCGCGTGGCGCCGCTCCGCGCTCGCCAGCTCCTCGTACACGTCCCGCTGGCGCCGGTCGCGCTCGATGTGCGCGAGCGCCCCATATAAGGCCGCACTATCGAGTTCCTCGCGCCAGTTGCGTAGCCATCGTGCCGGCTCACCGGACCTGCTCATGATGACCGAAGCACCCTCCCGGCTAGCGCAGCCTGCCGAGGAGACTAGGCCGCGCGCTGCGCGGGCGCGTCCGTAGTTGTGCGCACCGCAGAGCCGGGCGCCCTCACCCGGCGCGTACGGTTAATTCTCGCCCGCGAGCTCTCGCAGGGTGAGTCGCGAGAGGTAATCCGCGATGGCCTGCTGTTGATCGGCCGCCCCGAGCGCAGCGGGCCCGATTCCGGGTGCGTGCGCGAGATCGCCGGAGGAAAAGCCGCGAAGTTGCCCCAGCAGGTAGCTGTAGTGCTGACTGGCGAGCGCCGGTGTCCCCTGCTTGGTGCCTGTGCCCTCGGCGCCGTGACAGCCGGCACAGGCGTTGGCGTACGCGCGCTTACCAGCGGCGAGCGCCTGCCCAGTGCCCTGCTCGGGCTCGCTGTTGGGTGGCGCCTGGGAGAGCCACGAGGAAAGATCACGCAGTGCCTGGCTACGGTTTACATCGGGTGGCTGAAGCGCATCGTGCATCGCCGGACCGTGCAGCTCCGAGCCGGGTCGGACGCCATGGATGAAGCGCGCGAGCTGCGAGATGAGATATGCCTCGTGCTGCCCGGCGAGAGCCGGTATGACCTTGAGGCCATCGCCCCAGGCACGCTGGCCGTGGCAGCCCGCGCAGTGCTTGAGATACAACACCCTGCCGTGCTGGGCATCCGCGCTGGGGCTCGCCGCCTGTTGCCCGAGGTCGGCGGAGACTGCGGCCGCGGGCGCAAGGATGACGAAGGTCAGCATCAGGCGGCGCAATGCGCGCCCGCATCGGTCCTCATGTAGCATGATCGGATGGCGCCCCGGTGATGGTAGCGCGCGATGAGCTCCTTTCCGGATCACCTGCACGCACTTCTGTACCCGCGAGCCTACCCGCATCCTGTGCGGGCTGTCGATCTCATCGAGACCCATATCTCCTGGGTGCTGTTGACCGGTAGTTTCGCCTACAAGATCAAACGCCCGGTGCGTTACGCCTTCGTCGACCTGCGCTCCGCCGAGCAGCGCCGCGTGCTCTGTCACGAGGAGCTGCGCCTGAACCGCCGCTTCGCAGCGGAGCTCTACCTCGATGTGCGCGCGATCCGTCATCATCGAGGCGAAGCGCGTATCGGCGGTTCCGGACGCATCATCGAGCATGCGGTGAGGATGCGCCAGTTTCCGCGCTCGCAAGAGCTCGCCGCGCTCCTTCAAGCGCGACGCATCGAGCCCGCGGAGCTCGCCGCATTCGGCGGCGAGCTGGCGCAGCTACATGCGAGTCTGCCCGTCGCCCGAGCGGGGCAAGGCCGGGGGGAGCCGCCGGCACAGATCGCAGTCATCAAACACAACGCGGCGGAGTGCCTGCGCGCGGCCGCACTACTCGGTGACATTGAGCCGGCGCGTGCGCTGCAGACGAGCCTCGGAGCATGGGCGGATGCGGCGTCGCCACTGCTCGCGCGGCGCTTGGCCGCCCGGCGCGTACGCGAATGCCACGGCGATCTGCACGCCGGCAACATCGTGCGCCGTGGGACTCGGTTGCTGCCATTCGACTGCCTCGAGTTCGATCCCGCGCTGCGCTGGATCGATGTGGCGGATGAGGTGTCGTTCCTGCTCGCGGATCTCGATGCGCGACAGCGACCTCTGCACGGACATGCGTTCCTCGCCGGCTACCTCACAGCGAGCGGTGATTACCAGGCCTGCCTCCTGATGCCGCTCTTCAGGGCCCACCGTGCACTGGTGCGGGCCAAGGTGACGGCGCTCACTGCCGCCGCGCAAGACACGGCCAGGGCTGCCGCACGTCAGGCACGGCGCGCTTTCGGCAGATACCTCGAGTGCGCGCAGCGTGCACTCGCTCCGCAGCGGCCGGCACTCGTGTTGATGTCGGGTGTTTCGGGATCGGGGAAGACCTGGCTGGCACAGCGTCTCGCCCCGCCGCTGGGGGCCATACACCTGCGCTCGGACATCGAGCGCAAGCGCCTGGCGGGATTGCCTGCGGCTTCGCGCTCCGGCTCGGCGCTGGCGCAGGGCATCTATGCGCGGGACATGACGGTTGCCGTCTACGACCGCCTGGCGGATTGCGCCGCAGACACACTCGCCGGCGGCTTCACGACGATCGTCGATGCGACCTTCGCCCGCGCCGAGGACCGGGTACGCTTCGGCGCGCTCGCCGCTTCCCTCGCAGTGTATCTGTGCATCGTCTACTGCCATGCGCCGCAGAGAATCCTGGCGAAGCGCATCAGCGAGCGCGGCCGCCGCGGCAAGGATCCCTCCGAAGCGAACATCGACGTGTTGCGTTGGCAAGAGGCCCACTTCGTCCCGCCCGCGTCGCAGGAAGCCCCGCTCGTTCTCGATGCGGCGGAGCTCAGCCCACCTGAGCTCGTCCGCCGCATTGCGGCTGCCGCGGCCAGAGGTTAGGCCTGCTGCACCGACGGGGGGTGCCGGAGCGCGGCTGCGTGCACTCTACTGGCCGAGGGGTTGTTGCCAGGCACGCGAATAGGAGCCGGGTGGCACCGTGTCCCCCTGCGACCACCAGCCGCCACCGAGGGCAACATACAGTGCGACCGTGTCCTGATAGCGCACGGCGGTGGCCTGCAGGTCATTGGTGATCGCCTGGTGGTACTGCTCATCGGCGATCAGCACTTCGAGGTACGTGCTGAGTCCCGCCTGGTAGTTGATCTGCACGAGGTGCAGCGCCTCTTTAGCGCTCGAGAGTGCCGCATCCTGAGCGCGCAGCGCCACCGCATCGTTCTCGAGCGCCCGGAGGGTGTCGGCCACCTGGCCGAATGCCCCGAGCACGACCTGCCGGTAGAGCGCCATGGCCTGCTGGTAGCTATCGATCGCCGCCTTGCGGCGGAACCACAACGTCCCCCCCTCGAAGAGCGGCGCCGTGAGGTTCGCACCGACATCCCAGGCGCGCCCAGCGGATGAAAACACGGTGCCGGTTCCCGTGCCATTGGCGCTGTAGGTGCCGCTGAGGGTAATCGAGGGCAACATGGCCGCGGTCGCGACCCCGACGTTTGCGCTCGCCGCATGCGCGGTCGACTCGGCCGCCAGAATGTCCGGCCGCTGCCGCACGAGCTCAGAGGGGAGACTCACGGGCAGGTCCTGCGGCAGAGTCAGGTCCGAGAGCCGGACATCGGCCGATTGCCATTCGGCCGGCACATGCCCGGTGAGGGTGGCGAGCAGATCCTCGCTCTGGGCGAGGCGCTGCTGATACTGGGCGACCGTCGCCTCATTGGAGGCGAGTTGCGTCTGCAAGAGGAGCGCGTTCGCGTACGGCACGATGCCGGCATGCCACTGCACTTCGGTGAGCTTCACCTGCTGCCGCTGCAGCTCGATCAGTTGCTGGGTCGCCTCGATTTCTGCCCGGTAGGCGGCGCTAGCGATGACGGTGTTGACGATGTTGGCGATGAGCGTGAGATAGGTCGCCTGCTCGGTGGCGCGCTGCACGTCCACCTGCGCATGCAGGGCCTCGACCATGCGCCGCTCGCCGCCGAACAGGTCGAGTGCATAGCTCGCGGATGCCGAGAGCGTAAATAGGTTGAAGATGGTCGCCGGCGCCTTCACCCCGATCTTCTCAGGCGCGACCCGCTGGCGGCTCGCCGCGGCCCCCACTGCGATGTCCGGAAAGAAGATGCCGTAGCCGCTGCGCAGCGTGTCCTCGCTCTGCCGCAGACTGGCCTGCGCCGCCTCGATGCCGGGATTGCCCGCGAGCGCCTCGGCGACCACGGCATCGAGCGCCGGCGATCTGAAGAGCCGCCACCAGTCTGGTACCACCTTCTCCGCGGAGCTCATCCGCTGCGCGGCACCTTGTGCCGCGACGGTCTGCACAGGATCACTCCCCGGAGCGTAGTGCGTCGCCGCCGGCGCCTGCGGACGCTTGAAGTCGGGACCGACCGCGCAAGCACACAGGAGACAGGCGAGCGCCAGCAGCGCCGTGCGCGCCGCGGCGCAGGCCTCACGCACGCTACCTGGCGCCCACGTAGACATCGACCAGCTGTCCCGGATAGAGGTTTAGACCGCGCGGGTTCTCGAAACGAAAGATGAGCGGCAATACCCGCAGGTCCACCCGCTCCTGCCGCTGGTCCGAGAGCTCGATCTTGGGAGAGATATAAGGCTGGATCCGGACAAAGGTCAGCGGCACGTGCACCGTGGTGCCGCGAATGAACATTTCCGCCTGGATCTTCTCGGCGGCGGGCAGCTCGTGTACCAGGATCTCGTCGATGAAGGCGCGGACCTGCAGATGGCTTTGCGGCAGACCCATGATCACGAGCGGGCCGAAGCCCTGGGTGTAGGAGTCATACGCGCCCTGTGCGGATACATAACTGCCGACGCTCGAGTGCACCGCGAGCACCACGCCGTCGGCGGGCGCCCGCAATGTGTACTTGGCGAGGAGCGCCGCGGACGCCTGGTATGCCTTCGCGAGCGCCGAATAGCTGCGTTCGGCATTCTGGATGTCGTAGCTCCAGGCCCCGGCGCGCGTCAGCTGGTACTGGCGTTCCGAGATCTTGAGGTTCGTGGCGGCGATGTTCTCGGCGTTGCGGGCGTTATCCAGTGCGTCCGCACTGATCGACTTCGCATCCATCTCGTAGGCGTGCTGCTGCTTGGCGAGCTGATC
>DASQYM010000054.1:0-33379 GCA_035639195.1 Steroidobacteraceae bacterium
GAGGACGCCTACTGAACCCGGCAATCCCGCATAGATATTTCTTTATTGCATGCTCACTCAACCATACTGAGTGTCCGGTTCTTGGTCTTTTGAGTGTCCTGCCCCGCGTGACAACGGCTCGCATCGTTTGAGGGCGCGTCGCAACCGGCGACGAGCACCACGCCGTGCGCCCTACTCAATCAGTAGTTGTACTGATAGAGGCGCAGACGGCCTATGCGGGAAACTTCAAATTGTTTGTCCGCCGCCACATTAGGACTGTCTCTTGTTTAACAAGACTTAGCGGCGGGGCGACGTCGAGTTGCAACCCTGATCTCTGAATGTCGTTCGCATGCTGACCTGGCTAGTTCAGGCGGCCCGCGACTTCACCCCCGAAGCAATAAACAAATCAAACAGACACTGAAGACCATGAAACCAAAACCAAACCGACATCCATATTTGAAAAGTAAGGTCACAGCGGTCGGGATGACCGTTCTGACATTTTGTCTCGTCATCACCCAGGCGATAGCGCAGACCGAACCGATCGGCGGTCAACCAGCACCCGGAGCCAAGCCGTCGGCCGACGACCTTGAGGCGCAGGTGGCCTATCAACGCGCGTTTGAAGCCGTCATCTGGTCCGCACCGGCGGTCGGGATTTATCGGCTGCGGGCCGGTGCCTTTTCGGCATTGGGCGCGGACAACAACACGATCCTCGCGTACTCGCAAACCGCGACGCCCAAGCTTGAAGCTCTGACACCAAACACCGTCACGCCGTATATCGGCGCTTATACGGACCTGCGCAAAGGCCCGGTGGTCCTTGAAGTTCCGGCGCGGAGCGCGAAGGCTGTCCTTTACGGGCAAATCGTGGATGCCTGGCAGACATCCGTTGCCGATGTCGGACCCATCGGTGCGGATAAAGGCAAGGGCGGTAAGTACCTCCTGTTGCCACCCGGATACACAGGCGAGATTCCTCCCGGGTATCTTCCGGTTAAGACCGAGAGCTACCGCCTGGCGTTTGCCTTCCGCTCGATTCATACGCCAGAGGGAACCGAGCAGGATGCCTACGAATATTCCAAGACGTTGAAGATGTATTACCTGTCGGAGGCGGCCAATCCGCCGACCCAGCGATTCATTGACCCGTCCAATTCACGCTATCCCAGCCTGCCGATCTATGACATCAGCCACTTCCAGGACATCTACGACATCATCAGCGTGGAACCCGTCAAACCGCGCGACAAGGTGATGATGGGGATGCTCGCGAGCATCGGAATAGAGCCCGCTAAACCTTTCAACCCGCAAGGCAAGGTCAAGGCGGCCATGGAGCGAGCGGTCGTCGATGCCTACTTCTACCTTCAGGAAAAGGCCTACGAATCGTTTTCGGCAACTCCGTATTGGCCGAACCGTCACTGGAGCAGCCTGCTGCTGCCCGATCCCGAGGGCGGTTTCGGATACGAGACCAAGGATGCGATTCTCCTCGACGAACGCGGTCTCCAGTTTTTTGTCGGAGTTTACTATCCAAAGAAACTGGTGATTGGCCATGCGGCCACGATGTACCTTGGCGCGATCGCCGACAGCAAAGGACAGCGCTTGGCACCCGAGAAAACCTACCGCCTTCGCGTACCCAAGGAGGTTCCAGCAAAGCAATTCTGGTCGCTCACGGTCTATGACATGGCAACGTGGGCCTTCATCTATAACCCGGAAAATAGATCGGGCCTGTCCTCGTTTCAGAAACCGAAGATGAAAGTGAACGCCGATGGATCGGTGGATCTTTTTGTTGGACCGAAGGCTCCCGCCGGATTCGAATCGAACTGGATTCCGACGCAGGGAAAACGGCCGTATCCGATGTTCCGCTTCTACGGTCCGGAAGAGGCGTTCTGGAACAAATCGTTCGTCTTGCCGGACTTTGAACTGGTTGAGTAACGATCAGATGAAGCAACGCTGGAGACTAAAAGTCATGAAACATATCAAACCATCGCCTCCGTAAGCGTCCGCCCACTTGGACCAAGGTCCAATGGGTCCAGACGACGCGGCCCTTGACCCTTCGGTCGCGCACGCGTTTGCGTTCTCGCGGGGCTGTTATGAGCAAGAACGGGTTTTCAGGACGCGGAGGCAGAATCGGCACGGCGCTGCTGCTCGCAGCGTGCAAGCCCTCGGCGTACGCCGCACTGAGTGAGGAGGAACTGGCGAAACTTGCGCAGAATCCGGTCGCGAACCTGATCAGCGTGCCGTTTCAGAACAACGCCAACCTGAATTACGGCCCGCAGAAGCAGACCCAGGATATTCTCAACATCCAGCCGGTCATTCCGATCGACTTCTCGCCGGACTGGAACATCATCACGCGCACCATCGTGCCGTTGATCTCCCAGCCGGCCCTCACGCCGGACGGCTCGCGCGCCTATGGGATCGGTCCCATCCAACTCTCGGCGTTTCTTTCGCCCGCCAACGCCAGCGGGATCATCTGGGGCGTCGGCGCGATTACCCAGATCCCCACGGAGACACAGCTGGAACTCGGCTCGGACCGCTGGGGACTGGGTCCGACCGCTGTCGTACTGCGGCTGGCGAAGGGCGAACCGTGGGTCTACGGTATTCTCGTGAACAATATCTGGTCGGTGAGTAACGGACCCGGCGGCTCCTACAACAGTTTCCTGGCGCAGCCCTTCCTCAACTACAACTTCGAAAGCGCCCAGGGCACGTATCTGACGAGCACCCCGATCATCACGGCCAATTGGCAGGCGAAGGGCAAGGACGTGTGGACCGTGCCCCTGGGCGGGGGCATCGGCCACATCTTCCATCTGGGCAAGCTGCCGCTGAACACACAGATCGCCGGCTATTACAACCTCGCCACGCCCACCTACGGGCCGAACTGGCAGATTCGCCTGCAGGCGCAGGTGATGTTCCCCAAGTGAGCCAGGCCCGGGCCCTCCGCAGGTGCGCGTGCTCGAGCGGACGCGCGCCGCCGCGCAAGCGTCAGTAATATGAGCGCCCGGGCAGATCGGGTTTACCCTGGATTCCATTGCTTCAATGCTTTCTGAGAACCCGTAAAGCTGGCGAGGCTAGTACTCTCGCTTGGCTCAACTCCAAGGCGCGCCGCGCGCGGGAGCAAAATGGACTGAGGGAGATCATCATGCGAGCGCAGGCGAGAGCGCTCGGACTCAAGCGTTATTTTACCGGCCCCGTGTCGGCGGGGGCATGGGGCGCCCCAGCACCTTCAGTACGCCCCGCGCGCCGGCTTAGAACGCGCCGTGCGCAATCGCCAAGTCGCGATTGCTCGCGCCTATCCCCTGCGCGATCACGGCCATCCCCGCAGCCAGATGGACGGCGATGCTTCAGTTGGCGGTCTTATGGGTGCTGGCGTCCGGCTTGGGTGGAGCGGTGAGCTGGCCGGTAACGGTGGCTGCAACACTCGGCGAAGGTGTCTTCGATCTGCTCCACCGGCTGCACACGCCCGGGCTCTTCGCCGCTTGGCCTTCCGAGAGTGGGTGCTGAACCTCGCATTGCCAACAAACACCAGTGGCTCGTGTGCGAACGTCCGCTCTTTCGGGGTGGAATGGCAGGTTTCGAGAAGTCCGACCGGCAGCAATGGGCACAAAGTGCCCATTGGCTTGAGACAGTGTGCGGCCGGCCGGCAGTCCGGCGGACGAGGCCGCGAGAGCTCAGAGTCCCTTCGCCTCGACCATCTTCTCGATGACTTTAGCTTTGTGATCGACCACGAGATGAGAATAGCGCTTGACCATAGCGAGCGTCTTGTGTCCAAGGACGTCGGCAATCTCAAGCAGCGAGGCGCCCTGCGCGGCGAGCATCGACGCCGTGGTGTGGCGCAGGTCATGAAAGTGAAAATCGCTGATCGCTGCCGCTTCGAGTGCGGCGTACCAATGCGCGTCGAAATGCTCGTAGGGTCCCGGAAGCCCTGACGGTTGCGCGAATACCCATTCGCTGCGAGCCGAATTTTGCAGCTTAAGCTTGCGTAGCGCTTCGAGTGCCTTGCCGGCGAGGGGGAGCGTGCGCTGCTCGTCGTTCTTCGTCTCTCTGACCAGGGCGCGGCCTTTCTTCAGGTCGACATCCGCCCACTTCAGCCCGATCAGCTCGCCCTTGCGAGCGCCGGTCGTAATCGCCAACAGGACGAGTGAATGCAGCGCTGGCCACTCCGACTTCGTGCACGCATCGAGTAGCGCCGCGCGCTCGTCATCCGAGAGGAAACGTGTACGGCCGCGGGGCTCCTTCTTGCGGCTGATGTCGCTCACGGGATTGCGATCGATGAGTCGCCGCTCCTTCACCGCGAAGGAGAACAGGTGCGAGAGCGTCGCGATGTAGCGGTTGACCGTGGCGCCGCTCCGCTTGTGCTCCTTGGGCAGGACCAGTTCCCCGGTCTTCCCGTCCTTGTGTGGCTTGCCGCGTGCGAAGGTCTCGGCTGCCAGCTTGTCACGCGCCTGCGAAATGCGATCCGCCGTGATCTCTGCGAGCGACAGTCCCGAGAATCGCTTCGACCACCAGGCGAGCTGGCGGACGCGCGTGGCTCTCTCTTTCGGGTCGAAATCGGCGAGCACCGTCTCGGTGTAGTCCTTGGCGAGTGCATCGAAGCTCGTCCGCTTGGCCGCCGCGTGGGGGAAGTGCCGGGCCTCGCGGATCGCCGTTTCAATCGATGCGGCCCAATCCTTCGCTTCCTTCTGATTTGGAAACGTCGCTGACTCGGAGGCGCGACCCTTTACTCGCACTTGCGCGCGATAACAAACCTCTCCGGTCAGCGGCGAGACGATGCGTTGGATTGAAGCCATCCAGTATCCGGTCGCGTGCGTGGCGATGAGTAAGTTACTGCACTGAGTGTGCACCGAATCGAGTTGCGGGTGAAGCGTCAGCAAGCGGCGCGCGCCGAAGTAGCTGTTTTTAAAGGACTTTAAGTGGGGCGTGACGGAATCGAACCGTCGACCAGCGGATTAAAAGTCCGATGCTCTACCGACTGAGCTAACGCCCCAGCGCTTTACACCGGCTATTGCGCCTGCACGCAGTCGCCCCAGCCGCGGGGGGCGGCATCATACTACAGGCCTCTGGTAGGAGGTCGGATCGGTCAATCCGGCGGCGATGAAGCCCGCGCGGCGCAGACGGCACGCATCGCAGCGGCCGCAGGCTCTTCCCTCGCCATCCGCCTGGTAACAGGACACCGTGTGCCGGTAATCGACGCCCAAGCGTGTGCCTTCGCGGATGATCTCGGCCTTGCTCCAGCCTATGAGCGGTGTGTGGATGCGAGCGGGGCGGCCTTCGACGCCGGCACGGGTCGCGAGCGCCGCCAGCCGGGCGAACGCGGCGATGAACTCCGGTCGGCAGTCCGGATAGCCGCTCGAATCCAACACGTTCACTCCAATGAATATATCGCGCGCCTCGAGCACCTCTGCCCACGCGAGTGCGAGCGCGAGCATGATGGTGTTGCGGGCCGGAACATAGGTGACCGGAATGCCCGCGCTCGGTGCTTCCGGCACGGTAATGGCGCGGTCGGTGAGTGCCGAGCCGCCGATGCCGGCGAGATCCACGTGCATGATGCGGTGCTCGCACGCACCGCCTGCCGCCGCAACGCGCGGGGCGGCTTGGAGCTCGGCCGCATGGCGTTGTCCATAGTCCACCGAGAGCGCGTGGCAGGCGAAGCGCTGCTCGCGCGCGAGCGCGAGCGCCGTGGCCGAATCGAGGCCGCCGGAGAGCAATACCACTGCGTGAGCGTCGGGCACCGCCCTCACCTGCCGGGCACATTGCCCCAAAGGTACTTGTGCAGTTGGATCTGAAAGCGCACCGGCAGGCGATCAGCGAGTATCCAGTCCGCGAGATCGCGTGCCGCAAGCTGCTCGTGGCTCGGGGAGAAGAGCACCGTACAACCCTGCGGCAGCGCGAGCTCGGCGAGCTTTGCACGGCTCCATTCGTAATCGCTGCGATCGCAGAGCACGAATTTCACCAGATCGTGCGGCCGCAGTCGCTGGAGCTCATCGTAGCGATTACGCCGCTCTTCGCCTGAGCCCGGCGTCTTGACGTCCACGACTTTGATCACCCGTGGGTCGACCTGATCGAGCTGCATGGCACCGCTGGTCTCGAGCGACACACGCAGCCCCGCCGCGCACAGCTCACTGAGCAGTGTAATGCAGCCTTTCTGCGCCAGCGGTTCACCACCGGTCACGCACACATAACGCGCGGCGAAGCCGCGCACCCGCTCGAGAATCGCCGGCAGCTCCCACCACTCGCCGCCCTCGAACGCATACGCCGTGTCGCAGTACTGGCACCTCAGCGGGCAACCCGTGAGGCGTATGAACACCGTAGGGACGCCGACGCTATCGGCCTCCCCCTGCAGAGAGTGGAAGATCTCGGTGACCCTGAGGCGTGTCATGCTTGTCCCGCGGCATCCGGGCGGCTCAACGGGTAGCGCCCCGGACGATCATTGCGCTGCTTGTGCAGGGATGCGGCGCAGCCGCTCCGCGGCGAGCTTGGCTGAGTCGGTTCCGGGAAACTTCTTCGTCACCTCATCCAGGGTCGCCTTCGCCGCCGGGTATTGCTTCTGCTCGAACTGGGTGTAGCCGAGTCTGAGCATCGCATCGGCGGCCTTGCGCGAATCGGGCCACTTCTTCAGTACCGTGCGGAACGCCGTGGCGGCGGAGTCGTACTCGTGGCTCACGTAGTAGGCCTCGCCCAGCCAATACTGCGCGTTGTCCGCGATGGTGCTGTTGGGATAGGTGTGCAGGAAGTCCTTGAAGCCTGTAATCGCAGTCGAGTAGCTGCCCGCCTTGAGCGCATCGAAGGCCTGCCCGTACACGGCCTGCTCGGTGGCTGAGGGCGCGTTGGTTCCGGCTGCGATATCGGTACCGGCTGCCGCGCCCGCCGCAGCCGCTCCCGCGGCAGCGCCTCCCGCCGCGCCGGCGAGTGCCGCACCAGCGCCACCACCGGCATTCAACCGCTTTTCGAGATCGCCGAACAGGTCACGCTGCTGCTTACGCAGTGCATCGTTATTGTGCTCCAGCTCCTCGACCTGTCCGCGCAGCTCCCGCAGGTTGCCCTGCACCTCATCGAGGCGCTGCGAAACCTGCACCTCGTTGGCGGTGATGCGCTCCATGCGCGCCTCGAGGTCGTTGAGCCGCAGCTGCGTCGGGTCCTTGTCGGCGGGTGTGCTGGCGCAACCCGCGAGCATTGCGGCGAGCAGCGCCGGAAGTGTTACACGCATGGCAATCCTTCGCCCTAGGGCTTCTGCGCCGGGCCGGCTGCGAGGTAGATGATCTCGACGCGCCGGTTCTTGGCCCAGGCCGCCTCGTCGTGTCCCGCCACGGCGGGACGCTCCTCACCGTAACTCACCGTGGAGATCTGCGCATCGGCCGCCCCCTGCAGGAGCAACGCGCGGCGCACCGCCTGTGCGCGCCGCTCTCCGAGGCCGATGTTGTACTCGCGTGAGCCGCGCTCATCGGTGTGCCCTTCGAGTCGCACGCGCGTGGTCGCATTGGCCGCGAGGTACTTGGCATGCGCCGCCACGATATCCGTGCCTTCGCCCTTGATCTCGCTGCTGTCAAAGTCGAAGTACACGGTGCGTTTGGCGAGCACCCCTGCCTGGGGTCCGGGGATCTCCTCATCGCTGCCGGAACCATTTGCATTGGCGTTACCCGCGGCGGCTCCTTCAGCACCCGTATTCGCGCCGGCCTCGCCGGAGCCGGTGGGCTTCGGCGGCTTGCTCGCGCAGGCGGCGATGGCGCATGCCGCGACGAGCAGTAGCACGGCGAGCACTCGATGGATGGATACCTTTTCCGACATTCCGCATCCTCCGCAATCGGCGCGCTGCGAGCGACGCCGCTTCAAGGGCTGAACGGGCCCCACGCCGGCTCCCGAACCTCTCCCTGGGAAGCCTTCAACCGCAAACCCGTCAGGCCGTCGGTGGATACCGTCGCCAGCGAGCCGCGGCCGCTTTCGCGCTCCGAGTAAATGAGTGTAGCCCCGTTGGGGGCAAAACTCGGCGATTCATCGAGATGGCCATGCGACAACACCCGCACCGCGCCGCTGCCGAGATCCTGCACCGCTATGCGGTAGTTACCGTTGTCGAGCGTCACCATCGCAAGTTGCGAGCCATCGGGGGACACGCGCGGCCGTGCGTTGTAGTTGCCACCGAAGGTGATGCGCTTGGGACGCGCGTTGGCGGTGGTCGCGATCTGGTAAATCTGCGGCGAGCCGGCGCGGTCCGAGGTGAAAAACAGCGACTTGCCGTCCGGCGCCCACTCAGGCTCGGTATCGATCGCCGGATCGTCGGTGATGCGCGTCAGGTCCTGAGTGGCAAGATCGAGGATGTAGATGTCGGGATTACCACCGCTGCCCCCGAGTGTCAGGGCGAGCTTGTGGCCATCGGGCGACCAGGCGGGTGCGCCGTTCACGCCGGCACGCGCGGAAACCTGCCGACGCTCTCCCGTCCGCACCAGCTGCACGTACACCGCTGCGTGCTTGGTCTCGAAGGAGACATAGCCCAGCCACTGCCCATCCGGTGACCAGGCGGGCGACATCAACGGGAAGCGCGACTCGAGGATCATGTGCTGGTTGGCGCCGTCGGCATCGGCCACGATCAGCTGGAAGCGCTGCGTGGGTGGCTCCCCATCCACCGCCACATAGGCGATACGCGTCGCGAAGGCGCCGCGTACGCCGAGGATCTTCTGGTAGATCACATCGCTCACGCGATGTGCGGCGTTGCGCAGCGCGCCCGCGGCTCCGGTGAACCGCTGCCCGGCGAGGCGTGCACCGGTGAGCGTGTTCACGAGGTCGAAGTCGACCGCAAGGCTCCCGTTCTCGAGCGCGACGGTCCGTCCGACCACCACGTAATCGCTGCCCGCGGCTTTCCAGGATGGGCTCGCCACCTGGTCGGCGCGGCTGGGTTTCGCGGGCATCTGCTCGCGCGCGAGAGCACGGAAGCGGCCACTGCCTTCCAGATCGTGTTGCACGATGGCGGCGACATCGAGGTCGCTTCCCGCGCTGTCGGGATGCGTAAAGGGCACGATCGCGATCGGCACGGGATCGCGCACCCCGGAGGTGACCTCGATCTGGAGTTCGGCGCGTGCGGCGGGGATCGACCCGATGAGAGCAGCGCTCAGGGCCACGAGCCACGCGAGCAGGCGCTTGTGGCGCTGGCCATCGCCCAGCTTGATTAGGTTCATGACATCAGTCCGGCTTGAAGTCGATGCGCAGGTGGCGGTCGAACAGTGCCGGATCGGGCGGTGGCGGCAGCGGCGAGGCGCGATAGACCGCAGCCTCGATCGACTCGCGCACCGCCTGGTCGCCGTTGCATTCGCCGATACTCACTTCGGTCACTTCCCCTCCTGGCACCTGCGTCACATTCAACATGCATTCTATGCCCGGGCGCGCCGTCGGCGGCCGCAGCCACGCGCGGTTGATCTTGGCAGCGATCAGCGACTGCCAGCTCGCCAACGCCGGGCCCGCCCGTGCTTTCCTCGCCTGCTCCTCGGCAGCGAGGTCACGCTGCAGATCCTCCTCGCGCTCGCTCTGCTCCTTCAATTCTGCCTTGCGCTGCTGCTCCTCCGCGGCGCGTTTCTGCGCCTCCGCTTCCTCGCGCGCCTTGCGCTCCTCCGCAGCTCGCTGCTCCGCCTCGCGCCGCGCCGCCTCCGCGGCAGCGGCCGCGGCTGCCGCCTGCTGCTCCTGAGCGGCCGCCTCCTCCTGTTGGCGCTGCTGCTCGCGCTGGGCGCGCTCCTCGGGCGTCGGCTGCGGCGGTCCGACGGACTCCGGCGGCGCCTCCGGTGCCGGCGCGGGTTGCGGCGGCGGCTGATCCGCGCCCCGCACGCTGCGCGCATCCACCACGCGCGCTTCGATCGCGAGCGTCGGCGCCGGCGGTGGCGGCCGTCGAAACAACATCCAGCCGTACACCAGCGCACCGAGCAGTGCCGCGTGCAGCAGCACCGACAGTGTTATCGACACCCAGCGGTCGCTCGCGCGTTGCATGCGAGAACGGGCATCAGCCGCCGCGGCGCTCGCTCTGCGGCAACGGCTCGGTGATGAACCCCACCGTGCGCGCACCGGCATGCTGCAGGATCACCATCGCCTGCACAACACGCCCATAGGCCACGGCACTGTCGGCTTTCACCAACACCTGCGTCTCCGGGCTGCGCTGCAGCGTCGCAGTGGCGCGCGCGGCGACGGTCGCATCATCGAGCGGCCGCTGCGGCTCGGGACCGACGTTGAGGTACAGCCGTCCGGCACGGTCTACCGACAACACCAGTGGCGGAACGCGCTGGGCCCCCAGAGGTTCCGCCGCGCCCTTGGGCAGATCGACTTTGACGCCCTGGGTCAGCAGCGGCGCCGTAATCATGAAGATGATCAGCAGCACCAGCATCACATCGATGTAGGGCACGACGTTGATCTCACCCATCAGGCGGCGGCGGCGCGTACTCTGCGGCATCAGCGCTCCGCACCGGCCGCGGCGCCGGCGCGCGTCGCGTGGCGTTGGAGGATGGTCGAGAATTCCTCGATGAATGCATCGAAGCGCATCTCGAGGCGAGTCACCTGGTCGGCGAAGCGGTTGTAGGCCACCACGGCCGGGATGGCCGCGAACAGACCAATGGCGGTGGCCACGAGCGCTTCAGAGATTCCCGGCGCCACCATGGCGAGTGTCGCCTGCTGCACGTTACCGAGGGAGGAAAAGGCGCTCATGATCCCCCACACGGTACCGAAGAGCCCCACGTAGGGACTCGTGCTGCCGACGGTGGCGAGCGTCGCCAGACTGTGCTCGAGGCGGTCGATCTCCTTCAGCTGTGCGACGCGCATGGCGCGCCGCGAGCCCTCGAGCAGTTGCTCACTGCCCGCCGCACTCTGGCGCAGGCGGGCAAATTCGCGGAAGCCGAATTCGAAGATGCCCGCCATGCCGGTGGCGCCGCCCTTCGATTCGATTGCCCGGTAGAGCGTCGCCAGATCGTCACCGGACCAGAAGCGGCCCTCGAAGCGGTCGGCTTCGCGGCGTGCGCGGCCGATGATGCGGCGCTTGCGGAAAATGATCGCCCAGGAACTGAGCGAAGCCGCCAGCAGCAGTGCGATGACGATTTGCACCGGTATGCTGGCCTGCACGATGAGCTTGAGGATGGAAAGCGGCTCAACCATGGGCTGCAGCCTCCGCCGCCAGGGTATCGCGCAGGAACTGCGGCAGGCGCCGTGGGCGCAGACTCGCCGCATCCACGCACGCCACGCGCACCTGCGCCTCGACCAGCAGCTCCGCGGGAGGCGCTGTCGCCGTACGGTATACGCGCTGCGCGAAGCGCAGCGACGCAGCGCCTTCGGCATGCGGCTCGCAGGTGATCTCGAGCTCATCATCGAGCCTTGCCGGCGCGCGGTAATCGATGTGGACGCTCACCACGGTGAAAAGGATTCCCGGCTCGCTCGCCAGCGCGAGCTGCGAGTGGCCCTGCGCGCGCAGCCACTCGGTGCGCGCACGCTCGAGAAAACGCAGGTAGTTGGCGTAGTAGACGATGGCGCCGCCGTCAGTATCTTCCCAGTACACTCGCGCCGGCCACGAAAAAATGCTCACCGCTCACCCTCGAAGAGCGGCAAGGTGGCGGCGCGCTCGGGCGGCTTGATGCCGAAGTGCAGGTACGAGGCTCGTGTCACCATGCGGCCGCGTGCGGTGCGCACCAGGAATCCCTGTTGAATCAGGAAGGGCTCGGTCACATCCTCGAGCGTGCCGCGCTCTTCGCCGAGGGCCGCCGCCAGGCTGTCGATCCCCACCGGACCGCCGTCGAAGCGCTCGATGATGGCGCTGAGGAGTTTGCGATCGAGCGTGTCGAAGCCCTCGCGGTCCACTTCGAGCAGATCGAGCGCGGCATCCGCTACGCCCGCGCCGATGCGGCCGTCGGCCCGCACCTGCGCGTAGTCGCGCACGCGCCGCAGCAGGCGATTGGCGATCCTCGGTGTGCCGCGCGAGCGTTGCGCGATGCGCCGCGCCCCGGCCTCATCGATGCTCACTCCGAGGATCGCTGCCGAGCGCTCCACGATGCGCTCGAGGTCCTCGACCGCGTAGAACTCGAGCCGCTGCACGATGCCGAACCGATCGCGCAACGGCGAGGTCAGCAGTCCCGCCCGCGTGGTGGCACCGACCAGCGTGAACGGAGGCAGACTGAGCTTGATCGAGCGCGCCGCCGGCCCCTCGCCGATCATGATATCGAGTTGGTAATCCTCCATCGCCGGATACAACACCTCCTCCACGACCGGCGCGAGGCGATGTATCTCGTCGACGAACAGCACATCGCGCGGCTGCAGATTGGTGAGCAACGCCGCCAGGTCGCCGGCACGCTCGAGCACCGGGCCTGAGGTCTGGCGCAGGCTCACGCCGAGCTCGGCCGCAACGATGTGCGCCAGGGTCGTTTTGCCGAGGCCCGGCGGACCGAAGATGAGCACATGATCGAGCGCCTCGCCGCGCGCGCGCGCGGCGCTGATGAAGATCTCCAGCTGCGTCTTGACGGGCGTCTGACCGATGTATTCCGCGAGCCGGCGCGGGCGGATGGCGCGCTCGACAGCCTCCTCCTCCGCACTTGCCGCGCCGGTGATGATGGGATCCTGGATCACTTAGGGGTTCGACTCCCGCGCCGCGCCCTGTAGCGCACGGCGAATCAGTTCCTCGGTCGAATGTGTACCGGGACCGGCCGCTTTGAGCAAGCGCGCGGCCTCCGCTGGACGGTAGCCGAGCGCGACCAGCGCGCCGTAAGCCTCACTTTCGGCGCTCGTGCCCGCAGCGACTGCGGCAGCGCCACTGCCCGGCGTGGGACCTGCGAGGCGGTCGCGCATCTCCACGAGCAGCCGCTCGGCGGTCTTGCGGCCCACACCGGGGATGCGTGTGAGCGCCGCGATATCCTCGCGCTGCACGCACTCGGCAAAAGCGGCGACGCTGATGCCGGAGAGCAGCGCGAGCGCGATCTTCGGCCCGACTCCCGACACCTTGATGAGGCTGCGGAACAGCCGCCGCTCCTCCTCGGTGCCGAAGGCATACAGCACGTGCGCATCCTCGCGCACCACCAGGTGCGTGAGCAGCCGCACCTCCTCACCGACCGGCGGTAGATGGAAGAAGGTCGACATCGGCGCCTCGAGCTCGTAGCCGAGTCCGCCGACATCGACGGTGAGTTGCGGAGGCGTTTTGGAGGCGATTCTGCCGCGCAGCGAGCCGATCATCAGTTACGCCTGCGACCAGCGCGGGCCGCCGGCGCACTGCAGTCGCGCCTGCAGCTGCCGTTGGTGTGCGTGACAAACGGCCACCGCGAGCGCGTCAGCCGCATCCGCGGCCGGCCGGTCGGCAAGGGACAGGAGCATGCGGATCATCTGTGCGACCTGAAACTTCTCCGCGCCGCCGGAGCCGACGACTGCGAGCTTGATGGCGCGCGGGGCGTACTCGAACACCGGGACCTCCGCCGGAATGGCGCACAGCGCGGCGCCGCGCGCCTGTCCGAGCTTCAAGGCACTGTCGGCGTTGCGGCTCACGAATACACGTTCCACCGCGACCTCGGAGGGACCATGCTCGGAGAGAAGCGCACGCAGCCCCTCGAAGATCAGTCGCAGCCGTGCGGCGGGCGCCGCCGCAGCGACATTGAGGCAACCGTGTGCCACGGGGCGCAGCTCGCCCCCCTCACATTCGATGACGCCGAAACCGGTGCGGCGCGAGCCCGGATCCAGGCCGAGGATGCGCAGGCGCAGAGTCGCCGCTAGCGGGGTGGCCGCCGCGGGTTCAAAGGCGCGCCAGGACCTCGTCCGATATCTCGACATTCGAGTACACGTTCAGAAAAGGTTCTCATCGAGCATGATCGACGGTGCGAAGGGTAACTGAAAACAGTGACTTACGCATCGCTCGGTCATGCCCGGTCTCCCCCGCACTGGGCGGCACATTCGAACGCGTGCAACGCAGTGCTTAACGCGAAGCACATTATCTTTCAGCCAGTATGGACGTCCGTACCACGCTCGCGGGCTCAGCTCTTATCGTCTCAGCGGACGCTGACGGTCGTTGCGAGATTCGCGTCTCGAACGGAAGGAAGTGCGGCAAGACCCAACCGTTCGAAGCCCCGGTCGTCGGGAGATCCCGTCAGAACTGCCGGGGCTTCGTCATTTTCGCCGCGCTAATCGCCGCGCTAATCCACGAGTCACCGTCGGGCTTTTTCTGCGGCCGTACAATATCAGCTTAGCGCAGGCGCACTACCATGCTTTCCACCTCAGGCAGTAGCCGCACGCCTGGTCCGCTGGAAAATGACGCTAAGGGAGCTCGGGCTCCCGTTATCGGTCGCGGTCGTCCTCGTCGTGGTGCCCCCGGTGCGGGTTCCCGTTCCTGTTAGCGTATTCGAAATGACACCGGTCCCCATCGGAATCGCATCTCCAGCGACCTGCACCGCTATAAATTGTGTTCTTGCTGTATTCAGACTCACGCCAACATCTGTCGCCGTCGCGGTCGCAGCTGACCCGCACACAATGGTCGCCATCTGCATCGCAGCGCTCGTAAGTGTGAGCAAGCGCCAGTGACGAAATAGCCGACAATGCAATCGCCGTAAATATTGTACGGTAAAACATGTTCGCCTCCGGGAGGGACGACAATAGATTACTAACAGTGAAACAGCAGGCGCCTGAATGCAGGCTGACCCACTGCTAAGTCATGCTGCGCGAGGTGTGGGTAAAGAAAAGAGAGCGTGACCGTCTTGGGAAATGAAGCCGCAGTTGCGCCTAAATCAACGGTGGCCGCCGGACGTCAGAGGTCTCGTTAGAAGAGACGGTAGGCGAGGAGGCGCCTAAGCCGCACTAGCTGATTTCGCAGCGAGATAGAACCTCGTCCGATATCTCGACATTCGAGTACACGTCCCGCACGTCCTCCAGCCCCTCGAGCGCCTCGAGCAGCTGCACCATCGCCTCCGCCTCCTCGCCCGAGAGCTCGAGCGAGGTGGCCGCGCGGCGGGTGACCTCGGCGGTGGCCGGGGCGAATCCCCGATGCGTCAGTACGGCGCGTACGGTGGCGAACTCCAGCGGATCGGCGAGCACTTCCACCGAGGTGTCGGCGCTCGGCACCACATCCTCTGCGCCGGCCTCGAGCGCCACCTGCATCAACTGCTCCTCATCGGTCCCCGGCGGGTAGGTGAGCAGGCCGACGATGTTGAAAAGGTAGCTCACCGAGCCATCGGCACCGAGGTGCCCGCCGTGCTGCACGAAGGTGCGCCGCACCTCGGCACCAGTGCGCTTGCGATCCGCGGTCATACACTCGACCATGACCACTGAGCCGCCCGGGCCGTAGCCCTCGTACTGCACGCGCTCGCGGCCCTCGCAGGGCTCGGCGATAGCGTGGCGGCAGCGCGCCACCACCTGGGCACGCCGCTGAATGTTGGCCCACTTGCTGTGGCCTGCCATGAGTGAGTAGCTCCACCCCCGAAAACCGGCGGTATGATAACGGCAAAGGCGCGCCGGCGACACGCTGACGCATATTGCACCGCCTTGGCACGAGACCAGCGCCACCGTGGAAACCAGTCAACTCTGCCCGCCGCGCGTCCGCAATGCCATCCTTGGCGCTCGCACGGCCTTCGAGCGCGCCGGCGCGGCGCTCGAGGACGCGCTCGGCTTCGCCACCGAGGCGGCGGAAATCATGGGCGGTCTCACCGACAGCACCGAGCTCGCACACGCGCTGCTCGCCCGGCCGGTGCTGGCGAGCTCCCGCCTCACCTCCGAGCAGGCGGTCGGCATCGTCGGCCAGGGCGCCACGGACATTGCGGTGGCCCTGCAGCGGCTCGGCACACTCGGCCTGCCGCGCAACTGGTCCCCGGCGCAGGGCCTCGATACGCGGCAGACCGAAACGCTGCGCAAGATGCTCTTGGCCGTGGTGAGCGATCCACGCCTCGTGCTCGCACGTCTCGCCGAGGAGCTGGTCGCGCTGCGTCACGCGCGGGGGCTGCCCGAGGCCGAACGCAACCGGCGCGCACTCGAGGCACGCGCCATTTACGCGCCGCTCGCCAACCGCCTGGGCGTCTGGCAGCTCAAGTGGGAGCTCGAGGACCTCGCCTTCCGCTACCTCGAGCCCGAGGAATATAGGCGTGTGGCGGCAGCGTTGAATGAGCGCCGTGCGGACCGCGAGCGCTATATCGAAGCGCTGTGCACCGAGCTGCAGGGCCAGCTGCGCGCCGCCGGCATCGAGGCCGGAGTGTATGGACGGCCGAAACACATCTACAGCATCTATCGCAAGATGCAGCGCAAGCAGCTCGCGTTCGAGCAGCTCTTCGATGTGCGCGCCGTTCGCATCGTGGTCGGCTCCATCCCCGAATGCTATGCAGCACTTGGGGTCGTGCACGGCCGCTGGCCCTACATCCCGGGGGAGTTCGACGATTACGTCGCGACGCCCAAGAGCAACGGCTACCGCTCGATCCACACCGCAGTGATAGGCCCTGCGGCGAAGAGCGTGGAGGTGCAGATCCGCACCCCGGAGATGCACGAGCACGCCGAGCTCGGCGTCGCGGCCCACTGGACTTACAAGGAAGGCGGGGCGCGCGATGCCGACTATCAGCGCAAGATCGAATGGGTCCGGCGGCTGCTCGAGCCGCAGGAGGGAGCCGCAGTCGGTGCCGAGGCGGACCGCGATCTCATCGAAGGCATGCGCGCGGAGCTGTTCGAGGATCGGGTGTACGTGCTCACGCCCAAGGGCGAGGTGATCGACCTGCCGCACGGTGCGACCCCGCTCGATTTCGCCTATCAGGTGCACACCTCGCTCGGCCATCGCTGCCGCGGGGCCAAGGCGAACGGGCGCATCGTGCCGCTCAGCCACGTGCTGGCCAACGGCGAGATCATCGAGATCATCACCGGCAAGAACGAGGCGCCGAGCCGCGACTGGCTCGCTCCCGAGCAGGGCTATCTCGCATCCCCACGCAGCCGCAGCAAGGTGCGCGCCTGGTTCCGCAAGCAGGACGTCGGCGTGAATCGCAGCGCCGGTGCAGCGCTCGCCGAACGCGAGCTCGCGCGCATCGGCGCGCGCCCCGAGCAGCTGGCCGCACTCGCACGCGAGCTGCGCGCCCGCGATGTGGATCATCTTCACCAGTTGCTCGGCGAGGGCGAGATCACGGTCACGCAGCTGATGCACGCGATGAACCGGCTGTTCGAGCCGCTGCCGTACCCGCGGCCCGCACGTGCGGCGCGCGCGACGGCCGCGCGTCGGCGCACCTCGCCGGTGGACATCGAGGGCGTCGGAGATCTGCCGACCACACTCGCGCGCTGCTGCGCGCCGCTGCGACCGCAGCCGATCGCCGGCTACGTCGCGCTCGGCCGCGGGGTCACCGTGCATCGCAGCGACTGCGCCAGCTTCGTGCGCATGGCAGCCCTCAAGCCCGAGCGGGTGCTGCAGGTCGATTGGTCGAGCGCCGACAGCGGTGCGCTCGCGGTGCTGCTGGCGGTGACCGCCTATGACCGCCGCGGCCTGCTGCGCGACCTGACCGATGTGGTGGCGGTCGAGAGGCTGAGCATCGATGCCGTCACCTCCCGCACCGATCACGAGAGCGGCATTGCCTACTTCTCACTCACTGTTGCGATCAGCGATTTGGAGCAGCTCGCGCGCGTGCTGCGCCGGCTCGCGGCTGTGCCGAACGTGATCGAGGCGCGCCGCAGCCACTGACGCCGCGGCACGGCCGGCGGCAGCCTGCGGGATCAGCGGTTGATGCCGTCGATCGAGCGCTTATCCACCGCCAGCGCCGCCTCGTGCACCGCCTCTGCGAGTGTCGGATGCGCGTGAATCGTACGCTGCAGGTCTTCGCTGCTCGCTGAGTACTCCATGGCGAGCACCGCCTCGGCGATGAGCTCACCGGCGAGCGGACCCACGATGTGCACACCGAGAATCTCATCGTCATCGCGCGCCGCCACGATCTTCGCGAATCCCTGCGTTTGCTCGATGGCGCGCGCGCGGCCGCTGGCGAGAAACGGGAAGGTGCCAGTCTTGTACTCGCGACCGCTCGCCTTCACCTGCTCCTCGGTGAGCCCGACCCAGGCTATCTCCGGTGCGGTGTAGATCACCGCCGGGATCACCTTGTAGTTCATCTCGCCGTAGCGGCCGGCGATGAGGTCGGCCACCATCACTCCCTCTTCCTTGCCCTTGTGGGCGAGCATCGGTCCGCGCACGCAGTCCCCGATCGCCCAGACGTTCTCGGCGCCGGTGCGGCAGTGCTCATCGACCTTGATGAACCCCCGCTCATCGAGCTGCACGCCGGTGTCAGGCGCAAATAGCTCCTGTGTGTAGGGGCGGCGGCCGATGGCGACTACGAGCCGATCCACGCTGAGGCGCTGCTCGCCCTTCGCATCGCTGTAGCTCACCGAGACGGCCCCGTCTGCCACCTGCGCGCCGCTCACCTTGGCGCCAAGACGGATGTCCAGGCCTTGCTTCTTGAAGTGCCGCAATGCCTCGCGCGCCAGTTGTTGATCGGCAAACCCGAGGAACTCCGGTAGCGCCTCCAGCACCGTCACTTCCGCGCCCAGACGACGCCACACGCTCCCGAGCTCCAGTCCAATGACTCCGGCGCCGATCACCCCGAGACGCTTCGGCACTGCATCGAGCTCGAGCGCACCCCAGGAGTCGACGATGTGCGGCGTCTTGAACGGCGCCGAGCGCAGCTCGATCGGCGCCGAGCCGGAGGCGAGCACGACATGGCGCGCGCTGAGGGTGCGCCGCGCCCCATCGTGCGCCGTGAACTCGACCTTGCGGCCGGGAAGCAGTCGTCCGTGACCCTGAAGACCGGTGACTCCCGCGGCCTTGAACAGCGCCACGATCCCCTGCGTCATGGCCCGCACGACACCGCTCTTGCGCTTCTGCATCTGTGCCAGATCGAGCGCGATGCCCGACGCCTTGATGCCGTGGACCGGGAACTCCTCCTTCAGGCGGTGATAGAGCTCGGTGGACTCGAGCAGCGCCTTGGAGGGAATGCAACCGGCGTTCAGGCAGGTGCCACCGAAGCTGGCCGTGCCATCGTGGTTCTTCCACTCATCGATGCACGCCACGGTGAGCTTGTTCTGCGCCGCGCGGATCGCAGCCGGGTAACCAGCGGGACCCGCGCCGATGACGATGACATCGAACGAATCGCTGGTAGCGGGAGTTTTCGGGTCGCTGCTCATGTTGATCCTCAAGGTCGGGCCAGCGCGTTATTTTTCAAGGGCTTCCGCTCGCGAGAACGCCTTGAAAAATAACACGAAAAGAACCCGGCGGCCCGCGCGTCGCAGGATGTCATCAATTGGGAATATTTCCGTCATACGCTTCGCTCTTCCCCCACAGAACGGCGAGTACACCCATGAGCAGCGTTGCCGCCCACACCATCGCCGCTACCCGACCGACGCTCGATCAGAAGCCGAGCCGCTCGACCGTGCTGCTGTTCCTGATCCTGCTGCTGATCGGGGTGGGGTACACGGGCTTCAGTCTGGTGACGGATGTCAACCGGGCGATGCCGCACGGCCTCGCGCTGCTCTCTTTCTTTCTGCTCTTGGTAGCGCTCCTGATCGCACTCGGCTTCGAATTCGTCAACGGCTTCCATGACACCGCCAACGCCGTCGCAACGGTGATCTATACCCATTCGCTACCACCACCCGTCGCGGTGGTGTACTCGGGGATGCTCAATTTCCTCGGCGTACTGTTCTCGAGCGGCGCGGTCGCCTTCGGCATCATCTCGTTGTTGCCGGTCGAGTTGATCCTGCAGGTGGGCAGCAGTGCCGGCTTTGCCATGGTGTTCGCGCTGTTGATCGCGGCGATTCTCTGGAACCTCGGCACCTGGTCCCTGGGACTCCCGGCTTCCTCCTCCCACACCCTCATCGGCTCGATCATCGGGGTCGGGGTCGCGAACGCGTTGATGCACGGCCGCGATGGCACGAGCGGTGTCGACTGGGCGCAGGCCACCAAGATCGGCTATTCGCTGCTGATCTCTCCGCTCGTGGGCTTCGCCGGCGCAGCGCTGCTGCTGCTCGTGCTCAAGGCTCTGGTCAAGAATCGCGACCTGTACCGGGAGCCCAAGGGCAGAGCGTCACCGCCCTGGTGGGTTCGCGGCATCCTGATACTGACCTGTGGCGGGGTGTCGTTCGCTCACGGCTCCAACGATGGCCAGAAGGGCATGGGCCTCATCATGCTCATCCTGATAGGCGTGGTCCCGATCGCCTATGCACTCAATCGCGCGATGCCGACCGAGGAGATGGTGCCGTTCATCGCCATGGCGACGACCACCGAGCGTTCGTTGACTGAATACAGCCATGGCGCCGCGGCCAGCGATCCGCGCGGCGTGCTCTCGACCTACATCCGCACGCACCAGTGGAGCGAGGATGTCCTTCCGGCGATGGCAGCCCTCACCGGCAGTATCGCCGATCAGGTCAAGGCCACCGGCTCCCTGGCCAAGGTGCCGGCCGAGAACGTCACCAACGTCCGCAACGACATGTACCTGACCTCCGAGGCGCTACGGGTCTTCGACAAGGACCCGCACAGCAAAGCGCTCGGTGCCGAAGCACGTGGCAATCTCCACGCGTTCAAGAAGCAAATCGATACGGCGACGAAGTTCATTCCGCCGTGGGTGAAGGTGGCGGTCGCGATCGCGCTCGGGCTGGGCACGATGGTCGGCTGGAAGCGCATCGTCGTGACGATCGGCGAAAGGATCGGTAGGACCCACCTCACCTATGCGCAGGGTGCGTGCGCCGAGCTCGTGGCGATGAGCACCATCGCCGCCGCCGACATGTTCGGATTGCCGGTCTCGACCACGCACGTGCTGTCATCGGGGGTAGCCGGCACGATGGCGGCCAACCGCTCGGGGCTTCAGTGGGTCACGCTGCGCAACCTGGTGATGGCCTGGGTGCTGACGCTACCGGCGGCGATCGTCCTGTCGGGAGCGCTCTACTGGCTGTTCCGGCACATATTCTGAGAGAGCTCGCGACCGATCGGGCCGAGAGGCGCGCGATCAGATCCCGAGCAGCATGCGGCCCGGATCCTCGAGCGCCTCCTTGATGGCGACCAGGAACTGCACCGCCTCGCGCCCATCGATGATGCGGTGGTCGTAGGTCACCGCGAGGTACATCATCGGCCGCACCGCGATCTGACCGCTCACCACCATCGGGCGCTCCTGCACCTTGTGCATGCCGAGGATGGCGCTCTGCGGGGCATTCACGATCGGCGTCGACATGAGCGAGCCGAATATGCCGCCGTTGGTGATAGTGAAGGTGCCGCCGGTGAGATCCTCGATGGCGATCGATCCCTCGCGCGCCTTGCGCGCGTAATCGGCGATCTCCCGCTCGATCGCGGCAAAGTCCTTGCCGTCGGCATCGCGCACCACCGGTACCACCAGCCCGCGATCGGTCGAGACCGCGACGCCGATGTCGTAGTACTCATGATAGATGATGTCGTTGCCGTCGACCGAAGCGTTCAGCACCGGAAATTTCTTCAGTGCCGCGATCGACGCCTTGACGAAGAACGACATGAAGCCGAGCTTCACGCCGTACTCCTTCTCGAAGCGCTCCCGATAGCGGCCGCGCAGCTCCTGCGTGGCCGTCAGGTCAACCTCGTTGAAGGTCGTGAGCAGCGCCTGCGTGGACTGCGCCTCGATGAGCCGCTGCGCGATGCGTGCGCGCAGGCGCGTCATGGGCACGCGCTGCTCGGCGCGGCCGGTGACGGGCGCGGGCGGACGAGGGGCCGGAGTGCGGGCGAGAACGCTCGCTGCAGCAATGGGCGTCGCGGTCGCAGCGGCGGCCGCTGGCGCTGTCGGCGGTGTCCCTGGTGGAGTGCGGCCCAGGTAATCCACCACGTCGGCTTTCGTGAGCCGGCCGTCGCGCCCGGAGCCAGGGATCGCCGCCGGATCGAGATGGTTTTCCTCCACCAGGCGGCGCACCGAGGGGCTCAGCCGTCCGCCATCGCGTGCCGTCTCAGCAGAAGCCGCTGCGCTTGCGACCCTGGGTGTAGCGGCCGGCGTCGACTGCGCGGCAGCAGCACGGGCATGCGCTGCCGAAGCGCCTTCGCGTACCGGTGCAGCCGCCGCAGCCGCGCGCGCTGCGGGCGTCGCTGCGGCCGCCGCGCTCGCCTCCTCGATCACCGCGAGCACCTGGCCGCTCGTCACGACCGTGCCGCTCGGCACGCGAATCTCCTGCATCACTCCGTTGAAGGGCGCTGGGACTTCCAGCACCACCTTGTCGGTCTCGAGGTCGGCGAGATTCTCGTCGCGCCGGATCGGATCTCCGGGCTGCTTGTGCCAGGTGACCAGCGTCGCATCCGCCACCGATTCGGGCAGCTGCGGAACGCGGATTTCCGTGCTCATGAGCGCTTTCTCATCGGCGTCGCGGGTGTCACTGCGCCGGCTCCCTTGCCGGTCGGGCTTGGCGTTGCCGACGCCGCCCCGGGCGCAAGCGCCGTCAAGCGCGTGGTTTCGCGCGCCGACTCCTCGGTGGCGGTCGAATGCAGAGCGGCCGACACGAGCGCCTGCTGCTCGAGCTCGTGGATCTTGGAGATGCCCGTGGCGGGAGCCGCGGCCGGTGCGCGTCCCGCATAGAGCACCGGACGGCGCACGTACTCCTGCAGGCGGTGCCGGATCTGGTACCAGGCTCCCTGGTTCTGCGGCTCCTCCTGGCACCACACCACCTCGCGCAGGTTGGCGTAGCGGTTGATGAGCGCCTGGTACTCCTCGACCGGGAATGGGTACAGCTGCTCGATGCGCACGAGCGCCACATCGCGCAACGCTTCCTTGCGGCGGGCGCGCAGCAGATCGAAGTAGACCTTGCCGCTGCAGAACACCACGCGGCGGATCTCGGCCGGCGGCAGCTCATCGATCTCACCGATCACGCGCGCGAAAGCGCCCCGGCTGAGGTCCTCGAGAGCCGACACCGAGAGCTCATGCCGCAGCAGGCTCTTCGGCGTCATGATGATGAGCGGCTTGCGGAAACACTGGTGCATCTGCCGCCGCAGCATGTGGAACATCTGCGCCGGGGTGGAGGGGACGCACACCTGCATGTTGTTCTCGGCGCACAGTTGCAGGAAGCGCTCCAGGCGCGCCGAGGAGTGCTCGGGTCCCGCCCCCTCGTAGCCATGCGGCAGCATGAGCGTCAGCCCGCAGAAGCGCTCCCACTTGGCTTCGCCCGAGCTGATGAACTGGTCGATGATGACCTGCGCGCCGTTGGCGAAGTCCCCGTATTGCGCTTCCCAGATCACGAGCGAGGCGGGCTCGGTGGTGGCGTAGCCGTACTCGAAGCCCATGACCGCCTCTTCCGAGAGCACCGAGTCGATCACCTGCACGCGTGGCTGCCGCTCGGCCACGTGCTGCAGCGGAATCCACACCGCACCGGTCTTCTGGTCGTGCAGCACCGCGTGCCGGTGGAAGAAGGTGCCACGGCCACTGTCCTGACCGCTCAGGCGCACGGCGAAGCCATCCTCGATCAGCGTCGCGTACGCGAGCGTTTCGGCGCAGCCCCAATCGAGGGGCTGCTCGCCCTCGATCATGCGACGGCGGCTCGCCATCAGCTGCGCCACGCGTGGCTGCAGCTTGAAATCCGGCGGCACTGCCGTGATGCGCTCGCCGACCGCCCGCAGCCGTGCCGCGTCCACGCCGCTGGCGACACGCTCGGTCCAGTCGACCTGCGCGTAGCCGCTCCAGTCGACGGTGTACCTGTTGCCTACCATCCCGAGCGATGCACGTGCCTGCGGCCGTCCTTCATCGAGCCCGGCACGGTACTGCTCGTACATCGACTCGACCTCTTCCTCGGTGAGCACTCCGGCGGCGATCAGCCGGTCGGCGTACAGCCGCCTTGCCGTCGGCCGCTGGCGGATCACGCGGTACATCTCCGGCTGGGTCGCGGCCGGCTCGTCCGCCTCGTTGTGGCCGTGACGGCGATAGCCGACGAGGTCGATCACCACGTCCTTGCGGAATCGCCGGCGGTATTTGAGCGCGAGTCGCGTGACGAACACCACCGCCTCGGGATCGTCGGCATTGACGTGAAAGATCGGCGCCTCGACCATCTTGGCGACATCGCTGCAATACATGGTCGAGCGCGCGTCTGCGGGGTCGGAAGTAGTGAAGCCCACCTGGTTGTTGACGATGACGTGCACGGTTCCCCCGGTGAAGAAGCCGCGCGCCTGCGACAGCTGCAGCGTCTCCATCACGACACCCTGGCCGGCGAAGGCTGCATCGCCGTGGATCAGCAATGGCAGCACCCGCTCGGCGCGCTCATCGCCGCGCCGTTCCTGACGGGCACGCACCGAGCCTTCGACCACGGGATCGACGACCTCGAGGTGTGAAGGGTTGAATGCCAGTACGGTGTGCACGTTGCCTGCCGCGGTACGCAGGTCGGCCGAGAAGCCCTTGTGGTACTTGACATCGCCAGAGCCCTTCAAGCGGCTCGTGTCGTAGGCGCCTTCGAATTCCGAGAAAAGCTCCGCCGGAGACTTGCCGAGCAGATTCACCAGCACATTCAGCCGCCCGCGGTGCGCCATGCCGATGACCACTTCCTCTATAGCGGCATCCCCGGCGCGCTGCACCAGGTCATCGAGAAGCGGAATGAGCGCATCGGTGCCCTCGAGCGAGAAGCGCTTCTGGCCGACGTAGCGCGTGTGCAGGTAGCGCTCGAGCCCTTCGGCGGCCGTGAGCTGCCAGAGGATGCTGCGTTGCTCCGCGGGCGTGAAGCGCTGCCGCACGCGGCCCTGTTGGAATTCATCCTGCAGCCACAGCCGCTCCTCGGAGTTGGAAATGTGCGCGAACTCTGCGCCGACGGTTCCAGCGTAGATCGCACGCAGCTGTGCCAGGATCTCGCGCAGCTTGAGCCGTTGCGGTACCGCTTCGATACGGCTGCCGGTGAAGAACTCCGCCTCGAGGTCGGCGCTGCTGAGCCCGAAGTATTCCGGATCGAGCGCGCGCGGGCGTGGCCGCGGCATGAGTCCGAGCGGGTCGATGCTCGCGATCAGATGTCCGCGGTTGATCCATACCTGTATGAGCCGCGAGACCGCCGCCTGGCGCGCGTTGCCCGCCGTATCCGTCGCGGCGACCCGACCGCCTTCCCTGGCACGCTGCGCCATCGCCGCGCGCAGCGGCGCGTGCGCACGCTCGCCGGGAACGGCGCCGAGCCGGGCGAAGTAGCTGCGCCATTCCGCGGCGATGCTGCCCGGATCGCGCAGATACTGCTCGTACAGGGCATCGAGGAACTCGGCGTTGCCGCCGTCGAGTGGTGTGGGTTCGAGCATGGGAAAACTGCCGGCAGGCCAGTAGTTTAGCGGAAAAGGCCGCCGGCCGAGAAAGGCCGGCCGGGCGAGAGTGTTACAGCTGCTGGAGCAACTGGAATTCGTACAAAATCAACGTTCCGTAAAGCACGAGCACCGAGTAGAGGATGAACCCCACCGGTAGGCGCCCGAAGGTGCGCAGCCGAGCGAGTTGCGTGAGCAGCACCACACCCAGCGCCGTCAGGCTGATCTTCACATAGGCAAAGCGCGTGGCGGAGCCGCCGATGAGCGCCGCCATCAGCGGATTGATCTCGTAAGCGCCGCGCGCCATGAGCATCAGCGTGAGAAGCGCATCGCCGCAGGACAACGTGACGATCAGTATCCCGACGACGAGCCACTGCGGGTGATGCCAATCGACCGCAGTCAGTAGATTCTCACCCTCGCGGCGCGGGCCGCGCCGCCGCGGATGGAAACTGCCATACACGAGCGACCACAACACGCGTTTGCGCCGATCGGGCCCGCGGCGTTGTACACCGGGTACGGTCTGCTCTTTCACTTCCATGGATGGGCTGTTGTTGTTGGGATTTCAAGCGCCGCGGCTCACGCCATTGTAGCGGACGCTGCTACCGTGCAGAACGTGACGCGGCTCACGGGAGCCGCCTCGAACGCACCGAGAGGGGCGCCGCGCAGCGCTGACGCAGTCAGGACGGTCGCCGGCGCCGCCACGTTATGACAGCGCGCCCGGATGCGCCTTCCTTATATGATGGGGCGGTGTCTGCCTCGAGCGCCGCAGCCGCGACCGCTGCCCATCCCGACGGATTGCCAGTACCGCGACGCTACTGGGCGATAGCCGCGATCGCGCTCGCGATCACCATGTCGGTCCTCGACAGCACGATCGTGAATGTCGCCCTGCCGACCATCGCGCGCGATTTCAAGGCGACCTCGGCCGCCTCGATCTGGGTCATCAATGCCTATCAGCTCGCCATTCTCCTGGTGCTGCTGCCCTTCGCATCGCTCGGGGAGATCGTGGGCTACCGGCGGGTATCGCAGGCCGGGCTCGCGCTTTTCACCCTCGCCTCGCTCGGCTGTGCATTCGCACCGAACCTGCTCGCCATGAGCCTCGCGCGCGTGGTCCAGGGCATCGGGGCGGCCGGCATCATGAGCGTCAACGGCGCGCTGGTGCGACATACTTATCCGTATCGCTACCTCGGCCGCGCGGTTGGCATAAACGCCTTCGTAGTCGCAAGCGCTGCCGCGGTCGGGCCTACCGTCGCTTCAGCCGTGCTCGCGGTGGCGCACTGGCGCTGGCTTTTCGGCATCAACGTGCCGCTTGGGGTAGCGGCGTTTGCGATCGCGCTGTGTGCACTACCCGACAGCGAGCGTGCCTCGCGCAGACTCAACATTGAGGGCGCTGCGCTGTATGCCGGCACGATGGGGCTGTTGCTGAGCGGGCTGCAGACGCTCGCGCACCGTGCCGCGGCATGGCTCGCGCTCGCCGAGCTCGGCGGCGGCTGCCTGCTGGCCTACCTGCTCGCGCGGCACGAGCGGCCGCGGGCGGCGCCCCTCATTCCGTTCGATTTGCTGCGCGTGCGGATCTTCAGTCTGTCACTTGCGACATCGGTGTGCAGCTTCAGCGCGCAGATGGCGGCACTGGTGGCGCTGCCTTTCGAGATCCAACAGCTCGGTCACAGCGCCGTCGAGACCGGACTCTTCATCACGCCCTGGCCGCTCGCCCTCGCCTTCGCGGCGCCGCTCGCCGGGCGCCTTGCGGACCGTTACCCGGCGGGGCTGCTCGGTGGTGTCGGACTGCTGACGCTCGCGATGGGCCTGATCCTGCTGGTGCTTTATCCGCTGACGGGCGCCACGAGCGGAGTGCTCTGGCGCATGGCACTCTGCGGTGTCGGCTTTGGGCTCTTCCAGGCTCCCAACAATCGCACCCTCATGGGCTCCGCGCCGCGCGCCCGCAGTGGCGCCGCCGGCGGGATGCTCGCCGCCGCGCGGCTGATCGGACAGTCGATCGGAGCCGCGGCCGTCGCGATCCTCTTTCGTGGCTATGGCGAGGCGGGGCCGAACCATGCCCTGGTGCTGGCGGCGCTGCTCGCGCTCGCGGCGGCAGGGCTCAGCCTGCTGCGCCTCGCGCGAGCGCCCTCTGCCTAGATGAGCGCGCTCTTGAACAGCGCCAGCATTCGGCTCCAGGCCTTCTCGGCTTGGGCCTGGTTGTAGACCTTGGAATCGAGCGGGCACCAGCCATGGATGGTACCGGCGTACACCTCGATCTCCGCCGGGAGTTTGGCCTTGGCAAAAGCCTCGCGCAGTACGTCCTTCGTCGCCGGCTCGCGCTTGTCGTCGCTCTCCGCAATGGCGATGAGATAGCGGGCCTTCATCTTGGGTATCAGCAGGTGGGGACTATCGGGCTTGTCGGTCACGAGGCCCCCACCGTGGAACGAAGCTCCCGCGCCGAGGCGCTCGGGCAGGGCCGCCGCGGTACGCATGGTGAATGGCCCCGTCATGCAATAGCCGCTCGTCCCGATACGCTTGTGCCGGTCGACCGCCGCTTGTCCGTCCAGCCATTGCACGAAGGCCACTGCATCGGTCTGCGTCGTAGCCGCCGACAGAGTACCCCTGAGCTTCATCAGCGCCGCCTGGGTCGCCGGATCATCGAAGTCCGCGTGCTCGGGCGCCGTGGGAGCCCGCTGCGTGCGGTAGTAGGGATTGACGACCAGCACCGCATAACCGGCACCGGCGAGCCGCTTGCCCATCTGCCGGAACGCGGGCCGCAGTCCAAAGATATCCGGCCACATGAGGACGCCCGGATGTGCGCCCTTCGAGGGCGACACGAAATAGGCATCTGCAGTGCCATCGGGCGTGCGGATGTCGACTTCGGATTCGGTGACGGGGAGCTCATCGCCCTGCGCCACCGGCGTCAGCATGGTGGTGAGCCCCGCGCCGAGAGTCAGAGCGCCGAACTGCCGCCGCGACACACCGTACCGCAGCTGATACTCGATCGTGTCCTCAAGCGTACGCTGGTCGCACATGTGCTCTCCGTTGTGACTTAATGCGCCGCGGGGCGCGGCTTCGGGCCCGGATGTTGGCGCGAGCGGGCGCAGCCCGCAAGCCGGGGCTCGCGCCCCCATCGACTCGGCAGCAAAGGAGTGCTCGCCCAGAAGGCGCCGGGGAGCATAGACTCCACCGAGCCGCGCGGCCGAGGTGCCTGCCCTCACGCGCGCGAAAATGAAGCTCCAAGAAGAGGAAGCACACCATGCGCGCCAGGTGCACCGTCCCATTCACCGCATTCGCAAGCCTCGCTGCCACGCTGCTCATCGTGCCGCGCACCGGCCACGCGGACGTGACCATCCAACAGCAGACGCAGTACGACTTCGCCATCATCAAGGCACACGGCACCCACACCGAGCTCACCGCGACCGACAAGCGTCGCAGCGACTCGGAGATGCACTGCGAGGGGTTGATGTCGATCTTCTGCGGCAACACCCAGAGCGGGGAGATCATCCGCCTCGACCGTAATATCGAATGGGCGCTGGAACCGAAGAAAATGGAATATCGGGAGACCCCTCTGCCGACCGCCGCGCAGCTGCTCGCTGCGCGCCAGGAAGCGCAAGCGATGATGGAAAAGGTGAAGCAGTGCCCTGCCATGGCACAGCACACCGCGCCAGCGCCGGATACCTCGCAGTGTGAGATGTCGCCACCGCGTGTCGAGGTGAAGCAGCCCGGCACGCATGCCACGCTGGCCGGGCACGATGCGCAGCTGACGCAGCTTGCCCTCACCAACAGCTGCAGCAATAAGACGACGGGGGAAGTTTGCGACTTCGTCGTGGCGCTCGACAGCTGGCTCACCCAGGACCAGATCGCGGGACTGGCGGATCAAAAGGCCTTTCTCCAGGCTTATCAGGCCAAACTCGGGCTCGATGTGCACGACCCTGCCATGCAGAATCAGATGCGCCAGTTTCTGGCCCCGTACGCTGATGTGTTGAAACAGCTCTCCGCCAAGTCGAGCGAGCTGAAGGGCTACCCGCTGAAGACCATGGTACGCATTGCCTTCGGCGGTGAGCATTGCGCCAGCGCGAAGAAGCAGCCGTCGGGCAGCGGGGGGAACGCCGTGACTGATGCCAGCCAGGCGGCGGGCGACGCCGCGGCTGCATCTGCTGCCGGCGCCGCAGGCTCGGCAGCAGGAGCCGCAGCCGGGAACATGGCCAAGAACTCGGTCGGCAGTTCGATTTTCAGCTCTGCGGCCAGCACCTTCGGCAGCAAGCTCACCAACGGCCTCTTCAAGAAGAAGGCGGACGCAGCCGCGCCTCCCTCGAACAGCGCGCCGGATAACGGGCTCCCACCGGGCATGATCCAGGCGGCGCAAATCACGGTGGAAACCACCTCGATCGACGCCTCGCCGGTGCCGGCGGAGAAGTTCGAGATTCCAGCCGGCTGGAAGAAGGTCGAGCCGAAAGCAAAGCAGACTGGGTCGAAAGAATTCACCTGTCCCTCGACCGGCTCGTGAAGCGCAGTTGCGGTAATCACTCCGTCTTTGGTCGCTTCGCTACCATAGGCGGGCGATGCGCATCGCCACCTACAACGTCAACGGCATCACCGCGCGGCTGCCGAACCTGCTGCGCTGGCTCGATGAGAGAGCTCCCGATGTCGTTTGTCTTCAGGAGCTGAAGGCACCGCAGGAGAAGTTCCCGGAGCTGGCCATCCGCGCCGCCGGATATGGAGTCATCTGGCACGGACAAAAAAGCTGGAACGGGGTTGCGATCCTCGCGCGCGGCAGTGATCCGAGTGAGATCCGCCGCGTGCTGCCCGGGGACCCGGAGGATGCCCACAGCCGCTACATCGAGGCGAAGGTGGGGGGAATCATCATCGGGTGCCTGTATCTGCCCAACGGCAATCCCGCCCCCGGCCCGAGGTTCGATTACAAGCTGCGCTGGCTCGAGCGGCTGACGCGTCACGCTGGCGAGCTCATCGCGAGCGCCTCCCCGGTGGTGCTCGCTGGCGACTACAACGTCATCCCAACCGAACGGGACGTGTACAAGCCGGAGCGCTGGGTCGATGACGCGCTGTTCCGGGTCGAGACGCGTGACGCCTACGCCCGGATTCTGCAGCAGGGCTGGACGGATGCCATTCGAGCACTGCATCCGGAGGAGCAGATCTACACGTTCTGGGACTATTTCCGCAACGCCTATCAGCGGGATGCCGGACTGCGCATCGATCACCTGCTGCTGAACCCCGCGCTCGCTCCGCGACTGCAGCAGGCTGGGGTCGACCGCGATGTGCGTGGCTGGGAGAGAGCGAGCGATCACGCGCCAACCTGGGTCGAGCTGCGTGCCGGCGAATCGAAGACTGCTGCCACCGTCAGCGAGACCGCTGCGGGAGATGATCAAGCCGCGCCTTGATCTCCGCAGTGATGTTCCGACGCAAAATTTTTGTGTACGGCTGGCTTCGGAACAGGAACTCTCGCAACTCGGTAAGCATCAATCGTCGTGCTGCGTTAATTTTTGTTACCGCAGGGGGCTGGCGTGCCTCGGCACGGCAGCGCTCGGCGACAAAAGGGGGTGCCATGGGGGTGCTCCACCGAGTCGGGAGCGACGGTATGGCTACAAAAGTTTTGTGGGCGCTCGCGTTGGCGCCCCTTGCAGTCTCGACATCCGCAATTTCCCAGCAGCAGCCGGCTTATCAGGCCCCGCCGAGCTATCAACAGCCGCAGGTTCCGGGGGGTTATCAGCAACCTCCCGCGAGCTACCCACAGGCAGGGCAGCCAGGTGCGTACCAGGCGCCCCCGCCTGCCAATTACCCGCCACCGAGTTCCGGCAACTATCAGCAACCGGCGCAACCGCGCACTTATCAGCAGCCACCGCCGTCCAATTATCAGGCACCGCAGTCCGCCCCGGGTTATCAGCAGCCCTCGGTGAACTACCAAGCGCCACAGGCGGCGCCGCCCTCTCCACAGGCGCCGGCGAATTATCAGCAACCATCGGGCTATCAGCCGCAGGCGGGATACCAGGCAGCGCCGGCCGGCAGCCGGCCACAGCAGCCAGGCAGCTACGCGCCGCAGCCCTCCTCGACCGGCTACCCGCCCGCATCGAGCGGATATCCGTCACAACCGCCGACCAACTACCCGGCGGCTTCTTCATCGGGCGGCTATCCGGTTCCACCCGCGACGAATTACCCGCAGCCCCAGGGTGCACCGGCCTTCTATGCGCCGCCACAGAACTATCAACCGCAGCCCGCCGGCTACTCGCCCGCACCCAACACCGCGCCGGCACAGGCCGTGTCCGAAGAGCAGATCGATGCCCATCACAAGCACCACGACACGCGCCACAATCACAATCACGTCTATCCGGACCGCGGCACGGTGGTGCACAACCTTCCGGCGGGCGCGAACGTAGTCAACTTTGGCGGCGAGTCCTATTGGTTCGCGGATGCGGTGTGGTTCGAGCCGCACGGTGCGGCTTATACCGTCATCGAGCCGCCGATCGGTGTCGTGGTGCCCGCACTCCCCGCGTTTGCCACCGCGGTAACCGGAAGCGGGGGACTCTATTTCTACGCCAACGACACGTACTACCGGCCGCGGCCGGATCTCGGTGGCTATGAAGTAGTGAACGACCCCGTGGACTCGGCGCCGGCGGCTTCGGGTTCCGCCGGTAACGCAATGCCGCCGCCGGCATTCGTGCCGGCGGGAGCTGCGCCGGTCTCAGCGTATGCCGCACCAGCCGCAGCGGCGGCGGGCTATGCGGCACCGGCGGGAGGCTATGCGGCACCGGCAGGAGGCTATGCGGCACCGGCTGCCGGAGCTGCGATGGTGGTGGCGCCGGCGGCCGCCATGGCTGCAACGGCGGCAAGCCCAGGCGCGCTGGCGACGCCTGCCTCGGCCTCGATGAGCGCCGCTCCGGGTGTTCTGGCCGCGCCTCCCACGGTGGGGCAGTTCACAGCTCCCCCGCGGCAGATGGTTTCGCTCACCCCCAACAACGGCCAGACGCCGGAGCAGCAGGCCCGGGATCGCTATGACTGTTACCGCTTCGCCCTCGGGCAGAGCGGGTACGATCCGCTGCATCCCAAGGCGGGCCCGCCGACCGCCCAGTCTAGCGAGCAGGAAAACACCTATGACCGGGTGCGGACCGCCTGCCTCCAGCAGCGGGGTTATACGGTGCAGTAAGGCACCCCGACGGCTGCCGCAAGAAGGCGCCGACGCTCGATTCGCGCGGCACAGCACCCGGTGCGACGCACCGGGTGCTCCTCGACGCGGGTCTGCGCGCGCCGCCTGACAGACTAACTTCCAACACCACAGTGCCACCGCTCAACAGCTCTCCAGCGCGTGGGGGGTCCTCCTCCGCGGCTTGATCATCTAGCCGTCGAAGCCGGCCTCCTGCGAGCGGCGTCTGTGCTGGTCCCGTCCCCAACCCTGTCGCCGGTATGCGCCGGCCCACTGGTGCGGTTGCACCGGCGCTGCAATACTGGCCAGCTAGAGCCAGCCGCAGGCGACCACTCCTCGACCGTCGCCTGGCGAGCGATACGGACCGAACGCCATGACCGAAGCCAATAGAGCCTGCCGCCGTCCAGGGCCGAGTCGCGATAGCCGCCGGGCGATGCGCGCCGCACCGCTGCCGGACGATCTCAAGCCGGTGCACCCCGGTATGGCGAGCGGCCGCTACCGACCGCTAAATGAGGCGGAGGTGCTCAAGATCCACCGCACGGCCTTGCGGCTGCTGGCGGAAGTGGGGCTCGCCGACGCGCCACCCTCGGGAGTGGAGTACCTGACACGTGTGGGTTGCACGTTGAGTGAGCATGGACGCCTTCTTTTTCCAACTGCGCTCGTCGAGGACACCGTGGCGCGAGCGGCGCGTCATTTCATACTGCACGGCCAGGATCCACGGCACGACATGGAGCCTTGGGGACGGAAGGTGTACTTCGGCACCGCCGGAGCTGCGGTCAACATGGTCGACTCCCGTACCGGCAGTTACCGCGAGTCCAGGATCCGCGACCTCTACGACTGTGGACGCATCGTCGATGCCCTGGAGCACATCCACTTCTTTCAGCGCACCGTCGTGCCGCGCGACATTCCCGACCCTTACGAGATGGATTTCAACACCTGCTACGCCTCGGTGTCGGCGACCACCAAGCACGTGGGCACGAGTTGGGTTCAGCCTCTGCACGTTGCCCGCTCGCTCGAGATGCTGCATGGGCTCGCGGGCGGTGAGGACAAATGGCGCGCGCGGCCCTTCGTCAGCCAGTCGAACTGCTTCGTGGTTCCGCCGATGA
>DASQYM010000055.1:0-4930 GCA_035639195.1 Steroidobacteraceae bacterium
ACAGCGCGCGAGTCCCGCGGTGCTGATGTGCTTCGATCTGCTGCACTTCGCCGGCTGCAATCTGCGCAGCGCGCGATATCGCGATCGCCGCCGCTACCTCGCGCAGTGCCTTCTGCCGGGCGCGCACCTGCAGCTGGTGCATGCCTCGGACGATGCCGAGCAGCTATATGCAGCGTCCCTCGAGCTCGGCTTCGAAGGCATCGTGGGCAAGCGTCTCGATAGTCCCTATCGCGCCGGACGCCGCTCGAGCGACTGGCTGAAACTGAAGGCGGCCGACTCGGGCGAGTTCCTCATCGGCGGTTACACGCGCGGCAACGGCGCGCGCGCGCCGCTCGGCGCACTGCTGCTCGGCTATCGGCAGGGAAACGCGCTGCATTATGCCGGGCACGTCGGTTCGGGGCTCGATGAGGCGAACATCACCGCGCTCCTCGAGCGCAGCGCCAGCCTCAAGCGCGCCGACTCGCCTTTCGCTGAGCGCCCGCCATTGCATCGACCAACGACCTGGCTCACCCCGCGCCTGGTGGCGGAAGTAAGGTACAGCGAGTGGACACCGGCGGGCTCGTTGCGCGCGCCGGTATTCCTGCGGCTGCGGGACGACATCGATCCGCGCAGCGTGCGGCGCCCCGGAGGTCGCGCGGATTCGCGGGCGAGCGAGCAGCGCGCTGCAGACTCAGTGCGCAACAGCGGCGCAGCCGAGGTTACCGCGGCTGCAGGCCGTGGCAGATCGGGCCGCAGCGTGCGCGCGCCACGGAGCTCATCCGCGCCCCGTGTTGGCCGCGTTGAGCGCAACGCACGCAACACCGCGGCGCCCGACAGTGACAGCGAGGCGCAGGTCGTACAGCAGGTGCTCGAGCAGCTCGACAATCCGGCCAAGTCGATCTACTTGAAGGTGGCGGGGGCACGCATCGGTCTCAGCAATCTCGACCGGATCTACTGGCCGGCCGCAGGGCCACGGATACCCGCCACGACCAAGCGCGACTTCCTGCGCTACCTCGCGCGGGTCGGCCGCTTCATGCTGCCGCATCTCGCCGACCGACCGCTCACCATGATCCGCATGCCCGAAGGGATTCACGGCGAGCGTTTCTTCCAGAAGCACTGGTCACAGTCGTTGCCGGAGTTCGTCGAATCGGTAACGGTGTTCTCGGAACACAAGGACGAGCAGCATCGCTACCTCCTCGCCAACAACCTGCCGACACTGCTGTGGCTCGGACAGGTGGGCACGCTCGAATTTCACGTCTGGCATTCGCGTGCGCGGCTCGCCCCCGAGGCGCAGGGAGCGAAAACGGACTACTCGAGCTCGCTGGCAGCGCTCGAGTCCTCGATCCTCAACTATCCCGACTATCTGGTGTTCGACATCGATCCTTACATCTATTCGGGCAAGGAAGCGCCGGGCGCCGAGCCCGAGCTCAACAAGCGCGGCTTCGCCGGCGGCAAGCGCGTCGCGTTCTGGCTGCGCGCGCTGCTGAAGGAGATGTCGCTCGAAGCGGTGGTCAAGACTTCCGGCAAGACCGGGCTGCATGTCTTCGTGCCGATCCTCCGCAGCGTGACTTTCGATGAAGCGCGTCAGATCTGCGAGATCGTGGGCCGACACCTGATGCGCGCCCATCCTAAGGACATCACCATGGAGTGGGCGGTGGAGAAGCGCACCGGCAAGATTTTCATCGACTACAACATGAACGTGCGCGGTAAGACTCTCAATGTGGCGTATTCGCCACGTGGTGTGCAGGGCGCGCCCGTTTCCATGCCGCTCAGCTGGGCCGAGCTCGAGGCGGCGGAGCCGGCAGACTTTACAATCAACAACGTACCGGCGTTGTTGGAAAAGAACGGCGACCGGTGGCATGATGTACTCGAGGTAAAACAGAGCCTTACGAAGGCTTTCGGTGTTGGTCGTGAGAAGCAACCTCTGTGAGGTTGCTGGTAAGGTGCATATATGGCCGCGCGTTCCATCAGTTCTCTGACGATCTCTTTCGGCCTGGTTGCGATCCCGGTGAAGCTCTACACCGCCACGCAATCGTCGAGTGCGATCTCTTTCAACCTGCTCCACAAGAAGGATGGGTCACGCCTGCGGCAGCAGTACGTGTGCCAGAAGGAAGGAGTCGTCGTGGAGCGCGACGAGATCATCAGGGGATACGAGTTCGCGAAGGATCAGTACGTGTCCTTCACCCCCGAGGAGATCAAGGCGCTCGAGGAAGTCGGCAGCCGCTCGGTCGAGATCTCCGAGTTCGTGCCGATCGAGTCCGTCGATCCGGTGTTCTACGACAAAACCTATTACCTGGCGCCCGACAAGGGTGCGGGCAAGCCATACGCGTTGCTCACCGAGGCGTTGCGGCAGTCGGGTCGCGCCGGCGTCGGCCGTTGGGCGACGCGTGGCAAGGGCTACATCGTGATCCTGCGTCCGGTGGGGGATGTGCTTGCGATGCAGCAGCTGCATTATGTCGAGGATGTGCGTCCGGCGAGCGAGGTGGAGGTGCCGAAACCGGAGGTAAAGGCCGCGGAACTGAAGCTCGCGCAGCAGCTGATCGATCAGCAGACCGCGGAGCGCTTCGATCCGACCGCGTTCAAGGACGACACGCGCGCTCGCATCCACGCTGCAATCGAGCGGAAAGTGGAGGCAGGCACCGAGATATCGGTGTCCGAAGTGGCCCCGCCCGAGCGTGAAGGCAAGGTCATCGACCTGATGGAAGCGCTGCGCGCGAGTCTGCAGCGGACCGAGACTGCACGCGAGCAGGTCAGCCGGCTTGGCCCGCGCAAGGCGCCGAAGCGCGCCGAAGCTCCCGCGAGAGCGTCCCGCAGGAAGCGTAACGCCTGACGGCGGCGCGCCGCGGGCGAACGGGGATGCCCTCCTACAGCATGCGGGACGTGCAGCGGGTCCTGCGGCTCTCGGCTGACACGACGCGCAATCTCATCAAGGCTGGCTTCGTCAAGCCGGCGCGTGGCGCACGCCGCGAGTACCGCTTCTCCTTCCAGGACCTGATCGTGCTGCGCACGGCGCGCGCGCTGATCGAGGCCAAGATCCCGACGCGGCGCATTCGCCGCTCACTGGAGAGCCTGCGGCGTGAGCTTCCCGAGTCGGTGCCGCTCTCGGGTCTTTCGATCAGCGCCGTGGGTGAGCATGTCGTGGTGCGCGAGGGCGATACGCAGCGCCAGGTCGACAGCGGCCAGTATCTCCTTGGTCTCGAGGTCAGCATCGAGAATGGGGAGTTGCGTGTGGTCGAACAGCGCGAAGCAGCGCCCGCGCCGCCGCCGGCATCCGCGCCGGACGCTGACTGGTTCGCACAGGCTCTCACCCTCGAGCACACCGACCCGGAAGCCGCACTGACCGCCTGGGGCCACGCCGTGAATGAGGATGCCGCCAATGCGGCCGCGTGGACCAACTGGGGAAGGTTGCTGCACGAGCAGGGACGTACTCAGCAGGCGGCGGAAGTGTATCGTCGTGCGCTCGCGCGGGTAGGTCCCGACCCGCTGCTGCTCTACAACCAGGGCGTGCTGCTCGAGGATCTCGGGGATCCCGCGGCGGCACTCGCGGCATACCAGAGCGCCATCGCGGAAGATCCGGATCTCGCCGACTGCCACTACAATCTCGCGCGGCTTTACGAGTCGCTCGGCGACGCACAACACGCCATCCGCCACCTGGGTCAGTATCGGCGCCTGGTGAGCGCTGATCTGCGCTGAGCGGCCGGCGGGCCGATGCCTACCTGGGTTGGAACCTCCGGCTACAACTACCCCGAGTGGAAGGGCAGTTTCTATCCGGAGAAGCTGCCGGCAACGCAGATGCTGGGCTTTTACGCGCAGCGCTTCACCACGGTGGAGATCAACTACACCTTCTATCGCGTACCGAACACCAAGATCCTCGCCGGCTGGGACCGCGATACTCCGCCGGGCTTTCGCCTGACGCTCAAGGCGCCCAAGCGCATCACTCACATCGCCAAGCTCAAGGACTGCGGCGAGCTGCTCGAGTACTTCCTGCGCGTGAGCGCCACGCTCGGCCCGAAGCTCGGCGTGCTGCTCTTCCAGCTGCCCCCTTACCTGCGCCGCGATCTGACACTGCTCGATGCGTTCCTCGCGCAGATACCGCAGGGCACTCGCGCCGCATTCGAGTTCCGTCATGGCTCCTGGATGGATGCGGAGGTGTTCGCGCGCCTGCGAGCGCGCGAGCTCGCCCTGTGCGTTGCCGACAGCGAAAAGTTCTCGACACCGCTCGAGATCACCGCAAGCTATGGCTATTTCCGGCTGCGGGATGAGGGATATACGCCCGAGGACCTGCAGCGCTGGGCCGCGCTCATCCGCGCCCACACGACCGGCTGCAGCGACGTTTACGTTTATTTCAAGCACGAAGAGGCAGGCAAGGGACCGCAGTTTGCGCGTTTGCTCCTGGCTGCATTGGGCGAAGGCACGCCGCAGCAGCCTGACGCGCCGCAGTAATTCGACGCGTCCGAACTGACCGCGTGGGAACGCCTCTGTGGCGCACCACGAGAACCCGCCAACTCCAACTCGAGACTCACCCCACCGCAACGGGGGCGCGCGTTACACCTTGTGGCCACGCAACCAGGAGGGAAACACATGAACGTCCTCGAGAACCAAACACTGCGGCTCGCCGGTGTCTTACCGGGTTTGCTGGGTTTGCTGTTGCTGTCCTCTGCTACGCCAGCGCTGGCTGGCGATGATCAAGCCGTGCTGCCGGCGCTGAGCAAGATCAAGACGATCGCCTCGACCGTTCCGGCGAACGGCGATGTCAATCCTTATGGTGTAGCGCAGGTCAAGAGAACGATCGGCACGCTTCGCGCGGGCAATATCCTGGTGAGCAACTTCAACAACTCAGGTAACTTCCAGGGCACCGGCACGACCATCGTCGAAATCGCGCCCGACGGCAGCATTAGTCTGTTCGCCGCACTGGACGCCGGCAAGCTGCTGGGCAGCTGTCCCGGTGGCG
>DASQYM010000056.1:0-20725 GCA_035639195.1 Steroidobacteraceae bacterium
GTCGCAGACCGAACATGCGCGCGCAACACATAAAGCTCCTCGAGAGCGCCCACATGGAGGAACTGGTGGGCCTCGCCGGCTATATGTCGCGGCTCGGCAGCTCTGCGGGCCAGCCCTTACAAACGGGCCGCCATAAAGACGATCAGGACGCCGGAGATACCCAGGACGCTGCCTCTCGCGGCATGCTCGCATGGAGGATGACATCCCCGTAGTCGTCAGGAGGCTCGCCCTCGTTGCGCTTCAGCACGATCAACTCGGTGCTTTTGCCAATAGAAGGTGCCCCACATCGAGCCCACCGTGCATATGCGTGGACAGCAAGATACAGCTCGCCGCCTCGGTCAGGTTGGTCCCGCGCGTGAGGTCACTGCTTCTTTCTGAAGCCTCACGCATTCCGCCTGCCACGCATGGTGACAACGGAGATGGAAAAGGAATGGGGGTCCGTTAACGTTCGGTACTTCGTATCCGGCGTCGTGTTTCTGAATTTCGCGCCCGCATACCTCGCAATTTGCACCAACGCCGCCGTAGCCGGCTTTCACGTACGGATTAATCAACCTCGGCAGCCGGCCCTGCTGCAGGTGCTCGCGAACCATTGCCTCAATCTCATGTGCAGGTATGTCGGGACCAGTCAGCACAGCGGCAGCCTTCGATTAGACCTTACTGTTTTGAGGGTACGCATAGTCGCGCGAATGCACATACGTGGCCTCCCACACCCGTGTACGTACCTGCCGTAATGGGGGTGGGAGACAGGTGCATGGTGGTGAGGACTGGTGCAAGCGCGGACACCTACTGAACCGCTTCGGGAAGCACGTATTGCGCTTGCGTGAATCGAGGAAGACGCTGCACTGCTGCTGCGATACGAAAGCTCGTACTTAGCCAAAGATGCTCCGACAGTATACGAACACACCCTGCACATCCGGACCGCAGTTGCTGGGGCTGCCACAGGTACTGCGCGGCGGCCGACTCTCGCGGCGGCGATGAGAAAGAGCGCGCGCAGCACCCTTTTGAAACGTTTGGACCGGACTCGATGGAGTTCCTTTTTTTCCAACGATGATTCGCCCGCTCAAGCGGTGACCATCCGGTAGGCGGGCAGGTCCCGCCGGGGGCTGTCCATGCTCGCAATACCTTCTGCAAAACTCGGCCTGACGCTCTTGGGCGTGGCACTCGCAGTTTGGCTGCCCAAGGTCACTGCTGCAGAAGCTGCCTCGCGCTCCAGCTCGGCTGAGGTGTATGCCCCCGTCCCCGGCGGGGAATTTCGCTCCGTCCTACCGGAAGGAGCTGCCGGCTCGGCTTCGCGCATCGAGGCCTTTGCGTTGCAGCGCATCCCAGTTACCAACGGCGAATACTTGGACTTCGTGCGTACCCATCCCGAATGGCAGCGCGGTCAGGTGCCGGCAACGCTGGCTGACAGCGGCTACCTGCAGCACTGGTATCGACCGCTCGAGCTGGGCCCGCAGGCTCGCCCCGATCAGCCTGTGACGCGCGTGAGCTGGTTTGCCGCGCGCGCGTACTGTCATTCGCGCGAGGCACGTTTGCCCATCTGGATAGAATGGGAATTCGCGGCGGCCGCTGATGAACATGTTGCGGATGCGCGGCACGATCCTATGTGGCGGCAGACAATCCTCGCAATTCTCAGCCGTTCTCCGGGATCTCCTCTGCCGGCCGTGGGACTCAAGGCATCCAATCTCTACGGGATACACGACCTGCAGGGAGTCGTGTGGGAGTGGGTGGAAGACTTCGACACGCTGTTTGCGCCGCGCGGGCACTCCGAGCACGCTGGAATGGCGATGGGTCCCGGCGACACCGCCATGTCCTGCGGGGCGGCGGCCCTCTCGGTTAGCGACCCGGAAAACTACCCAATGATTCTGCGGCTCGCCGTGCTGGAGTCCTTGAAGCGAAACTCGACCACTGCGGACCTTGGCTTTCGCTGTGCGCGCTCGATCAGCTCTCCTACAGCACCCCGTACAGAATCTGAGCATGCGCGATCGAGCATAGATTGAAGTTCCGAAACTGAAGAGGCAATTACTGCACTTGCTGTCGTTTCTTCAGTGAAGGCTTTTCGGCACTCTGCGCGGCATGGCCTCGGGACCGCCACTCTCCAAATGGCTTATTTACGACACGGTCAGTAGCGAGTCAGTGAGTCCGCTCCTGCATTGCGCAACCGTGGCGAGAGCAACGCCAATCAGCCACAGAAGTGCTACTGACCTGAAGGGTCTGCGCGACTGCGCAGCGACGCTCGATCTGAACGACCTTCCCGCCCGTGTGGCCGAGCGGTATCGCCGCATGGTGCGCGACCTGGAGGCGGCGCTCGGCAAGGACGTGAACCGGGCCAGGGCAATCGTGCGCGATCTCGTCGGCCAGGAGATCCGCGTGGCACCGAGCCAGGGCCGCGAGCACCTGGTGGCGAAGATCGCTACCGGCGCGGAAGCCCTTTTCCAGGCTTCCGGCGGTAGTCAGATAATGTTGGTGCCGGGAATAGGACTCGAACCTACGACCCGCGCATTACGAATGCGCTGCTCTACCAACTGAGCTATCCCGGCCCCGCCACGAAAAGCCCGGCATTCTACATTTTTCTACGTAGCCGGATCACCAGGTCGATGCCCGCCACCTCGGTCCCAGGCGGCGCGGGGGGAAGCCGGCTGAACTCCACCGCTGGCACAGGCACATCGATCAGAGCGCCGGTCTCGAGGTCATGGAAGTGGTAGTGCGGATCGACGTTCGAGTCGAACCAGGCGCGCGAACCATCTAACGAGAGCTGACGGATCAGGCCGTGAGTAGCAAAGAGATTGAGCGTGTTGTAGACCGTGGCCTTGGACACACGCGCCCCGAGCGCGCGCAGCTGCGCCAGAATCTGCTCGGCCGAGAGGTGCTGCGGAGCCGATAGCAGCAGCGCTGCAATTCGTACACGCTGGGCGGTGGGACGTATGCCGCACTCGGTGAGGCGCCGCTCGCAACCGTTCGCGCCGGGGGCACCCGGCGGGGCAGTCAATTCCATGGGGCGGAGATTATAAGCTGCGGGCTAGGCTTGGGCGAGCTTGCTTTGCAGGTGCTGCGCCAGCTCGGCGATGGTCGGAAAGTCGAACAGCTCCGTCAGGTCCACCTTGCCGGGGTATTCCCGGTCGATCTGCTCGTGGATCTCGATGAGCTTGAGCGAGCTCGCACCGATCTCGAACAGGTTGTCGTGGATATCGACCCGCTTGCCCTCGAGCGCGGCGTCGCAGATGGTCTTCAGCTTGTCCTCGATCGCCGTGCGCGAGCCGACCTCGGGACCCTGGTGCGAGGCGCGCAGCGCCGCGAGCTCGCGCAGCTCGGCATCGAACTCCCCCTCGGCGTAGCTCTCCTCGAGCAGGTGCCGTTGGATCTTGCCGCTCGTGGTCTTCGGAATGCGCTTGACCGGCACGGCCTCGGCCACCTCGAGCCCGGTCTGCTCGTTGATGAGCCGCGAGACCAGCCGGGCGAGGGGCAGGAAATCCTCGAGCGAGCCGCGATGGAGCACGAACACCACGAGCTGCTCGATCTCCGCGTTACGCGGGCGCACACCGGCCGCCACCACCTTGCCGAGCTCGAGACCGGACGCGCGTTGCGCAATGGCCTCGAGATCGTGCGGGTAGTAGTTCTGGCCGTTCACGAAGATGATCTCTTTGGCGCGCCCGGAGATGTAGAGCTTGCCCTCGTGGAAGAGGCCGAGGTCGCCGGTGCGCAACCACCGATCGGCGGTGAAGGCGGCAGCATTCGCCGGCGGGTCCTCGTAATAGCCGCGGGTCACGTTGTCGCCCCGGATGTGTACGTGGCCGATGCGATCGGAGGGAAGCTCACCATCCTCATCGTCGGCGATGCGCACCTGGCAATACGGGATCGCCCGTCCCTCGGAGACGAGCTGCACGGCATCGCGGTCGCTCGCCGCGACAGGCTGCACGGTGCTCCCCGCATTCATCTGGTGGCGGTTGAGTGTGAGGACCCTCAGCGGCGCACCCACCTCCGGGAAGCTGACTGCGAGCGAAGCCTCCGCGAGGCCGTAGACCGGGTACATCGCGGTGCGCGCGAGCTTCGCCGGTGCGAGGCGCGTCAGGAACTCGTTGCACAGCTCCACGGAGATCGGCTCGGCGCCGTTGAAAATCAACCGCACGGCCGATAGGTCGAGACCGGCCACCGGACGGTCGCCGAGCACCTTCAGGTAGTGCTTGTAGCCGAAGTTCGGCGAGCACAGGATCGTCGCGCGCACACGCGCAGCGAGGCTGAGCCATAGCAGCGGCCGCCGAATGAAAAGCTCGGTCGGCATGAGGTGCGCGTGCACGCGGTTCGCGAACATGACGAGGTGAAAGCCGATCAGCCCCATGTCGTGAGTGAGTGGCATCCACGAGAGGCTCACGTCGTCCTGCGTGAAGCCGGCCGCCTCGGTCGCCCCACGAACGTTGGCGAGAATGTTGCCGTGCGTGAGCACCACGCCTTTCGGATCGCTCGTCGACCCGGAAGAAAACTGAATGAAGGCAATATCGTCCGTGCCAACGCGCTGCACACTGCCGGCGCGCGAGATGTCATCGAGGTTGTCGACGAGGAAGGTGCGCGCGCGCAGCGGTTCGAAGACATCCTGCTCGCCCGCCTGCGCGGCGAAAGCGCCTATGCGCTCGAGCGAGCGGCGTTCGGTATAGAGAAAGGGCTTTCCCAGGCGGCGCGCGATCCGCAGCAGCTTGTGGCGGTGCTCGTCGCTGATGCCGAGCGCGACAGGTACCGGAACGATGCCGCCCAGGATCGCTGCCCAGAAGACGTCGATGAACTGCTCGTTGTTGCCGAGAAACAGGATCAGCTTGTCGCCGCGTCGCGCACCGAGTTGCTGCAGGTGGTACAGGATGCCGAGCGCGCGCTCGTACAGCTCGGCGAAGGACACCTCGCGGACATCGTTCTCACCCTCCAGGTAAGTCAGAGTGCGCTCGAAGCTGCGGTTGTTCTCGATGAGCTCCGTGAGGGTCGTGGCTTTGGGATTCACCGGGCTTCCAGCCTCATGTGCAGCGGATGACGGGTGCGGAGATTGATCTGCGCCTCGAGCTCGAGCGGCTTGTCAGGCACATAGCGCAGGCGGTAGCGGCGCGCGACCTTGTAGAGGTGCACGAGCATCTCGTACAGGGCAAAAGTCTCACCGATGCAGTGGCGCGGGCCGGCGGCGAAGGGCATATAGGCGAAGCGCGGCCGCTCGCTTTCCTGCTCAGGCGCGAAGCGCTCCGGGTCGAAGGTGTCCGGGTTTTTCCAGAAATGCGGGTGACGGTGCAGCAGGTAGAGCGGCAAAAGCACGTTGGTGCCCGCAGGTACCGGGTACCCACCGAGCTCATCGGCATCGATCGTGCGTCGCGAGAGCACCCAGCCCGGGGGATAAAGGCGCAGCGCCTCGTCGATTACCTGCCGCGTGTAGCGCAATCCCTCCATTTCCGTCAGGGAGGGCACCGGCAGGTCCGCAGCCGCGTCGATCTCGGCATGCAGCCGTGATTCGACCTGCGGATGTTGCGAGAGCAGGTACCAGGTCCAGTTGAGTCCACTCGCGGTGGTCTCATGTCCGGCGACCACCAGCGTCATGATCTCATCGATCAGCTCGCGATCGCCCATGGGCGCGCCGCTTTCCTTGTCACGGGCGTTCATGAGCATCGCCACGTAGTCGAGGTGCTCTTCCTCGGTTGCACGCCGGTGCGCAATGAGCGCGGCCACGAGCTTGGTGAGCGAGCGGAATTTGTAGGCGAACTGCAGATCGCGCGACTGCTCCCGGGTGACCACCTCGAAGGGGTTGCCGCCGAGCTGCTGGGAGAGGCGATCGAGGTCGCGCCCGAAGATCGAGCGCAGCACGATCTCGAGCGTGAGCTCGCTCATCTCGTCGGTGAGATTGATGGCCTCGCCGCTCCGGGCGAGCGCCTCCCAGCGCGCAATCCAGCGGTCATTCGCCTGTGCAATAACCTCGGCGAAGGTGGTGATGACGCGACGGTGGAAGAGCGGTTGCATCATGTAGCGCTGGCGCTTCCACAGCTCCCCCTCGCTGGTCATGATGCCCTTGCCGAGCAGGATCTTGACGCGGTCGAGCCCCACGCCCTTGGTGTAGTTGCGATGGTTGGAGACCAGCACCCGCTTCACATCGTCCGGGTGGTGGATGACATAGGTATAAGATCGCCGAGCCGGCACGTACACCCGATAGGTATCCCCGTGACGTGCGAACAGCTCGATCATCCGCTCCAGGGAGTCGTCCGTGGAGCCGACGTCGAATTGCAGCTCAGCCTCGGGGGGAGTGCGGTTCTCGGGTGCGGCGGACATCATGCAAGCTATTGAAAGCCAAAATTTAATCTTATATCAGACCGACCTGCGCGGTCAGTGGCGGCCAGAGGCGGCGAACACGTTCGCGCGGCGTCTTCCTTATGCGCGGCGTCTCGCACTGCACCCGATGCGAAGCGAGAGCCGTGCGAGCCTCGCCGGGATTGCGCTCGCGCTGCGTGCGCTGCGAGAGCTTCTCGGCCGCATCGTCGAGCCAGGCGAGATCGTGTTCGAGCAGGGGGAGAAGCCGCGCCTCGCAGCGCCCGCCGCACTCGCAGCCGGTGAGTCACCGCAGGCACGCGCGCGCACCGCGCGCTGGCAAGGGGCCAGCGCGGATTTCAGCATTTCGCACGCCGGCCCGTGGGTCGCCTGTGGCGCGCTCGCGCGCGGGCGAGTCGGACTCGATCTCGAGATGGGTACCGAGCCGCGCATCGCTGACTGGGTGGTGCGGGAAGCGGCACTCAAGGCGAGCGGGCAAGGCCTGCGTGCACTGAAAGAGGTCGAGGCCCTTGCCATACATGCCGATCGCTTGCGCTGGCGCGGGGCAATCTGGCACGTGCGGCGGCTCGAGGGTTTCGAGGGCGCCTGCGCGTGCGTCGTATCCAGTGTCGAAGTGCACGAGGTCGAGGCGCACGCGATCGCGCTCGCGGAGTTATTTGGCTCATGAGCGCCAACGACGGCGGTGGTTTGCGCAATACGCTCTATCGCACCACCACGCGCTCCGGACGGCGCATGACGCCGGCACGGCGTCTGCTCTACGCGATCGCGGTGCCGCTCGCCATCGGCCTCATCCGCGCGTGGTGGCGGCTGTGCCGCGTGGTGCACATCGAGGGCCGCGAGCATCTCGAGGAAGCGCTTGCGCGCGCGCCCTCGCTCGTGCCGTGCTACTGGCACCAGCATCAACTTTACTGCGGGAAGTTCCTCATCGAGCAACGCGGGCTCACCCCCGGGTGGCTCATCAGTCCCTCGGTGGATGGGGAGCTCGGCGCCATGATGGTGCGCCGCTTCGGGGGCGCCGTGATTCGAGGCTCATCCACGCACACCGGAGCACGGGCGCTGCGCGATTATTACCAGGCTCTGGTGCGGGACAACATCTCCCCGGTCATCACGCCCGATGGTCCACGGGGCCCGCGCTTCAAGTTCAAGCCCGGAGCGCTGCTGCTTGCGCAGATGTCGGGACGGCCCATCCTGCCGCTCTCGTACGCCGCTTCGCGTGCCTGGCTCATCAAGTGGGATCGGTTCGTGATCCCGATGCCCTTTGCGCGGATCGCGATCGCGATTGGGCGCCCGTGCTATGTGCCGCGTGTGACCGATGGGCCCACCCTGGAGCGCCTGCAGCGCCAGATGGAGGAGGAACTCACACGGCTTTTTGGCGTAGCACAGGAGGCGCTGCGCGAGGTCCGCTGAAGTCACAGCCTGGCGCAGGTGTGCCACTCTTGGGAGTGTCACAGCCTGGGGTGTCACACGCTGAAGTGTCACAGGCTGGAGCGTTGCGAACCGCGGATATTCTGTTAACTCACGAATAGCTGAGCGAACAGTGTCTTAGCTTGTGTTCCTCAGTCAGTGTGCGAGAATCCCCCGCAACTACTTGGAAAGCAGCCACTGCGCTGATTGCTCAGTTCGTGACAGAGCGTCACGTCACAGCGCGAACAATTGACTAGGCTCGCTTCCTCGGGTTGGTGGGGAGGTCTGAGGTCAATGACGACTCCGCCGCCGGAAAAGCCGGCGGACTTCACCGCGTCCGACATTCTCTCGGCTGACGCCTGGACCGGGAGGTCCGCCAAGCCCTTCGTCGGCATCGATGTCGTTTGCACCAAGATCGCGGTGGACTTCCAGAACATGCGCCGCGAGGGCATGGAAGACTGCGTGCGGCGCAACCTCGAGCTATTGCGCGGTGCAACAGGCGCCGACTGTGCCTTTCTCGCCGCACTCAGTCCCGAGGACAGCACCTTCGTCGATGTGCAGCTTGCGCGCAGTGCCTTCGCGCAGTGTCGTCCCGAGGGGCTCACCGGCACGAGCCTCGATGCCTTTCCCTGGCTGAAGGGTCGTATCGAGCACCTGCGGCTCTCGGAGCTCCGCGATAGCAGCGCCCCGCGCAGGGACCAGCAGGCCGAGGCCGCGAAGCTCGCCGAGCTTCACATCGGCTCGGCGCTGCTCGTCGCGCTGTCGGCGCAGGGCAGGCCCGCCGGATTCCTTGCGCTCGCCCATGCGCTGCCGCGCGGAGCGTGGGATGTCAACTTGCAGCTGCTGATGAAGCTCATCGGCACCAGCCTCGCCACCGGGCTCGAGCGCATCCGCACCGAGGCGCGCCTCGCCAAACTCGAGGAGCGCACCAATCTCTTCCAGGCGGCGGCCAATGATGGCCTGTGGGACTTCGACGTCGAGAGCAACGAGGTGTACTTCTCGCCGCGCTGGAAGGCGATGCTCGGCTACGGCGACGACGACATGCGCGGCTCGCCCGACTGGCGCAGTCTCGTGCATCCGGATGACCTGGCGCGCGTGCAGTCTGCGATCCGCGACCACGTCGCCGGCAAGACACCGATTTTCGAGAGCACGCATCGCATGCGCCACCGCAATGGCGAGTGGCGCTGGGTCATCAGCCGTGCCACCGCCCGGGTCGACAAGCACGGGCGGCTGCTGCGACTCGTGGGGGTGGAGCTCGATATCACCGAGCGCAAGCTCTACGAGGAGGCGCTGTTCCGCGAGAAGGAAAGCGCGCAGATCACGCTGCAGTCGATCGGCGATGGCGTCATCACCACCGACGCCTCATCCACCATCGACTACATCAACCCGGTTGCGGAAGAGCTCACCGGCTGGCGGCTCGAGGACGCAATGGGGCGGCCGGTCGAGGAGATCTTCCGTGCCTTCCACGAAGAGACCTGTGAGCCGCTCGAGAATCCCCTCTCCGTGTCCATCCGCCGCATCCGCCCCATCAAGTCGGTGCGCCCGATGCTGCTCATCAGGCGCGACGGCAACGAGCTCTATGTCGAGAGCACCGCGGCACCGATCCGCGACGGATCGGGGCACGTGGCAGGGGGTGTGCTCGTGTTCCACGATGTGAGCGAGTCGCGCGAGCTCAATCGCCGGCTCTCCTACCACGCGAGCCACGATTTGCTCACCGGACTCGTGAACCGGCGGGAGTTCGAGAGCCGCCTCGAGCGTGCGCTGAAGAGCGCCAAAGCGCGCGAGGCCTCCTACGCACTCTGCTACCTCGACATCGACCAGTTCAAGATCGTGAACGACACCTGTGGCCATTCTGCCGGCGACGCGCTGCTCGGACAGGTGGGCGCACTGCTCAAATCGAAGGTGCGCTGGCGCGATACTCTCTCGCGGCTCGGCGGGGACGAGTTCGGCATTCTGCTCGAGAGCTGCTCGCTCGATGAGGCGATGCGCACTGCGGAAACGCTGCGCGAGGGCGTGCGCAACTTCCGCTTCACCTGGGAAGATCGCGTGTTCCGCCTCGGCGCGAGCATCGGCGTCGTGCCGATCACCGCCGACAACGAGGACGTAGCCTCGATCCTGTCGGCCGCCGATTCGGCCTGCGCTGCCGCCAAGGAGAGCGGCCGCAATCGCGTCCACAGCTTTGCCGAGAACGACATCGAGCTCATGCGGCGGCGGCGCGAGATGCAGTGGGCGGCGCGCATCAACGCGGCGCTGGAAGAGGGCCGCTTCGAGCTGTTCCGCATGGCCATCCAGCCGCTGCAACGCGCCGAGAGCGGTGCGCATTACGAACTGCTGTTGCGCCTGAAGGATGAGACCGGCCGCATAGTCGCGCCGAATGACTTCATCGCCGCCGCCGAGCGCTACGGCATCACCCCGGCGATCGACCGCTGGGTGATCGAGAATGCCTTCCGCTGGCTCGTGTCGGAGGCGGATGAGCGCGAGAAGCTGTTGCAGTGCTCGATCAATCTCTCCGGACAGAGCCTCGGGGACGACAAGTTCCTGCCGTTCGTGATCGATCAGTTCCACAAGAGCGGGCTCGATGCCTCGAAGATATGCTTCGAGATCACCGAGACCGCCGCGGTGGCGAGCTTCTCGCAGGCCAACCGCTTCATTCAGGCGCTGAAGGAGCTCGGCTGCAAATTCGCGCTCGATGACTTCGGCACCGGGCTCTCCTCGTTCGGTTACCTCAAGCACTTCCCGGTCGATTACCTCAAGATCGACGGCAGCTTCGTGAGGGAGATCCTGCGCGATCCGATCGACCGCGAGATGGTGCGGTCGATCAACGAGATCGGCCACCTCACCGGCAAGCAGACCATCGCGGAATTCGCCGAGAACGCCGAGATCATCCAGATGCTCACCAGCCTCGGCGTCGACTATGCGCAGGGCTACGGCGTCGCGCAGCCGCAGCGCGTGCTGAAATCCGCGGTCGCCTGAAGCGCAGCAGCTCCGCTGAAAGGCAGCAGCTCCGCTGAAAGGCAGCAGCGTGCTCCCGAAAGCGCACTCATCTTCTCCGCGTGACCCCGGGCGTATGATTTCCTCATGACGCTCCCCAGCCCGGCAGACCGCAACGTGGGCGACATTGCCTACTGGAAGGGTACTGGCGGACAGCGCTGGCTCGCTCATCAGCGGCTGCATGATTCGCTCTTGGCACCGGTTGCCGAGGTGCTCCTCGACCGCGCGGCTGCACGCATCGGCGAGGCGGTACTCGACATCGGCTGCGGATCCGGCGCGATCTCGATCGCACTCGCCCAGCGGGTGGCACCGAGCGGCCGTGTGCTCGCAGTGGATGTCTATGCCCCTCTCCTCGAGCGGGCGCGCGAGCTGGCACCGCCAGGACTCCGGCTGCAGTTCGCACTCGGCGACGCCGCAACCTATCCATTTGAGCCGGGCGAGGCGGAGCTGCTCTGCTCGCGCTTTGGGGTCATGTTCTTTGCCGACCCGGTAGCGGCGTTCGGCAACATGCGAGCTGGCTTGCGTCCAGGTGCCCGCATGGTGTTCGCCTGCTGGCGCGAGCCGCGTCAGAACCCGTGGCAGATGCTGCCGCTGCAGGAAGCGTACCGGCACGTTCCGCCTCTGGCTCCAATGGGACCCGAAGACCCCGGACCATACTCCTTCGCCTCCGAGCAGCGCGTGCGGCGCATCCTCGAGCGGGCCGGATTCAGCGCTATCGCTCTCGAACCGATCGAACTGTCCATCGATCTTGCGGAGGGTCAGGGCCTCGACCGCGCGGTCGAGACGGCTCTCGGCATCGGGCCGGCGAGCCGGGCAGTCGATGGTCAGCCGCCTGCCGTGCGCGTTGCTGCGGCCGAATCGATCCGCGCGGCGCTGGCGAAATATCAGGAAGGTGATCGCGTCCCGCTGCCGGGGGCGATCTGGGTGGTCAGCGCACTCAAGCCCTGAGTCGACGTCTCGCCGCCGGATGCCCGCGGCGCAACGCTACCCGCCGCTGAAATCGAGCCGCATCGATAGATCGATGGCGCGCACGTGCTTGGTGAGGGCACCTATCGAGATGTAATCGACTCCAGTCTCGGCGATAGCGCGTACCGCCTCGAGCGACACGCTGCCCGAGACTTCGAGCTTGGCGAGTGCGCCGTGTGCGCGGTTGAGCTCGACCGCCATGCGCAGGTCTTCGAGCGAGAACTCATCGAGCATGATGATGTCGGGGCGTGCGTTGAGCGCCTCCTGCAGCTCGCCGAGCGTTTCGACTTCGACCTCGATCGCGATGCCGGCGGCATCCTGCCGCGCCGCCGCGATCGCGCCCGTGAGCGAGCCGGCAGCCGCAATGTGATTTTCCTTGATGAGCACTTGATCGAAGAGTCCCATGCGGTGGTTGCGCGCACCGCCGCAGCGCACCGCGTACTTCTGCGCGGTGCGCAGGCCCGGCACGGTCTTGCGCGTATCGAGAATCTGGCAGCGCGTGCCGGCGACCGCATCGACGAAGCGGCGCGTGGTCGTTGCCGTTCCGGAAAGCAACTGGAGGAAGTTGAGCGCGGTGCGCTCACCGCTGAGCACGGGGCGTGCAGGCCCGGCAATGGCGAAGATGACTTGCTCTGCCGCAACGCGCTCGCCGTCGGCGGCGCGCCAGGTGAGCTGCACCTTCGGGTCGAGCTGCCGGAAGGTCTCATCCACCCAGGCTCGTCCGCACAGCACCGCCGGCTCGCGCGTAATGACGCTGCCATGGACGCGCTGCGCTGCCGGCACGAGCCTCGCCGTCACATCGCCAGCGCCGAGGTCCTCGCGCAGCGCGGCTTCGACCTGGTTGGCGAGATCGGCGGGAAGCTCGGGCACCGGCCGCGCTAGGCTTCAGCGACCCATGAACGGCAGACCGTGAGTCGCCCCGGCCATGCACATGATCATTGGGATCGATAGCAGGAAGTTGACGCGTGACGCCATGCCTGCAGTCTTACGCGCGTGGGCTTTCTGCTCATCCGTAGCCGTGACTATGCCGAGGATCTTCTTCTGATTCGGCCAGATCAGGACCCACACGTTGAACAGCATGATGGTGCCGAGCCAGGCGCCGGTACCGATCGTCCGCAGGTAATACGCCGTATGGCCAGCCGGATCGGCGACCGCGCCGAAGGTGAACGCCGAGACAATGCTCGATCCGAGCAGCCACGCTCCGCCGATCCACGTGGCGACGGCGCCCCAGCGGAACCAGAAGAGCGCACGCGGGGCGACGTATTTGGTGATGCCGGCCCCTCCTGGGCCGCCCTTGTCGGCTGCCGCGTCGGCGAGGGCCGGCGTCTGGGCGACGTTGAAGTAGTAGAGCAAGCCGATCCAGAAGACCCCTGCTACGATGTGGAACCAGCGTGCCAGACCCAACTGGTTGAATTGCGGCCCGCCGATCAGAAGCGCAAGCACCACGGCGACGACGATGCCGACGATCAACGTGTAGCGGTGGTTGTTCAGAAGATTCATGGCTTTAGATCTCCAAGTTCTTGTTTCTATGGGAGCGAGGAGCCAGCAAGCGTTTGAAGAATAGGCGAGGCACCCCCATAATTCAACGCATGCTGACGCCACGGCGAACGGCGCCGTGACGGGCGCTCGAATGATGCAAGCCATGCGGCCCGAGCCCGCGCCGACACCGACGGAGCCAGCGGAGCCTCCGCCGTCCCCGTGCATCAACGTCTGCTCCCTCGATGGGCGTGGCTATTGTGTCGGCTGCCTGCGAACCGGGGATGAGATCGGCAGGTGGATGTCGATGAGCGCGGCGGAGCAATGGAAGCTGCTAGCCGTGCTCGCCGAGCGGCGCAAACTTACGAGGTAATCGAGATGGACGTGGATGTGGTGGAGCAAATCAAGTCGGAATTGGCCTCGAGCCCTGTGGTGCTGTTCATGAAGGGCACCCCCGATTTTCCGCAATGCGGATTCTCGGCGCAGACGGTCGCCGCGCTGCGCGCGCTCGGGGCTGAGTTCAGGCACGTCAACATCTTCGAAGAGCCCGAGCTGCGCGAGGCGCTGAAGCGCTACTCCAACTGGCCGACCTATCCGCAGCTGTACGTCAAGGGTGAGCTCGTGGGTGGCTGCGACATTGCGCTCGAGATGTACCGCAACGGCGAGCTGCGCAAGCTGCTTACCGAAGCCGGCGCCGCGAAGTAACAGGCGGCTCGCACCCCCGTCTCGGGGTGCTCAAGTCAAATCTCATCGAGGGCCGGGTCCTCGCCTGCAAGCTCCGCTCCCTCGCTCACCCAGCCGAGCGCGCGCGCGCGTTCCTCGGCGGTGCGGTGGCTGTCACGCAGGCGGTTGCACACCAGGCAGAAGAGGTCCGCGCTGCGCTCCGCATCGTAACGTGCACTGTGCGCGCGATCTGCGTCCCATTCGAGTCCGGCAACCGTGATCGCCCTGGCGAGCACGGTCTGGCCGAGCGCGGCGCCGGCAAGCGTGGCGGTATCGAAGCAGGAGAAGGGGTGAAAGGGATTGCGTTTCACTTCAGCGCGCGCCACCGCGGCGTTGATGCAGGCGAGATCGAAGGCGGCGTTGTGACCGACGAGGATCGCACGGCGGCAGTTGTAGGCGCGCACAGCGTGACGCACCTCGCGGAACAGCCGCTGCAGCGCATCGCGCTCGGGCAGCGCCGGGCGCAGCGGATGCCATGGATCGATTCCCGTAATCGCGAGCGACGCCGGATCGAGCCGCGCGCCATCGAAGGGCCGCACGTGGAAGTCGTGCGTTGCGCCGCGTCGCAGCGCGCCCTCGCCATCCATGTCGATGAGCACCACCGCGATCTCGAGCAGAGCGTGCGTGGTCACGTTGAAGCCGCCGGTCTCCACATCGATTGCCACCGGCAGGTAGCCCCGAAAGCGCCGTGACATGAGCGCTACGGCGGCGGGGTCCGCACTCGGCACTGGGATGGGCAGCGCGTCACTCATGAAATGCTTCTGAAGAGCAAATGCTTGTGAAGAAGAATCGCCTCAGACGCCGAGCCGCCAGGCGATGCGCTCTCCGGCCCGCAACGGCACGAGCTCCCCGGTGTCGAAAGGATAGCCTGCCGGCACCTCCCAGGGCTCGGGAACTAGAGTGATCGTGTCCGGATTGCGCGGCAAGCCGTAGAAGTCCGCACCATAGTCGGAAGCGAACGACTCGAGCTTTCCGAGTGCGCCCGCTGCCGCAAAGGCTTCGGCGTACAGCTCGATGCCAGCGTGCGCCGAGAAGATACCGGCGCAGGCGCAGGCCGACTCCTTTGCGGTTCGAGCGTGCGGCGCGCTGTCGGTGCCGAGAAACAATCGCGGGCTGCCGCGCGCCACCGCCGCGAGCAGTGCGACGCGATGCTCTTCCGCCTTGAGTACCGGCAGACAGTAGTGGTGTGGCCGCAGTCCCCCGGCGAACAGCGCATTGCGGTTCATGAGCAGGTGTTGTGGCGTGATCGTGGCCGCGATGCCTTCGCGCGCGCTTAGCACGAACTCGAGGGCCGCGCGCGTGGTGATGTGCTCGAACACGATGCGCAGCCGCGCATGACGCGCAGCGAGCGGCGCGAGCACCGTATCGATGAAGCGAACTTCGCGCTCGAAGACATCGACCGCCGGGTCGGTCACCTCACCGTGCACCTGCAGCACGAGTCCCGCTACCGTCATGTGCTCGAACACCGCATCGAGGCGGCGCACATCGGTCACTCCTGCGTCCGAGTGCGTCGTGGCGCCTGCCGGGTAGAGCTTGCAGCCGACTACGCCTGCCTGCTTGGCACGCGCGATCTCCTCCACTTCCGTTCGATCGGTGAGGTACAGCGTCATCAGTGGTTCGAACTTCGCCCCCGCGGGAAGGGCAGCCACGATGCGCCCGCGGTAGGCGCGGGCCGCCGCAGCGGTGGTCACCGGTGGGCTCAGGTTCGGCATGACGATGGCGCGTGCAAAGCGGGCGGCGCTGAAGGGCAGCACTGCAGCGAGTGCCGCACCGTCGCGCAGGTGCAGATGCCAATCGTCCGGCCGGCGCATGACGAGCGGGCTCAAGCCGAAGGCTCCAGCTTCTGCGTGACCTTCTGCTTCAGCAGCAGCTCGAGCGCAAGCCGCACCCCGAAACCGGTGACATCACTCGGGATATGCGCAAGCCCACCGCTGCGCGTGGCCGAGGAAAGATCGATGTGAGCCCAGGGTGTGCCTTCCGGCACGAAGCGTGAGAGGAAACGTGTCGCGAGGATGTGGTCGCCCTTGCCATCCGGCGCACACTGCACGACATCCGCCACCTTGCTCTCGAGCTCGGCGTCGTAGTCGGCCTCGAATGGGAAGCTCCACAGGCGCTCACCGCTCGTGCGCCCGGCCTCGACGAGTGCCGCTGCGAGCTCGGGGCGATTGCTGAACACGCCGCTCATGCGCTCGGTGAGCGCATGTACGCAGGCACCAGTGAGCGTGGCGAAGTCGAGCATCAATCGCGGGCGGGTGCGGCCGGCGAGTGCCAGCGTGTCGGCGAGCACCATGCGCCCTTCGGCGTCGGTGTGGATCACCTGGATGGTCACGCCATTCGCCGCACGCACCACTTCCTGCGGGCGGTAAGCCTGCGGCCCGATCCGGTTCTCGGTGATCGCAAGCCAGGCATCGGCTGCGAGCGGCGCGCGCAGCTGGGCGAGCGCGATGAGCGTGGCGAGCGCGACCGCGCTGCCCGCCATGTCCGTGTGCATGTCCAGCATGGAGCGGTGCGTTTTGAGGTTGACTCCGCCGGTATCGAACAGGATTCCCTTGCCGATGAGTGCGACCTCGGCACGCATGGCGCGGCTACTGCGCGCCGGGCGGTACTTCAGGTGCGCGATTCCGGCGCCACGTTCGGCGTTGCCCGCTGCCACGGCAAGAAACGCATTGGCTCCCGCGCGCCGCAGCGCGCGCTCATCGAGCCAGCGCAGCGTGAGTCCGTGCGTACGCGCGAGCGTCGCAATGGCGCGGCGGTAGCCGCGGGCATCCAGCATGTTGGGCGGAAGCGAGGTCAGCCAGCGCGCGAGGTTGGTACCGTCCGCTACCGCGGCGCTATGGCGTGTGTCGAGTTGCACATCGTTGAGCAGGATCACTCGGCGGGTGCCGCGCCCCTCCCGTGCCGAGGTGCGCCAACTCGGCAGCGCGAATGCATGCGCGAGCGCCGCGGCCAGCAGAGCTTCGAGCGCCGCCCGCGCGCTCGCGGCTGGACCGGCAGCGGCGAGGCCGATCACCTCTGGTGCGCGCGCAGCCGCTTCCTTCAGCATGCGGCCTGCGAGGGCGAGCCGCTCGAAAGCGCTCGCATCGCTCGCGAGGTAACCGAGCACCGCAAGTGTATGCCGCCGGTTGGCGAGTACGGTGCTGCGCACCGCGCCCGCGCGTAGGGGCGCGCGCTGGTGGAGCTCGCGCCAGCGCGCGCTCTCGGGAAGGCGGCGCAGGGCGGCAGCCGAGGCGGGGTAGGGCACGATGGCGAGCACCGCGTCGAGCGCATCAGCGTTCAGGCGCGCAGCGCTGACGATGTCTGGAGCGTGCGAATGGGGCAGCAGGCGGCGCTCGCGAGCGCGGTCCTCCGTGCGCACGCGCACGCCTGCGGACCTCACTTGCTTTACCTGTCGCCGCTCGCCATCATTCGGCATTCTAACGCGACAGGGCACATCACGCGCGCGACCGCGGTCGCGACCGCGCCGGCAGGCCGCCCGGATCGCGCCGCTCGCGAGCACTCCGCAATGACCGAACCGCCGAAGCTTGAGGATCTCGATCCCGTCGAAACGCGGGAATGGCTGGAATCGATCGACTCGGTGCTGAAGATCCACGGCCCGGAGCGCGCGCACTTCCTGCTCGAGCGTCTCATCGACTATACGCGCCGCAACGGCGCCTACCTGCCGTTCAAGCCCAACACCGCCTACGTCAACAGCATTCCCGTCGGGCGCGAGCCGGAGTATCCGGGCAACCGCGCGCTCGAGCGCCGCATCGAGGCATACATTCGCTGGAACGCGCTGGTGATGGTGCTGCTCGCCAACAAGAAGTCCGCGGAGTACGGCGGGCACCTCTCGAGCTACGCCTCCTCCGCGACGCTGTACGAGGTCGGCTTCAATCACATCTGGCGCGCACCTTCCGCCAGCCACCCTGGCGACCTGCTGTTCATCCAGGGACACTCCGCTCCGGGCATCTACGGGCGCGCCTTCCTCGAGGGACGCCTGACGCAGGAGCAGCTGCGGCACTTCCGCCAGGAAACCGGGGGTCCCGGCACCGGGCTTCCCTCTTATCCGCATCCCTGGCTGATGCCCGACTTCTGGCAGTTTCCCACGGTGTCCATGGGCTTGGGTCCGATGATGGCGATCTTCCAGGCCCGCTTCATCCGCTACCTCGAGCACCGCGGGCTGGTGAAGCCCTCGGACCGCAAGGTGTGGGCGTTCCTCGGCGATGGCGAGATGGACGAGCCGGAGTCGATGGGCGCGCTCACCATGCCGGTGCGCGAAGGACTCGACAACCTCATCTTCGTCATCAACTGCAACCTACAGCGCCTCGATGGTCCGGTGCGCGGCAACGGCAAGATCATCCAGGAGCTCGAAGCCGCCTTCCTCGGCGCCGGCTGGAACGTCATCAAGGTGCTGTGGGGCTCGCGCTGGGATCCATTGCTCGCGCGCGACAATCTGGGGCTGCTGCGCCGGGTGATGGAGGAGTGCGTCGATGGCGAGTACCAGAACTTCAAGGCCAAGGGCGGCGCCTACACGCGCGAGCATTTCTTCGGCAAGTACCCCGAGCTCAAGGCGATGGTCGCCAACATGTCCGATGATGAGATCTGGCGGCTCAATCGCGGCGGGCACGATCCGCTGAAGGTGTACGCCGCCTACGCCGCGGCCATGAGCCACAAGGGGCAGCCCACCGTGATCCTTGCCAAGACCGTCAAGGGCTATGGCCTCGGCAAGGGCGGCGAAGGGCAGATGGTGGCGCACCAGCAGAAGAAGCTGTCGGAGGACGAGCTGCGCGCCTTCCGGGACCGCTTCAACATCCCGGTGAGCGACGAGGATCTCGCCAACCTGGCGTTCCGCCAGTTCGATCCGGCCTCCGAGGAGGCGCGCTACCTGCACGGCAAGCGTGCCGCGCTCGGCGGCTTTCTCCCGAGCCGGCGACACAGCGCGCCCGCGCTGGCGGTGCCGCCGCGCGAGAGCTTCAAAGCGTTGCTCGAGGGCACCGGTGAGCGCGAGATCTCCACCACCATGGCGTTCGTGCGCATCCTCACCATTCTCCTCAAGGACAAGAACATCGGCCGCAACATCGTGCCGATCGTCCCGGACGAAGCACGCACCTTCGGCATGGAGGGTCTGTTCCGGCAGATCGGCATCTACTCCTCGGTGGGACAGCTCTACACCCCGCAGGATGCCGAGACGCTCATGTCCTACCGCGAGGACAAGAAGGGACAGATGCTGGAGGAGGGCATCAACGAAGCGGGATCGCTCTGCTCATGGATGGCGGCCGGCACCGCCTACAGCAATCACGGCATCAACATGGTGCCGTTCTTCATCTTCTACTCGATGTTCGGTTTGCAGCGCGTCGGGGATTTCATCTGGGCAGCGGGCGACATGCAGGCGCGCGGCTTCCTGCTCGGCGCGACCGCCGGGCGCACCACGCTCGCCGGCGAGGGGCTGCAGCACCAGGACGGTCATAGCCAGCTGGTCGCAACGACCGTGCCCAACTGCGTCGCCTACGACCCGGCATTCGCGTACGAGCTGGCGGTGATCATTCAGGATGGTATGCGCCGCATGTACGCCGAGCAGCAGAACATCTTCTATTACATCACGCTGATGAACGAGAACTATGCGCAGCCGCCGCTCCCGGCGGGCACCGAGGCCGGCATCATCAGCGGCGGCTACCTGCTGCAGGCGGGCGGCCGTGGCAAGGTGCGCGCGACGCTGCTGGGCTCGGGCACGATCCTGCGCGAATCTCTCGCTGCGGCGAGGATTCTCGAGAACGACTACGGCATCCCCGCCGATGTGTTCTCGATCACGAGCTTCAGTGAGCTGCGCCGCGAGGCTCTCGAGTGCGAGCGCTGGAACATTCTCCATCCGGCCGAGACGCCGCGTGTGCCATACGTGCGCACGTTGCTCGAGAAGCACCCGGGGGCGGCAGTGGCCGCTACCGATTACGTGCGCACCGTGCCCGACCAGATCCGTCAATGGGTGCCGGGGCGATACGTGACGCTCGGCACCGACGGCTTCGGCCGCTCGGACTCGCGCGCGGCGCTGCGGCGGCATTTCGAGGTGGACCGCAACTACATCGCGGTGGCGGCGCTCAAGGCGCTCGCCGATGACGGGCAGGTGGACCCGGCGACGGTCGCGCGCGCCATCGCGGCACTCGGCGTCGATCCTTCCAAGCCCGTGCCCTGGAAAGTTTGAGGGACACGCCATGAACGCTGCGGCGGGAGTGGTCGAAGTGCGCGTGCCCGATATGGGCAACTTCAAGGATGTCGCCGTCATCGATGTCCTCGTGAAGCCGGGGGACATGATCGCCCTCGACACCCCGCTCGTGACACTCGAGTCGGACAAGGCGACCATGGACGTCCCCTCGACCGCAGTCGGGGTGGTCGAAAAAATCCACACCAGCAAAGGTGGCACGGTCAATACCGGCGATCTCATCGCTACCGTGCGCGCAGACGGTGCCCAAGCGACTGCCGCGCCGGGCGAGGCTCGTGGGCCCGCGGCTGCACCCGCGGCAGAAGCGCGGGCTGCCTCCTCGCCGGCGCCGTCGGCGGCGGCGGCGACCTCGGCTCGCGCCGCGTCTCCTCCGGCGCCGCCTGTCAGCGCGCAAGGGGCAGCCAGTGCTGCGTCGCGCGGGCCATCCGCGAGCGCACCGGATGCGGCCGCATCATCCACCGCGCCCCGCGGTGCGGTGCTCACGCCGCGGTCGCTGCTCGGCGTCCCGACCTCCTATCGGAGCGATCTTGCGCCGATCGATGAGCCGGGCTTCACGCGCGCGCACGCGAGTCCCTCGGTGCGGCGCTTTGCGCGCGAGCTCGGCGTAAACCTCGCGCAGGTCGCCGGTCACGGATTCAAGGACCGCATCACGCACGATGACGTGAAGGCCTTCGTGCAGGGCACGCTCGCGAC
>DASQYM010000057.1:0-2643 GCA_035639195.1 Steroidobacteraceae bacterium
CATCGCGCTCTCGGTGGCGAGCGGAATTCTCATCAAATCCGGACGCGCCCGCTATGCACTCGTGACACTGGCGCCGCTCGCCTGGCTCGCGATCGTGACCACGAGCGCCGCGTGGCAGAAGATCGCGAGCCCTGACGTGCACATCGGCTTCATTGCCGCAGCCGCCGATCTGGCCGCGAAGCTGGCCGCGGGCACGCTGACTGCGGAGCGCGCCGCGGTCGCACCGCAACTGATCTTCAACCAGCGACTCGACGCGGCACTCACGCTGCTGTTCACCGCCATCCTCTGGCTCGTGATCCTCGACACGGGGCGCGTCGCGGCAAGAAGACTGCGGGGACTTCCGGTGCGCTCGAGCTCCGAAGCTGCCTATCAGCCGAGCCAGCTCGCGGGGCCGGCGCTCGCCGGACGTTGACCGATGTTCACGCGCGCCGCCCGGGCGCTGTCTCGAGCGTCGGCGAAGATGCTAACATCGCCGCCCTTTCCACGCGGAGATTCGGCCGCGCGGGGCAGGACGCCGCTGGAGGTAGCGACATGGCACTGAAGATAATGATCCTGGGGGCGAATGGCTTCATCGGCAGCGCGCTCACCAACGCGATCCTGGAGAAGCGGCCCTGGGAGGTCTACGGCATCGATCTGGCGGACAACAAGCTCGGCGATCTGCCGCAGAAGGATCGCTTTCACTTTGTCGAGGGCGACATCACCATCAACAAGGAGTGGGTCGAATATCACGTCAAGAAGTGCGACGTGGTGGTGCCGCTCGTGGCGATCGCCAACCCCGCGCAGTACGTGACTCATCCGCTGCGCGTCTTCGAGCTCGACTTCGAGGCGAACATCGACGTGGTGCGTCACTGCGTCAAGTACGGCAAGCGGCTGCTGTTTCCCTCGACCTCCGAGATCTACGGCATGTCGCCCGACGCGATGCTCGATGAGGAGAGGAGTCCACTGGTCTATGGTCCGATCAACAAGCAACGCTGGATCTACGCCGCCTGCAAACAGCTGCTCGATCGCGTGATCTATGCCTACGGGGTGCGCGACAACCTCGATTACACGCTGTTCCGGCCGTTCAACTTCATCGGCCCCAATCTCGACAACCCGGAGGAGCCCAAGGAAGGCAGCTCGCGCGTGTTCACGCAGTTCCTTTCCAATGTCCTCTACCGGCGCCCCATCAAGCTGGTCGACGGCGGCAACCAGAAGCGCTCCTTCACCTACATCGACGACGCCATCGAATGCCTGCTGAGCATCATCGAGAACCAGGACGGCCGCGCGAGCCGGCGTATCTTCAACATCGGCAATCCCGGCAACTGCATCTCGATACGCGATCTGGCACAGCGCACCATCCGCATCGCCCAGGAGTTCCCGGTGCTGCGCGACAACGCGCGCGCCACCGAGATCCTCGATGTGTCGGCGGGCGAGTATTACGGCAAGTATTACCAGGATATCCAGGTGCGCGTGCCCAACATCGAGGCCGCACGGCGCGATCTCGGGTGGGCGCCCACCACCGATATGGATACCGCCATCCGGCGCACCATCGATTTCTACGTGAGGCAGGAAGGCTTCGGCGGCCGCGTCGCGGCGCTCGCGGCCATCTGAGGCGCGTGTTGCCGCGGGCGCGATGGCCTTGAGTTGGGCCCGCGCGGCAGGCGCCCCGGCGGCGCGCTGGCTGCCCTGGGCGCTGATCGCCGCCGGTTGGTTCGCGACCATCCAGGTGCGTCCCATGCTCGATCCCGACGAGGGCCGCTACGCCGAAATTCCGCGCGAGATGCTGGCACAGCGCGATTTCGTCACCCCGCGCTTCAACGACCTGAAATACTTCGAGAAGCCGCCGCTGCAATACTGGGCGACGGCTGCGGTCTACGCGGTATTCGGTCTCACCGAATGGAGCTCGCGCATCTGGTCGGTGGGCCTCGCCTTCGCGTGTCTGGCGCTGGTGTATGCCTGGGTGCGGCGCGGCTACGGGGATGACGCCGCGCTCGCCGCCCTCGCAGCGCTCGGGGTGAGTCCATACTTCCTCGCGATCGGACACCTGAATCTGCTCGATCCAGCTTTCACCTTCTGGCTCACGGCCGCGGTGCTCGCCTTCGTCGTGGCGCAGAGCGAGCTACCCGGCAGTGCAGCCGCGCGGCGCTGGATGCTCTGCGCCTGGGGGCTGGCAGCGCTCGCGGTGCTTTCCAAGGGCATCGTGGTCGGGGTGCTGGCAGGGGGAGCGCTCGTGCTCTACACGCTGATCGAGCGCGATCCGCGTCCCTGGCGCCGCCTGCATGTTGGCGCGGGGCTGGCGCTGTTTCTGCTCATCGCTGTGCCATGGTTCGTACTGGTCAGCGTGCGCAACCCGAGCTTCCCGGGCTTTTTCTTCGTGCATGAGCATTTCGCGCGCTTTCTCACCACCGTGCACCAGCGCGTCGAGCCCTGGTGGTACTTCCTGCCGCTGCTGCTCGGGGCGGTGTTGCCGTGGCTCATACCCTGCGCGCGCGCGCTGCGTGCCGCATGGAAAGACAAGCCGGCGGCGGATCACGGCTCGGGAGCAGCGCCGGCGTCGGGCTTCAGGCCGCAGCGGTTTCTCCTCGTGTACAGCCTGCTGACGCTCGTGTTCTTTTCCGCATCGGGATCGAAGCTCGCCCCGTATATCCTGCCGATGGTGCCGGT
>DASQYM010000058.1:0-20316 GCA_035639195.1 Steroidobacteraceae bacterium
CGGCGACTCATGGTTGAAGAGAATGCCGCTGCAGGCGTAGAGGCCGTAGGCCTCGCGGTAGTTCACGGTGATCCAGTGAGCGTATAGCTTGGCCGCCGCGTAGGGAGAGCGCGGATGGAAAGGCGTCGTCTCGCGCTGCGGCGTCTCCGGCGCCTTGCCGAACATCTCGGACGTCGAAGCCTGATAGAAGCGCGTACGCTGCTCCAGACCCAATATGCGTATCGCTTCGAGAATCCGCAGGGTGCCGAGAGCGTCGGCGTTCGCCGTGTATTCCGGCGTCTCGAAGGAGACGGCAACATGGCTCTGAGCGGCGAGATTGTAGATCTCATCCGGCTGCACAGTCTGGATCACGCGCACGACGTTGGTGGCGTCGGTGAGGTCCCCGTAGTGCAGGTGCATGCGCGCACCGGGCTCGTGCGGATCCTGGTACAGGTGGTCGATGCGATCGGTGTTGAAGGAGGACGAGCGGCGCTTTATGCCGTGTACCTCGTAGCCCTTATCGAGCAGGAGCTCCGCGAGGTAGGCACCGTCCTGGCCGGTGATTCCCGTTATGAGTGCACGTTTGGTCATGGCGATTCTCGAGACCCGCGGCCGCGTGCTCACGGTCTGTGGCAATCACCGCCCGGGATTGGAGTCTGTCCTCAGATCGCCGAATGCACCGCGAGGAACGCGACCGCAACATTGTAGATGATCTGAGTGACCGCCGCCCAGAACGGCAATGCGGGAATGTGCTCGGCGTTGAGCGGTACGACCACCGTGTCGCCCGGCTTGATCTCCTCGTTCGCGGTCCGGAACCAGCGCGAGCCGGCGTTCGGCACCACGCTGCCGTCCGCGCGCACGACGTAGATACGGCCGGGGTCCGCACGGCGGGTCTCGCCGCCGCTCATGGCGATGTAGTCATTGCGCGTCAGGCCTGAGCGCCACAGATGTGAGGACACGGCCTGCACCTCGCCGATCACGGTGACTTCCTGCCGCTGTTTCGGCACGATGAGCTCGTCCCCGTCACGCAGCACTACGTCGTACTGCGAGCCGGCCGGTGATTGCATCAGGCGCGGCAGGTTGATCACCAGCCGCCCGACGGCCTTGGCCTGGCGCAGTTGGGTAAGCAGCGACTGCCCGACCGTCAGGGCCGAGGCTGCCCCGGCCTGGTTGGCAACACTGCCCTCCAGCGCGACGAAGGCGATGTCGTTCTGCATGCGGTTGGCCAGCTGGTCGAGCTCACGCTGCTCGCGCTCGCGCAGCTCACGGCGAATAAATACGCTACCTTCGGGAAATGCATACTGCGTCAGGCCGCCGGCGCGCAGCATCGCCGATTTCAAGGTCTCGCCCGGTTTCACCGAGTACACACCCGGGAACTTGACCTGGCCACGGATTATCATCGTCTCCTGATCGGTCCAGGACTCAACCTCCTTGATGCTGAGCACATCGAAGGGCTCGAGGCGGATGTTGGCGGCTGGATCTGCGCGCATCACCGCTGCCAGGTCCACCTTGATCAGATCGGTCTGACGCGAATCACCGTTCACCACTCGATAGCGGGTGAGCTCGGCCGTGCCGCCGTAGGCTGCATCGCTCAACCCTCCGCCGGCCCGGATGAGGTCGCGCACGGTCATGTTGGTCTCGAGCGGATACTCACCGGGGACATTGGCACGCCCGTTGATGCGCACTACTTCTTCCGGCCGGCTGATGTTGGACTGCTCGCGCAGGTCTTCGATGAGGGGACGGATCACCCGGTCGCGGCTCGACTGCAGGTCAAACACGGTGATGCGATCGCGGGCCATCAGCGGCACATCGGCGGCTGATCCTGGCTGGCGTAGCGCCGCATCGAGGTCGGCAGAAAGCACGGCTATGCGCCGGTCGGGAGCTAATTCGCGCCGGATCAGGATGTAATGCAGATCGGCATTGGGCTTCAGATCATCGACCGAGCGAATGATGTCGGTGAGTCGCATGCCCGAGCGATAGGCGAATGCGCCCGATGTATAGACGTAACCCTGTACGACGACTCCGGCGTCCAAGGTCGGACGCAAGCGTGCGACGTGCAGGCTGTCGCCGTTGCGGACGTTCGCAGCGCGACCTGCGTCGGCGGTCAGATCGACCTGCAGCACCACGCGATGCAGGTTGGCATCGATGCGGGTGAGCGCTGCTTTGTCGGTATCCGCCTCGGGCGTGAGCCCACCGGCGAGCGCGATGACCTCGGCCACCGAATTCTCGCGGCGAATCTCATAGATGGCAGGTCGATGGACCTCACCATCGACCGTGACGGTCGGCCCGATTGCCGGGACGAAGACCGCATCGTCCGGCAGCAGCCGGGCATCGTCGGTGGTGTTGCCGTGGATCAGCAGGTCGTACAGATCCAGCCGGCGTACGATCTCGCCGCGGCGTTTCAGCTGGATGTCGCGTAGCGAGCCGATGTGCTGCACGCCACCGGCGGCAAACAGCGCCGACGTGATGGTTCCCAATCCGCTGACGGTGTAGGAACCGGGAGTCTTCACTGCGCCCAATACGAATACGCGGATGGTCCGGGTATCACCCATCGTTACACTGGCGCGCACACCGACCATCTGCCTACTGACGCTCGATTCGAGCTGCTCCTTGGCGTCCGCGAAGGTTTGTCCACCCACGGCGACGGGACCAATCTGCGGCATGTTTACGCGTCCATCGCGGCCGACGGTGAGCTTGAGGTTCGCGTTCTTCGACCCGTACAACTGCACTTCGAGCTCGTCGCCCGGGCCGACGATGTATCCGGCTGGTACCGGCACGTTCGTCGTGGGAGCAAATGTCGAGACGGGATGCTCGAACAGGTCGTAGCCGAAGGGCTTGAGCGCGCTGGTACCACTCTTCAGGAGCGGCAGCTTGGTCACGCGGATGAACAGATCGCGCAGCGCGGGCTCGACTCCGAGGCGCAACGTAGCCAGCTGCTCGGTGAGTCCGGCGAGCGGAATGGGTGCGAATCCAGGCAACGACAGCATGCCGTCGCGTGAAAGCTGGTAGGGGTTTTTCGCGCGAATCAGATCGATCATTGCCCGCTGGCGCATGCGCTGCTCGGCCGTCAGCTCCGGTGCGGGGGGCTGCGTCGTGTCGCAGTTCGGCATCCCGGAGCAGTTCTGCTCCGGCGAATATCCGCCCGCGGTCACCGTCTGCCCGGTGGGCGCCGCCATGGCGGCCGCGGTAGCCGCCGCGACCTGGCTCTGCGTGGCGACTTCGCTCTGCTGCGTCTGGGCGGCGTTCTGAGCCGCCAGTGCCAGGGCGGGATTGGCCAGAGGGTTGACCTGCGGAGAGCTCGGCGTTGCAGCGGGTGCACCGCCGAGCGCTCCGAGCACGCTCTGGGGCGGGGCACTGGGAACCGGGGCAGAAGGCCCGGGCAGAGGCACCGAGTCGATGGTGATCACGACCCAATCCTCATTCTGCAGAAATGGACTGAGGCGTTGCAGCTCCGTACGCTGCGTCTGCTGCTCGAGGAGCTGTTCCCGTTGCTGTTGCAGCAGGAGATTTTCTTGCTCTTCGCTGAGCGGCGTAGGCCGTGAACCCGCCATTCCTTGCGTGCCGCCACCGAGGCCGCCCCCGAACTGCTGCGATATCGCCGCGCGCTGCTCGGGTGACAGTCCCTGCAGAATCGATAAACCGGTGTCGAGACCGGAACCCGAAGTCTGCCCGTACGAGTGATCTACGGAAACTATCAGGACGAGAAGAGAAGCATACAGAGCTCTGAAGACTCCGGTCCGCCGCTGCATCGGGTGCATTACCAACCTTTAGGTCTTTTAGGTCTTTGCATAACGCGTACGCTCTACCCCCAGCCGAGCGCCTGCACAGGCCGATGCACGATTGTATCTGAAGCGCCGCGAAACTCTGCAGCGAGCATTCTCAGGCCTGCTCATAGCCCGCGATACTGCGCCAGGCTTCGAAGACCGTATCTACGGATACTCGATCGGCGCGCAGGGATACCGGAGCTCCGCCCGCGGGCACCACCGCTGACCCCCCGGGACTGCGCGGCAACCAGTGGAGCGGCGGTTCGGCGCCGTAAAGCACAACGAGCGGCACACTGAGCGCCGCGGCTGCATGCGCCGGCCCGCTATCGACTGACACCATGCTGCTCGCCGCCTGGCACAGCCCATAGAACTGCCGCAGAGTCGTGCCTGCGGTGGCTACGCAGGCGAGCTCAGTCGCGGCCTGGATTTCCTCCAGCATGGGAACCTCTTGCTGCGAGCCGCGCAGCAGCAGGACAGCGTCCGGACGGTCGCCGTGAATCCGTTGCAGCAGCTGCGCCCAGCGCTCTATCGGCCACCACTTATCATCCGTATTGAGGCGACGCCAGCGCGCGCGGCGCGGCCCCATGGTGCGATGATTGCCAGGCTGGATCAGGATGAGCTCGCGCCCGAGGATGCCCCGCATGCGTAACCAGGCGTCGCGTTCGCTCCGCTCCGACTCGAGCACGTAGAGGCGCGGCCCATCCAACGCTGCGGGTGCCGGATAGTCCTCGCCTCGCAGGCTGTCGGGTGTACGCTTGCCGAGCGCGACCATGCGATCGACGAGGTGCCCGGTCTCCTGAACCGGCCCCCTGACTGGCCGGTCAACGAGAAACACGCAACGGCGTCGGTCGATGCCACTCAAGCTCAGCATACGATGGATGCGCGGCAGCTGGCGGTAGTGACGCTCGCAGATGTAGATCGGACCCGGTGCGCTCGTCCGTAGCGCACGCCGCACCGGGCGCCATGCGGCATCGAGCAGGAAGGGCAGGTGGCGGTGAAAGGCCCAAACCGCCGTGACATCGGGATGGCCAGCGTAGGTGGAAGGTGTCCAGGAACCCGTGCCGATGACCTGACACGGGTGGCCATAGCGCCGGTGCAGCAGGTTCAGCATCCGGGTGACCATCACCATGTCGCCAAGCCGAGCGAAGAAGAAGACCGTCGGTGTGAGAGATGTCGCGCTCACGGTGGGCACGAGCGCTCAGAATTTGCGTGACACGTACAGCGTGCCGTAGGTGATGTCGAAAAAAGCATCGGGACGGTAACCACTCTGCGGCTCCGAAGGCAGGCTACGGAGCCGGTTGACCTTGGAGGCGTAGCGCAGATCGACGCCGACGTCCCACTTGGGCAGCACGTTGCGCCACTGCAGGCCCGCGCCGTAGTAAAACCCGTAGGCGGGAGTCAACGCCGCGTAGCGCGCCGCGCCAACGAACAGGTTGAGCGCCAGCGGATTGTCGAAGCGGTAGCGGTAGTCGATGATGCGCGCACCGAGGAGCGAGGTGCCATGGACCCCGTCCGCTTCCAGCGCCGCACCGAGATCCTGATGCTCGCTTGCGGCGCGCCGCGCCCCGATCGTGAGGTGTGGCCCGACGCCTACCCCGGTGCTCCTCCGCGGCGTGTCGGCAGTAATGTCGAGGATCACGTTGCTGGCGACCGCTCCGACGTCGATATGGAATTCCATGCCCGCAGGTGCCACCGAAGGTCCGTACTCCTCGGCTTCGCCCGCACCGTCGCGCAAGGCATCGCCGTAGCGCAGAAAAGCGCTCACGCGCGTGTAGTGCGCACCGTACACATCCCGTCCGTAGTCGACCTGCGAGCCGACCACGTAATCCTTCCACGGATAGGAGAACATCAGCGAGCCCGTGTTCTCGTGCAAGTAGGCGACGCGCGAGTAGTAAGCATCGTTCACCAGTGTGCGCAGCGTCACTTCGAACCGCCCGCCGAACGGCGGCTCGTAACCGATGCGTAGCATATTGCTCTGACCACCGACCGCGTCACCGAGAGCCCGCTGATCACCGAACCAGTGTCCGGTGCCGAATAGGTAGTTGGTGATGCCATTGCCGTAGCCGTACTGGGCGGTGGTAGGAGGCTTTACGTACCAGGTCGGCTGCCACTCGGAGAGTTCGTAGGTGAGATCGAAGGGTCCGAGGCGCGGAAGCTGCAGGCCTACCGAGAGGTCGGTCCTGGAGAAAGTGTAACGACTCCCCCCGCCCGTGTCGTTACCTGCGAACTCGAAATACAGCGAGAATGGAATGCGGCCCGGATAGAGGAAGCGGCTGCTGAGCGATGCCTCCTGCTTGCCAAGAACGGGTTGGTTGGTGGTCGTTGCCAGCGACTGCTGAGGATTGAAGAATGCCCGCAGGAGATCCGACACTGACTGACCACCGGCGGCACCGCCGCCGAACATCATGATGCGGTTGGCGGAAAATGACCAGCCGGAATTTGCCGGCGCTATAGCGAGGCGCCCGCCCGAAAACTTGGGATATCCCTGGGTCACACCGCCAGTGGGAAGCACGAGCAGGATGTTATCGGTATACGACATGCGCTCGACGAAGACCTCGTACGTCCAGCCGAACCGCGTGAGTGGGCGCCAGTTCGAGATCGTCACCCCGGGCATGGAGGGCGATTCGGCGCTGATCAACATGGCACTGTCGGTCATGGGCGACCACCAGTGGTCGCGATACCCGAGATCGAGCTGAGCCCAGTCGAACCCCACGCTGATGAAGGAGCCCGTGGCCTTCTGCCGGCCGTCGTAGCCAACACCGCCGAGATTCACCAGCAAGTAGTCGCTCGGCTGAATGAACCCGGCACCCGCTATCTGCCACTGACTTTGTTCGATCTGACCGTACTGATTGGGGATCACGAGCTTCGAGTCGCCGCTCACCGCCGAAGCCTCGACGCTCGCGAACTCGAGGGCAGACTCCTGCATGTATGGCTTCAGCGCCCGGCGCACCCGTCGGCAGAGCACCGGGTCGATGGCGCAGGCCTTCGGCAGCGCATCGAGCACCAGCGCCGCGGGGATGGGCCGTGTCATGACGGGCCGGTCGCCGAGAATCAGCACCCGCTCCACTTCGCGTTCGAGCTCGGGATCGAGATTGAGCGGCAGGTAGGGGCTCACTCCGCGTGCGTGCAGGGGAGCTGCAGTCAGCAGGCACAACGCCACACACACGCTTAGACGCAATCTACTGTTCATCGATCCCGGTTAGGCTCAGCGAGCGCGCGGGGCCGCCCACCCTTAAAACGGCCCACCTTCAAAACCGCGCACTATACGGACTCGGAGCCTGCAGGTCGCCATGGGCGCTGGGCGCGCCGGGATCATCGAGGATGCTGCGCGGCGTGTATGCGCTCAGCGGCGCCACTGATCGATACGCTGGATCAGTTTGCCGATGGCGGCGGGCACCGCATGCCCGCCACTCGGATCCTCGACCGCCGGAGCAATTTTCTTGGTGAGCGTCTTGCCGAGCTCCACACCCCACTGGTCGAACGCGTTGATGCCCCACATGACGCTCTGGGTGAGCACACTATGTTCATAGAGTGCGATGAGGCGGCCGAGTGTTGCGGGATCGAGCTGCCGGAACACCAGGATGGTGAGTGGGCGGCTTCCAGGGTCGACCTTGTGAGGAACGACAGTATCGATCTGCGCCGCCGGTAATCCCTGCTGCTCGAGCTCGGCACGCACCGTCTCCGCGGACTGGCCGTTACTCAACGCCTGCGCCTGTGCCAGGCAGCTCGCGATCGCCAGATTCTGCTGCCTCTGGTTGCCGCAGGAGGAGCGTGCCGGCAGCAGGAAATGCAGTGCAGCGCGCGGTGTTCCCTGGTGCAGCAGCTGAAAGAACGAGTGCTGGCCATTGTTGCCGGACTCCCCCCAGATGACCGCTTCGGTGCCCGATTCTACCAGCAGCCCATCGAGCATGACCGACTTGCCGTTGCTCTCCATTTCGAGCTGTTGCAGGTAGGCCGGGAAGCGCCGCAGCGAATCATCGTACGGCAGTACCGCGAGCGTCGGCAGCTTGAGGAAATCGATGTTCCACACGTCGGTGAGGCCCATGAGCACCGGCAGGTTCTCCGGCCAGGGCGCGCTGCGGAAGTGCTCATCGAGCTCGTGGCCGCCCGCGAGAAATTCACGGAAGTGCTGCTCGCCGATCGCGATGGCGAGCGTCACACCGATCGAGGACCAGATGGAGTAGCGACCGCCCACCCAGTCCCACATCTGGAAGCGGTATTGGGGATGCACGCCGAACTCGTTCATGGCGGGCGTGTTCACCGAGACCGCCGCGAAATGCTGCGGCACCGCACGCTCCCCCAGGTGCTGCGCGAGCCAGGTGCGCGCGGTGCGTGCATTGGTGAGCGTCTCGAGCGTGGTGAAGGTCTTGGAGCAGACGATGAAGAGTGTGGACGCGGGATCCGCGGATGCCAGCACCTGCGCGAGGTAGACCCCGTCGATGTTGGAAACGAATTCGCAGTGCGGTGCGCCCGCGGTGAAGGCGTGCAGTGCCTGCACCGCCATGGCGGGCCCCAGGTCCGAGCCACCGATGCCGATATTCACCACCAGGCGGAAGGGCTGTCCGGCGCTGCCGCGGATGCGCCCCTCGCGCACCCCCTGCGCGAAGGCGAGCATGCGCGCGCGCTCGGCCATGACCTCCTTCTCGATCTGCGCGCCGCCGAGCGCCGCGCCCGGCGGCTGGCGCAGCGCGACATGCAGCACGGCGCGGCCCTCGGTGGTGTTGATGAGCTCGCCGCGAAACATGGCGTCGATACGCTCGCGCAGGCCCGTGGCGTCCGCCAGCTGGCAGAGCTTCGCCAACGCAATCTCATCGAGCCGCTGGCGCGAGAAATCCATCAGCAGCCCGGCCTGCTCGCGCGAGAAGCGCTCGAAGCGCCGCGGGTCACGCTCGAACAGCTCTGGCACCGGCACGATGATGAGCCGCGCGGCCTGCGCGGCGAGCTCGGGCCACACCGGGGTGAGGGGACCGGGATTGATGGTGAGTGTCATCAGCCCTCTCCTTGCCGCCGGGCGCCGGAGCCTGCGACGTGCCACGCTCACGCCTGCGCCTGCGCCTGCGCCTGCGCGTCAGTCGCGGTAGTGCACGGCGATCGAATCGACCACGTATTGTAGTTGCGTTTCGGTGAGCTCCGGGAAGATCGGCAGCGCGAGAGCCTCCGCCGCCGCCTGCTCGGAAAGCGGAAAATCGCCGGCCACGTGACCCAGGTACGCAAAGCACTGCTGCAGGTGCAGCGGCACCGGGTAGTAGATCTCGGTGCCGATCCCGGAGCTCTCGAGCGTCCGGCGCAGCGCGTCGCGGCCTTGCACGCGCAACACGTACTGGTTGTAGATGTGCCGCACGCCCGGGCGCACCTGCGGCGTGCGCACCGCGCCTGCGAGCTCGGCGCGCGCGAAGGCGCGGTCGTAGAAAGCGGCGTTGCGCTGCCGCGCGGCAGTCCACTCATCCAGGTGCGGCAGCTTGACGTTGAGCACTGCGGCCTGCAGCTCATCGATGCGGAAGTTGCCGCCGATGAGCGCGTGGTAGTACTTGGGCTTGCCACCGTGCACGCGCAGGATGTCCATGCGCTCGGCGAGTGCAGCATCGTTGGTCACGCACATCCCGGCATCGCCGAAGGCGCCGAGATTCTTGGTAGGAAAGAACGACAGGCAGCCGACCTCGCCAAAGCTGCCGGCGCGCCGTTGCCGCTCATCGGCGGCGCCGATCGCCTGCGCGGCATCTTCAATGACCTCCAGTCCGTGGCGGTGCGCCAGATCCACGAGCGGCGGCATGTCGGCGAGCTGCCCGTACAGGTGCACCGGCATGAGAGCGCGCACCCGCGTACCGCTGGCGCGGTGGATGAGCGCGGTCCCCTGCCGCTCACACTCGTCATCGAGCAGCTGCGCAACCGCGTCGGCACTGATGTTGAAGGTGAGCGGCTCGATGTCGCAGAACAGCGGCCGCGCACCGGTTCGCGCGATGGTGCCGGCGGTCGCGAAGAACGTGAACGGACTCGTGATCACTGCATCTCCGGCGCCGATGCCGAGCGCCATGAGGGCGAGCAGCAGTGCATCGGTTCCCGAAGAGACACCGATGCCATGGCGACACTGACAGTACTCCGCGACGCTCCTCTCGAGCTCTCGCACCGCCGGCCCGAGGATGAAGTGCTGACTCGCGCATACGCGCCCGATCGCTGCCTGTATTTCAGCGCCGAGAAGCTCATATTGCGGTTTCAGATCAAGCAGCGGCACCTGCATCGCAGGTCGAGCTACCGATGGGGTCACGCCCATGGATCGTCTCCGTCTGTGGCGCTTGCGGAAAGCGGCCGATTCTATCGCGCCGGGATTCCGGGAAATTGCGCCGCTTGCGAGTCGCCGTGCTCCGGTCTTTCCGGGCGCCGCAATTTCCTCGGGTGGCTCACGGGTAGCCGTAATAGTCGCGGAACCAGTCGACGAACCGACGTACCCCCACCTCGATGGGCGTCGCGGGACGGTAGCCCACATCGCGCACCAGATCGTCGATGTCGGCGAAGGTCTCGGGCACGTCCCCCGGCTGCAGCGGCAGCAGGTTGATCTGCGCCTTGCGCCCGAGGCACTCCTCGATGACCTCGATGTAGCGCAGGAGCTGCACCGGCTGGTGGTTACCGATGTTGTACAGGCGGAACGGCGCTGTGCTCGTCGCGGGGTCCGGCGCGCGGCTGTTCCAGTGCGGGTCGGGTTGCGCGCTGCGCCCGCAGGCGCGCACTACCCCCTCGGCGATGTCGTCCACGTAAGTGAAGTCGCGCGCGTGGTGTCCGTGGTTGTAAACATCGATCGGGCGTCCCTCGAGAATGTTGCGCGTAAAGGTGAACAGCGCCATGTCCGGACGCCCCCAGGGACCGTACACCGTGAAAAACCGCAGTCCCGTGGTCGGCAGAGCGAACAGCGCCGAGTAGCTGTGCGCCATGAGCTCGTTGGCGCGCTTGGTGGCGCCGTACAGGGACAGTGGATGGTCGGCGATCCGGTGCACCGAGAAAGGCATGTCGGTGTTGGCGCCGTACACCGAGCTCGTCGAGGCGTACACCAGGTGCTCGACGCCGTGGTGACGAGCGCCTTCGAGCACGTTCAGAGTGCCGGTGATGTTGCTGCGAATGTAGGCGTGCGGCTCCTTGAGCGAGTGGCGCACTCCCGCCTGGGCCGCAAGGTGCACGACCCGCGCGAATTTCTCCTGCGCGAAAAGCTGCGCGATCGCATCGTTGTCGGCGAGGTCGAGCTTGAGAAACCGGAAGCCCGGCGCGGCGATGCGCGCGAGGCGCGCCTGCTTGAGAGCTACGTCATAGTAGTCGTTGAGATTGTCGAGCCCGATGACTTCGTGACCGGCAGCGAGCAGGCGCTGCGCGGTCTGGGCACCGATGAAGCCGGCCGCGCCGGTGACGAGGATTTTCACAGCCGCCCGTCGACCGCTGCGGCCGGGAACACGTGCTTGATGTCGTACAGCACGTGCTTGCGGCGGCACAGGCGGCGCACACCGCGCGCGCCGAGCTCGCGGAACTCGCGATGGGCAACCGCCACCACCGCGGCGTCGTAGCGATTCACCTTCAGCTCACGCACCGGCACGAACCCGTATTCGTGCCGGCACTCGGCCGCGCTCGCCCACGGGTCGTACACCTCCACCTGCGCCCCCTGCTTGTGCAGCTCGCGCACCACGTCCGCAACCTTGGAGTTGCGGATGTCGGGGCAGTTCTCCTTGAAGGTGATGCCGAGCACGAGCACGCGCGCACCCTTCACGTGAATGCGCTTGGCGGCCATGAGTCGCATGATCTGCTCGGCGACCTGCAGTGACATGTTGTCATTGAGACGTCGACCGGCGAGGATCATCTCCGGGTGATAACCGATCTCCTGCGCCTTGTGCGTGAGGTAGTAGGGATCGACGCCAATGCAATGCCCACCCACCAGGCCCGGCCGGAACGGCAGGAAGTTCCATTTGCTGCCCGCGGCATTCAACACCTCCTCGGTATCGATGCCGAGGCGATTGAAGATCAGCGCGAGCTCATTGATGAGCGCGATATTGACGTCGCGCTGCGTATTCTCGATCACCTTGGCGGCCTCCGCGACGCGGATGCTGGAGGTCTTGTGAGTGCCCGCTGTCACGATGGTACCGTAGAGCTGATCGACGAAGTCCGCCACTTCGGGCGTTGACCCGGAGGTCACCTTGCGGATAGTGGTGAGGCGGTGCTCCTTGTCGCCGGGGTTGATGCGCTCGGGACTGTAGCCGGCAAAGAAATCGCGATTGAACTTCAACCCCGAGATGCGCTCGAGGATCGGCACGCACACTTCCTCGGTGCATCCGGGATACACGGTCGATTCGTAGATCACCACCGCTCCCCTACCGAGCACCCCGCCCACGCTCTCGCTGGCGCGCATCAGCGGAGTGAGATCGGGGCGCTTGTAGCCGTCGATCGGGGTGGGCACGGTGACGATGAACACCTGGCAGCGGCGCAACCGCGCCAGATCGGTCGTGAAGCTGAGCCGCTGCGCAGCGCGCAGCTCGGCACGCGAGACCTCGAGAGTGCGGTCGCGCCCCTTGCGCAGCTGCGCCACGCGCTCGGGTTTGACGTCGAAGCCGATGGTCTCGAAATGCTTGCCGAACTCCACCGCCAGCGGCAGGCCCACGTACCCCAGGCCCACCACACCGATGCGGCAGTTGCGCAATCTCATCATCTATCCTTGTCCGGCTCGTCAGGCGCTCGAGCGCTGCGGCGCCTCATTCAGATGCACCGCGGCGGGCTCGTGCGGCTCGAGCACCCCCCACAGGACGCGTCCCCCGCTCGCCTTGGCAATCACCGCCAGCATCACCTCGTGCGCCGCGACTTCCTCGGGCGAGGCCACCGGCACCGCCAGCGGCACGATGAGGCGCAGCGGCGTGCGCTGGGTGCGCACGTTGGCGCCGGCGAGGGCGGGCGCGCCTGCGTCCGAGAGCGCGAGCGCGCCCTGGCCGCCGGTCATCGCCAGATACACATCCGCGAGGATGCGCGCATCGAGGAGTGCGCCATGCAACTCGCGCGTGGAGTTGTCGATGTCGTAACGCTTGCAGAGCGCATCCAGGCTGTTGCGCTGCCCGGGATGCAACTCGCGCGCCAGCGCGAGACTGTCGAGCACTTGGCAGAGAGCGGCCACCTGACGCGACTCCCCTGGGAGTCGCGCGAGCTCGGCGTCGAGAAACGCGACATCGAAGGCGGCGTTGTGGATTACGAGCTCCGCGCCGCCGATGAACGCCAGCAGCTCCTCGGCGATCTCGGCAAAGCGCGGCTGTCCGTCGAGATCCGTCCGCGCGATGCCGTGCACGGCGAGCGCGCCGTCGTCGATCTCGCGCTCGGGATTGAGGTAACGATGGAATGTGCGGCCGCTCGGGCGGCGGTTGACGAGCTCCACGCAGCCGATCTCGATCACACGATGATTGAGCTCGGGCTCGAGTCCCGTAGTCTCGGTGTCGAGGACGACCTGGCGCATCGGTTGGCAGTCTACCGCAACGCCTGGCTCGTCAAGGCGTCGATCGCCTCGTTCGCCAGCCGGTCGACCCGTTCGTTGTCGGCTATTCCGGAGTGCGCGGGCACCCAGTGCCACTCGAGCTGATGGCGCGAGCGCAGCTCATCGAGCCGCTGCCACAGGTCCTGGTTCTTCACCGGCTTGCGCTCGGCGGTGCGCCAGCCACGCATCTTCCAGGCGGTAAGCCATTCACTCATGCCGCGGCGCACGTACTCGGAGTCGGTATACACCCGCGCCTGCGCCGGGCGCGTGAGCGCCTCGAGCGCCCGGATGACTGCGGTCAACTCCATGCGATTGTTGGTGGTGTGCGCTTCGCCGCCGCTGATCTCGCGTTCATGCTCGTCCATGCGCAGCAGCGCCGCCCAGCCGCCAGGGCCGGGATTGCCGCGGCAGGCACCATCGGTGTAGATCTCGATCACGCCTGGGATCGGGTCGTCGGCTTCACGAGCCCGCCGATCACGGCGGGCTTCTCGCGGAAGCGCGGCCGCACCGGAGTCAGCGTGTAGACCCGCTTGCGCGCCTTGAGGAGAAACGCACCTGCAGGCAGCGGGTAGGTGAGCCCCGCGCGCAGCATGCGTCCAGTTCCCTCGCCGCGGGCGAGGCCACGGCTCCACGGACTTAAGTAAAGATAGCGTCGCGCGGCCACGACCTCGAAACCGAGCAATACCAGCCATTCGCGCAGCAGCCGCTCGGACAGCACGCGCCGCATTCCCGGGGGGAAGCCGCTGCGACTCCAGCGTGCGCGCATCCCCCACAGGCTCCACGGACGGAATCCAAGCACGAGCAACTGTCCCTCGCCTACCAATACGCGGTCCACCTCGCGCAGCACGGCGTAGGGGTCGGGAGCGAACTCGAGCGTGTGCGGCAGCAGCGCCGCATCGATGCAGTCGCTCGTGACGGGCAACTGGGAAGGCCGTGCGAGGATATCGGCACTGCCCGAGAAGGCGGCGCCTGCGATGAGGCTCTGGCGGCGTGCTCGGCTGCTCGCGAGCAGCTCCCGGCCGCTCCCCCAGGCCCCGACCTGCAGCAACTCCCAGCCAAACACGTCCTCGAGCGCCTCGCCTAGCAGCTCCGATTCCGCGGCCAGCAGCGCGCGGCCGATGGCCGTTTCCCACCAGGCGCATAGCGCGGTGTCGCGGTCGAGGATGCCTGAAGTGCGAACTGGCACGATAGAAAGGCTGGCAATAGTGTGAATTTACCGGTTAAATTCCCGCTTCTGAACCAGTAGCGTCCTGCACCATGAGGCCCCGTGGCCCGGCGCGGGAAAGTAGCACGCCGTCAGAAGGTACGGAACTTGGCGACGCCACCAATCAGACGCTTACCTCACTCGCTCCTGGCTCTGACTCTGCTTGGCGTAGCCGCCTGCGCTCAGTCGCCGCAGCGCGCCGTCGCGCCCAAGGTCCTGAACAGCTCTATCGGGACGTTTGCGATCGCCCCGCCGGCGGAAACGCCCGCAAGCGTATCGCCGGCGGCGAGGTCGCCGACTGCCGACGCAGCGGAGGTCGTGGCGAGCGCCAACGACCCGATGCCGCCGCCCGCTCCCATCCTCACCGGCATGTCTACCGACACCCAGGCCAGTGCGGCTCCGCCGGCGCCGCTACCTCCAGGCCCGACGCAGGTCGCCGGGCTCGATCCCGCACAGTACGCGGATCTTTTCGATCGCATGCGCGCCGGTTTCCGGCTCGAGGACGGCAGCGATCGTCACGCCGTCGATCTCGAGCTGCACTGGTACGTTTCGAACCCGGAGTATCTGCAGCGTGCATTCGGACGGGCCGACCTGTACCTGTACCACATCCTGACCGAGCTCGAACGGCGCGGCATGCCGCTCGAGCTGGCGCTGCTGCCGGTGGTGGAGAGCGCCTTCGAGCCCTATGCCTACTCGCGCGCCCGGGCCTCGGGGCTGTGGCAGTTCATCCCCGGTACGGGGTCGAAATATGGTCTGAAGCAGGATTGGTGGTACGACGGCCGGCGCGACATCGTGGAGTCGACACGCGCCGCGCTCGATTATCTGCAGTCGCTGCACGATGAGTTCAACGGCGACTGGCTGCTCGCGATCGCCGCTTACAACTGCGGCGAGGCGCTGGTCGAGCGCGCAGTCGACATGAATCGGGCGGCCGGCCGCCCGGTGGATTTCTGGGACCTGTGGTTGCCGCGCGAGACGCGCGCCTACGTGCCGAAGCTGCTCGCCATGCGCCGCCTGGTGTTGGACCCGGAAAGCTATGGACTCGCCTTCAGCCCGATTCCGAATCAGCCGTATTTCATACGCGTGCCCACCCAGGGGCAGGTGAATCTGCGGATCGCTGCCGAGATTGCCGGCGTCAGTCCCGAGGAGCTCTACGAGCTCAACCCCGCCTTCCACCGCTGGGCGACCGACCCGGCCGGACCGCATTTCATGCTGTTGCCGGTGAACGCGGCCGACATGTTCGCGGAGAACATCACCCAGCTCTCCGCCGATCAGCGCCTCGGTGTCGCGCATTACAACGTGCGCCGCGGCGACTCGCTCGCGACCGTGGCGCTGAAGTTTCATACCTCCGTGAACGTGCTGCGCGAGTTGAACGATATGCCCCTGGGCGGCATTACGGTCGGTGACGACCTGCGGGTGCCCGGTGCGATGACGGATCTACCCGCCAAGGTGATACTGGCCGCCGCGCGGGTCGATGGACACGGCCGCGGACGCGTGCCGCGCGCGCACGTGCAGGTCGTGCGACGCGGAGATTCGTTGTGGACCATCGCGCGCCGCACCGGCGTGAATGTGAACACGCTCGCACTGATGAACGGCCTGCAGCCCGGTGACGAGTTGCGCGCCGGTCAGCGCATCAAGCTCTCGACCGACACCGGCGGACGCGTACATCGGCGGCACATCGAGTACACGGTGCGTGACGGCGATACCCCGTCGCTGATCGCGCGCCTCTTCCAGTGCAGCGTGCCGCAGCTGCTCGCCTGGAACGGCCTAAGCTCGCGCTCCCACCTGCATGCCGGGCAAAAGCTGCGTATCCACCTCACGAGCCGCCACAGCTGAGCGCAGCGGTCCCGCCCGCGGGTGGACGCTGCGCCAGGCTCCTTTCCGGCATAATCTGCGCCGGGAGGGCTTCGACCTATGGGATTTCTCGCCGGCAAGCGCGCCTTCATCGTCGGAGTCGCGACCGACCGCTCGATCGCCTGGGGCATCGCACAGGCGATGCATCGCGAGGGCGCGCAGCTCGCCTTTTCCTACCTGAACGAGAAGATGCGCGAGCGGGTCGAGCCGCTCGCGCATTCCCTGGGATCGCGCCTCACGATGCCGCTCGATGTCACGGCAGAGGATCAGTGCGATGCAGCCTTTGAGCTGTTGAAGCGCGAATGGGGCGAGCTCGACATCCTCGTGCACGCAGTCGCTTTTGCCCCGCGCGAAGCGCTCACCGGCACGTTTCTGCGCGCGACGACGCGCGAGGGGTTCCGCATCGCTCACGACATTTCAAGCTACAGCTTCACCGCACTCGCACAGCGTGCACATCCGCTCATGGCGGGCCGGCGCGCTGCGCTCCTCACGCTCACCTATCTCGGTGCGATGCGTTCGATTCCGGGCTACAACGTCATGGGACTCGCCAAGGCGAGTCTCGAGGCGAACGTGCGCTTCCTCGCTGCGGACCTGGGTCCCGAGGGGATCCGCGTGAACGGAATCTCCGCCGGCCCCATCAAGACGCTGGCCGCAGCCGGAATCCCGGGCTTTCGCAAGATGCTCGGCCGCGTCGCCGAGATCGCACCGCTGCGGCGCAACGTGACGCTCGAGGATGTCGGCAACGCCGCGGCGTTCCTGTGCTCGGACCTGGCCGCCGGAATCACCGGCGATATCCTTTATGTGGACAGCGGCTTCAGCACCGTCGGAATGAGCTTTCCGCTCGAGGCCGGCGAGACCTGAAAGCGCGCCGCCGCGCCGCGTACAACGGCGTGGTTAATCGAAGGCCTTGGGGTTTTTGCGGACGCTCGCGGTGCGACGCACTTCTTCGACGTAGGCGAGTGCCGCGGCCGTGCCGAGCCGCTCGGACTCCTGCTGCACCCGGCCACTCTGAGCCTCGGCCTCATGTGTCGGTGCGGTGCGCACCGCGCTCACTGCGAGCAGTGCCGCGCCGCCGTCATTGAGCGCGAGCGCTTCGTACTCGGGCTTGCCTGCAGGTTTCGCGAGTGCGAAGGCGGCCTCGCGCACCTGCGCCGGTACCGAGGGGTCGTTGCGGCCAATGAAGTGTGCCGGATCGGCGCTCACTTTCAACTCTAGCGCGACCCTATCGAACGAGGCACCCTTGAGAAGCTCAGCGCGTGCGCCCTGCGCAGCGCCGAGCGCGGCGCGCGTGCCCTGTTCCTTGCTGATTGCCGCTACGATGCTGTCGCGCACCTCGGCGAGCGGCTTCGGCGCCGGTGCGCGATGCTCGAGCACCTTGAAGATGACCAGGCGGTCATCGCCGAGCAGCGCCGGCCCCCCGAGCTTGTCGGCAGCGAGCGGTGGATCGCCGAACAGCAGTTCCTGTAGCTGCGGTGCGGCGCCGAAGGGTACGCCGCCCGCGCCTTTCACGAACTCCTTCACTTCGCCCTGTTGCAGGTTGTACTGCTGTGCGAGTGCATTGAGGTCCGCATTGGGCTCGGCGAGCTTCGCTTGCAGCTGCTCCTGGATCTCGCCGAAGCGATCCGTCGCGCGTGCGCGGCGCAGCTGAGCTTCGAGCTCCGGTCGCGCCTCTTCGAAACTCTTCGACTTGCCGTGCTGAATCTCCTCCAGGCGGATGATGTGATAGCCGTACTGCGTCTTCACGGGTCCGGCGATCTCGCCCACCGACATGCCGTAGAGCGCATCCGCAAAAGGCTTGACGAAGGTACTGCGCTCTGCCCAGCCGAGATCGCCGCCGTTCTGCGCCGAGCCCGGATCCTGCGAATACTGCTTTGCCAGCTCACCAAAGTCCTTGCCGGACTTGGCCTGCGACAACACCTGCTGCGCGAGCGCCAGCGCCGCCGCATCGTCCTTGCCCGTGATCAGTATGTGCCGCGCGTGGCGCTTTTCGGGGACTTCGAGGCGGCTCTTCTCCTTCTCGTATGCAGCATGCAGGTCCGCGTCGCTTACTTGCTGCTGCGCCGCGAGCGCCTCGAGACGCAGCTCCCCGTACTGCACATCAGCCGACTCGGGGCGCATGTACTGCGCGAGGTGCTCTTTGTAGTACGCCTGTACGGCGGCATCGTCGATCGCTGCGGAGGCGCGAAAGCGGTCCGCGGGCAGTACCAGGTAGCGCACCTCCCGCTGCTGATCCTCGAGATCGGTCAGCCGCGTGAGCTCGGACGAGGTGACGAAGTCAGAGGCGCGAATACCGCCTTCGAGCTGCAGCTGCTGCAGATCCGTGCGCAGCTGCTGCGTATAGGTGTCCAGCGAGACGCCGGCCTGCGCGAGTGCAGCCTTGGCGGCCTGTGGATCATATTTGCCATCGACCTGGAATGCGGGCTCGGCCTGCACGGCTTCCAGCAGCGCTTGGTTGCTGACTCGGTAACCCAGGTCGTGGGAGCGCTCGGTGATGAGCGCTCGCCGGATCAGGCTTTCCAACACCTGGTCCTGCAGCCGCGTGCGCAGCGGCTGCGGCAGCTCCCCGCCACCGAGACGCTGCTGCCACATGCTTTGCTGGCGCAGCCAGACGTTACGTGCATCCTCGAGGGAGATCTTGCTGCCGTTCGCCTCGGCGGCGTAGTTGGCGCCGCCGAAATTCAGGTTCACGATGCCGTAGGCACCCCAGGCGGCAAACACGAGCGCGAGCGCTCCCAGCAGCAGATATGCGAGCCATTTCTGGCCCTGCAGACTGTCTCGGATCCTCTGAAGCATGTGTCGGTTGGCTGATGTCGGAGAACGTGGCGGAGCGGACGGGACTCGAACCCGCGACCCCCGGCGTGACAGGCCGGTATTCTAACCAGCTGAACTACCGCTCCGCTTTGGGGGGGCGAATCCTATCGGATTGATCAATAAGGCTACAAGCGATTTCGCTCGGGCCTGCCGCGGCCCGGCGCCTGGTCGCAACGGCGGCGTCCTGGCCAAAGGCATAGCCGGCCATCTCCGCGGTCAACGGATCTTCCATTCGAGCGCTTCCATTGCAGGCGGCTAACACCTCATAACTTAATTGCGTGCCCAGTCCGTCGCCAAGTTAAGACACGCTGCGCACGACAGCGTTCCGTCAGGCACAATGCCCCGAAGCTCACAAGGATCCGGCCAATGACGAAGTTGCCTTGCACCCTGTTCGCCACGCTGGCCGCGCTATGCGTCTCTGGGGCTGCGCTTGCCGCTCTCGGCGGCGATGCGGCCTCGGTCGAGAGGGACCGCGCGAGCATGAAGGGCGTCGCGCGCATCACCCCCGCAGTCGAGTACTCGGTGCACGAGATCGAGACTGCTGGCGGAACGGTGATCCATGAGTACGTGTCGGCGCAGGGCAAGGTGTTCGCGGTGAGCTGGCGCGGGCCGGGCTTGCCCGATCTCGCGCAGCTGCTCGGCGGCTATTCCCAGCAGCTCCAACAGGGCGCCCCCCATCCTCACTACAACCACCATCGATTGAACATCGAGACTCCGCAGGTCCTCATGCAATCGGGGGGACATCTGCGCACCCGCTACGGACGTGCCTGGGTGCCGGCGCTGCTCCCGCAGAATTTTTCACTGAAGGACCTTGGCTGATAGCCAGTGAAGAGGACGGCCCGTGCGTAAGCTCCTGACTCTGATTCTGACGTCCTTCTTGCTCCTGGCTGGCTGCGGTGGCAGCGGCACGACCACCAATCCTGGTGGCGGCGGTGGCGGTGGCGGCGGCGGGGGCGGCAGCCAGGTGATCGCGACGCCGGGTCCGCCTAACGTCGAAACCCTCACGGTCGATGGCGGCCCCACGCAGCTGACCACGACCTCAGTGAATACCGCTTACCTGACCGTCACCGTCTGCATACCCGATGGCAAGTTCGACAACTGTCAGAACATCGACCATATCGAGGTCGATAACGGTTCGTACGGTTTGCGGATTATCGCAGGGCCGTCTACCGGGCCGAGCGCTGGGGAACTCACCCTGCCGCTACCGGCGGTGGCGGATCCGA
>DASQYM010000059.1:0-53959 GCA_035639195.1 Steroidobacteraceae bacterium
CTGCGGATCGGTGGCAAACATGATGAGCGGGCTGTTCTCCTGCCACACCCCGCCGAACCATTGCTGGTAGGCGACGCGCGCCACGCCGGGGATGGCCTCGAGCTTGGGCACCATGCTCACCGGGAGCGGCGAGGTGAAGGACACTCGTGCCTGCACGAAGAGGCGCGTCGCTCCGACGAAGTCGGCGCCGGCGTTGAAGATCGTGTTGACCGACTGCAGCAGCCCGAACAGCAGGAACGCCATGATCACCGACAGCAGCGTCAGGATCGTGCGGGTGCGCTTGCGGAACAGGTTGGCAATTACGAAACCGCTCCGGGTCATGGCGCCTCTCCGCGAGCGGCGCCTCAGGCCGCCTGCTCGAGCAGCTGTCCCTTTTCCAGGTGCAGCGTGCGGCGCGCGAACTCCGCGGCCTTCGGATCATGGGTGACCATGACGATGGTCTTGCCGTGCTCGCGGTTGAGCACCTGCACGAGCCCGAGGATCTCATCCGCGGTCCTGCGATCGAGGTCACCGGTCGGCTCATCGCATACCAGCAGCTGCGGATCGGACACCAGCGCGCGCGCGATCGCGACGCGCTGCTCCTGACCGCCGGAGAGCTCCTTCGGTTTGTGTTTGGCACGGTCTGCGAGTCCGACGATCTCGAGCGCCACGGCGACGTTCTGGCGACGCTGCGCCGCCGACAGCTTGGTGAGCAGCAACGGCAATTCCACGTTGCGCTCGGCGCTGAGCACCGGCATCAGGTTGTAGAACTGGAACACGAAACCGACGTTGTGGGCGCGCCAGTGCGCCAGCTTTCCGCTTGGCAACTGATCGATGCGGCTGCCGCCGACGATGATCTCGCCCGAGGTCGGCTGATCCAGCCCACCGATGAGATTGAGCAGTGTCGTTTTGCCGGACCCGGATGGTCCCATGAGCGCGACGAAGTCTGCGCGTGGGATGTCCAGGGTGAGCCCGTGCAGGACTTCGATCTTCTGCCGGCCGCGCTCGTACACCTTGGTGACGTTGCGCACCTGCACCATTAGCTCGGACATGACGTTGCCTCGCGGCTGTGTTGACTCATGGCTTGGCCTCGTTGACCCGGGCGCCGTCTCGAAGCCCGGCCGGCCCATCGATCACCACCGCTTCCCCTGCGCTCACCCCCGTGAGCAGCTGGCGCGCCTCGCCGCTCACGCCACCGAGCGTGACCGCGCGACGCTGCAGGCGCTGTCCCTGCAGGACGAAAACGACATCCTGCTCACCGTCCTTGCGCAGCGCCGCGGCCGGCACCAGCACTCCGCGGGCCCGCCCATGCGTCTCGTCTGCCGTCTTGGCGGCTTCGAGAAAGGACACGCGTACACCCATGTCCGGTACGATGCGATTGTCCTTGACGTCGAGGCCGATGCGCACCTTGACGGTAGCCTTGGAGCGGTCGGCCGTCGGAATGATCGCGATGACGTGCGAAGGAATGCGCCAGTCGGGATAAGCGTTGAGCACCGACGCGACCCGCTGTCCGGGTTCGACGCGGTTGATGTACGCCTCGTTGACGTCTACTTCCACCTCGAGCGAGTCCATGTCGACCAGCGTGCCGATACCGGTGCGGGTGAATCCGCCGCCGGCCGAGAGCGGTGAGATGATCTCCCCCACCTGCGCCGCCTTGGCAATCACCACGCCGGTGAAGGGTGCACGTACGGTGCAGTAATCCAGTTGCACCTGCGCCGCGCGTACATTCGCTGCGGCGAGGTCGATCTGCTTGCGCTGCGCCTCGACCTGCGCGGTTTGCGACTCGACCTGGGTACGCGCCAGCTCGACCGCCTGCTCCGAGACCAGCTTGCGCCCAAGCAGATCCTCATCGCGCTTCACATCGCGCTGGTTCTGGGCGAGCTGCGCCTGTGCCTGCTGCAGCAGCGCCTGCGCGGAGTGCAGTTGCGCCTGTGCCTGCGCGAGCGCGGCGCGCTGGGCGGTGTCATCCAGGCGGCCGATCACCTGTCCTTCCTTGACATGATCGCCTTCCTCGATGAGAACTGCGGCGACCGTGCCGGTGATCTGCGCGGACACGGTGGCCTGGCGGCGCGCGGTGACATAACCGGTGGCGTCCAGAACCGAGGTACCAGCGTCCCCGCCGCCGATCGACTGTGCCGGCGCCGTGTGCACCGTTGCGAGCGCGGGCGCCCGCAGTGCCAGCCAGGCGGCCGCCGCCGCGAGAGTTGCCACCACCAGCGCCGCGGCGATGATCCAGGTACGCCGGCCGATCCGAGCAGGCGGTGGCGGCGCGCTGCGGTCGATACGCAGCTGTCCTAACAACGCCTTCTTGTCGGTCTCCGAGGTCATCCCGCCCGTCCATGCGAATGGCGCGCAACGATAGCATCTGCTCGCGCGCATTGCTTCATTCGCAACCGGATGTCAGCTTCATGACCCGCGCGCGCGTGCTCGCCGCGCGCGCCCGCCGCAGCGGCGCCTGCAACACTCAACCCGAGGTAATCTTCGTCATCAGCCGTCGCGCCTGGGCGAACTCCGGCGCGATGAGGAGCGCGTGCTCCAGGGCATCGCGCGCCGCGACCGTATCGCCATGATCGACCAGATCCCGCGCAAACAGCAGCCAGGCCTCCGCAGCGCCCCACCCCGGCACGTGGTCCGCCTCGCCGCGCTCGGCTTCGAAGGCGGCCACGGTCTGCCGCAGCTTGCCGAGCGCCCGCTCCTTGTTGCCACCCTGCGAGGGCGCGAGCGTGTAGTCGCCCATGGCGTCGACCAGCAGCACGCGCGGATTGCGCATCGCAAGCTGGCGTGCCCGCTCGAGGTCCTTGCGTGCACGGTGCCCGGCGAGCGGTGCGTAGCCGCCGCTGAGTTCCTGTGGTGCCGCGAAGCAGGCGGCGCGCAACGCGAACGCCTCGGCGAACTCCGCTTCCACGGCGAGTGATGCATCGACCTCGCTGACGCAGCGCTCCGCATAGTGCGCCGTGTTGCCTCCCTGCGCGGCGGTGCCGCCGGACGCGGCGAGCAGTGCCTGCCGCCAGGCGAGCAGGGCTCCGTAATAGCCGCGCAACTTGTCATGTGCGTCAGCGCCAGCGATGAGTTCCTCGAGCTTGCGCAACGCCGCGCCGTCCTCGGTGTAGTAGCCATACTGGATGCGACTCTCGATATCGCGCCATGCGACCTCGGCGGCACGCGTGCCGGTGCTGGCGAGCGCCAGTGCGGCGGCCAGCACCGCGAGCAGCGCGCGCTGAGCTCGCCACGCGCCAGCGCAATTCGGCTGCGGCGCCTTACCGCGCCGGGAAAATGCCGCACCGTCAGTGGCCTCTCTGCGCTGCACCGGTCCCTCATTAAGTAAGATACGTGCAGAAATGCCCGACCATAGCACAGCACCCGTGACATCGGCCGCCGCGGACGCTCCGCTCATCGACATCGGCATCAATCTCGCGCACGACAGCTACGATCGCGATCGCGATGCGGTAATTGCGCGGGCACGCGCTGCGGGTGTGCTCCAGATGGTGGTCACCGGCGCGACGCTTGCGGGCAGCCAGCGCGCGCTGGCACTCGCGCGCGAGCATCCCGGAAGACTGTTCGCAACGGCCGGAGTTCATCCGCACCACGCGAGCGATCTCGACGCGGCGAGCCTCGCTGAGCTTGCAGCGCTCGCCCGCCGGCCCGAGGTGGTTGCGGTGGGAGAGTGCGGACTCGACTATTTTCGCAACTTCTCGCCACGCGCCGCGCAACAGCATGCCTTCCACCGCCAGCTCGAGCTTGCCGTACAGGTCGGCAAGCCGGTTTTTCTGCACCAGCGCGACGCCCATGACGATTTCCTCGCCATCCTGCGCGAGCATGCCGGCGCGTGGCGCGGCGTCGCGCACTGTTTCACCGGATCGGCCGAGCAGTTGCACGCCTATCTGCAGCTCGGGCTGGCGATCGGCATTACCGGCTGGATATCCGATGAGCGCCGCGGTGCGCATCTCATGGCGCTGGTGCCGCAAATACCGGCGGGGCGCTTGCTGCTCGAGACCGATGGTCCTTATCTGCTGCCGCGCGATCTCACGCCGAAACCAGCATCACGCCGCAATGAACCGGCGTATCTTCCGCATATCGCTGCCACGGTGGCGCGCGCACGTGGCGAGCCGCTCGCTGCGCTCGCCCGCTCGAGCACCGAGTCCGCACGTCTACTGTTCGGGCTGCCGCCACTGCAAGGCTGAACGGCAGACTTACAATCAACAGGCAGAAATAGCTGTAACTCGCTGTTATTAAACGAATGAGGCCGAACCATGGATCTTGATCGGCTCGAGGCCCGCATCACCAGCACGTGGGATGACTCCATCCTCGAGCGGCTGATTGCTTATGTGCGCATTCCGAACAAGTCGCCGATGTTCGATCCTCAATGGGAGCGCAACGGGCACATGGAGGCGGCCGTGCAGCTCATGGCGGAGTGGTGCCGCGCGCAGAAGGTCCCCGGCGCACGCATCGAGATACGACGCCTGCCGGGACGCACGCCGCTGCTTCTCGTGGACGTGCCGGGCGAGCTGCCGGGGTGCACCCTGCTCTATGGCCATCTCGACAAACAGCCGGAATTCACCGGTTGGCAGCCGGGGCTCGGTCCGTGGGAACCGGTGGTGCGCGAGGGTCGACTCTACGGTCGCGGTGCGGCCGATGACGGCTACGCGGTGTTCAGCTCGCTTACGGCCATTGCGGCGCTGAAGGAGCAGCAGGTGCGCCTGCCGCGCTGCGTGCTGCTGATCGAGGGATGCGAGGAGAGCGGCAGCGTCGATCTACCGGCACATCTCGGCGCGCTCGGCGACACGCTCGGCGAGCCCTCTCTCGTGGTGTGCCTCGATGCCGAGTGCGGCAACTACGAGCAGGTGTGGTGCACGACATCACTGCGCGGCAATCTCGTCGGGACACTGCGTGTGCGTGTGCTCGCGGAGGGCGTGCACTCGGGCATGGCCACCGGCATCGCCCCGACCCCGTTTCGCATTCTCGAGCAGCTGCTCGCGCGCATCGAGAATCCGGTCACTGGAGATGTGCTGCTCGATGAGCTGCAGGTCAGTCTGCCGCGCGACCGGCGCGCTCAGGCGAGCGCCGCTGCGCAGGTGCTCGGGAGCGAAGTGGCGGGCAAGCTCCCGTGGCTGTCAGGTGTGCAGGCGGTCTCCAACGACCCCGCCGAACTCATCATCAACAGCACCTGGCGCGCGACCCTCGCCGTGACCGGCGCCGATGGATTACCGACGGTCGGCTCCGCCGGCAATGTCCTGTTGCCGGAGCTCGCGGTCAAACTCTCCCTGCGCCTGCCGCCGACCTGCGCTGCAGCGCGGGCTGAGCATGCGGTGCGACAGGCGCTCGAGCGCGACCCGCCCTACAGGGCGCAAGTGAGCTTCGAGGACGCATCCGCCAACGGCGGCTGGAATGCGCCCGCATTCGCCCCGTGGCTGGAAGAGTCCATTGCACGCGCCTCCGCTGCGGTGTACGGAAAGTCGGCGGTGCACATCGGTTGCGGTGGAACCATTCCGTTCATGGGAATGCTGGGTGAGCGCTTCCCGCGCACGCAGTTCTTCATCACGGGAGTCCTGGGTCCGCACGCCAACGCGCACGGTCCCAACGAGTTCCTGCACATCGACTACACGAAGAAGCTGACGGCGTGCGTGTCCCTGGTCCTCGCCGACCATGCGAAGACTCTCGCTTCTTCCTGATGAAGGGGGGCTTGGCGGTGAGTCCCGCCTGCAGCTCCGACCTGTCTTGGCCGGCGTAAGCTGGTGGGGTGAGCTACGCGCTGCCGGGACGACCCATGGAGCTCGGCTTCACCGCATCGCGCAGACTCTGCCAGCCCTCGCGAAAGCGCGCCACGGTCTCCGCCGGTGATTCGAAGTCCGCGGCGGGAAACTCTGCGCGCAGCGCATCGAGCATGAGCGTCCACTTCGGCAAGCCCTTCGGGAATCGACCCCGGCGTGTGAACACGATGCGACCCTCTACCGGCACATCGCCCGCGATCGCCTTGACTGCAGCGATCCGATCGTAGAGCCCACCTTGCGGATTCGTGAAGGTGAAACGGCGCGCGCCATCCATGACCGTCCACTCGGCCATCTGATCCCCACCGAAAATGTTGCCCTTCACATTGCGCAGGTCGATGACCACGACTCCGCGCAGCGTGAGCAGCAGAAAGTCCACATGAAAGGAGCCACCCATGCCATCGGGCACCAGTGAATCGGTGAGGTGATCGGCAGCGCCCCGGGTGACCGCGGCGTGCAGCGCTTTGCGCGCGCGGTAGCGGCGGTACCAGCTCCAGGCCCAGAAGAGCAGGAAGCCGCACACGGCCGCAGCGCCAATCAGCAGCCATGCCACGGGCGGCAGGTTTCTCAACTCCTCCACCTAGCTCTCCCTCAACAGCAGCGCGCGCAGCGCCGCGAGCGTTGCATCGATTTCAACACAATGTACCGGGCGTGCGAATAGGCGCGCCAGAGTGTCCGGCATCGGCACCTCGCGTCCGATGAGAGGTTCGACGATCTCGCGGAACTTGGCCGCGTGCGCAGTCGCCACCAGCACCCAGCGCCGCTCGCGGCGCCATGCCGGTGTCAGTCGCTCCCAGGCTTCGGCCGCGGTCGCCGTGTGCGGGCACCACATCTGTCCATACTGCTGGTAAGCGGCGCTGATGCGTGCGCGGATCTGCGCATCGCTCACCGAGCACGCGCTCACCGCGGCACGTAGCGCCTGATGCTGCGGATAAAGCGCCCGCAGCCGCTCGATGTTGCTCGGGTCACCGACGTCCATCGCCGAGGCGAGCGTGGCGATGCTCGGGCGCGGGCGCCACTCCCCGCTCGCAAGAAACTCGGGCACCGTGCGGTTGGCATTGTGCGCGAGCAGCACCTCGCCGATCGGCAGCCCCACCTGGCGCGCCCACAGGCAAGCGAGCGCATTGCCGAGATTGCCGCTCGGGATGATGAAGGAAGCCGGCTCGCCGTAGCGGCGCCACACCTCGAGGCTCGCTGCGGCGTAATAGGTGCTCTGCGGCAGCAGGCGCCCGAGATTGATGCTGTTGGCCGAGGACAAACGCCGCTGCGCCGTGAGTTGCTCATCGAGGAACGCCGCCTTCACCAGGCGCTGGCAGTCATCGAAGGTGCCACGGACCGCGAGCGAGCGGACGTTGCCACCCCAGCAGGTCAGTTGTCGCTCCTGTGTGGGCGAGACGAGCCCCTTGGGAAACAGCACCGCCACTTCCACTCGCGGCTGGCCGTGGAAGGCGGCGGCCACCGCGCCGCCGGTGTCCCCGGAGGTTGCTACCAGGATGGTGAGCGTGCGGTCATCGCCAGCGGCGCGCAGGCGCGCAAAGCAGGTCGCCAGAAAGCGCGCGCCGAAATCCTTGAACGCAGCGGTCGGTCCGTGAAAGAGCTCGAGCACCGCCAGCCGACCCTCCTCATCGAGCGCCACGAGCGGCGCGGGGAAGTCGAGTGCTTCCCCCGCGATCGCAGCTAACTGCGCAGCGAGTGGATCCTCCGCCAGGAACGGAGCGAGCAGCCGGGTGGCGACCGCGGGCAGCCCGCCGTCGCCGGCGAAGTCCGTCGCATGCAGATGCGGCCAGAGCACTGGCACGTAAAGTCCACCATCGGGAGCGAGCCCCTGCAGGAGCGCTCCGCTGAAGGTGCACAGCGGCGCCTCCCCGCGCGAACTGCTGAAGAGAAAGGGCTCGCGCATGCGCCCTCAGTCGATGAGGCGTGCGCCTGCCGAGCGCACCTCGACCACCCAGTGGTCGGTGGCAAGCGAGTGGCGCGCGAACTCGCGCCGCATGGCCGCGAGCACCGCCGGGGCTGTTGGCTCGAGCGTCCAGGCAAACATCGAAGGGCCGGCGCCGGAGATCGAGCAGCCGAGCGCCCCGGCCTCCATCGCGCCGCGGCGTACCTCCTGGAACCCAGGGATGAGCGCGGCGCGCTGCGGCTCGATGACTACGTCCTCGAAGGACGCGCGGATCAGGTCGAGATCGTCCGTATAGCAGCCGGAGATGAAACCGGCGAGATGCGCGGTCTGCCAGACGAAGTCCGACAGCTCGACGCTGAGCTTGAGGATCGCCCGTGCCTGGGCGGTGGCGAGGAACATGTGCGGGTGGACGATGACGGCGCGGATCGCGGCGGGCACCGGAATCTGCTTGACGCGCGGATGGTCGATTCCCACGGTCAGCACGAGACCGCCGAAGAGCGAGGGGGCTATGTTGTCCGCGTGGCGCGCGCCGCTCGCTACCGCCTCGCCCGTCATCGCAAACTGCAGCAGCTCGAGACGGCTCACCGGGCGCGGCAACAGGGCGTTGGCGGCTACCACTGCGCCGACTGCGGAAGCTGCGGAGCCACCGAGGCCGGAACCCAGCGGGATACCCTTATCGATTTCGACCCGGAAGCCGAAGGGCAGGGCCAGCGCCTGCTGCAGCGCGAGCAGCGCCCTGCCTGCGGTGTTGTCGCAGGGCTCGCGCGGCAGCTCGGCGGCCACGCCGCGCACCGCGGTTACTTCGACGCCCGGCGCCTCGCGCCGCGAGACCGTGACGCGATCGCCGAGCGTGTCGATGGCAAAACCGAGGATGTCGAAGCCTATCGCCACGTTACCGACGGAAGCCGGTGCGAACGCGGTGGCCCGCTCGCGCACGGCGACGCTCACAAACGCGCTCCCAGATACGCTGCCAGCCGCAGCAGGTCGGCAAACACGCCGCCCGCAGTCACCTCCGGGCCAGCGCCGGGGCCCTGCACGATGAGCGGGTTGTCGCGATAGCGGCGCGTAGCAAAGCGTACGACGTTGTCGGTGAGTGCGATGTTGGCGAAAGGGTGGCCTGCGTCGAGCTCCTGCAGTCCGACGGTGGCCGTGCCCGCCGCGGTGAGCATGCCGGTGTAGCGCAGCACCTTGCCGCGTGCCTGTGCAGCAGACAAGCGCTGCGCCATGGCGGCGTCGTGCGCTGGCAGTTGCGCCATGAACTCCTCGATGGTTCCGGAGGCGAGTTGCGGCGGCACGAGGCTCTCGATCCGCACGTCGCGCAACTCCAGCGGCAGGCCCATCTCGCGCCCGAGAATGATGAGTTTGCGCGCCACGTCCTGTCCCGAAAGATCCTCGCGCGGGTCAGGCTCGGTGAAGCCGCGCGCACGCGCGTCCTGCACGATCTGCGCAAAGCCGCGCCGCCCGTCATAGATGTTGAACAGGTACGCAAGCGTGCCCGAGAAGATGCCTTCGATGCTGCTGATGTCATCGCCGGTCTGCACCAGATCGCGCAATGTCTGCACGATCGGCAGGCCCGCACCGACGGTCGCCTCGTAGAGGTAGTGCGAGCCGCCGCTACGCCGGGCACTCTGCAGGCGCTGGTAATAGGCGTAGTCGTCGCTGTTGGCCTTCTTGTTTGGGGTCACGATGTGGATCCCCGCGGCCAGCCAGTCGGCATAGTGCGCGGCGATCGCCTTGCTCGCGGTGCAGTCCACCAGCACGGTGTGCGGCAGGTAATCGAGCCGCACGTGCTCGACGAAGCGCTCGACGTCGGCCGCGCGGGCGCTCTGCTGGTACTGGACACGCCAGTCCTGCATCGGGATGTTGGTGTCCGCGAGCAGCATGCGCTGCGAGCCCATGATGCCGCGCACGCGCAGGTCGAGTCGAAATTGCTGCCGCAGATGCTCGCTCTGGGCCGCCAGCTGATCGAGCAGCATCTGCCCGACAGTCCCCGGGCCGATCACGCCGATCGAGAGCGTGTGCGGCGAGAGGTACAGGCCCGCATGTACGGCGCGCAGTGCGCGCATCGCGCTGCGGCCTTCGACCACGGCAGAGATGTTACGCTCCGATGCGCCCTGGGCGATCGCACGCACATTGACCCCGGAATCACCGAGCGCCGTGAACAGCTTGGCGGCGATGCCGGGAGTGCCCGCCATGCCATCACCGACCACGGCGAGTATCGCCTGGTCGGCATCGATGTCGACGCTCTGGATCTGGCCTTCCTCGAGCTCGCGCTCGAACGCGCGCGTCACGACGGCGGCGGCGCGCTCGGCCTCCTCCTGTGGAATGGCACAGCAGATCGAGTGCTCGGAGCTTCCCTGCGAGATGAGGATGACGGAGATGCCCTCCTCGCGCAGCGCGCCGAAGAGGCGATGAGCGGTGCCCGGCACGCCGATCATGCCGGTACCTTCGAGATTGACGAGCGCGACCCGCTCGATGCTGGTGATGCCCTTGACCGGCAGCAGCGAGGCAGGCTCGGCACAGATGAGCGTGCCGGCCTTCTGCGGTGCGAAGGTGTTTCGGATCCAGATCGGAATCCGGTCGCTCACCGCCGGCGCGATGGTCTGCGGATGAATGACCTTGGCGCCGAAGTAGGCGAGCTCCATCGCTTCGTTGTAGGAGAGCGAGTCGATCACCGTGGCATCGGGGACACGGCGCGGATCGGCCGACAACACTCCATCCACATCGGTCCAGATCACAATCTCGGTCGCTGCCAGCAGGGCGCCGAAGATCGAGGCGGAAAAATCGCTGCCGTTGCGGCCCAGGGTCGTGGGCACACCGCGCCGGTCCACGGCGATGAAGCCGGTGATCACGAGGGTGCCGTGAAACTGCGCCGGCACCTGAGCTTCGAGGTTGGCGCGTGACTCCGGCCACTGCACGCCCGGGCCGAGCGGTCCCCATTCCACGACTACCACGCGCCGTGCATCGAGCCAGGCGACCGGACCCGGGCGGCCCGCGCGCTCGGCGAAGAAGCGCTGAAAAAGTCGCGTCGACCAGACCTCCCCGTATCCTGACACCAGATCGCTGACATCGCGCGCCGAGCCGCGCGGGTGCTCGAGCGAGCGCGGCAGCTGCAGCGAGCGCAGCACCTCCTGCAGGTCGCGGCAGTCACTCTCGAACGAAGCACGGAAGTGCTGTGCGCCGGTGGCGCTGAGCAGCTCCTCGGCAATCGCCACATGACGGTCGCGCAGCTGCGCCAGCTCTGCGCTCACGCGCTCATCATGACGCTCGGCGAGCGCGACCAGGCGCAGCAATGCGTCGGTGACGCCGCGGCAGGCGGACAACACCACCGCCAGGCGCCCCGCGGGCGCGGCTTCGAGTATGGCCGCCACCTTGCGGAAGCAGTCGGCGTCGGCGACGCTCGACCCCCCGAACTTGTGCACGACCCAGGGATCGGGCTGGACCATTTAAACCAGAAGTTGATGGAGCCGGACAGGCCGTGGGACTCTACTGACGCTCCCGCGCGTGCGCAACGACGGCGTGCACGGTTGGCGCGCGTGCACCGTTCGGGTGCGCTGCAGCGACACCACGCGTGAGCAGGGCCTGGGTGTGCGCGAGAAAACGCGCCACGAACTCCTCGTCGTGCCGCACACCGAACACCCGGCTGGTGAGCGCAAACCCGAGAAAGGGGAAAATCGCCAGACTGAGCATGGACAGCACCAGCAGCTTCGGATCGAGGTCCGCTCGCACGCGGCCGCGGCGCATGTGCTCCACCACGGCGCGCTCGATATGCGGCGCAAGCCGCTCGGGAAACTCGCGCAGAAACATCGCGCGCATCGGCCCACCGGGCAGCAATACCTCGCGCAGCACGAAGCCGGCTATCCAGGGATGCGCGGCCCATGTGCGCACGATGTTGGCGAGTAGCTCCTCGAGCTGCCCATCGCCGCCCTTGGCCCACGCCTCGATGTCCGCGAGCTGTGCAGGCAACAGACCATGCAGGATCTCCCGGTACAGCCCGGGCTTGCCGCCGAAGTAGTAGCGGATCATCGCGAAATTGACTCCGGCCGCCGCACCGATCTGGCGGCTCGAGACGGCGCGGTAACCGTAACGGAGGAACAGCTCCCGCGCGGCCTGCAGTAGGCGCGCGCGCACCTTCCCCACGCTGCCCGCCGGCGGTCGACCGCGACCGCGGCGCCTGCGTACCCGGCTGCCTTGCTCGCGTGCAGTCGATGCGCCGGGCTGCAACGATTTATTCGCCATACGGATAATTTAGCATGGTCGCTGACCAGGGGCTGGCATAATGGGTGCAGCGTGGAAGCTACCCTCGGTCCGCTGTTGCCGCTCTACCAGCGCGAACGCGCCGCCGGTCGTGCGGTGGCGCTCGGCATTCTGGTGCGCACCGTCGGCTCGACCTATCGAAAGGCCGGCGCACTCATTGTGATCGCCGATGATGGCGAGTACGCCGGGCTGATCTCGGGAGGATGCCTGGAGGGAGATCTGCGCGAGCACGCTCGCCGGGTGATCGCGAGCGGTGCGGCGCGCAACGTGCACTATGACGCGCGCACGGCTGACGACCTGATTTGGGGACTCGGGCTCGGCTGCGAGGGTGCGATGCAGATACTCCTGCTGCAGGCGGGTCCTGCGAACGACTGGCAACCGCTCACGCACCTGGCGGCAGCGCTCGAAGCCCACACCCCGACAGCCATCGGAGTGGTCGTCGAGTCCTCGCGTCCGGAGGTGGTGGTGGGTGCGGTGGTATCGCCTGGCGACGGCGCGCCTGCTGCCGGCCTGGAAGGCCCGCTCGCCGCGCCGGCGGTGAGAGAGTTGCTGCGCTGCGCGGCTGCCCAGGGTGAAACCGCTTGGCTCGAACAGCCGTCGTGGAAGCTCTTCGTGCTGCCGCTCGCGCTGCCACCGCGCGTGCTGCTGCTCGGAGCAGGTCCCGACGCGGTGCCGGTCGTCGATCTGGCGGTCCGGCTCAGCTGGAAGGTCACACTGGTCGACCACCGGGAAGCGTATGCGGACCGCCGCCACTTTCCGGCGGCGCAGCGGGTGCTGCTCGCACGGCCCGAGCAGTTACCGGAGGTCCTCGATCTCGCGGAATTCACCGCGGCCATCGTGATGAGCCATCACCTGTCCTCTGACCTGGCGTATTTGCGTAGGCTCGCCCCTAGCAAGATTCCCTACGTCGGCCTCCTCGGGCCTGCAGTGCGCCGCCAGCGCTTATTGGCGGAGCTGGGGACCGATGCGCGCCTCTTGCAGGGACGCCTGCATGCCCCTGTCGGACTGCCGCTCGGCGGACGCAGCCCGGAGTCGATTGCCCTTGCGATCGTTGCGCAGCTGCATGCCTTCGTGCATCGGGCTGAATAGCGCATGCATTCAAAGCGTTATAGGATCTATCTCGAGTCATTTGTGGACCACCCATGAACGAGGTCCAGCTCATACGCAACCAACTCGCGCTCGAGCGAGCGCACGCCAGCGCCGTCGCGAATGCCTGCGGAGCCGTGCTCGAGTCCAACACCGGCGCAGCGGCGACGAGCGAGTCGCTCGGGCCGTTCCGCCACGCGTGCGTCGATTACCTGGCCTGCGCGCTGGCGTGGTTCGAGGAGCGCGACCAGCGCCTGGCGGATCTCATCCAATTGCGCTTCGGTGCCGACGATCCGGCGCGGCGCGGCTTCGAAGAGGTGCTCGCCCGTGGTGGCCGCAGCCGCGATGCGCTCGCCAAGCTCGAAACAGCGTGCGCGACCAGCGTCGAGTCGGGCACGGGCGCGCGCCAGCAGAGCTGGCGCGAGTTCCGGGAGTACTTCAACGGCATGTGGAGTACGCGGCGCGAGGCGCTCGAAGCCCTGCTCGCTTCCAACACCCGAACTGGCGACTGGCGCCTCCTCAGCGGCATCGATGCGGACTCGATCCTCGAGGAGCGGCGGCGCTATGCGCTGGTGGCTGCCCAGCTACCTTCGGGTGTGACACTCGGTATGGCAACGGACCGAGCTTGAAGCGCACGGACAGATCCACTCGAAGCGCCGACGGCCTGTACGCCGTCGTGCTGGCCGCCGGCGCCTCGACGCGCTTCGGCTCCGCCAAGCAGCTGGTCCGCGTCGCGGGCCGGCCCCTGCTCCACACGGCCGTCACACGTGCGGCCGAAGTAACCGGCAACGCGCTCATCGTGGTGCTGGGCTCGGGTGCGGCACAGCTCGCCCCGCTGCTGAAGCATTCCCCCGGCTCGGTCGTGGTCAATCAGGAATGGCGCGAAGGCCTCGCCAGCTCGATTCGCGCCGGTGTAGCGCGGCTGCCAGCCGCGTGCAGCGCGGTCATGCTGCTGCTGGCGGATCAGGCGGCGGTCACCGCGGATGATCTACGCCGGCTCGCCGGCAGCTGGCGCAAGCAGCCTCAGCACATTGCGGCAGCGCTGTACGGCGGCCTCTGCGGCGTTCCGGCCATCTTCCCGCGCAGCTCGTTTCGTGCACTCAGCGGGCTGCGTGGCGATACCGGGGCGCGCGCGCTGCTGATGCGCGATCCCGATCGCGTGGTGCGCGTGCCGATGCCGAGCGCCGCCATCGATGTGGATACGCCGGAGGATCTGCTCACGCTCGAAACGGCGGAGCGGCCGCGTTGAGAGAATTGCGGGTGCCTAACAGGTCTTGCCGCTGCCAGCCTCGGGGTGGGGGAAGTTGTCCGGCTCATCCTCCCCTTCGCGCGGTGCGAGGCAGGCGAAATCCTTCTCCAGCGTGATGCGCAGCGATCCATCCGCAAGCGACTGCTCGTGCGCCAGTGTCACGAGCGGAGTCAGGCACCACTCGCGCGCATTGACTTCGGGAATGAGCACCTCGACCACCCCGTCGTGGAAGCTGGCGGCGATTTCACGGGCCGACGCGTCGCGCTTGATCCGGTAGACGAGGCTGACACCGGGCGCGAACGGCACTTCGTCTTCGACCTCGCCCTCATCCTGCAGCGCCCGAATCTCGCCCTGCGTGAGACGCAATCGCAACGTCGGTCCTTTGATCCTCAGTTTCATAATCAGTCCGGTTCTCGTTGCGCGCTCGCGAGGATGCGCTGCGCCTGCAGCAGGTGCGGCCGGTCGATCATGCGGCCATCGAGGCTGACGACACCTGCCGCCGGTGCACCGGCAAACGCCGCAACCACCCGCCGTGCATGGTCGCGCTCGGCCTCGGTAGGCGCAAACGCGGCGTTGATCGTGGCAATCTGGTCGGGGTGGATCGCGAGCTTGCCGCTGAACCCATCGCGCCGCGCCGCGTCGAGCTCGTGCTGCAGCCGCACCGCGTCGCGAAACTCGGTGCATACACCGTCGATGGCCTGCGCGCCGAGGGCCCCCGCTGCCAGCAGGCACTGAGTGCGCGCCAGCTGAAAGGTGAAGGTGAGTGCGCCGCCGGCGTCGCGCTGAGCGAGCGCGCCAAGTGCGGTACTGAGATCCTCGCCACCCCAGGTGAGGCCCGCAATGCGCGGGCGGATGCCCGGCATGGACCCGAGCGCAGTCGGGTACTGTGCGAGCGAGAGAACACCGGCAGGCGTCTCGGTCGCGATGATGAGAAGCCGCGTCGCCCCCGGCTCCATGCCGAGGCGGGCCTCGAGCATGGCGAGCCGCCGTGCGACCGGCGCGAGCTCCGCTGGTGCCGATACCTTCGGCAGGACGATGCCCTCGGGTGCCCCGCCGGCGAACACGGCCTCGAGATCCTCGCGCAGCAGCTCGCTCGACGGGGCATTGGCGCGCACCCATAGCTGCGGTCCACGGCGCTCGCGCACTGAGCGCAGCAGCTCGGCGACACGCCCTCGAGCCGCCGCCAACTGCGCCGCGGCCACCGAGTCCTCGAGATCGAGAATCACTGCATCCGCGGCGCTTGCCAGCGCCTTCTCCTGCTTGCGCTCGCTGTCACCCGGTACGAAGAGCCAGGAGCGCAGCGTCGGCACCGGTGGCGCACGCTCGGCTCGCGCCACGACGCGCGCCTCGGCCCCGCGCCGCGCGCGCAGCGCACGGCGCGCTGGTCGCCGGGCGGGACTCAAGGAGCCGGCCTCTTCAGCATGAGCGCGACGCGGCGGCAGGAGGCGACCTCCTCGTCGCGCTGGTTGAACGCCCGATGCTCGAACACCACGATGCCTGAGTCCTTGCGCGACTGACTCTCACGCTTGGAGAGCACGGTAGTGAGCGCATGCAGCGTGTCACCGATCAGCACCGGACGCGGGAACCGCACCTCTTCCCAGCCGAGATTGCCGATCGTCGTGCCGTAGGTAGTGTCGTAGACCGAGAGGCCCACGAGCAGACCCAGCGTGAAGACGCTGTTGACGATGCGTTCGCCGAAGGGCGTGCCCTTGGAGTATTCCGCGTCCAGATGGATCGCGGCGGGGTTCATGGTGAGAGCGCTGAAGAGCAGATTGTCGGTCTCGGTGACCGTGCGGCGCAGCAGGTGCTCGAAGCGCTGTCCGGCCTCGAATTGCTCGAAATACAGTCCCGCCACAGTCTCCTCCTCGCGCGTGCCGCTAGTGTCGCACGCGGTCATAACCCCAGAAAGGGGGCACCAAACCACACGGTATTAGACCCGCAGGCCAGCCTGCCTATAGTCGGGCGGCATGTACCGCTACGACGAGCTCGACCAGGCGCTGGTCGATCAGCGCGTCGCCGAATTCCGCGACCAGGTTCGCCGCCACCTCGCAGGAGAGCTGTCCGAGGAGGAATTCCGCCCGCTGCGGCTGCGCAATGGCCTGTACATCCAGCGCCACGCGCCGATGCTGCGCATCGCCATCCCCTATGGGCTGCTCTCCTCGCAGCAACTCCGCACGCTCGCCTGGATCACGCGGCGCTACGACCGTGGTTACGGCCACTTCACCACGCGGCAGAATCTCCAGCTCAACTGGCCGGCCCTCGCGGACGTTCCTGACATCCTCGCCGAGCTCGCGCGTGTGCAGATGCATGCGATCCAGACGAGCGGCAACTGCGTGCGTAACGTGACCGCCGACCACATGGCGGGTATTGCTCCCGATGAGATCGACGATCCGCGCCCCTATTGCGAAATCATTCGCCAGTGGGCGACGCTCCATCCGGAATTCACCTACCTGCCGCGGAAATTCAAGATCGCAGTGACCGGCTCTGCGGAGGATCGCGCGGCCTCCGAAGTGCACGACATCGGCCTGCAGCTGCGGCGCGATGCGCACGGCGAGATCGGCTTCAGCGTGCGCGTCGGCGGCGGCCTCGGCCGCGCTCCGGTCATCGGTCAGCTCATCCGCGAGTGGCTGCCGCTCCCAGAGCTGCTCGCGTACCTGGAAGCCATCCTGCGCGTCTACAACCTGCACGGCCGGCGCGACAATATCCACAAGGCGCGCATCAAAGTGCTGGTCAAATCACTCGGCATCGAGCGCTTCCGCACAGAGGTCGAGCGCGAGTGGCAGGCAGGCCATGCGCACGCTGCGCGGCTCAGCGCTGCCGACCTCGAGCGCGTGCGCGCGTTTTTCCGGCCGCACTCCTATGAGCCGCTCGCCGACTGCGACCCGACCAGCGGCCGTGAGCCGGCTTTCCAGGCCTGGTATCGCTACAACACGCGAGCGCACCGAGCGCCGGGCTACCGTGCAGTACTCGTCTGCCTCAAGGCCCACGGCGCCGTTCCGGGCGACATGACGGCTGCGCAAATGGAGCGGGTCGCGGATCTCGCCGAGCGCGTGAGCTTTGGGCTCGTGCGCAGCACGCATTCGCAGAACCTGCTGCTCGCCGATGTGCCGCAGCGGCTGTTGCACCAGGTGTGGCGGGAGCTGGCGGCCTCAGATCTGGCAATGCCCAACGTCGGCACGCTCACCGACATGATCGCCTGCCCGGGGCTCGATTTCTGCTCGCTCGCGAATGCCGGAACCATCTCGGTGGCACGGCAGATCCAGCAGCGCTTCGACGATCTCGACTACCTCCACGACCTCGGCGAGATCGAGCTCAAGATGTCAGGTTGCATGAACGCCTGCGGGCATCATCACGTGGGGCACATCGGCATACTCGGTGTCGATAAGCACGGTGAGCAGTGGTACCAGATCAGCCTGGGTGGCTCGGCCAACGGCTTCACGGCGCTCGGCGAGGTGATCGGGCCGTCCGTCGCGCAGCACGAGGTGGCGCTTACCCTCGAGCGCATCGTCGAGACCTACCGCGAGCTGCGTGAGGAGGGAGAGCGTTTCATCGATACGGTACGGCGAGTCGGCATCAGCCCTTTCAGAGAGCGCGCTTATGCGGCACATCCTGCGGCGGCGTGAGCTGCTGACCGACGAATGGCGTTATCTCGGCGAAGAGGCCGCAGACACCGACCCACTGATCGTGCCCGTTGGGCAACTGCGCACTGATCCGCTGCGCTCACAACTCATGCGGCGCAGCGGAGCGCTCGGGGCGCGCCTCGGTCCGGCCGACGCCGTGGAGGAGGTCGCGCGCCTCGCGGGCCTTCTGCCGCGGCTTGCACTCGTCGCTCTCGAATTTCCCAGCCCCGGAGATGGCCGCGGGTATTCCCAGGCGCGGCTGCTGCGCGGGCGTTTCGCGTTCCGCGGCGAGCTGCGCGCAATCGGTGCCGGGGTGCGTCAGGACCAGGCTTTCCTCCTGGCGCGTTGCGGTTTCGACAGCCTCGAGCCACCGCCCGGCACGGACCTCGAGGCCGTGCGGCGCGCGTTCAGCAGCTACAACGTCGCGTACCAGCCGGGCTCGACGCAGCTGGCACTGCGCCAGCAGCGCTTCGGACCTTTTTCGGGCGAGCTCGTAAGTGCTCCTGGTGATAGTCCACCAAATGGTGAACTATCTCCAAAAGCACCTTGATGCAGCACGCCCTTCCCAGCTGCACCGCACTGCGCCAGCACCGCCCGCAGTGCGGCCAGCGGGTTCTCTAGCGCTCCGGCAGTACCGTATCGGCAAACAGCGCCGCCACCTCCGTCGCCGAAGCCGCGCGGTGCGCGCGGTCGACCATCCTCCGATCCAGGTGCGGTGCGAGCAGCTGCGCGAACTCGTACATGAACTTGCGCAGGAGCGTCCCGCGGCGAAAGCCGATCCAGGTGATGTGCGCGGAGAACAGGTGCGACACATCGACCGCCACGAGATCCGGATCGTGCTCATCGACCGCCATGTGCGCGACGATTCCCACCCCGAGCCCCAGCCGCACGTAGGTCTGGATGACGTCCGCATCGCGCGCAGTGATGGCGACGTTCGGGCTGAGCGAGGCACGGGCGAACGCCTCGTGGAGCGATGAGGGCCCGGTGAAGCTGAACGTGTAGCTGATGAGCGGATAGGCGGCGAGCGCCTTGAAGGTGAGACGCCCGCCATCGGCGAGCGGATGCCCCTTCGGCACGATGACGGTGCGGTGCCAGCGGTAACAGGGCAGCAGCGTGAGATCGCTGAACAGCTGCTCGGAGCCGGTGGCAATGGCGCAGTCGATACGATCGCTCGCCACCATCTCGGCGATCTGCTCGGAGGTCCCCTGGTGGAGGTTGAGACGCACCTGCGGGTAGCGCCCGCGGAACTCACGGATGACATCCGGCAGCACATAGCGCGCCTGCGTGTGAGTGGTGCCGATCGATAGGCTCCCCTTGCCTTCATCGCGCAGCTCGGTCGAGAGGCTGCGGATGGCACTCGCCTCCTGCAGTATACGTACGGCGCGCTCGATGACCTGCTGTCCGGCGGGAGTAATGCGCGCGAGATTGCGCCCTTCGCGCACGAAGATCTGGAATCCGAGCTCGTCCTCGAGCAGCTTGATCTGCTTGCTCACGCCCGGTTGCGAGGTGTGCAGTTTGTGCGCCGCGGCCGTGATGTTGAGACCGCTCTGGGCAACCGCTGCGAGATAACGCAACTGGTGCAGCTTCATCGAGTACCGTCCATGTGTACAGACTAACTCAACCGGCAACCGGGCCGTGAGCGCTCCGTAACCGTGCCATAACCGCCGCGCAGTCCCTCAGAAGCAATCATTCGTTCTGGACGCCCCGGTGGCGTCGTTATAGTCCCGTGCACCATGGCAGAGCTACCGATGCCGGAGCTGGAACACAAGGCCGCGTCCGTACGCGCGCTGCTCGCTCGCGCGCTTGCACAACATGGACGGCTGACGTACGCCAACAGCCTCGGCGCCGAGGCCATGGTGCTGACCGACATCATCTGGACGCACCTGCCGCAGATCGAGATCTTCAGCATTGACACCGGACGGCTCCACGAGGAGACCTACGAGCTGCTCGAGCGTCTGCAGCGCCGCTACCGGCGCGCGGTGCGCATCCTGTACCCCGATGCGCTCGCCCTCGAGCGCCTCGTCGCGCGGCAGGGGGTCAACGGCTTCTACCACAGCATCGAGGCGCGTCTGCAATGCTGCCGCGTGCGCAAGGTGGAGCCCTTTCAGCGCGCCATCTCCGGCTTTCCCGCGTGGATCACGGGAGTACGCCGCGAGCAATCGGCCGGCCGCGCGAGCGGCCAGCTCATCGAGTGGGACGCCGAGCATGGGCTGTACAAGATCAGTCCGCTCCTCGATTGGAGTGAAGCGGAGGTTTGGCGATACATCCAGGTGCAGCAACTGCCCTACAATCCCCTGCACGATCGCGAGTTTCCGAGCATAGGTTGCGCACCCTGCACACGCGCCATTCAGCCGGGTGAGAGCCGGCGTGCGGGCCGCTGGTGGTGGGAGCGCGCCGAGTCCCGCGAGTGCGGCCTGCATCCGCGATCCCGATCGGCGCTCGCCGGCCCCAAGGGTGCGGCGTTGGCTGCGCCGGCGTGAGCGCCGCGGCGGCGATGGACTATCTGCCCATTTTCCTGAGGCTACAGCAGCGGCCGGTCGCGGTGGTAGGCGGTGGCGTCGTGGCAAGGCGCAAGGTGAGTACGCTGCGCGCGGCCGGTGCGCACGTCACGGTCATCGCGCCTCATCTCGATCCGCAGCTCGCCGCAGATGTCGCGCGCGGTGAGCTGCGGCACATCGCGGCGCCTTTCGCCCCTGCTCACCTGGGCGATGCGGTTCTCGTGATCGCTGCGACCGACGATGCCAGGGTCAACCGTGCGGTGTCCCAGGCGGCACGGGAGCGTAACCTGCCCGTGAACGTGGTGGACGACGCGGAGCTGTCGACTTTCATCTTTCCGGCCATCATCGACCGCTCGCCCATCCTCGTGGCGGTGAGCTCGGCAGCTCGTGCTCCGGTCCTCGCCCGTCGCATACGCGCGCAGATCGAGGCGCAGCTGCCGGCGCGCCTGGGTGCACTGGCGCACTTCATGGGGGAGCGGCGCCGCTCGCTGCAGCGGGCGCTCGCCGCGCCCGCCCGGCGGCGGTTCTGGGAGCGCATCGTCAGCGGGCCGGTCGCAACCCGCCTGATCGCAGGCGATGAGGCCGGTGCCGAACGCGCGTACGTCCGGGAGCTCCACGGCGCGCAGCTGAGCACGGCGCCCGCGGGGGAGAACGCGAGCGCCGCGCTCGGCGAGGTTTACCTCATCGGCGCGGGACCGGGTGATCCGGACCTGCTCACCCTCCGTTCCCTGCAGCTTCTCCAGCAGGCCGATGTGGTCCTCTACGATCGCCTGGTGAGTCCGCAGATACTCGCGCGCGCGCGCCGCGACGCCGAGCAGATCTTCGTCGGCAAGACGCCGGGGGAGTGCGGTCAGCAGGAGCGGATCCATGAGCTGTTGCTGCGCCATGCACTCGCCGGGAAACGCGTCGCGCGGCTCAAGGGGGGCGATCCGTTCGTATTCGGGCGTGGCGGGGAGGAGCTCGAGGTGCTCGCCGCGCACGACATTCCGTGCACCATCGTCCCGGGAGTCACTGCCGCACTCGGTGCGGCGGCGAGTGCCGCATTGCCGCTCACCCATCGCCGCCTCGCACACAGCGTGACCTTCGTGAACGGTCATCAGGGCGCCAGCGACCCCGCATCCGACTGGGCCTTTTTCGCCGATCCGCAGCACACGGTGGTGTTCTACATGGGACTCGGGCATCTGCCCGAGATCGTGGGCCGACTGCGCGCGGCCGGAGCCGCGGCGGAGCATCCGGCCGCGCTCATCGCATGCGCGACCCTTGCCGGGCAGCAGATCGTGCGTGGTACGCTCGCCAACATTATCCCGCGGGTGAAGACGCTGGAGATCACTCCGCCGGCGTTGCTCATCGTAGGCAATGTCGCGGCGTTCTCGGCAGATCTGTCAGCTGAGATCCCGGGTCTCGGTGCAACCGGCGATGCCAGAGTTGCAGCTCCCGCAAGCATCGCCGTGGAGACGGCAGGAGCACTGGCATGAGCGCAGTGGACGGCTTCGTAGGGGCCATCGGCAATACTCCCCTGATTCGGCTGCAGCGGCTGAGTGAGGAGACCGGCTGCGAAATTCTCGGTAAGGCCGAGTTCATGAATCCCGGCGGCTCGGTGAAGGACCGTGCGGCGGCGGCGATCATTGCTGACGCAGAGCGGCGCGGAGAACTGCGCACCGGCGGTACCGTGGTCGAGGGAACTGCCGGCAACACGGGCATCGGACTCGCCCACGTGTGCAACGCGCGCGGTTACCGCTGTGTCATCGTCATGCCGGATAACCAGTCACCGGAGAAGTATCGTCTGCTCGAGATGCTGGGCGCCGAAGTTCACAAGGTGCCCGTCGTCCCGTACAGCAATCCGAATCAGTACCAGCGCGTGGCGCAGCGCCTCGCCGCCTCGCTTCCGGGCGCGATCTGGTCGAATCAGTTCGACAACACGGCGAACCGCGAGATTCACCTTCGCACCACGGGACCGGAGATCTGGACACAGACCAACGGGCGCATCGATGCCTTCGTTGCCGCCACGGGTACCGGCGGCACACTCGCCGGAGTCAGCGAGTTCCTCAAGTCACGCCGCCGTGAAGTCCGCTGCGTGCTCGCCGATCCACCCGGCAGCAGTCTCTACGCCTACATCCGCGGCGGAACGCTCGCGGCGACCGGCAGCGGCTCGATCACCGAGGGCATCGGTATCGGCCGTGTGACTGCGAATCTCGAAAGTGCGCCCATTGACGATGCCGTGCTGGTCGAGGACTCCGCTACGGTGCGGTGCGTATACCGTCTGCTGTATGAGGAAGGTCTGTTTCTCGGCTCGACCTCGGGAATCAACGTCGCAGCCGCTCTCCAGGTCGCGCGCGAGCTCGGACCTGGGCAGGTCGTGGTGACCGTGCTGTGCGATGGCGGGGCGAAGTATCAGTCGCGACTCTTCAACCGCGAGTGGCTCGAACAGAAGGGCCTCGCCGCACAGGCGCTCGCGCCTCCAGACCGTACACCGATCACCATAAAGTCCGCGCTGGTTGCCTGAACGGAGCCGTGCGCGCGGCAGCGGCGGCTGGGGTCTGGCCGTCCGCGGGCTTCGTGTGAGAGAGTCCCGCGAAGCAACGCCCACTCTCTTTTTTCACGCCGATCCGTATGAATGGTTCGCCAGACTCTGCAGAGCTGGAGGCGCTGCGCCTGAGCCTCGAGGTAGCGGTGCGCAGCGTCGGCTTCAGCCTGCCGCTCGCGGTGCTCGCGGCCTGGGTGCTCACACGTGCCCGCTTCCCCGGCCGGCTGCTGCTCGATGCCTTCGTACACCTGCCCCTGGTGCTGCCGCCCGTGGCGGTCGGTTACGTGCTGTTGCTGCTCTTCGGAGCCCGCGCTCCGCTGGGAAGCTGGCTGCGCCACCACTTGGGCATCCAGCTCGCGTTCACCACTGCGGGCGCAGCGCTCGCCACGGCCGTCATGACTTTCCCGCTCATGGTGCGCGCCATCCGTCTGTCGCTCGATAACGTCGACCGTGGGCTCGAGGACGCGGCGCGTACACTCGGCGCTGCACCTCACGACCGGTTCCTCTCCGTCACGCTCCCATTGATGCTGCCGGGAATCCTCGCGGGCGCGGTGACGGCGTTCGCCGCCGGACTCGGAGAGTTCGGCGCGGTCATCACCTTTGCCTCGAACGTACCGGGTGTGACCCGTACGCTGCCTCTCGCGCTGTACACCGCCATGCAGTCTCCGGGCGGAGATATCCTCGCGCTGCGGCTCGCCATCCTGTCCTTCGCGCTCGGCCTCATCGGGCTCATCGTCGCGGAGCTGCTGGTGCGGCGCGTACGTCGTTATCTTGGCGGCTGACGTGCTGGAAGTTTCCGTAGTCAAGCAGCTCGCGCAGTTCCGCCTCGACGCGACCTTTACGGCTCCGACACCGGGAGTCATCGCGCTTTTCGGCCGCTCGGGCAGCGGCAAGAGCACGCTCACCAATGTCATCTCCGGACTGTTGAAGCCGGACGCTGGCGCCGTCTGCCTCGATGGCGAGGTGCTCGCCGATGCACGCACCGGGGTCACGGTACCAGTGGAGCGGCGGCGCATCGGTTACGTCTTCCAGGATGCCCGCCTGTTCCCGCACTTTTCCGTCGAGGGCAACCTGCGCTACGGCGAGCGCCGTCGGCGACATGTGCCGGCACTGATCGCCTTCGATGAGGTCGTAGCACTGCTCGCGCTCACCCACCTCCTGCGGCGCAGACCGTGGGAGCTCTCGGGCGGTGAGCGTCAGCGGGTGGCGCTCGGACGCGCCCTGCTCTCCCAGCCGCGGCTGCTGCTGCTCGATGAGCCGCTGGCCTCGATCGATGTGGCACGGCGGGAGGAGGTGCTGCCTTATCTCGTAGCGCTGCGCGACCGGCTCTCGATCCCCATGGTGTATGTGAGCCATCAGTTCGAGGAGGTGCTGCGACTTGCCACGCACCTGGTGCTGCTCGAGGGCGGCCGAGTGCTGGCGGAGGGAGCGGTGGAGGAGATCAGCCTTTACCCGGAGCTGCAGAGCATCATCGGCCCGGACCTGGTCGGGGCGGTGGTCGAGGGACTGGTCACGCGCGTCAACGCTGAAACGGGCAGCGCGGAGCTTGCGGTCGGCACCGGCACGCTGCAGGTGAGTCTGCGCGATGTGCGGCCGGGTGCACGCATACGGCTCCAGCTGCTCGCCCGGGATGTCATCCTCGCCACGCAGCCGGTGCAGGGCCTGTCCGTGCGCAATGCACTCGCCAGCACGGTCATCGCGATCTCCGCCGACGAGTTCGGCGCCGTGCTGGTGCGGGTCGATGTCGGCGGTGCGATCGTGCTCGCGCGCATCACTCAGGATGCACGTCGCGCGCTCGGACTGCGTCCCGGCGATGCCGTATGGACGCTCGTCAAGGCCGTCTCGACGCGCGGCCATACCTTCACGCTCTCGCCGCGCAGCTGAGCCAGGCGCCGTGCCGTGAGACGCTAGCGCTCGTGTTCGCGCATCCAGGAGTCCCGTGATCTGACTTTCCCGCTCCGAGTTGCGGCTCAGTCCGCAGCCGCTCCGGGTGTCTCACTCTCACTCACCATCGTAAGCACGTCATAGTTGGCGACCGCTTCGCCATTCTGGTTGGTGATGGCGGTATCCCAGCGCACCTCGCCGTAACCGCTGCCGGCCCGCAGCGATTTCTCCTTGCAGGTGAGCCGCACGCGGATGCGGTCCCCCGGCTTCACGGGCTTCACGAAGCGCAGGTTGTCGATGCCGTAATTGGCCAGCACCGGCCCATAGTCCGGATCGACGAACAGGCCCGCCGCCGCGGACACGAGAAAGTAACCGTGTGCGACCCGGCCGCCGAAAAGAGGATTGCGTGCCGCCTGAGCCTCATCCATGTGCGCATAGAAGCGATCGCCTGAGAGCTCAGCGAAGCGCTCGATGTCCTCGACGGTCACCTCGCGCTCGCCCGAATGGAACGTGTCGCCGATCGCCAGTGCGCCGAAGGGCTTGCGGAAGGGATGCACGCCCGGATCCCGTTCCCGCGCGCCTTTCACCCAGCGCGCGCTCGCAGCGGTGATGAGGTCGGGAGTGCCCTGCACGGCGGTGCGCTGCAGGTAATGCATCACGCCCCGGATGCCTCCCATCTCCTCCCCACCGCCAGCTCGGCCCGGGCCGCCGTGCACCAGGTGCGGCAATGGCGAGCCGTGACCGGTGGATTCACGCGCGCAGTGGCGGTTCGCCACGAGGATGCGGCCATGGTACGGAGCGAGTCCGAGGACGAGTTGTGCCGCGACCTCATCGTCGGCGCTGAAGACGGAGCTGACGAGACTGCCGCCGCCCTGCCGGGCAAGCGCTATCGCCTCCCCGACGCTTGCGTACGGAATCAGCGTGCACACAGGGCCGAAGGCTTCCACCGAGTGGACTGCCCGGGCGCCGCCCGCGTCGCGGCAGTAAAGCAGCGTCGGGGCGAGGAAAGCGCCGCGATCGCCATCGGCCCCGACAGGTTGCGCCTCACCCGCACCCCCGCAGATGAGCTCCGCCTCGCGCGTGAGCCGCGACAGCTGCTCGAGCACTTCGCGACGCTGACTGAGCGATGCCACAGGTCCCATGCGCACATTCTCGAGGCGCGGGTCGCCCACCACGACCCGTGCCAGCGTGCCGCGTAACGCCTCGAGCACCTCGCCGGCCCGTGCAGCCGGCACGAGCGCCCTGCGGATCGCGGTGCACTTCTGCCCGGCCTTGACGGTCATCTCGCGCACGACTTCGCGCACGAAAAGCTCGAGCTCAGGACTGCCCGCATCCGCATCCGGACCGAGGATCGAGGAGTTGAGCGAATCGGTCTCGGCGGTGAAGCGCACCGCCTCGGCACTCACGACCGGGTGCTGGCGAAGTTTCAGTGCGGTGGACGCCGAGCCGGTGAAGGAGACCACATCCTGGCAGGTGAGATGATCGAAAAGTGCCCCCACCGCGCCGCAGAGGAGCTGCACGGCACCGGGCGGCAGGATGTTGGATTCGATGATGCGGCGGAATACCAGCTCGGCGAGATAGCTCGTCTGCGTAGCCGGCTTGACGATCGCCGGTACGCCCGCAAGCAACGCCGGTGCGAGCTTCTCCAGCATGCCCCACACCGGAAAATTGAAAGCGTTGATGTGCACGGCCGCGCCTTCGAGCGGCACACACAGGTGCTGTCCGACGAAGCTGCCACTCTTCGAGAGCGCTTCCAGGCCACCATCGACGTACACGCGGCTGTTGGGCAGCTCGCGCGTACCCTTGCTGGCGTACACAAACAGCGTGCTGATGCCGCCATCGATGTCGATCCACGAATCCGCCTTGGTGGCCCCGGTGGCATAGGAGAGTGCGTAGAACTCGTCCTTATGGTCGCCGAGGAAGCGCGCCAGCGCCTTGATGAGTGCAGCGCGCTCGTGAAAGGTGAGGCGGCGCAGATTCGGGCCGCCGGTCTCGCGTGCGTACCGCAGCATGAGCTCCGTGTCGAGGCCCTCGGCGCTCGCCTTCGCGACCACCTCACCGGTGGTCGCATCGCGCAGCGCTACTCCGGCCCCTGCGCCTGCGTGCCAGCGGCCGGCGACGAAACTCTGCAGCTGCATGGTGCTCACTCCTCGCCCACCACCTGTCCATCGATGCGATAGGAACGTCCGCGAAACAGCGCGACGCGCTCACCGCGCTGGTTGCGGATACTGATCTCGTAGATGCCGTTGCGCCGCGTGCGCCACAGCTCGCTCGCCTCCGCAGTGAGCTCATCGTTCTCGCGCGCCCCGGCAAGAAAGTCGATCGACGCGGCCGCGGCCACGGTCGACTCATTGTGCGAGTTGCAGGCGAAAGCGAATGCGCTGTCGCCGAGCGCGAAAACGAGCCCCCCGTGACAGACACCGTGGCCATTCACCATGTCCGCGCGCACGCGCATGACGACGCGCGCCCAGCCGGGACGCACGGCAGCGAGACGCATGCCGAGAGCCTGGCTCGCTCGATCGCGCGCGAACAGCGCCGCCGCCGCCCGTTCTGCACGCTGCTGGGCAATGCTTGCTATCTGCTCCGGCTCGCTCATGGTCTCCCCCGCTCAGCGGCCGGTGAAGCGCGGCGCACGCTTTTCGCCGAAGGCTGCGACGCCTTCCGCATAGTCGGAACTGCGGCCGAGCTCCCCCTGGTAGTCGCGCTCGATATCGAGCTGCTCGCGCAGCGTGCGGTTGAGTCCTTCGTACATGGCCTGCTTCGTGCGCGCGAGTCCGCGGGTCGGTGCGCCGGCGAGCTGCAGCGCAAGACTCTCCACTACCGCCTGAAGCTCGGCGTCATCGACGCAGCGCCAGATCAGCCCCCAGGCCGCAGCCTGCTCGGCCGGTAATTTCTCTGCGAGCAGTGCAAGTCCGAGCGCGCGCGCGCTGCCGACGAGGCGTGGCAGGAACCACGTGCCGCCGGAGTCGGGCACCAGACCGAGCTTGGCGAATGCCTGCACGAAGCTTGCCGAGCGCGCCGCGATCACCAGATCGCACGCCAACGCAATGTTGGCGCCGGCTCCGGCGGCGACGCCGTTCACCGCGGCGATGACCGGCAGCGGCAGCTCGCGCAGCGCGAGCACCAGCGGTTTGTAGTTCTTCTCGATCGATTCGCCAAGGTCCGGCCTTGCGGCGCCCGGGCTCACCGCGCGGTCGTTGAGATCCTGACCCGCGCAGAAGCCGCGCCCCGCGCCGGTGATCACCAGTACCCGCGCGGTGCTGCTCTTCACCGTGGCGAGCGCGGCGCGGACTTCAGCATGCATGGCGCTGTTGAAGCTGTTGAGCCGATCCGGCCGATTGAAGGTCAGCCGGGCGATGCCCGCGCTGATATCGAAAAGTATGTTCGCGTAGCTCACTGCTCACTCCGTGGAGGAAGCACCGTGCGGGCTCGTCGCAGGGTCACTTCTCGTCGTAGTCGAGCTCGAGCAGGGGACTCTTCACGCGCGACTGGCACGCGAGCACGTAGCCCTGCTCGAGCTCCCAATCCTCGAGCGCGTAGTTCTGCGCCATCTCGACCTCGCCGCGGATCACCTTGGTGCGGCAGGTGGAACACACCCCTGCGCGGCACGAGAACGGCAGCTCCACCCCGGCACGTGCTGCGGCATCGAGCACCGTCTCCTCATCCATCTTCATGGTGAAGGAGCGGCGGCGGCCGTCCATGAGCACGATGACCTCGGCGATGTCAGCGGCGGCGCGGTCCGCCACCGGCGCCTGCACAGTGTCCCTGCCCGGAGTGGTCCGCGCGAGCGCCGCCGCGTCGGTGGTGGCTACGGTGAAATGCTCCGCATGCACGCGTGCAGCGTCGACCCCGAGCGCGCGCAGCGTCGATGTGACCTGCTCGATCATGTCCCCGGGTCCGCACACGAAGTACTCGTTCACCTCCAGCGGCGCAAACACCGCCGCCGCGAACTGCCGCACGCGCGCCGCATCGATGCGCCCGTTGTAGAGGGCGACTTCCTGCGGCTCGCGGCTCATCACGAAATGCAGCGACAGCCGTCCGAGGTAACGATCCTTGAGGGCGAGCAGCTCCTCGAGACACATGCTGCGCGCGCCCGCCGTGTTGCCATAGAAAAGGATGACCCGCGGCTCCGGGTGCGCGAGCAGCGCGCGCATCACCGAGAGCACCGGCGTGATGCCGCAGCCGGCGGCAAAGGCCACGTAGCTGCCGCGCGCGGGGACGCCATCCCGCGGGGTGAAGCTGCCATTCGGCGGCAATACCTCGAGAAGATCACCCGGGCGCAGTTGCTCGGCGAGGTGACGCGACATGCGCCCGTGCGCATGCACGCGCGGTACGATCCGCAGCGGCCACTCCCCTGGGGCATTGACCAGCGAGTAGGTGCGCCGCGTGTCCTCGCCATCGAGCATGAGGCGCACGACCACGTGTTGGCCCGCGGTGCCAAGGTACTCCTCGCGCAGCTCGGGTGGCACCTCGAGTGCAATCGTCACCGCATCCTCGGCGTCCGGGGCCAGCTGCGTGACTTTCAGTGGATGGAACTTGAGCATTCAGAGGCACTTGAAGTAGTCGAACGGTTCGCCGCAGGCGCTGCAGCGGTAGTGCGCCTTGCAGGGCGTCGAGCCGAACTCGCTCAACCGCTGCGTGTCGCGGCTCGTGCAACGCGGGCAGCTCACCGTGGGCGGGCGCAAAAGCTGCCGCGGATGGGTGACACTCTGCTCGGGCGGCGCAATGCCGAATGACCGCAGCTTGTCCCGTCCGGCAGCCGTCAGCCAGTCGCTCGTCCAGGGTGGCGAAAGCACCTCCTCGAGCACCGCATCCTGGTAGCCGCCGGCATCGAGCGCCGCGCGCACCAGCCCGCGGATCACTTCGGTCGCCGGGCATCCCGAATAGGTTGGAGTGAGGGCGACGTGCAGTCGGCCGTCGGACCCCGGTCGCACCTGCCGTACGATCCCCAGATCGACGATGCTCAGCACGGGAATCTCCGGGTCGAGCACCTTGGCGAGCAGCTCCCATACCTCCCGCTCGGGCATCGCCGGTGTCGCTGCGGCCGTCACCAGCGCGCGCCGGGGTAGCTGCGCTGCAGGTGCTGCATTTCCCCGAGCAGATGACCGAGATGCTCGGTGTGCACACCGCGCTTGCCATGCCAGGGGAAGGGCTGAGTGGCCGGGCGCGTGAGCGTCGCGGCGCGCAGGTCCTCCTCCACCCGTGCCGACCAGCGCGGCGCGAGCTCCGGCAGCGAAGCGGCAATGCCCTCGCGGCTCATACGCTCATCGATCTCATCGGGCGCGAACAGCTCCGCGGTGAAACGCCACAGGTCATCGAGTGCGTGCTGCGTGCGCTGCCGGCTCTCGGCGGTACCATCACCGAGGCGCACCAGCCAGCCGCTGCTGAAACGATAATGGTAGCGCGTCTCGCGGATCGCTTTGGCGGCGATCGCGGCCAGGCGGGTGTCGCTGGAGTGCTCGAGCGATCCGTAGATCTCGAGCTGCCACGCATCGATGAGCCACTGGCGCACGATGGTGTGAGCGAAGTCTCCGTTCGGCTGCTCGACCAGCGCGAGATTCAGGAACTCCGGTGCATCGCGCAGGAAGGCGAGCGCGTCCTCATCCCGCCCCTGGCTTTCGAGCTCACCGGCATAACTGAGCAGCAGCCGCGCCTGGCCAATGAGATCGAGCGAAAGGTTGGCGAGCGCCAGATCCTCCTCGAGCGCCGGCGCATGACCGATCCACTCCGCGAGGCGCTGTCCGAGGACGAGCGAGGTGTCCGCGAGGCGCAGAACATAAGGACAGCGCGCGTCCTGCTGCGCCCCGGCGCGCACCTCGGGCCGCATCGCAGTCGCGCTCACAGATTCTTCACCTCTTCGGGGATCGCGTAAAAGCTCGGGTGCCGATAGACTTTGTCGCGCGCGGGCTCGAACAGGGCGTCAGCCTCCTCGGGATCCGAAGCGACGATGTCGGCCGAGCGCACCACCCACAGGCTCACACCTTCCTGGCGCCGCGTGTAGACATCGCGCGCATGCTCGACCGCCATGCGCGCATCCGCTGCATGCAGGCTGCCGACGTGCTTGTGCTCGAGTCCCGAGCGCGAGCGGATGAATACCTCGAAGAGCGGCCAGTCGCGTTCACTCATGCTGCTGCTCCTGCCGCCGGTAGCGTGCTGCGGCTGCGCTCGCGCTCGGCGTGAGCCGCCGCCGCCTCGCGCACCCAGCGTCCGGCCTCATGCGCGCGCTGGCGGGCCTCGAGCCGCTCACGATTGCACGGTCCGTTGCCCTTGAGCACCGCGTAGAACTCACTCCAATCGATAGGGCCCACGTGGTAGTGCTGGGAGGCCTCATCCCAGTGCAGCTCGTCGTCGGGAATCGTCAGGCCGAGAAAATGCGCCTGCGGCACGGTGATGTCGATGAACTTCTGGCGCAGCTCATCGTTGCTGAAGCGCTTGATCTTCCAGCGCATCGATTGCGCGGTGTGTTTGGAGTCCGCATCGCTCGGACCGAACATCATGAGCGAGGGCCACCACCAGCGATTGAGGGCATCCTGCGCCATGGCGCGCTGTGCCTGCGTGCCCTGGGTGAGCGTCAGCATGATCTCGAACCCCTGGCGCTGGTGGAAACTCTCCTCCTTGCAGATGCGCACCATGGCTCGCGCATAGGGACCGTACGAGCAGCGGCAGATCGGGATCTGATTCATGATCGCGGCCCCATCCACCAGCCAGCCGATCGCGCCCACATCGGCCCAGGTGAGCGTCGGATAGTTGAAGATGCTCGAGTACTTGGCGGCGCCCGACAGCAATTGCTCGAGCATCTGTGCGCGCGCGATGCCGAGCGTCTCGGCGGCGCTGTAGAGATACATGCCATGGCCGCCCTCGTCCTGCACCTTGGCGATCAGCACCGCCTTGCGCTTGAGGGTCGGTGCGCGCGTGATCCAGTTGCCCTCCGGGAGCATGCCGACGATCTCCGAGTGCGCATGCTGCGAGATCTGGCGAATCAGTGTCTGGCGGTAGGCCTCGGGCATGAAGTCCTTGGGCTCGATCTTCTCCTCCGCATCGATGCGCGCCTGGAAGCGCGCGACGTGCGGGTCCGCCTCCGCGCCGCCGGCCGGTTCCTTGCCATGGGTATCGAGTGCCTGCGTGTACATGCGTGTGACGCCCGCTGCGGATGGCCCACAAATATGACACAAGACTAGCATGGGATGATGATTTCTTGTGTCACAATCTCGGACGCATGAAACGCCAGCCGACTGCCCCGCCCGCGGCTCCCGTGCCGGCGCTGTTACGGCATTTCCACGCACAGCGACCACTGCGCGCCGGCTCGCTCCTGATCACTATCTTTGGGGACGCCATCGCCCCACGCGGCGGTGCGGTCACGCTCGGTAGCCTCATTCGCCTCGCCGCTCCCTTCGGCCTAGCCGAACGCGCGGTGCGCACCTCGGTCGCGCGGCTGGCGCGCGAGGGCTGGCTCGTCTCGAGGCGTGACGGACGGCGCAGCGAGTACCGTCTGACGCGGGCCGGTGGCGCGCGTTTTGCCGAGGCGACACGGCGCATCTACGGCGAGAACCCCCGTTCCTGGAACGGCCGCTGGACGCTCGTAGTGTTGCCCGCGGGCGCTGGGCCGCGGCGGGAGGCACAGGCAGAGCTGAGGTGGCTCGGATTCGGGCAGCTGAACGCTGCGCTCTTCGCCCATCCATCCTGTACCTTGGCCGAGGCGCGCGTGTGGCTGCGCAACGTCGGCGGCCTGCGTGGAGCGTTGCTGCTCAACAGCTCGGACTCAGGCTTCGCTGCCGATCGCGAGATCGTCGCGCGCGGCTGGGACCTCGCGCAGCTCGCGCGCCGCTACGGGCGCTTCGTCGCGCGGTTCTCCGCGGTCGAGCCCGCATTCGCGACCAACGGCGTCTCCCCCGAGACCGCATTTCTCGTGCGCACGCTGCTGATCCACGAATACCGCAAGATTCATCTCCAGGATCCGATGCTCCCCCCCGTGTTGCTCCCGAAGGACTGGGTGGGTGGCGCCGCCTACGAGGTTTGTCGGCGACTGTATGCGCGGGTATTTGCGGACGCCGAGCAGTACCTTTCCGGCGCTGCGCATCAGCTGCGCCGTGCCCTGCCCGCCGCCAACTCGGCTGCGCATACCCGCTTTGGCGGCCTGCGCACGCCGCACCCGAGCCGTTCGGCACTTCGCAGCTCGATCGAGGTGGCGCGGTGCGTTGCGCCTAGGGGGGCCAGCGGCTCAGCGTGTCGATGAACACCTGCATGAAGCGGTTCGCCTGATGGCCGTCCATGACTCGATGGTCGAGCGTCAGTGTGACGTAACAGCGCGGCCGCACGACAATTGTCTCGCCTTCCGCATCGCCCATCACCACGGCTCGGCGCTCGAGCTTGCCGATGCCGAGAATCGCGGATTGCGGCTGGTTGATGATGATTGGCGCTGCAAGGAGGCTGCCGCTCACTCCGTGATTCGAGATCGTGAAGGTGCCGCCGCGTACCTCGGCCGGTGTTAGCGTGCCCGCACGGGCCCGGCGCACCAGATCGTCCAGTCCGCGCGCGGTCTCGAAGAGGTCGCGCTCGTGCGCATCGCGCAGCACCGGTACGAGCAGCCCCGAGCCTTCCACGGCGGTTGCCACGCCAATGTGGACCGGCCCGTAGATCTCGAGCGCGGCATCGGTCCAGCGACTGTTCGACTCTGGAACGACACGTATGGCCGCGACGGCCGCCTGTATGAAGTACGCGCTGAGGGTGAGCGGCACGCCGCGCTGCGCGAAGGCTTCGCGGCGCCGTCCGCGATCCTCGAGCACGGAGGTCAGGTCGGCCTCGAACACCGTGGTTACATGCGGCGCGGTATGCAGAAGACTGTGCACCATGTGCTCCGCGATCCGCCGGCGCACGGCGCTGTGCGGCACCCGCCGCACGCCCGTCTCGGCCGTGCCAGCCTCCAGCGGCAAACCGCTCTCCGGGCCCAACGACGCCGCGGCCGACGCTTGCGCCGCGGGCACTGCTGAGGGGGGTTGCGCCCCACCGGCGGCTGCACGCAGCACATCTTCGACCGTGAGGCGTCCGCCCTGCCCGGTGCCCTGAACGGCTGTGGCCTCGAGACCATGCTCGGCGAGCAGGCGACGCACGGCGGGACTGAAGGATCCCGCGGCGCGCACGTTCCCCACTGCGCTCGCCGCACTCCGCGTCGGCGCATCTACTCCAGTCTGGGCAGCGGTGTGCGCCGCCGGGGTGCCACTGCGCGGCGGTGCGATGGCGGCGTCCGCGCCTTTGCCTTCCGGTTCGAGCCGCGCCAGCAGCTCTCCCGGTGTGATTTCCTCCTGCTCATGACGGAGGATCTCGCGCAGAACGCCCGAGCCGGGCGCAGCGACTTCCACAGTGACCTTGTCGGTCTCGATCTCTATCAGCGGCTCGTTCTCGGTGACGCGATCGCCTACCTGCTTGAGCCAGCGCAGAATCTGCGAGCGCGTGCCCTCGGTCTGCTCCGCCGGGGCTCTGATTTCGATGGTCTCGCTCACCTCAGATGCTCGCGAGCCGCTGAATCGCGCGCGCGATCTGCGCCACACCCGGCAACGCCGCCTCCAGCAGCAGCGGGCTGTGGGGACTCGGAATGTCGGGCATGGCCAACCGTTCGATGGGCGCATCCAGGCTGAAAAAACTCTCCTGCGCGAGCATCGCGGCGATCTCCGCGCCGAAACCCGCGGTGAGATTGTCCTCGTGAACGATCAGGCATCGACGCGTCTTTTCCACCGAGCTGCGCACCGCCCCGCTGTCCCAGGGCGAGAGGGTACGCAGATCCAGCACCTCGGCGTCAACGTGTGAATCGGCCGCCGCCTGGAGACAACGCTCGACCATCGCCCCCCAGGTGATGACCGAGAGCTCGCTCCCCGCGCGCACCGTGCGCGCCGCTCCGAAGGGCACCACGAACTCGTCGCCGGGGTACGGACGGCGTGCCCACGCGCCATCGAGCATCGCGCGGTGCTCGAAGAAGATGACCGGGTCGTTGCCGCGCAGCGCCGCGCGTAGCAGGCCGGTCGCGTCCTCGGCGTTCGAAGGCACCGCCACCTGCCAGCCGACGCCGTGGACCCAGGCGACCTCGTTCGTCTGGCTGTGCCACGGATCTCCGCACTTGAAGAAGCCACCCGGCATACGCACGACCATCGGCGCTGCGAAGCGGTTATGCGTACGCCAGCGCATCGTTCCGCAGTCGTTGAGCTGCTCGGCCGCGGGGTCGGCGTATTTGCGGAACTGTATTTCCGCGACCGGCAGGAGTCCGGCGAGCGCCATGCCAACCGCGCGACCGATGATGCCCTCCTCCGACAGGCTGGTGTCGAACACGCGCGCGGCGCCGTACTTGGCCTGCAGCCCGAGCGTCGCCCCGTGCACGCCGCCTTTCGGGCCCACGTCTTCGCCAAACACCAACATGCGTGGATTGAGCGCGAGCTCCACATCGAGGGTGCGGCGGATGGCTGTCAACATGTTGATGCGCGTGCCCTGCGGGTGCGCCACGGTACTCGAGGCCGCGAAGGCATAGCCCTCCGGCGCGAGGCCACCCTGCTCCTGCAGCGTTGCGGCGCCATCCGCCTGGCGCGAAAAGACGTGCGCGGTGAGTTCGCGAGGGTCGGGCTGCGGACGCTCGAGGGCCGCTTCGACCGCCCGCTCGACCTCCCGCCGCGCCTCGTCCTGGAGATGTCGCCACTCCTCGGCGGACATGAGCCTCGGCACGAGGAACGCTTCGAGGCGAGTGAGCGGATCGCGGCCGCGCTCCTCGCTGAGCGTCTCGGGCGACTTATAGGCCTGGGTATCCTGTCCGGAGTGTCCCGAAAGCCGCGGAACGGTGAGCCGCAGCAGCACCGGTGCCCGGCGCTCGCGAACCTGCGCCACCGCACCCCGGGTGAGCTCGTCCGTCGCGCGCGGATCGCTACCGTCACCCTCGAGGATGGACAGCCCCGCAAAGGAGCGCAGATTCGCAACGATGTCGCCGCCTGGAGTCTGCAGGCGCGATGGCACCGAGATGCCGAAGCCATTGTCCTCGATGTAGAAGAGCATCGGCAGCGCGAGCGTCGTCGCCATGTTGAGCGCCGACCAGAAGCCGTTGGTAGCGGTCGAGGCATCGCCGCCGAGCACCACCGCGATGCTGCGCGCGAAGCTCTCATCGCCGAGGGTATCGTGACGGTAACGGATCGCCTGCGCCCAACCCGCCGCGGGCGTGTACTGCGCGCCGACGCCACCGCAGGCCGGAAGCACCGTGGGACCGCCGCGTCCCGGAAGGTTGAAAACCACGCCGATGTCGCGCCCGCCGCTGAAGGCACCACTGCGCGCCAAGGGACCCGCGGCTGCTTCCTCGAGGCTCACTCCGAGAGCCAGCATGAGCGGTCGCGAACGGTAGTACACCGAAACGCCATCGTGCGCGTCCCGTAACTGCAGGCCGAGCAGGATCTGCGCGAAGTCATGTCCGCGCGCGGAGAACTGGTACAGCACCTTCCTCTCTGGCACGAGACGCGTCTCCTCGATCTCATCGAGAGCACGGGACGCGTGCAGGAGCGAAGCGACGCGGCGCCAGTCGGTCTGTGGCTCGACCGCGGTGGGTGGAGGGGACGGCGACATCGCGGCAGCCGGCGCGGGCATGGGTCAGACCTCTCGAGGGTGCGCGCGCAGCTTATGCGCGATTACGTGCAATTACCTTGCTTCTATTGCCCTGACTGGCAGAATTTGGGCAATATTCTTGCGAGATCTGCTGAAGAGCCTACCTATGGGCACCCCTGCACTCGATCGACTCGACCGACGCATCCTGGAAGAGCTGCAATCCGACGCACGTATCTCCAACCAGGAGCTCGCCAAGCGCGTCGGCCTCTCCGCCGCGCCCTGCTGGCGCCGCCTGCGGCGGCTCGAGCAGGCGGGATTCATCGCAGGTTATGCAACGCTGTTGAAAGCTCCCGCTATCGGCCTTCCGATTCTTGCCTACGCGGTGGTATCACTCGAGAACCATCACCCCGAGTCCGTGCGCCAGTTCGATCAGCTGGTGATGGAGCGGCCGGAGGTGCTCGAATGTCACTCGATGAGCGGGGCGAACGACTACCTGCTGCGCATCGTTGCCGCCAGCATGGAGGCCTACGAGCACTTTCTCTCGACGCAGCTGCTGCAGCTTGCGGCGGTACGCTCGGTCAACACGAGCTTCGTGCTGCGAACCAAGAAATTCACGACGCGTCTTCCGGTCGGCTGAGCAGTGCTACCCGCTGGCATTCACAGCTGAGGTTATCCGCGCCTGCGAACCAGAAAGCGGAGCTCTGCAGCCTGATGTCGGCGTGCCGCCATGCGGTGTCGAAATCGCGGGCGGCGCGCGCAGCATCGGCGGCCTTGCCCTGATCGCGCAGCGCCGTGGCGAGACCCTGCAGCGCCCAGCCGTTGCCGGGATTACGCTGCAGATCGTCGCGGTAGACGCGTTCGGCCTCCGCCGCGCGGTGAGCGATGAGCAACTGCGCACCGAGCAGGTGGCGTGCGGGAAAGAACCAGTCGGCCGGCTCGTTGTAGGAGAGCTTGTCCTGGGCCGCCACCGCGGCGCGCAGCTGCGCAAGCGCCTCATCGTTGCGCTGCTCGGTCGCGGCGATGCGCGCCGCGAGAATCGGCTCCGCTACCGCGAGAATGTCGCGCAAAGAGTTGAATCCGGCCTGGGCGTCGGCGGGCATGGCGGCGCGGAGCTGCTGCATCTGCGTGAGCGCTGCGCGCGCATCCTCCAGCCGGCCGCGCGCCGCGAGCGCCACGCCGCGGCTGAAGAGATATCCGGCGGTGAGCCCGGGCGCGCGCGCATCCGGTGCGCCGAGCGCGATCGCCTCGTCCCAGAGGCCAAAGCGCACCAGGGCGAGATAGTGCTGGGACAGATTCCAGCCCGAGTCTCCCATGCCGAGCACCATGTCGAGCGGCACCGTCGCCACGACACTCTGGACGGCGGCGAGCGTTTCGGCCTTGCGCCCCTCCATCGCCGCCGAGAATGCGAGGAAGGAATAGTTGTGAGCGAGGTACATCGCGTAGTAGTCGGGCGCGGGGGTGGTGGCGAGGTAGGCGCGGTCGGCGGAGATTCCCCGGCGATTCGCCTCCGCGGCCTGCTCGTAGTCGCCCACCCTCTGCATGATGTGCGCCGGCATGTGCTCGAGATGACCGGCTGCCGGCATCATGCCGGTCAGCCGCTTGGCGGCGGCGACCGCCTTTTCGGGGTGCTGCGAGGCTTCCATCGTGTGGATGTAGTAATGATTGGCGCCCGGGTGACTCGGATCGCGACGCAGGACCGATTCGAGCCTCGCCTGGATGTCAGGTGTGCCCTCCGCGGGTGTGCCATCGGCGCTCCAGAGCTTCCAGGCATGCACGTTCATTTCGGCTTCCGCGCACAGCGTCTGTACGTCGAGGTCATCCGGAAAACGCTGGGCGAGCTCGCGCATTGCGGACGCGTAAGCGCGCAGCACCGGCTCGAGATTCTCCGGCCCCAGGGGGGCTGCGGTCGGATAGCGGGTGGCCAGTGCCGCGATCAGGCCCTGCTCGACCGCGGAGGCGTGTGAGGCGTTCGCCTGCGCCTTCTGCAGCGCCTCCGCCGCCACGCGCGCGCGTGGCGCCTGCATTGCCGGCACGTTGTAGTTCGGACCGACCGTGAGCGCCACACCCCAGTAACAGGCGGCGCAGGCCGGATCGAGCTCCGCCGCCTTGGCGAAGGAGCGCGTGGCCTCATCGTGGTTGAAACCCCACAGGTAGCGCATGCCCTGATCGAAGTACAGCTGCGCCGGCTGCGAAGAGGTTGTCGCGGCACGATGAAAATCGCCGAGCCCCTGGAAGAGCTGCGCACCCTGCGCCCAGCCCGCCACCGTGGCCGGCGGCTGCGGCATCGAGTGCATCTCCGCGGGCGCATCGGCCCATGCTGCGCCGGCGAGACCGACAAGAAGCGCGACAGCGCTCGCGGTGTGTACCCGCATCACTTCCTCCATTCGTGGCTCAGGAGCGCTTTCGCGCGCCGGCGTCTGAACCGGCGGCGCCAAAGCCCTGCTTCTCTGCGATGAGCCGCTCGAGGAGCGGTGCCGGGCCCCAGCGCGCGCCGTGCGTCGGCGCCAGCCGGCGCATGGTATCGGCCACCCGCGCGAGCCCGGCCTGCTCCGCCCAGAACATAGGGCCGCCCTTGTACGCCGGAAAGCCGTAACCGTATACGTACACTACATCGATGTCGGAGGCGCGGATCGCGATCCCTTCCTCCAGTATGCGAGCCCCTTCGTTGATGAGGGGGTGCAGCAGACGATCGAGAATTTCCTCATCCGGGATCGTGCGGCGGCGGATGCCGAGCTCACGCGAGACGTTCTCGATGAGTGCGGTGACCTCCGGGTCGACGTTGCGAGTGCGTCCCTCGTAACGGTAGAAGCCCTTGCCGCTTTTCTGTCCGAATCTCCCAGCGGCGACGATGCGCTCGAGGATCGGCGACCAGCGCTCATCCGCTGGCAGCTTGCGCCCCTTGCGGATGAGGAAACCGACATCATTGCCCGCGAGATCGCGCACTGCGAGCGGGCCCATGGCAAACCCGAAACCCTCCATGACCCGATCGATCTGCTCGGGGGTGGCGCCCTCCTCCAGCAGGAACTCCGCCTCGCTGCCGTAGAACATGAGCATGCGGTTGCCGATGAAGCCATCGCAGTTCCCGGCGAGCACCGGGATCTTGCCGAGCGTCCTGCCGAGCGCCATGACGGTGGCGATGGTCTCGGCGGAGGTGCGCCGGCCGCGCACGTTCTCCAGCAGCTTCATGACATTCGCGGGGCTGAAGAAATGCGTACCCACAACCTGTCCCGGGCGCTCGGTACTCGCGGCAATGGCATCGATGTCGAGCGTCGAGGTGTTGCTCGCCAGGATCGCGTGCGCAGCAGCCACCTTGTCGAGACGCGCGAACACCTCTCGCTTCACGTTGATGTCCTCGAACACCGCTTCGATGAGGATGTCCGCATCACCGAGGGCCTCGTATTCGGACACGCCACGGATGAGGGCGAGCGCCGCAGCGGCGCGTGCCTGATCGAGGCTGCCCCGGCTCACCGAGGCGGCGTAGTTGCGGCGGATCGTCTGCAGTCCACGTTCGAGCGCCTCGGGGGATACCTCGAGCAGGGCGACCGGCAAACCCGCATTCGCGAAGCTCATGGCAATGCCACCGCCCATGGTGCCGGCGCCAACGACCGCAGCCTGCCGCAACGGCCGCGGCTGGGTGTCCGCAGGGAGCCCGGGAATGCGGCGAGCCTCGCGCTCGGCAAAGAAAACATGGGTAAGAGCCTCGCGCTGCGGACTGTCGCGACACTCGAGGAAGTACTGGCGCTCGAGACGAAATGCATCCTCCGCGGGCAGTGTGCAGGCAGCCTGGATGCTGTCGATGATGCGCAACGGTGCGAGCTGCCCGCGCGATCTGCCGGAGACACGCCGGCGGAAATCGCTGAAAAGCTCCGGTGTGCCCTCGCGCAGATGCTCGCCGATCTCGCTCGTGATCCGCAGCGGTTGGTGCTCCCGCAAAACCTTGCGGGCGAGCTCGATGGCCGCAGCGACCGCATCATCGGCGATAGTCTCGAGGACCCCCAGCTCGAGCGCACGCGCCGCCGGGATCGGCGCGCCGCTCGTGATGGCCTCGAGCGCCGCAGCGGGGCCGGCGAGACGCGTGAAACGCTGCGTGCCGCCCGCACCCGGTAGAAGCCCGAGCTTCACTTCCGGCAATCCCACCTTGGCGGAGCGGCTAGCGGTGCGGAAATGGCAGGCGAGCGCGATCTCGAAGCCGCCGCCGAAGGCGATGCCGTCGATGGCCGCGATGAGAGGCTTGCGGCTCGCCTCCATCTGCCGCTGCAGGTCCCGCAGCGTCGGTGGAGTCAAGGCCGCCCCGGAGGCGATCTCCTTGATGTCCGCGCCCGAGGAGAAAGTTCCAGCGGCACCGGTGAGCACGAGCGCACTCACGGCGTCATCCGCCGCTGCACGTGTCAGTCCCTCCATCAATGCCGTGCGCACGGGCAGGCTCAGCGCATTCACCGGCGGGCTCGCAATGCTGAGCACGGCGATATCGCCTTCCAGGCGGTAGCTTACGGCGGGCACGGCTGCGCGCTCCTTTGGTATGGACGCGGCATGCATTGTAAGGCCGGCACCGAAGCTACACTCATGGCCGATGGATACTATCGATGCGGTGGTGATCGGAGCAGGCGTCATAGGGCTTGCGATGGCGCGCGAGCTCGCGCTGCGCGGCCACGAGACGCTCATCCTCGAGGCGGAGCCCGGGATCGGCGCGGGTGCCAGCAGCCGCAACAGCGAAGTGATACATGCCGGTGTCTACTATCCTCCAGGATCACTCAAGGCACGCCTGTGCGTTGCCGGTCGCGAGCGGCTGTATGAGTTCTGCCGGGAGCGCGGCGTGGCGCAGCGGCAGCTCGGCAAGCTCATCGTTGCGGCTCCCACGCAGCTGACGGTACTCGAGCGGCTGGTGGCCACCGCAGAGGCCAATGGCGTCGAGCTGAAGTGGCTCGATGCTTCTGCGGTTCATGCCCTCGAACCCGATGTCGCCTGTGCGGCGGCCCTTCATTCACCGCTCTCCGGTATCGTCGACGCACACGGCTTCATGCTGGCGCTGCTCGCGGAGGCCGAAGCGCGCGGCGCGACGCTCGCCTGTCGCAGCAACGTCACGCGGCTCATCCTCGAGGAGCACGGCGTCGCCATCGGAGTGAATGGTGCGCCGCCGCTCCTGCGGGCCCGGCGACTCATCAACAGCGCCGGGGTGCAGGCGCCGGCCGTGGCACGCCTGATCGAGGGCTTCCCCACAGAGCACATCCCGGCGACCTTCTACTCCAAAGGCAACTATTTCGCGTTACGCGGGCGTGCGCCTTTCCGGCGGCTGATCTACCCGGTGCCTGAGCCCGGAAGCCTCGGCATACACCTGACGCTCGATCTTGCCGGCCGTGCGCGCTTCGGCCCGGACGTGGAGGCGGTGGACAGATGCGAGTTCAGCGTGGATCCGGCCCGCCGAGCCGCGTTTTACAATGCTATTCGCGGGTACTGGCCGGCGCTGGCAGATGGCGCGCTGGAGCCTGCTTACGCCGGCGTACGTGCCCGGATCTACGGACCGCGGGAGCCGCCGGCGGACTTCCGCATCGATGACGCCTCGCGACACGGCGTCGAGGGCCTGCTGAATCTTTTTGGCATCGAGTCACCCGGACTCACGGCCTCGCTGGCGCTCGCCAGCGAGGCCGTATCCCGTGTCAGTTGAGCGCGGCAGCGCTGGTGCGCATCGCTGCAAAACTCAGCCCGCGCGCACCCCCTCGACCTGGATGGCGAGCTTTGTCTCCATCTTGAAGCCGTACTTGTCGCCGTAGTTAACGCCGTAGTCGGCGCGGTTGATGGTTCCGGAAAGATCCGCCCCGCAGTGTTCCTTCTTGTCCATGGGGTAGGTCATGCACTTGAAAGAGTTGACGTTGAGCTCGAGCGGATGCGTCACACCGTGCAGGGTGAACTCTCCTTCCACCTTGGTCGGCACTCCGTTCTTGAAGCCAGCGAGCGTGCCCTTATACGTCGCGGTCGGATACTTGGCCACGTCGAACATGTCGGGAGACTTCACGTGCGTATCGAGCTTCGGATAACCGGTGTCGATCGAGGCGGGATCAATCGTGACCTCCACGGTGCCGGTACCTTTCTCGCGATCGAGTACGACCGTTCCGGAGGATTTCGTGAACTTCCCGCGCCACACCGACATGCCCCCGAAATGGTCGGTCTCGAAACTCGGATAGGTGTGCGCAGGATCGATCTGATAGGTGATCGGCTCGGCAAGCGCCGCGCCGGCCACAAGCGCCAGCAGTGCCGCCGGCATCGCAATCTTCGTCACGGGAACCTCCGGATTGATTTGAGTCGCGCGTAGCGTAGCGGCAGCTTTCCGCTGCAGCCACCTCCCTTTTTGCAGACATAGTGGGCGGCGTTCAGCGCGCCGGGCCGTCGCGCGCCCCGCCCGCTCAGGCCCAGCGGATGCGGCTGCGGATGAGCTCAGCGCAGTGGGTGTGCGGGGAGACCGAGCGACCGTGCCACCACCTCGTGGGTGATCTCTCCGGCGTGGACGTTGAGACCTGCGGCGAGCCCCGCGTCGCGCCGGAACGCCTCCTGCCAGCCGAGGTCGGCGAGCGAGCGCACATAGGGGAGGGTCGCGTTGGTGAGCGCGAGCGCCGAGGTGCGCGGCACCGCGCCTGGCATGTTGGCTACGCAGTAGTGGATGACGCCATCGACCACGAAGGTCGGCTCGGCGTGGGTGGTCGCGTGGCTCGTCTCGAAGCAGCCGCCCTGGTCGATGGAGATGTCCACCAGCACCGCACCCGCCTTCATGGTTTTCACCATGGCACGGGTTACGAGCTTCGGTGCGGCGGCACCAGCCACCAGGACCGCTCCAATGACGAGATCGGCATCGCGCACCAGACGCTCTATGGTTTCGGTGGTCGAGTACGCCGTTCGCAGCGCACCCCCGAACATTGCCGACAGCTCCCGCAGCCGGTCGACCGACCGATCGACCACGGTCACCTCCGCGCGCAGGCCGACGGCCATTTCTGCGGCATGCGTACCGGAGACTCCTCCGCCGAGGATCACCACCTTCGCCGGCGGAACACCGGGCACGCCGCCGAGGAGCACACCGAAGCCGCCGTTGGCTTTCTGGAGACTCGCGGCTCCCACCTGGATGGACATGCGTCCTGCCACCTCGCTCATCGGGGTGAGGAGCGGAAGCGAGCCGTTTCGCCCGGTCACGGTCTCGTAGGCGATGGCGGTGGCGCCAGATTTCATGAGACCGCGCGCTTGCTGCGGGTCCGCCGCGAGATGCAGGTAGGTGAACAGCACCTGCTGGGTTCTCAGCATCTCGCATTCGACCGGCTGCGGCTCTTTCACCTTGACGATCATGTCGGCGCGCTCGAAGACCTCTGCGGCGCGCGCGGCAATCGCGGCTCCCGAGGCGCGAAACTCGGCGTCATCGACACCGATGCCATTGCCCGCGCCCGTCTCGATCAGCACCTGATGGCCGGCGGCGGTGAGCTCGCGCACGCCTGCAGGCACCAGCCCGACTCGGTACTCGTGAACCTTGATCTCCCGCGGAACCCCGATACGCATGGCCGTGGTCCTCCTGTTGTTCTTGGCCTGTCACGGTAAATTCCGGGCGGGGCGCGCACTTGCGTAATAGGCGCACGGACGGCTGACTCGTGGCAGAATCTGTCTTCCGCACCATGTTCTACGCAGGATTATTGCGCCAATGGAGATCGACCGCTACGATCGCGCCATCGTCCGGCTACTGCAGCAGGACGCGCGCATCACCAACACGCTGCTTGCCGAGAAGGTGAGCCTGTCGGAGTCCGCCTGCCTGCGCCGTGTGCGCGCACTCGAGCAGGCAGGGCTCATCCAGGGATACACGGCACTCATCGACCAGCACAAAGCTGGCTTCCCCGTGAACGTGTTCGTCAGCATTACGCTCGACCGACAGAGCCAGGCCGGTCTCGAAGCCTTCGAGAGCGCGGTTCGCAAAGTGCCTGAGGTCATGGAGTGCTACCTCATGACCGGCGAGCACGATTATCTGCTGCGATTGGTGGTCACGGACATGGCGGACTTCGAGCGCGTGCACAATCAGCATCTGACGCGGCTGCCGAGCGTGGCGCGCGTGCACTCGAGCTTCGCCATGCGGACGGTGACACGCGCCGCGAGCCTGCCGCTGCGCTCGGGTTGAGAAAGCGCCGCGGAGTCAGCCGCGCGCGTACGCGGGCAAGCCCTGCGCGAACTCGCGCAGCGCGGCGATACCGCTTTCCTCGGCTCGGCGGCACCATTCGCGCAGCTGCGCAAGCTCCCGGGCTGGATTCTCGTTCCACAGCTGCTGCAGGCTGTCGCGGTACTCGACCACCCGGCGCAACACCTCGTGCTTCTCGAGCAGCTCACGCAGCTTGCGCCGTGGCTCATCGGACAACACCGCCGGATGACGGATGAGCAGCGTCGGGGTGCTCGCCGGCAGCGCTGCCTGTCCCTCGCGCCGTGCAAGCTCGCGGCACACCGGCAGCACCACGCGCTTGCCGTAATCACGCAGCACGTGCATGCGGTTGGTGAAGAGAGCACGCACGGTCTCCGCATCGACCTCGCGCCGCCGCCGCTCGAGGTGCGGCCGCGGCGCAACCCAGCGTACACGCGCGAGCCCGAGGGCGCGGAACAGGCGAATCCACAGCCAGCCGATGTCAAGCTCCCAGCGTTGCACCGCGAAGCGCGCCGAGCGCGGAAAGGCGTGATGATTGTTGTGCAGCTCCTCGCCACCGAGCAGCACTGCCCAGGGAAGGAGGTTGGTGGCCCGGCAAGGCATCTCGAAGCTGCGATAGCCGATCGCGTGACCGAGGCCGTTGATGACGCCACCGGCGAAGAATGGCTGCGCCGCAAGATGCACGGCGATCATGATGATGCCCGGAATGCCGAAAAGGATCAGGTGGGCGAGCACGAACACCGTGATGCCCAGGTAGGCGTAGCGGCTGTAGAGATTGCGCTCGAGCCAGTCATCCGGGGTGCCGCGTCCATAGGTGCACAGCAGTTGCGAATCACGTGAGGCGGCGCGGTAGAGCTCGGCACCCTCGAACAGCACGGTGCGCAGCCCGAACACCACGGGGCTGTGCGGGTCGCCCGGCTGGTCGGAGTGGGCATGGTGGCAGCGGTGCACCGCCACCCACTCCTTGGTCACCGCGCCCGAGCTGAACCAAAGCCAGAAGCGAAACAGGTGCCGCAGCGCCGGATGCAGGATCAGTCCACCGTGGGACTGGTCGCGGTGCAGGTAGAGCGTCACACCGAGAAACATGGTCTCGATCGTGAGGAACGTCACGAGCAAGTAGCCCCAGACGGGAAGTTCCACGAGACCGTAGGGCAGCCAACTCATAGGTACGTGGGTAGTTTCCGTGCGGGCCTTTTGCCGCAAGCCTACGGCAATTCCACGTCAACCGGTGCATTTTCTTCCTGCTTCCGGTCGGGGTGCACTCAGGTGAGCAGGACGATCTTGCCGATATGCGTGTCGGACTCCATCAGCCGGTGCGCACCCGCTGCATCGCTGAGCGGGAAACGCGCGTGGATCAGCGGGCGCAATCCGCGGCTCTCGAAGAGCGGCCACACCTTCGCCCTGAGTGCGGCGGCGATGCGCCCCTTGTTGGCGACCGGCTGCGCACGCAGCGTCGAGGCGCTGATCGTCAAGCGCTTGACCATCAGCGCGCGCAGATCGAGCTCCGCCTTGTTGCCACCCTGGGTGGCAATGATCGCGATGCGCCCCTCCAGCGCAGCGGCGGCCGCATCGCGCGCCACGTAGTCTCCGCCAACCATATCGAGAATGACGTCGGCGCCCTTGCCGTCGGTAGCGCGGAGCGTCGCTTCGACGAAATCTCCTTCGTGGTAGTTGATGGCGACATCCGCGCCGAGCTCGCGGCAGGCTGCGCACTTCTGTGCGCTGCCGGCGGTGACGATGACGCGGGCATCGAAGGCCTTGCCGAGGAGGATCGCCGTGGTGCCGATGCCGCTCGAGCCACCGTGCACGAGCAGCGTCTCGCCCTGCCTGAGGCGCGAGCGCTCGAAGACGTTCAGCCATACCGTGAAGACCGTTTCCGGCAGCACTGCCGCCTGCTCGAGCGTGAGCGATGGCGGCACCGGCAGACACTGCACCGCGGGTGCGATCGCGTATTGCGCATAGCCGCCGCCTGCGACGAGTGCGCACACTCTCGCGCCGAGCCCCGGCTCGTAAACGCCCTCTCCGAGACGCACGACCTCTCCCGACACCTCGAGGCCGGGTATGTCGGTCACCCCGGGCGGTGGCGGATACAAGCCCTTACGCTGCAGCACATCGGGACGATTGACGCCCGCGGCAGCAACCTGGATCAGCACCTCTCCGGGCGCGGGTTGCGGCACCGGACGCTCGACCGCGCGCAGCACCTGCGGCGGCCCCGGCTCGCGGATCTCGACCGCGGTCATGGTCTGCGGAATCATGGCCGACGGAGCGTGCCGCCTCCCGCCGCCGGACGTCAACCCCGTCGTGGAAGAGCCGCGACCAACCGTCCGCCAGCCGGCCTGCGCCACTCGATGGGCTCGATGCGCCGGACGATGAGAGCGAACGCGAGTATGCCGACGACCGCCAGGATTGCCGCGATCACGAACGCGGACGCGAAGTGGCCGGTGCGATCCACAACGATCCCGGTCACGACCGGCGCGGTCATCCCCGCGAAATTTCCGATGCAGTTCTGGACGAGCCAGCCGGCAGGCAGTTGCGCGGGTGCATAGCTCCAGAAGAACGCCGCCAACAGCACGCCGAGCTCGGTATGCGAAAGGTTGAGCTGACCCTGGATCAGCGGACCTGCGGTGGCGAGGTTTCCGCGGTCGACGTAGTTGATGAACGCCGCCAGCGTCAGCAGCGCAACGATGCGCGTTGAGACACCGCCGCCATCCGCCCCCGGTTCAGCCAGGCTCACGGCGCTCGAGGTTGCTCCCGGCGGAGACCTCGGTCAACCGGCGGAATCGAGCCTCGCCCTCAGGTGCTTTGCGGCGGTGTCGCCTGATCCTCGGGGGGCAGGTTGCGGTGCCCGCAGCGCCGCTGAAAGTGCTCGCGCATCCGCGCCCGCTCCTCGGGTGTCATGTTTTCCCAGCGCTCGCGCCACATGCGCTGGCGCCAATGTCCGTGCCAGCCGCGACCGCGCAGGCCACCGAAGAGGATCCGGCTCAGCAACAGCAGCCCGAGCGCCTGCCAGTACTGCAGCGGCGGCCCATGGAACAGCTGCGGCACCAGCGCGTTCCACAGCAGCATCACTGCAACCGACAGCAATGCCACGACCGCCGTCACGGCGGCGAGCACCGCAATGCCTTTCACCGACCAGCGAACTGCACCTCTCACATCGGTCTCCTCATGTCATCAGCCAGTCATCCCATACCGTGCGCAGCCGCGCGCGCAGAGAGCGCACGGCGTAGCGCTTGCGTGACAGCAGGGTGTTGATACTCACCCCCAGTCGCTCGGCGAGCTCCCGAAAGCTGATGCCCTCGAGCTCCTGCGCGATGAACACCTCGCGCTGCTCGGGCGGCAGCTGCGCGAGCGCCGTCTCGATTTCCGCGAGCAGAAGCGCGCGCATCGCGGCCGCTTCCGGTCCAGCGTCCGCCGCGGGCAGCAGGTCGGTGAGAGCGCCATCGGAGCCAGCGCTCTCCTCGGCACGCTGCTCCAGGCGCGCGCCGCGGGCACCGCTGCGCCGAAAACGATCGATGATCCTGTTGCGGGCGACGCGTAACAGCCAGGCGCCGGCCTGCTCCACCGGCTGCATCATTCGATGCGCCAGGACCAGCTCGTACAGCGATTCCTGCAGAATGTCCTCGGCTTCCGCGGCATCGGCGATCCAACGGCGGATATAAGCGAGCAGCCGCGGGCGCTCGCTGCGCACCGTGGCGGAAATCTCGCGGTCCTGCTGCGAGAGGGTCAGGGGCTCGCTGAGCGCGGCTTGCATCTGCCTGGTAAGACGCTCGAGCACGGGAAATATTGTGACCCGGCGGCGAGAGGCCGCCGCAGGCTTCAGCGCGTCGCGACTGCGATGGCTGCCCCGGCCATGACGGCGCCCGTGCCTCGCTGCACCCAGCGCACGGTCCCGGAACCGGAAAGGCGCGCACGCGCCCGGGCTGCGAACAGCGTGTACGCGCCGAGTACCGCCGGCAGCACACAGGCGATCACCACTGCCATCGCCATGAGACCAGCGGAGGTGAGGCGATCGAGCTCGACCGCGGTAGGCAGCACGGCCAGAAAGAACACCATGGTCTTGGGATTGCCGAGAGTGAGTGCCAGTGATCCCAACAGGAGCTGCAGCCGTCGCTCGCGTGGTGGTGCTTGCGCAGACTCGAGTGTCGCTGCCGGCGCGCGCCACAGACGCCAGGCGAGATACAGCAGGTAAGCCGCCCCGAGATAACGGATGACGAGAAACACGCTGTAAGCGCTGTGCGCCAGCACCGCGAGCCCCATGGCCGCCAGCGTGAACCAGACGAGGTCGCCGATCAGAAATCCGGCAATGTAGGCCGGGGCGCCACTCACACCACGCGCGAGGGCGCGCGCCACCACCGAGGCAACTCCGGGTCCGGGCGAGGCCACGGCGAGTGCATACAGCAGCGCAAAGGCAGTCAGGCCGTAGAGGGACATGTGCTCAGTGTAACGCGGGCCCTTGCGTGGCGAGCGTTCCCGAGCGCCCCGGGACGGTGCCCGCAAGGACGCGGCATCGCGGGAGGCTCGCCGCATCGAGCGTGGCAGCGTAGCAGGCGAGATCGGTGAGCTGTGCGCCGCGCTGCTGCCACTCACGCAGCAGGCGCTCGAAAGATCGAAGGTATTTGCCGCCTTCGAGCTCGGCGTGCAGGGTGAACACCTGTGCGCGCGTGCCGGACGCGCCGGTCACCCTCAGAAGATGGTCCACCGGATCGACTGCACCGAGATCCTCGCGTCCGATGAGCTCATCGAAGGTGGGGAGCGTCGTGGGAAGCTGCGGCACCGTACCGCTTCCATTCTCGAGCCATGGCAGAAACGGCTCTTGTCCCCGGGTATCGGAGGCGTAGCGGAAGCCGAGCTCCTCCAGCAGCGCCGGCACGTAGCGGTTCATCTGCCACCCCGCCGCGCCGTGCACCAAGGGCGCATGCTCGAAGATCTCGGTGAACTCATCGCGCGCCAGTGTCAGCTCGCGTCGCGTCCACTCTTCGCTCGCCCTGGCGACACCGTCCTGCCAGCGCGTGTGATCCCACGTATGTACCCCCACCTCGAACCCACGGCGTGCGATCGCCTGCATCTCGCCGCGGCAGCTGCGGCCGATGTGCGGCCCGGGAAGCAGCACCCCGTAGAGAAGGGTCCGCAGTCCATAGTGCTCGAGCACTGAGGTTCGCTTCACCTTGCCTAGGAACCCGGGGCGGAATGCGCGCCGGATCGCGCGCCCGGTGTGATCGGGTCCGACGCTGAAGAGAAAGGTAGCGCGCACACCGAGCCGCTCGAGCAGATCGGCGAGGCGCAGCGCGCCCTCGCGCGTGCCGCGATAGGTGTCGATGTCCACCTTGAGCGCGATGAGCGCCACGGCGCTAGGTGAGCGGCAGCGGCTGCTGCGCCGCGCGCCGCGCAAGCTTCGCGAGCTCGACAGGTCCGTGCGGGTCGCATGCCGCGAGCAGACGCAGAGACACGCCATCACCGCAGGCGAAGTAACACTGATTGCCGCTGGCGAACAGGCACGCACCGCGCGGTGCGACGATCTCGGGAGCCAACCGCGTGCGATGAATCTGCCAGCACTCCCCGCCTACATCGCCGAACGCGCCGGGAAACGGAGGGGCGACTGCGCGCACGAGATTGTGGATCTCCAGCGCGCTGCGCGACCAATCGATGCGGCCATCTTGCGGGCGCCGGCGGCCGAAGTACTGCCCCGGCACGATCGATTGCGGCCTGCGCTGTGCGGTGCCGGCAATCAGTCCCGGCAGAGAGCGCGCCAGCACCGTTTCCGCTGCGACCGTCACCTTGGTGAACACTTCGCGCGCATCGTCATCGAGCAGAATGGGGACCGCCTGGCTGTCGACGATGTCACCAGCATCGGCACGCTCCAGCATGTAGTGCAGCGTCGCACCCGACTCGCGCTCACCGCGCAGAATGGCCCAGTTGACCGGCGCGCGACCACGATACTTCGGCAGCAGCGAGCCATGCATGTTGAGCGCGCCGCGGCGCGCCGCACGCAACAGAGGGGCGGCAAGCATGGCACGGTAGTAGAAGGAGAACAGGAAATCCGGCTGCAGATCGGTGACGCGGCGTGCCAGCTCCGCCGTGTTGGCATTCGCCGGAGCCACCACATCGAGGCCGTACTCGGCGGCCGTGTCCGCGACGCTCGCGAACCAGCGCGTCTCGGCCGGGTCGTCCGGCACCGTGACCACGAGCGGCACCGCGACTTCACCCGAGAGCAGTGCCTTCAGGCAGCGGACTCCGACATCGTGGTACGCGAAGACGACTGCCCGCGCGTGGCTCACTCCGCCGCCCCCCGCACACGCTCTACCGGTGCGAGTTGCGAGGGCAGCGCCGCCGATGCCGGCAGATGTGCGAGCTGCGCACCCGCCTTGTCCGCGTCCTGCTCGAGCACCGCGGCCACCGTGTAACGCGGACGCTGGCGTACCTGCTCGTAGATGCGCCCGACATACTCGCCCACCACACCGAGTCCGATCAGCGCCACGCCGATCAGAAAGAAGGCGACGCCGAACAGCGTGAACAGCCCTTCCGCCTCCGGTCCAACGATCAGACGCCGAATGGCGAGATAAACCACGAACAGGATCGACAGCAGCGCGATGACGATGCCGCTCATCGAGAAGAACTGCAGTGGTGCCACCGAGAAGCCGGTCATCAGATCGAAGTTGAGGCGGATGAGCCGGAAGAGCGAGTACTTCGACTGCCCGACGGTGCGCTCCGCGTGAGCCACCTCGATCTCCACCGGATGCCGGGCAAAGGTGTAGGCGAGCGCCGGCACGTAAGTGCTCACCTCGGTGCAGCGATTGAGCGCATCGATGACGCTGCGATCGTAGCCGCGCAACATGCACCCCTGATCGGTGATATGGATCGAGGTGGTGCCCTCGCGCAGACGATTGAGGAAGCCCGACGCCGCCTTGCGCCAGAGCACATCCTGGCGGCGCACGCGGATGGTGCCGACATAGTCGGCGCCGGCGTCCATGGTCGCGACGATGCGCGCGATCTCCTCGGGCGGATTCTGCAGGTCCGCGTCGAGGGTAATGACGTAGCGCCCGCGAGTCTGCTGGAAGGCGGCGAGGATCGCCAGGTGCTGCCCGGCGTTGCGCGCCAGTACTACCACCCGGGTGACGTCGGGCCGCCGCTGGAACTGATCACGCAGCTCCGCAACCGAGCGATCGCGGCTGCCATCATCGACGAACACCACCTCATACGGGCGGCCGAGCGCATCGAGCGCCGGATACAGCCGCTCGAAAAGGAACGGCAGCCCCTCCTCCTCGTTGTACACGGGGATGACGATCGAGACGTCCGGGTTCGCGGGGGCGCTCACCGTCGCGCTCCATGCACGATGTCATCGACTGCCCGGACCACCCGTTCGACATCACCCGGCTGCATGCCGGGAAAGAGGGGCAGCGTGACCGTTTCGCGACCGATGCGTTCGGCATTCGGAAACTGCCCCGCGCGGTAGCCGAGCGCCCGATAGGCGCTGAAAAGATGAATCGCCGGATAGTGCACTCCGGTGCCGATCCCCTGAGCCTTCATCGCCTCCATGAACTGCGCGCGCGAAATTTTCAGTTGCGCGAGCGGCAGGAGCGGTGTGAACACGTGCCAGCTGTGACCCTCATCGCCACGCTGGGGCAGGCGCAGCGGTGGATCCTGCGCCCACAGCTCGTAATAGCGCGCGACGAGCGCGCGCCGCCGGGCATTGAACTCCTCCAGTCGCCTGAGCTGCCCGAGCCCCACCGCCGCCGCCACGTCGGAAAGGTTGTATTTGCCACCGGCGAGCAGGGTGTCGAAGCCGTCGAATCCAGATTTTACCTGCCCATGCCAGCGATGCAGCTCGATGGCTTTCAGCTCCTCGGGCGAGCCTCCGGAGATTGCGCCACCCTCGATGGTGGTCATGTTCTTGTTGGGATGGAAGCTGAAGCACACCAGGTCGCCGAAGCTACCGATGCGCCGCCCGCGCCACGAGGAGCCGATGGCGTGCGCTGCATCCTCGATGACGCGCAGCCGATGCCGCCGGGCGATGTCGTACAAGCGCTCCATGTCCACCGGGTATCCGGCGAAGTGCACCGGCAGGATGGCGCGCGTGCGGGGGGTGATCGCGGCCTCCGCCTGTCCGAGGTCGATGTTGCGCGAATCGAGTCCGACATCGACGAACACCGGCCGCGCGCCCACGCGCACGATGACGTTCGCCGTGGCCACGAAGCTCAAAGCCGGCGTGATGACCTCATCGCCTGCGCCGATGCCGCAGGCGAGCAGCGCCATCTCGAGCCCTGCGGTGGCAGAGGTCTGCGTGCGCACCGGACGCCCGCCGAGATAGGACGAGAGCTCCGCCTCGAGTTGCGCGACTTTCGGCCCGCTCGCCAGCCAGCCCGAACGCAGTACCTCGGAGACCGCGGCGATGGTGTCCTCGTCGATGCTTGGACGGGTGAAAGGCAGCATAGGCTGCACGGGTCGGTTCGAATCGTTCATAGGTAGAGTCAGGAGCGCGCCACCAGCACGACACCCACTACGATAACGCCGATGCCGGCGACGCGCTGCACGTTGGGTACCTCACCGAGCAGCCACCAGGCGAGGCCGATGTTGATCACATATCCGAGCGACAGCAACGGGTACGCCTGGCTCACCGGCACGCGCGACAGGCCGACCAGCCAGACGATGAGGCTCAGGCCGTAGGCGAGAATCGCGTACCAGAGGGAGGGCACGACGAGCACGTTGAGTGCCCGCTGCCATACCCCGGCGTCTCCCACGATGAGCGGGCCGCTGACACGCGTCGCGGCCTTCAGGCCCAGCTGCGCCAGCGCGTTGAGCAGCACGCCACAGAACAGAATCGAGAAGTCACTCAGTCTCACAAACGACTCACCGCTACGGTGTAGTTATCGGCGGCCAGAACGCGCCCCGGCAGGCCGCGCCGCCGCAGGAGGTCCCAGACAGCCGGATCGAAGAATGCCACGGCGGGGCCTTCCGCGCTCCAGCGTGCGGCAAACTGCTCGAGGCTCATCCGTCGCCCGGGCTCTTCGTCCAACCCGAAGCGCAGCTCCCCTTCGTAGCCGGCGAGCTGGAGGGGGCGGCCGAGGTACGGCGAGATCGTCTCGCGGTACTGCCCGACACTGTAGAGAGGCGTGCGCGGGTCGAGCAACGGCCGGACGGCCTGCACCAGAGCGCGCGCAGAGCGGGCGGGCGGAATGCACGTGTATTCGCACAGCAGGCACTGCCAGGCAAGGCTCGCTCCGAGCATCGCGATCAGCACCATGGTGAGCGGGCGGAGCGAGAGCCGGAAACTCGCGGCGGCCGCGATCAGCGCCGCAGCCACCGCGGCCAGCGCCCACATCACCGCCTCGGGAGGCACGTAGTTGTTGCGCCGTGCGCCATAGATGAGGAAGCCCGCCGCCACGACGACGATCAGCGGCGCAGCCGCACGCGCTGCGTGGCGCGCCAGGCGGGCGGGTTCGCGCACCTGTATACCCGTGAGCGCGGCCAGCACCGGCACCA
>DASQYM010000060.1:0-5098 GCA_035639195.1 Steroidobacteraceae bacterium
AGCCGATGATGGCGATCTTCATGCCTCCACCCTCCCTCGGCTGCCGCCGCGCGCGAGCGTGTCGCGGCGCGCGTCAGGTGATCTTCGGCTGGCTCAGCACTCGCGCTGATAGCGGTTCTTGGCCGAGAGTACCAGATCGCGCAAAAACGACTTCTCGTACACGCGCAGCAGGTGCGGTTGCTGGTGCTCGACGTACGCGCCGACGAAGTCCCGGTCGGCCGCGATGCGCAGCAGATCGCGAAAGGTGCCTGCATCCCAGCGCCACGACAGCTCCAGCTCGAGAAACGCACGGTTGTACGCCTCGAGCTCGGCGGCGATGCGCTCCTCGCTCGGCGCTTCCGCAGTCGCTTCACTCACAGCTGCCTTGGACATCACACCCGCTCCCCACTCGTTGGGCTCGTCTCAACCCTAGGGCTTCATGAACTAAAAGAAAACTTAAACGTTTCTATTCCGAGCATTAGCTTTTAAGAATACATGCCCGGGAGTATGCTCAGCGCCCATGAAGAACATCACACTGCGCCAGCTGCGGGTGTTTGCCGCCGCCGCGCGCCACAAGAACTTCTCGCGCGCCGCCGCAGAGCTGCACCTCTCGCAGCCGGCGGTCTCGACGCAGATCAAGGAATTCTCGAGTTTCGTCGGCCTGCCGCTGTTCGAGCGCATCGGCCGCAAGACCTACCTCACCGCCGCGGGCGAGGAGATGCTCCACTGCGCGAACGCCATCGCGCAGCGGCTGAAGGAAGCCGAGGACGCGCTTGCGCAGCTAAAGGGCGTGACCGGCGGGCGCCTCAACGTCGCGGTGATCAGCGCCGGAGACTATTTCTTTCCGCGCCTGCTGGCCGCCTTCGGCGAGGCGCATCCCGGGATCGAGTTCAACCTGACGGTGCACAATCGCGAGAGTCTGCTGCGCCACCTCGCGGATAACCTCACCGACCTTGCGGTCATGGTGCGGCCGCCGACCGATATGGACATCGTCGCCGTGCCATTCGCGCCGCATCCCTACGTCATCGTGGCGCCCCCCAATCACCCGCTCGCCGGAGTGCGGCAGGTACCGCGCGCGGCGCTCAACCACGAGCGCTTCGTGCAGCGCGAGCAGGGTTCGGACACCTGGAATTCCATGCGCGAGGTCTTCGGCCGACAGTTCTCGCGCCTCAACATCGTCATGCAGATCCACAGCACCGAGACCATCAAGCAGGCCGTGGTCGCGGGCTTCGGGCTCGCGTTCCTCTCCGCGCACACCATCAGCCTCGACCTCAAGGCGGGCAACCTCGTGGTGCTCGATGTGCAGGGTTTCCCCGCGCTCCTCAACTGGTATCTGGTGCACAACCGCGCCAAGCGCCTGCCGCCCGTGGCGGCGGCATTCAAGGAATTCCTGCTGCGCGAAGGTGCCTCGCGCATCGAGCGACTCGTGCAGTTCGGGTTCCCCTCATGGCCCGGCGAGCCGCGCGCACAGCCGGCGGCGCCGTCTGCGGCGTCGGCCCGCGCCGGTCGGCGCAGGTCGGCACGCCCGCCCTAATCGAGAAAGTCGCAGTAGCGCTCGACGTGCGCGGCGAGATCGAGAGTGTGCTGCCGCGTGAGCCGCTCGGCGAGCTCGGTGTCGCGCCGCTCGAGCGCCTCGATGATCTTCAGGTGATCGATGATCGAGCGGGCCGCGCGGTTGTCCTGGGAGATCGTCGCCTTGCGGATCGCGCGCACGTGAATGAAGAGGTTCTTGGTCGCATCCGCGATCAGCTGTGAGCCGCCGAGCCGGATGATCATCTGGTGGAAGGCGATGTTGGCGTCCGAATACTCGCCGATGTGCTCGGCGGGCGGTGAATTCTGGAAATGATCGAAGAGGTGCCGCAGCTTGGCAATCTCGGCATCCGGCGCGTGCAGCGTCGCGAGGCGTGCCGACATGCTCTCGAGCGCCGCCCACATCTGGATCATCTCGATGATCTCGCGCTTGGACTTGCGCACGATGAAGATGCCGCGCCTCGGCAGCGTGCGCACGAAGCCCTCCTGCTCGAGGATCGAGAGTGCTTCGCGGATCGGGGTGCGGCTCACCCCGAGCGCCTGCATGAGCTCGCGCTCATCCAGACGCAGCGGTTGGCGCTGGCTGTAGATATCGGTGGTGGAGATGGCTTCTTTGAGGAGCGCGTACGCCTGATCGCGCAGGCTCATCGAGTTCAGCGGCGTGAGTGCCAGCTGCCCGGCGATGCGAATGCTTGCTGCGGAAGTCACGGAGGCGCTCATTCACTCTCCATCATGCTCAGGCCGGCCGCCGGGGTCATCATGAAAAGCGCATGGCGCAGGACTCGACCCAGGACTTGCCGCTGTCAGATATATCATACACATCATATATATCTGACTATCTGCGGCCCCATTTTGGTGCAAAACAGGCCGAGCAGGAGGATCCAAGGGGGCTGAGAAGTGGTTTAAGCCCCTCATCGGAGCCCCCGATGCTCAGTATGCACTGATTTGACAAGTCGCAGATATATCACATATGGTCGGGCGCAAGTCATCTCGGTATGCGCCCGTCGCACTTAATTACAAGTCAAAGGGGGTTCACCCGGCGGGATTATTTTTCGGACGGCTCGGCAATCTCGCATCGCCGCTGCGCCTTCAGCGAGCACCTCATGCACGCATACCGTGCAAGGCCCGCGCCCTGACGCGATGCGTGGTGCGAATCTTTGAGGCTCACAGCAACCAGTTGACGAGATCTCGGTTTCAGTCGGCTTAGGGGGAAACAGCGATGGCTACCGATACGATTCCTCGACCCGCTTCTTCTTCAGGCCTGGGACAACCCTGGGTGCAACTGTGTGTCGGTCTCGTGTGCATGATCATGGTCGCCAACTATCAATACGGCTGGACGCTGTTCGTCGGGCCGATCGGCGACAAGTACGGGTGGACCAAGGCGGCCATCCAGGTCACGTTCACTCTGTTCGTTCTGTTCGAGACGTGGCTGGTACCCGCGGAAGGGTGGCTGGTCGATAAGTTCGGCCCGCGGTGGATGATCGTCGGCGGTGGGGTCCTCGTCCTCATCTCCTGGCTGTGCATGTCGATCGCGAGCTCGCTTGGGATGCTCTATTTCGCCGGGATCCTCGGCGGTATTGGTGCCGGGGCCGTGTACGGCACGTGTATCGGGAATGCGGTGAAGTGGTTCCCCGGACGGCGTGGACTTGCGGCGGGACTCACCGCCGCGGGTTTCGGCATGGGCTCGGCGCTCACCATCATTCCGATCGCCAACATGATCAAGAACTCGGGCTACGAGCACACCTTCCTCACCTTCGCCCTGATCCAGGGCATCGTGGTGATCATATTCGGGTTTTTCATCATGGCGCCGCCGAGCACCTTCTTCACGGCCGCACCGAAGATCGCGCCCGGGGCGAGCCGTTACCAGGCATCACCGATGCAGATGTTGGGGACGCCGGTGTTCTGGATCATGTACCTGATGTTCATAATGATGGCGGCGGGCGGCCTGATGGCGACCGCGCAGCTCGCACCGATCGCGAAGGACTTCCACATCGACAAAGTTCCGGTAAGCCTCCTCGGGCTCACGCTGCCGGCACTCACCTTCGCGCTCACCCTCGATCGCATCCTGAACGGTCTCACCCGGCCGTTCTTCGGATGGGTGTCCGACAACATCGGGCGTGAGCAGACGATGTTCATCGCCTTCCTGCTCGAGGGCATCGGCATCATCGCCCTCGCGAACCTCGGCACCAACCCGGTCTGGTTCGTGGTGCTCTCGGGTCTCGTGTTCTTCGCCTGGGGCGAGATCTACAGCCTCTTCCCATCCACGGTGACCGACACGTATGGGGCGACCTACGCAACGACCAACACGGGGTTGATGTACACCGCGAAGGGCACGGCCTCGCTGCTCGTGCCCCTCACGAGCGTGATCGCGGCGAAGGGCAACTGGCATCCCGTGTTCATGATGGCGGCCACGCTCAACATCATCGCGGCCTTCATGGCCATCGTGCTGCTCAAGCCGATGCGCAACGCGTATACGAACCGCCTCGGCTCCGGTGGCGTCGAAGCCCCGGCGAAGTGGGCGACGCGCTGACGTTGGAGCGACGCGCGCCCCCGGAAATCACCCGTCGGGGCGAATCCCCGGGCGCGCAGGGGCGAGCAGGGAGGCCTGCGCTCGCAGACACGAATTGAGAATGGAGGCAGTTATGCTCGAAACGGCGCCCAAGCCTGCGGAAAGCAGGAGTACGACGACCGCGGAAGACACGCTCAAGCGCAAGAGCCGCGACGCCGATGTCATCTCCGGGGGCCACCTGGTCGCGAAGGCGCTGAAGAACGAAGGGGTCGACACCATCTTCACGCTCTGCGGTGGCCACATCATCGACATCTACGACGGCTGCATCGATGAGGGCATTCGTATCATCGACGTGCGCCACGAGCAGGTCGCCGCGCACGCCGCCGATGGCTATGCGCGGCAGACCGGCAAGCTCGGCTGCGTGGTGACGACCGCGGGCCCGGGCTGTACCAACGCGGTGACCGGGATTGCAACCGCCTTCCGCTCGGAGAGCCCGGTGCTGCACATCGGCGGCCAGGGCGCGCTCACGCAGCACAAGATGGGCTCGCTCCAGGATCTGCCGCACGTCGACATGATGTCGCCCATCACCAAGTTCGCTGCGACGGTGCCCGCCACCGAACGGGTGGCGGACATGGTTGCGATGGCGGCGCGCGAGGCGTTCAACGGCGCACCGGGACCGGTGTACCTCGAGATCCCGCGCGATGTGCTCGACCGCGAGGTGGAGCGCACGAAGGCCATCGTGCCGAAGCCCGGCCACTACCGCGCCTCTACCCGCTCGCCCGGGGATCCGCGCGACATCGAGAAGCTCGCCGACCTGCTCGTGAGCTCGGAGCGTCCGGCGATTCTCTATGGGCAGCAAGTGTGGACCGCCCGCGGCCAGCAAGAGGCGGTGGCGCTGCTGCGCGGACTCGACATACCCGGCTACTTCAACGGCGGCAGCCGCGGACTCCTGCCGCCCGGGGATCCGCACCACTTCGACCGCACCCGCGGCAATGCCTTCGCGGAAGCGGACGTCATCGTCATCGTAGGTACACCGTTCGATTTCCGCATGGGGTACGGGCGGCGCATCAGCAACAAGGC
>DASQYM010000061.1:0-24968 GCA_035639195.1 Steroidobacteraceae bacterium
ATGGAGAAATTCGCTGGCTACGGCTTCAACAAGTCACATTCCGCCGCCTATGCACTGCTCTCCTACCAGACTGCGTACCTCAAGGCGCACTATCCGGCGCAGTTCATGGCCGCCGTGCTGTCCGCGGACATGGACCATACCGATAAGGTGGTGACGCTCATCAAGGAATGCACCGACATGGGGCTCGCGGTGCTGTCTCCGGACGTCAACGCCTCGCGCTATGAGTTCACTGCCTGCGGCGAGCACAGCATCCGCTATGGGCTCGGAGCCGTGCGCGGCGTTGGTCGCGGCGCCGTCGAGGCGCTGATCGCCGAGCGCGAGGCGCATGGCGAGTTTCACAGCCTCGAAGAGCTGTGCCGCCGACTCGACCTGCAGAAAGTCAACCGCCGCGTGCTCGAGGCGCTGTTGCGCTCGGGCAGCCTCGATGGTCTCGGCGCGAACCGCGCCACGTTGATGAACAGCCTGGCGAGCGCGATGCAGCGCGGCGATCAGAACAGCCGCGCGCACGAGGCCGGTCAGAACGACCTGTTTGGTCTGGCGAGCGAGGAGCGCGCCGCTGCCGGGCAGGCGCGCACAGCGCGCTCCCTGCCGGAGTGGAGCGAAGCGGTGCGTCTCGCCGGCGAACGTGAGACTCTCGGGCTGTATCTTACCGGGCATCCGCTCGCGCGCTTCGAGTCGGCCCTGGCGCGCTTCGTCTCACACCGCATCGGTGACCTCGTCAGCGACCGGCCGCTTGCGGGCTTCGAGTCCGGCCGCTTCGGTGGCGGCAAGCCCGTCACGGTCGCAGGCCTCATCGACGAGGTGAAGAAACGCGGCCCGCGCGTGATCCTGACGCTGGACGATCGCACCGGGCGCATCGAGGCGCTGCTGTTCGAGGAGACCTGGCACAAGCACCGCGATCTGATCGCCAAGGATGCGCTGGTGGTGGTCGAGGGGCTGTTGCGGTTCGATGAGTTCAGCGACGCCTGGCGGCTCGCCGCGCGCCGCATCACCGAGCTCGACAAGCTGCGCGAGCAGGAGGCGCGGCGGCTGGTACTGCGCTGCGCGCAGGTCGATCTCGCGCGGCTGTGCGAGCGTTTGGAGGCCATTCTCGCGCCATGGCGGCCGGGGCCCTGTCCGATCACCGTGGAGTATGTGGGCGGCTCGGCCGCCGGCGCGCTCAACCTCGGCGCGCAGTGGTCGGTGCGCGCGAGCCGCGAGCTGCTCGAGCAGCTGGAGGCGCTGCTCGGACGCGATGCGGTGCAGGTGGTATACGGCGCCCCGGCGGCTCCCGCCGGCAATGTTGCCTCTGCCGACCTGCGCTAACGGCCCAAGTTTACGCTACGCTTCCGCCCATGGCCGTCGCATTTCTCGATTTCGAACAACCGATCGCCGAGCTCGAAGCGAAGATCGAGGAGCTGCGGCATGTGACCTCGGACTCCGAGGTCAACATTCACGACGAGATCGCACGGCTGCAGGCGAAGAGCCGTCAGCTCACCTCGAGCATCTTCGCCAGCCTGACTCCCTGGCAGATCACGCAGCTCGCCCGTCATCCGCACCGTCCGTACACGCTCGATTACGTGAATGCCATTTGCAGCGAGTTCAACGAGCTGCATGGCGATCGCATGTACGCCGATGACGGCGCCATCGTCGGCGGGCTGGCGCGCATCGATGAGCGCGCGCTCATGATCATCGGGCACCAGAAGGGCCGGGATACCAAGGAGCGCGTACGCCGTAATTACGGTATGCCCAAGCCCGAAGGCTACCGTAAGGCGCTGCGCCTGATGCGCCTCGCGGAGCGCTTCGGACTGCCGCTGGTGACGCTGATCGACACGCAGGGCGCCTACCCGGGCGTCGGTGCGGAAGAGCGCGGGCAGAGCGAGGCGATCGCACGCAATCTGTTCGAGATGTCGGTATTGCGTATCCCGATCGTGACCGTGGTGACGGGCGAGGGTGGCTCGGGGGGTGCCCTCGGCATCGGTGTGTGCGACCGACTGCTCATGCTCCAGTACAGTACCTACTCGGTGATCTCCCCCGAGGGCTGTGCGTCGATCCTGTGGAAGAGCCAGGACAAGAAGGAGGCCGCAGCCGAGGCGCTCAACCTCACCGCCGACCGCCTGGAGAAGCTCGGGCTGGTCGATGAGCTCATCGAGGAGCCCCTCGGTGGCGCACATCGGGATGCTCCGGCCATGGCCGCCAGTCTCAAGGCGGCGCTCATCCGTCATCTCGATGAGCTCGATGCGGTGCCGCGCGATCAGCTGCGCACGGCCCGCGCCGAGAAGATTGCCGGCTTCGGCGTGTTCACCGAAGACGCTGCGTAAGCGCATGGCTGGCGCCCGGCGCGGCGGCCCATCGAGCTTCGGCGCGCAGTGGCTGCAGTTGCGCTTGCGCGAGCTGCTGCCGGCCTTTCCGCAGGTCGGGCTGTGTGTCGCCTTCAGCGGTGGCGCCGACTCCACGGCCCTGCTTGCGGCACTCAGCCAGCTGCCGTGGCGGCCGCGCTCGCTGCGCGCGCTGCACATCGACCATCGGCTGCATGCCGCTTCGCGGCGCTGGAGCGCCCACTGCCGGCGCATCGCCCGGCGTCTGCAGGTACCGCTTGCGGTACGCACCGCGAGCATCGCGCGCACGCGCGGCGAGTCACTGGAGGCCGCAGCACGCGCCGAGCGTTATCGCCTGCTCGCGGCTGCGCTCGATCCCGGAGAGGCGCTGCTCACCGCGCACCACCAGGACGACCAGCTCGAGACGGTGCTGCTGCAGCTTCTGCGCGGGGCAGGAGTCGCCGGTCTCGCGGCGATGCCGGAGGTTGCGCCCTTCGGCCGCGGTTTGCTGGTGCGACCGCTGCTCACCCTCACCCGCGCCGCGCTCGTTGAGTGGCTGCGCGCCCAGGGACTCACGTGGGTGGAAGACGCCAGCAATGCCGAGCTGCGCCCCGACCGCAATTACCTGCGGGCGCGCGTGCTGCCGCTCATCCGCGAGCGCTGGCCGGCCGCGGCGGCCACCGTGTCACGCAGCGCCTGCCACGCCGCCGAAGCCCAACGGCTGCTCGGGCTGCTGGGCGAGGCGGATGCCGGCAGTGCGCGCGTCGGAGCGCTGCTCGCGACGAAGATGCTGCGGCGGCTGCCGCCTGAGCGGCGGCGCAATGCGCTGCGGTTCTGGATCAGCGCCGCGGGGGCGCTCACCCCGCCGGCCACTCGGCTTGATGAGATCGCCGGTCCGCTGCTCGAGGCGCGCGCAGACAGTCAGCCGCGTGTCGCATGGGCGGGAGCGCTCGTACAGCGCGAAGGGGATCTGCTCAGCTTGCACACGCTCCCCCGCGCAGCACCGGGCCCATCGGCCAGCGCAGCCGCACGCGCCGGGGGCCGTGTCGCTGAGCCGCGGATCCCTGCTGTCACTTGGAGCTGGCGCAAGCAGCGCACCCGAGTCCTGCCGGCGCCTTTCGGAGCGCTGACTCTCAAACGCGACCGACACGGCCCGCTCGATCTGGATGCGCTCGGGCCCACGCTGGTGCTGAGCGCACGCCGCGGCGGGGAGCGCTTGCGGCCGCTGCGCGGCGGTCCGCGGCGCACGCTCAAACAGCTCCTGCAGGAAGCGCGCGTGCCGGTGACGCGGCGCGCCCAGCTGCCGCTGCTGTACGATCGCGGCCGACTGATCGGCGTTGCGGACCTGTGGCTCGATGAGTCGGTGCAGGCGCACGCTGCGAGTCGACGCCGCGCGCGGCTCCTCTGGCGCGCGGCGGAGTGAGGCGCGCCGTGCGCCGCCTGGAGGTGAAACAGCAGTCTCCGATCCGGCGCCGGTCGCCCGAGCGGGCCGGAGTGAGTTGTGCTACTCTACCGGTCCGTCGTCGCGCCCAGCACATTTCGGGCAGCGGCCTCATACGACGGGAATTCCTCGGGCTTTTATGACGCGTTTTGTCTTCGTCACCGGTGGCGTCGTGTCCTCGTTGGGCAAAGGCATCGCCGCCGCCTCGCTCGGTGCGATCCTCGAGGCCCGCGGCCTCAGGATGGCGATGGTGAAGCTCGACCCCTACATCAACGTCGACCCGGGCACCATGAGTCCTTTCCAGCACGGAGAGGTGTTCGTCACGCAGGACGGCACCGAGACCGACCTCGATCTGGGGCACTACGAGCGCTTCGTACGCACCACCACCGGGCGGAACAGCAATTTCACCACCGGACGGATCTATGAACGAGTGATCGCCAAGGAACGGCGCGGTGACTACCTCGGCGCGACCGTGCAGGTGATCCCGCACATCACCGACGAGATCAAGCGCTGCATCAAGCTCGGCGCCGACGGCGCAGATGTGTGCATGGTCGAGATCGGCGGCACGGTGGGCGACATCGAGTCGCTCCCTTTCCTCGAGGCGATCCGCCAGCTCGGGGTGGAGCTCGGGCGCAACAACTGCGTCTACATGCATCTCACGCTGGTGCCGGTGGTGGGCGGCTCGGGGGAGATCAAGACCAAGCCGACGCAGCACTCGGTGAAGGAGTTACGTGGCATCGGCATCCAGCCGGATGTGCTGCTGTGCCGCTGCAAGCATCCGTTGCCGGAGGAGCAGCGGCGCAAGATCGCGCTGTTCACCAATGTCGAGGAGCGCGCGGTGATCTCTGCGGTCGATGCAGACGATATCTATCGCATTCCGATCCTGCTGCACGAGCAGGGCCTCGATGAGATCGTGGTGGACAAGCTGCGCCTGGAGGTGCCGACCACCGATCTCGCCGAGTGGCGGCACGTGGTGAGCGGCAGGACCAATCCCGATGGCCAGGTCGACATCGCCATGGTCGGGAAGTACGTGCAGATCCGCGACTCCTACCTGTCACTGCACGAGGCGCTGATGCACGGCGGGCTGAAGAGCCGTACGCGGGTCAACATCCACTACATCGAATCGACCGACATCGAGCAGCACGGCACGCACGCGCTGAAGGATGTGGATGCCGTCCTGGTACCCGGCGGCTTCGGCGAGCGCGGCATCGAGGGCAAGATCCAGGCCGTGCGTTACGCGCGCGAGCACGGGCTGCCCTATCTCGGTATCTGTCTCGGAATGCAGGTGGCGATCGTGGAGTACGGCCGTCACGTGCTTGGGCTCACCGATGCCAACAGCACCGAGTTCAACCGCGCCGGCCCGCACCCGGTGATCGCGCTCATCTCCGAGTGGCAGGACCAGATGCACGGCGCGCAGCTGCGCTATGAGACCTCGGACAAAGGCGGAACCATGCGCCTCGGTGCGCAGGAGGTGCTGCTCGGCGCCGGCACGCGCGCGCGCGAGATCTACGGCCGTGACCTCATCCTGGAGCGTCACCGGCATCGCTACGAGTTCAACAACAACTATCTCGATCGCTATGCCCGCGCCGGTATGCGCTTCTCGGGGTTCTCCCGCGATGGGCTGGTGGAGGTGGTCGAGCTCACCAATCACCCCTGGTTCATGGCGACGCAGTTCCACCCCGAGTTCACCTCCACGCCGCGTGACGGGCACCCACTGTTCAGCGGCTTCATCCGTGCCGCGCGCGCACAGCGCGCGTCACAGCTGCCGCAGGCGGCCGGCGCCTGAGCGCCGCAGCCGACTGACCGCGCGGCGCGCGCGCCTGGCATGCAGCTCGCTGGACATGAAGTCGGTGCGGGGCAGCCGCTGTTTCTCATCGCCGGTCCGTGCGTTATCGAGAGTCCCGCGCTCACACAGGAGATTGCCGGACGGCTCAAGGAGCTCACCGCGCGGCTGCGCATGCCCTTCATCTTCAAGGCCTCCTACGACAAGGCGAACCGCTCTTCGCGCGCGAGCTTCCGTGGCCCGGGCATCGAGGCGGGTCTCAAGGTGCTGGAGGAGGTGCGGCGCGCGGTCGGTGTGCCGGTCCTCACCGACGTGCACGAGGACACGCCCCTCGGGGAGGTCGCCGCAGTAGTTGATGTGCTGCAGACTCCGGCGTTTTTGTGCCGGCAAACCAATTTCATCCTCAATGCCGCCTCCCAGGGAAAGCCCGTCAACATCAAAAAGGGACAGTTCCTCTCGCCCTGGGAGATGCAGAACGTAGTCGACAAGGCGCGCTCCACCGGCAATCACAAGATCATGGTGTGCGAGCGCGGCTTCTCCTTCGGCTACAACAATCTGGTCTCCGACATGCGCTCGCTCTCGATCATGCGCGCCAGCGGCTGCCCGGTGGTGTTCGACGCCACGCACTCGGTGCAGCTGCCCGGTGGCCAGGGCACCGCTTCGGGCGGGCAGCGCGAGTTCATCCCGGTGCTCGCGCGTGCGGCGGTTGCGGCGGGGGTAGCGGGAGTGTTCATGGAGACCCACCCGCGACCCGCGGAGGCGCTGTCGGACGGGCCCAATGCGTGGCCGCTCAGCCGCATGGAGCCACTGCTCACGACGCTCGCTGAGCTCGATCGCGCGGTGAAGAAGGTTCCATTCGAAGAATCGCTGCTGTGAGCCAGGGCCGACCCAAGGATGTACCGAGATGAGCCGCATCGCTGATATTCGTGGACGCGAGATCCTCGACTCGCGCGGCAACCCCACGGTCGAGGTCGATGTGATCCTCGACTCCGGTGCGCTTGGCCGCGCTGCCGTGCCCTCGGGCGCTTCGACCGGCACGCGCGAGGCGGTCGAGCTGCGCGATGGGGACCGGACGCGCTACGGCGGCAAGGGCGTGCTGAAAGCGGTCGAGCACGTGAATACCGTGCTCAGGAGCGCACTCCTCGGGGAGGAGCCAACTGCGCAGGCGTCGATCGATCGCCGCATGATCGGGCTCGATGGCACTGAGAACAAGGCGCGGCTCGGCGCCAACGCAATCCTCGGCGTGTCGCTCGCCAACGCGCGCGCCGCCGCCGCCGACGCGCACCTACCACTCTACCGCTACCTCGCCGGGCTGTGCGGCAGCCGCCGCGAGCCGCTCATGCCGGTGCCGATGATGAACATCGTCAACGGTGGCGCCCACGCCAACAACAGCCTCGACATTCAGGAGTTCATGATCCTGCCGGTCGGCGCGCCGAGCTTCCGCGAGGCGCTGCGCTACGGCGTGGAGGTATTCCATGCGCTGCGGCAACTGCTCGCCGCGCGCGGGCTCTCGACCGCCGTAGGCGATGAGGGCGGATTCGCGCCGAGTCTGGAGTCCAACGAGGCGGCGCTGACGCTCATCCTCCAGGCCATCGAGCGCGCCGGTTTCCGCGCCGGGCACGACGTGTACCTGGGTCTCGATGTGGCGAGCTCGGAATTCTTCCGCAATGACCGCTACGAGCTCGCCGGGGAGCGGCGCAGCTTCTCTGCCGCTGCGTTCACCGAATATCTGGCCGATCTCGCCGCCCGCTACCCGATCATCAGCATCGAGGATGGGATGAGCGAGGCGGACTGGGACGGCTGGTCACAGCTCACGCAGGCTCTCGGCAAGTCCATACAGCTCGTAGGCGATGACGTGTTCGTCACCAACACGAAGATCCTGCGGGAAGCGGTAGCCCGGCACATCGCCAATGCGATCCTCATCAAGCCCAACCAGATCGGAACGCTTACCGAGACGCTCGAGTGCATCGATATGGCCGACAAGGCACATTATGCAGCGGTGGTCTCGCACCGCTCCGGCGAGACCGAGGACAGCACCATCGCCGATATCGCAGTCGCCAGCGCCGCGACGCAGATCAAGACCGGCTCGCTCTCGCGCTCGGACCGCATCGCCAAGTACAACCAGCTGCTGCGTATCGAGGCGGAGATCGGCTCGGTGCGTTACGCGGGGCGTGCGGCGTTTCCCATCAGCGTCTGAGGCCGCTCAGCCGGCAGCCGGCACGGCGCTCACGATCACGATCGGGCCCGTCGGGCTGCCGGTAGGCGAGCCGCCCGCGGGCTCGACGCTCACCGCCACCTTATCCGCGGCGAGCAGCGCGGTGCGTTGCGGCTCACTCAGTGCACGCTCGGCGCGGCCCCTCAAGGGCAGTAGTCCCAGCGAAACCGGCGCGCCGTCCCGCGGCAGTGCCCACAGCTCGTAGGACTTGCCTGCCGCAGGCGGCACGTTTCCTACCACCTCGATGGTGAGTGCGTTCAGCGGCAGGCGCCGCTCGAGCCGCCATACCGGGTGGGCGCGGTCGGTGGCGAGAACGACGAGGGTCTGCAACGGCGGTGCCCGCTCACGCAGCAGCAGTCCCGCAACGAGTGCGACCGCCACGAGGCCCGCCGCGGCGGCGACTTGCCAGGTGCGCCAGCGCCGGGCGGGCGGCAAAGCGGAGCGCGCCGGGAGCTCACCAAAAAGCCGCGCGCGTACGTTGGCCCACACCCGTGCGGAGGGTTGCACGGGCGGCAGCCGGCGGCTCAGCTGCGACCAGTCATCCTCCCACCGATAGAGCGCCGCGCGTGCCGAGGCACTCCGCGTGCACAGCCGCTCGAAGCGCCGGCGTGCGCTGCCGCGCAGCGTGCCGAGCGCATACTCTGCGGCGAGGCGATCCAGCAGCTCGGGTTGCTCGTAGTTCATGACTCGAGACACCGTCGCAGGGCGAGCAGGCTGCGCCTCACCCAGCTCTTCACCGTGCCGAGCGGCTCGTTCACCGTACGCGCGATCTCGCTATGCGTGAGACCCTCCTGGTAGGCGAGCATGAGACAGCGCCGCTGAGGGGCGGCAATCTGCTCGAGGCAGCGCAGCAACAAACCCCCGGCGCCGAGCAGGTCGCCGGCAGCGAGCGGATCCTCCGCCTGCAGACGCGGCTCGAGCGCACTCACTTCGCTCAACGCCACCGCCGGACGCGAGGCGCGCTGCAGGTCGATCGCGCGGTAACGCGCCATGGAGATGAGCCAGGCGAGTGGACGGCCGCGGATGGGGTCGAACTGCCGCGCGCGCTGCCACACGCTGACGAATACATCCTGCAGCGCATCTTCGGCCGCATCGCGCCGCCTGAGCATGCGCATCAGGATCGCGAGCAGTATCGGGGCGGTGCGAACGTACAGTGTTTCGAGCGCCGCGGGGTCCCCAGCAGCACAGCGTGTGAGCAGCATTTCCAGCTCCGCGCCATCGGGCTCGTGCACCGCGCGGGTACTGCCTTGCCCCTCTCCTGCGCCACTCATGAGCCGATCATATCGCTCATCCGAGCCCTGTGTCGGTCATGCGGCTCAGCAGCCAGTATCCCGCGAGCAGCACGATGGCTGCGGAGCCGACCGGCATGAAAGCGTGCCGGTAGATGCGCGTAGCGCGCGCCAGGAACGCGAGCGGCAGCACCGCGAGCACGATGCACAACTGCCCGAGCTCCACGCCGCAGTTGAAACCGAGCAGCGACAAGACGAGGTTGACGCCGTGCAGCCCGAGATCGGCGAGCACCGAAGCAAACCCGAAGCCGTGCACCAGCCCGAACACAAAAGCCACTGCCCAGCGCCGGCGCAGGATCACCGGCCGCAGGTTGTTGAGCGCGCCGAGCAGCACGGTGAGCGCAATTCCGCACTCCACCCAGCGCGCCGGCAGATGCACCGCACCCAACACCGCGAGCGAGAGTGTGAGTGAATGCGCGAGCGTGAAAGCGGTGACCACCTGCAGCACATTGAGGCTGGTGTCACGCAGCGAGTCGCGCGCCTCCCAACCGGCTGCGCCATAGCGCACCACGGCGGGAAACAACAGTGTCAGCAGGAAAAGGATGTGGTCGTACCCCTTGAGTATGTGCCAGACGCCCTCGCCGAGGAATGCAGCAAACTGCCGCCAGCGTCCGGGCGCGGAGACATTGAGCGTTGCATGGGGAGTGTCGCGGCTGAGCACCGCGGCTTGCGCGGCTCCGCCGCCGATCACCTGCAGCAGTCCCCGATGGGTCGGGTCCACCTCGAACAGCAACTGGTAGTCGAGAGCGAGCTCGATGGGGTGCAGTCCACAGTCGGCGCTGAACCGCAGCACCGCATAGTGGCCATCGACATGGCTCTCGACGAGCAGATCGGTGAGCCGGGCAGGGCACGCACGGCGCTCGCCGCGACCGACCGCTTGCACGCGCAGCCGCGTGAATGCGTAGTCGACGATGCGCTCGCGCGCCGCCTTGAGCTCCGCCCAGGTGATCTGCCCGTCGGAGTTGGCATCGAGAGCGAGCACGAAATCCAAATCCCGCAATGCAATGTCCCACTGCCCCTGCAGCACCTCACCGGAGGAGTTGATGGACAGCGTGAGGTAGCTGTCGCTTGGCTTGTGCGCATACGCGGTCGCGCTGCAGCAAGCGAGCAGCAAGGCAATCCAGCACCGCCACCGCCTCACTGCGAGCTCCCCGAGGGGAGCTCGCATCCGCGCGCAGCGGGCAGCAGTCGATCCTCGTAGTGGGTGTCGGCTATCCAGCGAGCGAGCAGCGCACAATCGGCAGCGGACCGGGCACGCGCAGCAGCGTGCGCATAGATGCGCACGTCCGCAGGCTCGCGCTGTACCGCCCAGTTGCGGCGCGCGTAGGCGAGCGCGCCGGCCGTATCTCCAGTTGCCTCGAGCAGATAGAGCGCCTGCTCGCGCTCATGGGTGCGGTCACCGTCGCGCTGCGCCGCATGAAGTCGTTCCTCGTAACTGCGCATCCACGGAGCGGCCTGCGGGCTGCCGATCCGGTGAGCGGCAATGGCGAGTCGCAGGAGCAGTGGATCCTGTGCCTCGCTCCCCGCGAGCAGCCTCAGCACCTCGCCCGGACGAGCGGTACGCAGCAGCAGATCGGCATACGCGGTCCTCACGTACGGATCGTCCGCTGCGACGCGCAGTGCGGTCCGCAGGTCGGCCTCCGCTGCCTCATCATCACCGAGCCGCTCCGCCATTTCGGCGAGCACGATGAGCCGCCAGGCGCGCAGCGCCGGAGGCACTCGCGGGTCGAGCCCCGCCGGCGCACTCAGCGCGCGGTAGCTTGCGGAGAGCTGTCCATCGCGGCTCGCGACGCTGCCGAGGCAGGTGAGCGCCGTGAACGTATCGGCGGTGCGTACCAGGCGCGCGCAGGCGCGGCGCGCCTGTGCATAGTCCCCGCGCAGCTCGAGGAGCGAGGCTCGCGTGAGCCAGGCCTGCGCATCGCGTGGCTCGAGGGCGAGCGCACGATCGAGCAGAGTCAGCGCGGCGTCGAACTGGTGCAGGTATTGCAGCGTGATCGCATCGAGCACCAGCACCCGTTCGGGCGGCTGCGGCTGCGCGAGCCATCGCAGCAGTGCAGCCTGCGCATAAGCGATGAAGCGGGGATCGCTGTTGCGACGTCCGAGTTCGATGAATGCGGTGGCCAGAGCGAGCGCGGCCTCGAGGTCGCCCGGGGCCCTCGCCACCGCTGCACGCAGCGGCGCGAGCCGCTCCAGCTCCGATCGCGCGGGTACGCGCTCGAGGACGGTATCGTCGGCGGCTGGGCGGTAGGGCGCGGCGAGCGCCACGGGAGCGGCAGCGGCGAGCGCGAGCAGCGCGGCGGCGGTCATGCGCACCCGGGGAGCGCATGACCGCCACTGGTCTCGGCCGGCCGGAAGCTGCGCACTCACGGCAGGAAGGCAGCGCCGTTCGGTGAGCCCGGGAACGGATCGAGCAGATACGGGAATCCATCGAGATAGAAGTCGTTGGGACTCTCGGCACCGCTCGGGTGCGCGTGGGCCGCATCCGGACCCGCAGCGCGCGCGCCGTCCGTGTACGGCTTGCCGCCATTTGGATCCTGGGTCTGCGAGCCGCAGTTGCCGACCGCTCCGCACAGCGCGCCCATGGCCGCGCGCAGCGTGATATCGACCACGTCATCGAAGGGGCGCCGTCCGTTCGGGAAGCCCGCAAGATCACCGCCGAGCACTCCCAGGTCGTTCTGTAGCGCAGTCGCAGTGGGTGCGATCGCGGTGTTCAGGCGCAGCATTTCCGCCGGAGTCACCTTGAGCGGCTGGTTGAGGCCTTTGACTCCGGTGAGGAAGACACTCACCAGATCGTTGCGCGGGGTGCCGGGCGGCAGCGCAGCGCTACCGAAGAGCGCATTCAGCAGCACCGGCAGGCTGGGGTTGGTGACGTAGGTGAGGAACTGCGCATCGTGGCGCGGGTCGCTGCCGTTGAACCGGTTCTTGTCGGGGAGTCCAATGACGACTTCGTTCACGAGCGGCATGCCGAGCCGTGACACCTGCGTCCAGGGACCGTGGTGCAGCCGCACGCCATCGTCCGACTCGCCCCGCTCGGGCTCGGGGTTCAGCAGCTGCTCCTGAGGCAGGCTTGCCGTGGTCCAGGCGCCGATCACCGGGTCCTTGCGGACCAGGCAGCTGATCGGCACTTCGAGCGCGATCGAGGTCACGTTCTTGTCGGGGATGGTGTTGGGGGCGGCATTACGTGGGCCGACCGGGTTGAGATTCACCAGATCGAAGATCTCCCCGAGGTTCACCACGAAGCCGTCCTTGCGCTGGCCGACGAACACCCGCCCCGGAGTGGCGCACCCGGGGATGGCGGCGCTGTAGATGAAGTTCGCGGCATACGCGGGATAGTTGTCGATCGATTTGTTGCCGATGTTGTCGACCGGCTTGAAGAAGGTACGTCCGCCGAGCGTGGCGTTGGTGACCGCCTCGCGCTCGCCGTCGCGCGGGTCGCCGCGCACCAGCTCGACGGTGTAGCTCTGGATGACATTGAGGTTCGCGCCAGCCACGTTCACCGGCCCGATGTTGGTGAGCGGCACGGCGACGTTGCGGCCCCCGGCGTTGACCGTCAGGTCCTTGAGCGTGTTGGTGAAGCGGAACTGGAAGGTGAGGTCGGAGCGGGCATCACCGTCGTTGTTGATGTGTATCTCGTACAGCGCTTTCGGATCGAGCGTGAAGTAGTTGGGACCGCCGTAAGCGTCCTGCAACGGGATGTAGTTGGCGATGAAGGTGACGAACTGCTCCCGTCCCGGCTCATAGCTGCGGAACATGTAGAAGTCGCTCCCATCGACCCGCGGCTGCCCCGCGATGAACGGTGCTTCGCGGTGGCTCGAGGCAAGCGTCGTAAGCGGCACCGCTGCGGCGGTGCACGCCAAAGCGAACAGAGTCCGGCGAATCATGGTAGTCATCCCCTTAGGTAGTGGTGAGCATGGTGAGAGATCCACACCGCTCTACGGGGCAGCGCATCGAATGGATGCAGCACGGATCGAAACGCAACAGCGCCGGCGCTAGCGCTGTACCGCTGCATCCGGCCGGGCACGCCGGCCGTAGCAGTGACCATGAAGGGCACCGCGGCAATGCTCGCGGCGGGGATCGGCATTGCCGCGCTGCTGCCGGCCGCTGCAGTGCATTCGGAGCCTGCCGCCCTGGGCGAGGTGGTGGTGACGGCGACGCGGCAGATTCCGCCGAGTGCGGATGCGGCGAGCGCCGGAACGGCCACTGAGGATGAGCTCGAGAACCGCCCGCTGCTGCGCTCCGTGGAAGTGCTCGAGGTGGTGCCTGGCCTGGTCGTGACCCAGCACAGCGGGGACGGCAAGGCGAACCAGTATTTCCTGCGTGGCTTCAACCTCGACCATGGCACGGATTTCGCGACCTCGGTCGATGGCGTGCCGGTGAACATGCCGACCCATGCCCACGGACAGGGCTACAGTGATCTCAACTTCCTCATTCCTGAGCTCATCGAGCGCATCGACTACCGCAAGGGCGTGTACTACCCAGAGCAGGCTGATTTCTCGGCCGCGGGTGCGGCCGATATTCACTATCGCAGCCGTCTCGAACAACCCTTCGTCACCGTCGCCATCGATCAACAAGGCGATCGGCGCATGGTGGCCGCGACCTCGACTGCTTTTGCCGGTGGGCAGCTGCTGCTCGGTGGGGATTACGGCCTGAGTGATGGCCCCTGGGTTCGTCCCGAGGACTACCAGCACGCCAGCGCTGTCGCGAAGTACAGCGCTGGCGATGACAGACTCGGCTGCTCGTTGGCTGTCATGGGATACGACGCGCATTGGCATGCTACTGACCAGATACCGCAGCGCGCGGTGAGCGCCGGGCTCATCTCCCGTTTTGGCAACATCGATCCCACCGACGGCGGGCGCACTCAGCGCTGGAGTGTGTCCGCCGCGGCCCGGGGGCGGCTCGGGGCAGGCGTGTGGCACGCGCAGAGCTGGTTCCTCGACTATGACCTCGATCTATTCTCGAACTTCACCTATTTCACCGATCCGGTGCACGGTGATCAGTTCGAGCAGTACGACAGCCGGCACGCCGGCGGTGCGACCGTGGACTACTCACTGCCCGTCACCATGTTCGCGGAGGAGGGCGCACTGCGCGGCGGCGTGCAGGTGCGCGAGGACCACATCGACCCGGTCGCGCTTTACGACACCAGCGAGCGAATTCGCTGGAAGACGGTGAGCGTCACCGAGGCCCGGGTCACGAGCGCAGCGCTATACGCCGCCTGGGAGCTGCGGCCGGCGCGCTGGTGGCGCGTGCAGCTCGGGGCGCGGTTCGACCGCGATCATTTCGATGTCCGCGCCAACCTGCCAGCCAACTCCGGAACAGCGAGTGCATCGCTCGTGAGTCCCAAGCTCACTCTCGCGTTCGGTCCCTGGAGCCGCACCGAGTACTTTCTCGACTTCGGTCAGGGCTTTCACAGCAACGACGCTCGCGGCACAACGATCAGCGTCGACCCGTCCGACGGCGTGACGCCACTCGGCCGGGTCACGCCGCTGGCGCGCGCCACCGGCTTCGAGGGCGGTGTCCGCAGCATGCTCGCGCCGGGGCTCGAGCTCACCGCGGCGCTGTGGGCACTGCGGCTCGACTCGGAGCTGGTGCTCGATGAGGATGCGAGCGTTACCGTTCCAAGCGGCGCGACGCGCCGCTACGGGGTCGAGCTTGCTGCAGCGTGGCATCCGCGATCCTGGATGCGCCTCGATCTGGATCTCGCCTGGACGCGAGCGCGCTTCACCGACTTCTCGGCCTCCGGACAGTACCTGCCGAACGCTCCAGAGAAGATCGCGGCGCTCGGCATCGAGATCAACCGCCCGCAGGGATGGTTCGGCGGCGCACACGTACGGTATTTCGGCTCGACCCCACTCACGCAGGACGATGCAGTACGCTCGCGGCCCTCGCTGCAGGTGAATGCCGAAGCGGGTTACCGCTTCACTTCGGCGCTGAGCGGAACGCTGAGCGTTTTCAACCTCCTCGACCGCCGCGACGATGACATCGAGTACTTCTATGCCTCGCGGCTGCGCACCGAGGCGCTGCCGGTCGATGACCTGCACTTTCATCCCATGGAGCCGCGCAGTGTGCGCGCGAGCCTCAGCTATCGGTTCTGAGCGCGCTTGAGTGCCGAAGGCGGCGCGCCGAACAGGCGTAGGAATGCGCGCCGCATGCGCTCGGGATCGCCGAACCCGCAGTGCCCCGCGATCTCCTGCAGCGAGCGTGCGCCGCTATCGAGCAGGGCGCGTGCCGCATCGGCCCGCAGACGCTCGACCGCCTTGGCCGGAGTGACGCCCGTCTCGTGGTGAAAGGCACGTGCGAAATTGCGCGGGCTCATGCAGGCCTGCCCGGCGAGCTGTTCCACACGGAGCTCGCCACCGAGGTGCGTGCGTATGTACTCGAGCAGCGCCGCGAAGCGGCCGCCGCCCTTCTCGAGCTCGAGCAGCGCCGAGAACTGGGACTGTCCACCGGGGCGGCGATGATAGACGACGAGCTGCTGCGCGGTGCGCCGTGCCACGGTTTCTCCGAGGTCTTCGCCGATCAATGCGAGCGCCAGATCGATGCCCGCGGTGATGCCCGCGGAGGTCCAGAAACGCTCTGCACGCACGAAGATGCGATCCGCCTCGAGACGCACTCGTGGGAACCGCTGGCGAAACTCCTCGGTGCAGCTCCAGTGGGTGGTGGCCGTGTGGCCATCGAGCATTCCTCCCGCAGCGAGCAAAAAGGAGCCCGAGCAGACGCTCGTCACGCGCCGCGCCCGCTCGGCGCACCGCCGCAGGAACCGCCGCGTGTACGCGCAGCCGAGCGCGGCGCGTACGCCCCCGCCGCCGGCGACGATGAGGGTGTCGATCTCGCGCGTACGGCCAAAGCCGGCCGCGCCGAGAGTGACTCCGGAGGAGCTCGCGACCGCCCCGGGAATGCGAGCGATCACCTGCAGGGCATAGCTTCCGGGGTGCATCCTACCGGCGATCTCGAAGGCTGCGATCGGGCCTGCCGCATCGAGCAGCTGGAAGCCGGGAAAGATCAGGAAGGCGATGCGGCGCGGCAAGGCGGAGCGGGTTGGCGGGGTGGCCTAAAACGAGGTTAAAACGTCATTTCTGCCATGAGCATAGCCGAGTCATGATTCCGCTGCAGCAACCGAGGATATCGCTATGGCCAACGACTTTACCGTGGTCTTTCCCCTCTACCCCGAGGTCACGCAGCTCGATTTCACCGGACCGCTCGAGGTTTTCGCGCGGCTGCCGCAGGCGCGCATCGTCGTGGCCTCCGTGGCCGGCGGTGAGCTCTGCGTCAGCGGCTTGACCTTCGCCGAGCTGCTGCCACTCGCTCAGGTGAATGAGTGTGCGCTGCTGTGCGTGCCGGGCGGCTTCGGCTGCAGCGCCGCAATGGAGGATGCCGAATATCTGGGCGGCCTGCGCCGGCTTGCCGCGCAGGCCCGCTACATCACCTCCGTGTGCACTGGCTCTCTGCTGCTCGGTGCGGCCGGACTTCTCCGGGGCCGCCGAGCTGCCTGCCACTGGGCGTTCCGTGACCTGCTCGAGCTCTTCGGTGCGATCCCTGACGAGGCGCGTGTGGTGCGCGATGGGCCGGTGTTCAGCGGCGGCGGCGTTACTGCCGGCATCGACATGGCGCTCACTGTTTCCGCGGAAATCGCGGGCGAGGCGCACGCGCAGGCAGTACAGCTTGCCATGGAGTATGCGCCCGAGCCTCCCTTCTCTTGCGGGCGCCCGGAGACCGCGGCCGGCGAGGTGGTATCGGCGGTGCGCCGGCGCTTCGAGCCGCTCGCGTCGCAGCGGCGCGGCGCGGCTGAGCGCGCCGCGCGCCTGTCTTTCGGCTTCGCGCACGCGGGGAGGGTCTGATACGCTCTCGCTCCCATGAAGTGGCTCGCCGCCGCGCTCGCCGTCGCCATAGTTCTGCTGCAGTACCGGGTGTGGTTCTCCGAGGACGGCGTGCGTCAGGTGGCGCGCCTGCGCCAGGCGGTGGCCGTGCAGGGCGCGGAGAATGGGCAGCTCGCGGAGCGCAACCGGCAACTCGCGGCCGAGGTCCGTGATCTCAAGACGGGACTCGAGGCGCTCGAGGAGCGCGCGCGGAGCGATCTCGGAATGATCGCCCGCAACGAGACCTTCTATCAGGTAGTACCCACCCCGCCGCCGCAGGCTGCGCGCACACCCACGCGAACCGCAGCGGCGCACTGACCGGCGGATCCATCCGATGCGCTACTGGCTCATCATGCCGGCCGCCGGCTCCGGCACGCGCTTCGGCGGCGCGCTTCCCAAGCAGTACGCCCTCCTCGAGGGCCGCACCGTCATCGAGTGGGCGCTGGCTCCTTTCCTCAGAGACTCGCGCTGCGTCGGAGTCGTCGTGGCAACACGGCACGACGATAGCGAGTGGACGCGCGTCGGCGCGAGGCTCGCGCGCGTGGAGTACGCTCCAATTGGCCGTGGGCCCCCGACTGTGACGGCGGTAACGGGCGGTGAGCACCGGAGCCGCTCGGTGCAGCTGGCCCTCGAGGCCCTGGCGGGGCGGGCCGCTGCGGCAGACTGGGTGCTGGTGCACGATGCGGCGCGGCCATGCCTCGGGGACGAGGACCTCGAGCGGCTTCTCGAGCGCATCGCTCCACACCCGCTCGGTGGCATACTTGCGACCGGCGCCGCAGACACCTTGAAGCGCGCCTCTCCACCTTCGGCAGGGCGGCCCGATACGCTCCAGGTCGCCGAGACCGTAGACCGCACCGCGCTCTGGCGCGCACTCACGCCGCAGATGTTCCGCTATGGTCGGCTGTGCACAGCGCTCGATGCCGCACATGCTGCGCAGCGCTTCCCCACCGATGAGGCCCAGGCGTTGGAATGGCAGGGCGAGCAGCCACTGCTGGTGGAGGGAGCCGCAAGCAATCTCAAGATCACCAGCGCCGAGGATTTGGTGCTGGCCGCAGCTATCCTCCGCTCTCGACACAATGGCCATCCGCAGGGCACCCGCATGAGAACCGGCTCCGGCTTCGATGTTCATGCTTTCGGCCCCGGGGACTTCATCATGCTTGGAGGAGTGCGCATCGCGCATTCGCGCGCAGTCATCGCCCATTCCGACGGCGATGTGCTGCTGCACGCACTGTGCGACGCACTGCTCGGCGCGGCGAGTCTCGGTGACATCGGTCAGCACTTCAGTGACAAAGATCCGCGCTGGCGCGGAGCAGACAGCGGGCGCTTCATCGCCCGCGTGCTCGGGATGCTGCGGGAGCGGGGCCTCGAGGTGGTCAATGCCGATCTGACCGTCATCGCGGAATCCCCCAGGTTGGCTCCGCACCGTGCGGCGATGCGCGCGGCTATCGCGCGGCTGCTCGAGGTCGCAGAAGAGCGTATCAACATCAAGGCGACGACCACCGAAGGGCTCGGCTTCCTCGGGCGTGCCGAGGGCATTGCCGCGCAGGCAGTGGTGTTGCTGGCCGAGAGCCCGGCGTGGCGGTCCGGGAGCTGAGCGCGCTCGAGGCGGCCCTCGCTCCGCCACGCGCGTATGGCACACCGGCCGCGCGCGGACGGTTGCGCTGCGAGCCCGAGGACTTCCTGGTCGAGGAGGAGCTCGGATTTGCCCCCGCAGGCGATGGGCCGCATGTCCTGCTGAAGGTCCGCAAACGCAACGCCAACACTCAGTGGGTGGCGCGCGAGCTGGCCCGTCTTTGCGGCTGCCGCCCGGCGGATGTGGGGTATGCGGGGCTCAAGGACCGCCATGCGGTGGCCGTGCAGTGGTATTCCCTTCCGCGACCGCGCAGCGCCCGCGACTGGCTAGAGCTGCGCGCGGCCGACTTCGAGGTACTCGAGGCCCATCCGCACATCCGCAAGCTGCCGCGCGGCGCACTCGCCGGCAATCGCTTCGCGGTGCGCGTGCGCGTGCAGGAGGGCGATGCGACCGAGCTCGCCTCGCGCCTTGCACCGCGTCTGGCGGCGATCGGACAGCGTGGAGTGCCCAACTACTTCGGCTCGCAGCGCTTCGGCCGCGGCGGCGGCAACCTGCAGCAGCTCGGCCGCTCGGCCAAGCGGCTCGCGCCGCAACAGCGCGCCTTTGCGCTCTCGGCCGCACGCAGCGTCATCTTCAATGCGGTACTGGCCGCGCGCGTGACTGACGGCACCTGGGAGCGGCTGCACCTTGGCGATGTGGCGAATCTCGATGGGCGAGGGAGCATTTTCCTCATCAGCACGGTGGATGAGGCCTTGACGGAGCGTTGCTCGCGCCTCGAAATTCATCCGACCGGTCCGCTGTGGGGCGATGGGAGTCCGGAGAGCGCCGCGCAGGTGCTCGAGCTCGAGACCCTCATCGCGGCACGTTACCCGGACGCCGCTGCCGCGTGCGCCGCGGTGGGCATGGCTCAGGAGCGCCGCGCCCTGCGGCTTGCGGTGCGGGAGTTGCGGTGTGAGATCGAGGCGCAGTCGGTGCGCATACATTTTCGGCTGACGCGCGGTGGGTTCGCGACTGCGGTGCTCGCCGAGCTCATCGAGAGTCACGCGCAGGACAGCAGTACGTAAAGGGCACCTGTGCCGCCATCGACCGGGCGCGCGGAGACATAAGCGAGCACCGCACCGGTGCGACGCAGGACGGTGCTCACGGCTGCCTTGAGCACCGGCCCGCGATGGCCCGAGCGCAGTCCTTTCCCGTGGACGATGCGCACGCAGCGCACGTGCTGCTCGAGAGCGCTCACCAGGAACTCACGCAGCGCGTGTTTGGCTTCCGCGATCGTCATGCCGTGCAGGTCGATCTCGCGTTGCACGCGGTAATCGCCACGGCGCAGCCGGCGCAGCACTCCGGCGCGGATCTGCGGCCGGCGAAACGCGAGCGCCTCCCCGGTGAGCTGCTCCGGATCCGCAGCATGCACATCGAGACTCTCGCGCAGCACGGCGGCCCGATCGGCTCGGGTGAAGCGTGCACGCGGCCGCACGCGCGGCGCGCGCGGCGGGGACGTGTGCGCGCGCAGCGGTCGCACATTGCGTACCGCCTGCCGGAACAGGCGCGCATCCTCGGTATCCTCGTTCCGGTCCTCATCATCAGGGAGGACAGTCACGCTGGGCTCCGCCACCAGTGTCGGCTTCCAGTATAGTCAGCCGCTCGCGTGGTGCGCACTCACAGCCCAGTGAAGATCCTGGTCAGTAACGATGACGGCTATCGTGCCGAGGGCATCCGCCGCTTGCGCGACGCGCTCGCCACACTCGCGGAGGTGACGGTCGTCGCTCCCGATCGCGACCGCAGCGGCGCCAGCAATTCGCTGACCCTGGATGTGCCGCTGCGTGTGTTCGCCGCGGAGCCTGGAATCTATTTCGTTCCGGGTACGCCCACCGACTGCGTGCATCTCGCCATCAGCGGCCTGTTCGACTTCGAGCACGACATGGTGGTATCCGGAGTGAACGACGGCGCGAATCTCGGCGACGACGTGCTCTATTCAGGCACGGTGGCCGCGGCGGTCGAAGGCCGCTTCCTCGGTCTCCCGACGATCGCCATTTCACTGTGCACGGGCGGCACGGGAAGCGTGCATTTCGAGACCGGCGCCGAGGTGGGGCGCCTGCTCGTGGCGCAGTTGCTGCAGCGTCCGCTCGAGCGCTCGCTCATTCTCAACGTCAACGTACCGAACGTGCCATTTGACGAGCTGCGCGGCTTCCGCGCCAGCCGTCTCGGCTACCGGCACCGTTCGGAGCCCGTGATGCGCGCGCAGGATCCGCGCGGCCGGCCGGTGTACTGGGTGGGACCTGCGGGGGCTGAGCAGGAGGCGGGGCCTGGAACGGATTTCGACACGGTGGCGCGTGGCTACGTCTCGGTGACGCCGCTGCAGGTGGATCTCACACGCCATGCGGTGCTGCCGGCGCTTGCCACCTGGCTGGATGGACTCAATGGCTGACCTGCGCCTAGAGGGTATCGGCATGACCTCCGCGCGTACGCGCGATCGTCTGGTGCAGCGCCTGCGCGAGCAGGGCATCACCAATGCCGCGGTGCTCGAGCGCATTCGCAACGTGCCGCGGCACATCTTCGTCGATGAGGCGCTCGGCAGCCGCGCCTACGAAGACACCGCGCTGCCGATCGGTTTCGGGCAGACCATCTCGCAGCCTTACATCGTGGCGCGCATGACCGAAGCGCTGCTCGAAGCCGGTCCCGCCGACAATGTGCTCGAGGTGGGCACCGGGTGCGGCTACCAGACTGCAGTGCTCGCCCCGCTCGTGAAGCGCGTGAGCACCATCGAGCGCATCGAGCCGCTGCTCGCCCGTGCCCGTGTGCGGCTGAAGGAGCTCGGAATCCGCAACGTACGCTTTCGCCACGGCGATGGCTCGCTCGGGTGGAAGACGCAAGCGCCCTTCGACGGCATACTCGTCGCCGCCGCCCCGCTGGCGGTTCCCGAGGCGTTGCTCAAGCAGCTCAAGGTCGGAGGCCGGCTGATCGTCCCGATAGGACCCGAAGGTGAGCAGGAGCTCGTGCGCTTCACCCGCCGCGACCAGCGCGTCGAGCGTGAAACGCTCGCATCGGTGGCCTTCGTTCCGCTGCTCGGCGGCACCAGCTGAGCAGAGTCAGGGCAGACTTATTCTATAAGGCAGATCTCAAAACCGCTGCAAGCTGCTGAGAAGCAATGATTTATATTCATTCTAACTGCTGCGCCCGCAGCAGCGCCCTCGATGTGCTACTCGCTTGTTGGAACAGCGTGTCACGCTCTTCGCAGGCCGTTTCGAGGAAAGGAAACTCCTGTTTCTCAAATGAGTTGCGCCGCGTTCTGCGACGCGTTTAACATGCAGCCACTGTCTCCTATCGACGACATGCGGAGGGTGACCGGCAGAAGACACAGGGAGGAGGGACGTCGCAACGAAGAGCAATAACGTCCACACAAGAAGAAGAACAGTGCAATTGTTCGAGTCTGTCAGCTTCGAATGATTGTTTGGTTGGTTGACCCTCCCCTTGTGTCTTCTGCCGGTCTCCCTCGCGCCGCCGCCACCCGCCCACCGATCCCGTTGAAATCACATCTCGCGCCCGGCGCGTGAGCTCATCGCTGCGCAGCAAGCGCAATTTCGTGCGCCGCAGCTAGCGCAAGAACAATGCGGCGAGGACGCGCCGCTCCTCCTGGACCAGCACGTTGAAAGTGCGGCACGCCGCACCGAGCTGCATGACCTCGAGTCCGATGCGCCGCCGCACGAACTCGCCGCGCACCTCGGACGGGGCGAAGCGTTGAGTTGGACCCGTGCCGAGCAGCACCACCTCGGGATCGAGTGCGAAAATCGCCTCGAGGTGAGCGGGGGCTAGCTCGGCAAAGCTCTGCGGCGGCCACTCGGTAACAAGCTGCTCGGCCGTCACCAGGCAACTGTGCTGCACGCGCTGATCGCCGATGTACAGCTCCGCATCGGAGTAGCTGCGGACGAGGTTGGCGCGCGATGGCGGTTCGAGGGTGAACTTCACCTTCGGTACGATAACGCCGGTGCGCGAGCTCGTCATCGTCGTCCCGGATCTCTACCTGCCGCGTGATCAGCACGGCGCGAGCTCTGCGGCGGCGGCGGTCGACAACCTGCCGGGCATCGAGCAGGTGGCGCGCTTCGGCGGCCGTGCTGCGTTGCCAGGCGGATGGCGCGAGCGGCTGCTCGGCCGCGCGGGCCGCGCCGATCTCGCGGGGGTCGCTCCCGTGTGCATCGCCGCCGCAGGACTCGATGCGGTGTTGCCCGCAACGGGAGCAGCGCGCGGGGAGGGGTCTCCTGAGCCTGCACGTTGGCTCGCAACGGCGGTGCACCTGCGGGCGGGGCTGCGACAGGTGCACCTCGACCATCGCGGCCTGCTGCGTCTTCCCGCAGCGGAGCAGGCGCAGCTCAGCGCCGACTTCGCGCGCACCTTCGCCGCGTCCCACTACGCTCTCGCACCCTTGCCATGCGGGGAATTCCTCCTGGAGACTCCAGGAGTCACAGCGATCGCGACCTCCGAGCCTGCGCGTTGCGTGGGAAGTGTGCTCGATGCGCCCGTACCCACGGGGCCCGCAGCGGCGCCGCTGCGCCGACTGCTCGCCGAGATCGAGATGTGGCTGCACACGCAGCCGCTCAATGAGTCGCGCAGGCAGCGCGGTGCGATGGCAGTGAACTCGCTGTGGCTTTGGGGTGCGAGCGGGCGGATAGTGCGCCCTGCACCCGGCACGCACGCGGCGCTACCGCTCGCCTTCGGACGGGATGCATGGCTCGAGGGGCTGTGGCGGCTGCAAGGGTCTGCCGCGCAGCCTGCGCCGCAGCGATTCGAGGAGCTTCTCGCAGCGCGCGCGCATACGGCTGTGGTGCTGATGGAACTGGGAGGAGAATTGCTCGGCGAGCCCGATACTGTGGCGGATGCGTTGCGCCGCATCGATGCGCGCGTCGTCTCACCGGCTGTTGCCGCGCTGCGCTACGGTACGCTCGCTCGCTTGAGCGTCATTCTCAATGATGCGTGCGTCCACCTGCAGCGGGGCGACCTGAGACGCTTCTGGCGCCGCGGCGTGAGCGGCCTGGCGGGCTTCGCGTGAGCCTGCGCATCGTCCGCCGGCCCCACGCGACACTCGGGCTGAGCGGCCAGCTGCACCCCGTGCTCCAGCGCGTTTACGCCGCGCGCGGCGTGCGCTCCGAAACGGAGCTCGATCATTCGCTGGTGCGACTGTTGCCGGTCGGCACGCTCGAAGGCATCCCGGCGGCGGCCGAGCTGCTGTGCACGCACCGCATGGGGCGCGTGCTCGTGGTGGGCGACTTCGATGCCGACGGGGCGACGAGCTGCGCACTGGTGGTACGTGCCCTGCGTGCGTGCGGATTCGCGCACGTCGATTTCCTGGTGCCCAACCGCTTCGAGTTCGGCTACGGACTCACGCCCGAGATCGTAGCTTTGGCGGCCACGCGCTCGCCTTCGCTCATCGTGACCGTCGACAACGGTATCTCGAGCCATGCCGGGGTGGCCGCAGCGCGCGCCTGCGGCATCGATGTGCTGATCACCGATCATCACCTGCCCGCGGCATCGCTCCCGGACGCCAACGTGATCGTCAATCCCAATCTTGCAGGTAGCCACTTCGCCAGCCGCTCGCTCGCCGGGGTGGGCGTCGCCTTCTACGTCATGGCGGCGCTGCGCCGCACACTCGAGCGGGATGGGCTCACCAACACCTCGATGCCGGGAGTCGCGCAGCTCCTTGACCTCGTGGCTCTCGGCACCGTAGCCGATGTCGTGCCGCTCGATGCCAATAATCGCGTGCTGGTGGCGCAGGGGCTGCGGCGCATCCGCGCAGGGCGCTGCGTTCCAGGGATCCGGGCGCTGCTCGCGCTCGCAGAGCGCTCGTCAACCGATCTGACCGCGGCGGATCTCGCGTTCGGCGTCGCGCCGCGACTGAATGCCGCCGGCCGCATCGATGACATGACGATCGGCGTCCGCTGTCTCCTGGCCGAGGAGGAGGACAGCGCACGTGCACTCGCCCTGCGACTCGATGCGCTGAATGAGGAGCGCCGTAGCATCGAAGCACGCATGCAGGAGGAAGCTCTCACCGCCGTGCGGCAGCTCGAGGGCTCGGTCACCGGTGCCACATTGCAGCGCAGCGGGGTGTGCCTGTTCCATGAGAGCTGGCACCAGGGCGTGGTGGGGCTCGTCGCGAGCCGCGTGAAGGAGCGCGTGCGCCGCCCGGTGATCGCCTTTGCAGCGGCAGATGCGGCGAGCCTGCGCGGCTCGGCGCGCTCCATCGCGGGCATCCACATCCGCGACGTGCTCGACTCGATCGCGACGCTCCATCCCGGTCTAATTCACCGCTTCGGCGGTCATGCCATGGCCGCGGGGCTGACTCTCGAGCGTGCGCGGCTCGATGAATTCGCACGAGCCTTTGATGAGGAGGTGGCGCGCTGGCTGCCGGGCGTGGGTGCGCGGGATGCTGTGGAGACCGACGGCGAGCTCACCGTCGAGGAAATGGCGCTGCCGACCGCGGAAGCGCTGCGCGCCGGCGGGCCATGGGGGCAGGCCTTTCCCGAGCCGA
>DASQYM010000062.1:0-3478 GCA_035639195.1 Steroidobacteraceae bacterium
GCGGGGCGGATCGGCTTGCTGGCCGCCAGTTGCGCCAGGGCCTCTCGCCCGGGGAGAGCTCGCTCGAGGAGTATCTCCACCCTGCCGCCCGAGGGTTTGTTGCCGATGAGACGCGCGGCGATGACGCGCGTGTCGTTGACTACCAGCAGATCGTCGTGTCGCAGCTCGAGGGGCAGATCCTTTATCGTGCAATCGCGCCACATGCCGCTCATCCCATCGAGAACCAGCATACGCGCGGCCGAACGTTCGGCGAGTGGCTCCTGGGCAATCAGATCGAGTGGCAGGTGGTAAGCGAAGTCCTGACGGCGCACGCTTGCATGTTACACGGCGCACGCAACCCGCCGGCGCGCGCGGGCAACTGCTCATACCGTTCCCGCGCGCCTGGCTCTATACTGCCTCGCGCCTCTCGATGCCCGAGTGGCGGAATTGGTAGACGCAGCGGACTCAGTCGATCAAGTTGAGCCCCCGCGGAGAAATCCGCGGGGTGAAGCCCGTCAAACTCGGTGAAGGCCCTGGGCGCTGCGCGCTCGAGCTGACGCCGAGCCAAACCCTGCCGTCGGCAGGGAAGGTGTAGAGAGCAGACGGCGGGCACCTAAGGCCAAATGGCGGCAAATGGCTAGGGTGAAGGCGTGCTCCAGACCACGAACCCGGGGTGCCGATAGGCTCGGGGCGGCGAAAGCCGAGGTGGCACGAAAATCCGCCGCCCTTAAAAGCGTGTCGGTTCGACTCCGACCTCGGGCACCATCGGACTCACCGCGGACGGGTCAAGCGGGTCATGAAATTCTGCAATCAGTGCGGCGCGCCGGTGCGGCTCTCCATCCCGGCGGGAGATAACCTGGCGCGGCACGTGTGCGATGCCTGCGGCACCATTCACTATCAGAATCCACGTCTGGTGGTCGGCTGCGTAGCCGACCATGAAGGGCGCATCCTGCTGTGCCGGCGCGCGATCCAACCACGGCGCGGCTACTGGACGGTGCCGGCAGGCTTCATGGAGAACGGCGAGACGCTGCAGCAGGCCGCCGCACGCGAGTCACGCGAGGAAGCGCTTGCGGAAGTGACCATCGGCTCGCTGCTGTCCGTGGTGCACGTGTTGCACGCAGAGCAGGTGCACGTGTTCTTCCGCGCCGCGCTTTCCGCGGCCAACTACGCCGCCGGCGCCGAAAGCCTGGAAGTTGCGCTGGTGAGCCCGGACGATATTCCCTGGACTGACATCGCCTTCCCGAGTACGGATTTCACGCTGCGGCGCTATCTCGAGGACCGGGCAGCCGCGCGCGAGCCCTATCATTTCACTACCATCGACCGGCGGTTGGCCCCGGGGTCCCCGAAAAATCAGGCCTCTTGATGTCGGCGAATCGCTTGCCCGGCGGGCGAAGCGTGCTGAAGGGTGCCGTGCGATGCGAGGCCGCAGGCGATGCGAGGTCCCCGCGATGTGAGGTGCCCTTTTTAGAAAACTTCACCATTTGGTTGACTATCCGCGAATCGAATAGTCAACACTGGTGCGGGGCCATCCCTACTCCGCGGCAAGCTCGAGCAGCGGGAGCCCGGGCTTGGGATGGTCGGCGCCGGCGCCTGATTCACCCACGCGGCGCCGGCATGGCACAATGCCTGGCTCTCCTGCACGTGCGCTTTGCCGCGGCGTGCGCCAGCGCATCCTGCCTGAGGAACCGAATGACTTTTGTCGTCACTGAAACCTGCATCAAGTGCAAGTACATGGATTGCGTCGAGGTGTGTCCCGTCGATTGCTTCCACGAGGGCCCCAACTTTCTCGCCATCGACCCGGACGAGTGCATCGACTGCACGCTATGCGAGCCGGAGTGTCCGGTGGAGGCGATCTTCTCCGAGGAGGAGCTGCCCGCCGGCCAGGAGCAGTTCAAGCAGTTGAACGCCGATCTCGCCAAGCAGTGGCCGGTGATCACCGAGAAGAAGGATGCACCGCCTGACGCCAAGGAATGGGAAGGCAAGCCCGACAAGCTGAAACTGCTCGAACGCTGAGCCGCGCTGGGCGCTGAACGCTGAACACTGGGCGCGCCTTAAACCCCGCTACTTGGCGTCCTTGAGGTGCTGCGCCAGCACATCGGGCGGTACGTACCCGGGCAGCATCTCGCCGTTCGGCATGATGATGGCCGGAGTTCCCTCCAGCGAGAAGTCCTGACCGAGCGCATAGCTCCGCGCCACCGGGTTCTCGGCACAGGGCTTGGTCTTGAGCTCCTCGCCGAGCTTGGCTCGAGTGAGCGCTGAGTTGCGGTCGGGCGAGCACCACACCTGCTCCGCCTTGGTCCATGAGGTGGTGTTGGGGCCAGTGCGGGGATACAGCAGGTAGCGCACGCGAATGCCGAGGCGATTGTAGACGCCGATCTGACTGTGCAGCTTGCGGCAATAGGGGCAATCCACGTCGGTGAATACCGTCACGGTGTACTTCGGATCCTTGGGACCGAAGATGAGCATCTCGTCCTCAGGGAAGCTGGCGATCGCCTTGGCGCGCAGCTCGCGCCGGTGCTGCTCGGTAAGGTTATTGTTGTTCGCGAGCTCGACGAGATCGCCCGTAAAGGCATATTTGCCGTCGGCGGTCACGTAAACGATATCGGCTCCGCGGGTGAGCTCGAAGATACCCGGGATCGCCGTAGGGCGCAGCTCATCGGCACGTGCGCCGGGAATATGGGAGGCGACTTCGGCACGCGCATCCGCCTTGATCGGCGCCTGCTGCGCCGGCACCATGCCGGCCGCGCAGCACAACGCCAGCAAAACTAGCAACCTGTGGGCAACCATGAATGACTTCCGCCGCTCGAGAGGAGATTGGACCGCCACGGCCGCACGAGGTTCGGCTTCGGCGCAGCGTAGGTCGGCAAGGGAGTCTAGCACGCGCGCGCCAGCACGGCTGGCGGCCGCGTTCCTGCGGCTTCAGCCGCGCGGATGATGCTGGGCGTGGAGCTCCTTGAGCCGCTCGCGCGCCACGTGCGTGTAGATCTGCGTCGTCGAGAGGTCGCTGTGCCCGAGCAGCATCTGCACCACACGCAGGTCGGCGCCGTGGTTGAGCAGGTGCGTAGCGAAGGCATGCCGCAAGGTGTGGGGCGAGAGCTCCTTGGCGATGCCGGCCTTGCGGGCGTAGCGCTTGATGATGTGCCAGAAGGCCTGACGCGTCATGCGATCCCCGCGCCGCGTCGGGAAGAGATAGTCCGTCTGGCGCTCGAGCAGGATCTCGCCGCGCGCACCGCGGCTGAACTCCTTGAGCGCGCGCATCGCTTCCTCGCCGAGCGGAATGAGCCGCTCCCGATCGCCCTTGCCGAGAATGCGGATCACGCCCTGGTTGAGGTTGATCTGGCCCTGGCGCAGGTTGACCAGCTCCGAGACGCGCAGCCCGGTCGCATACAGCACCTCGAGCATGGTGCGGTCGCGGTTGCCGAGTGGATCACTCACCACCGGTGCCGACAGCAGCGCCTCGACCTCCTCCTCGGTGAGCGAGCGCGGCAGCGAGCGGCCG
>DASQYM010000063.1:0-5113 GCA_035639195.1 Steroidobacteraceae bacterium
TTGGGATAGACCCAGCCCGCGCGAACGACGCCGCTCACGGTCGTGACGCGCCGAGTCTCGCGGGTCGGCCTCGCAAGTTGACGATCACTCCGGCGGTGCCGAGCGCGAGCGCCCACAACAGCACCCACGCAGGCATGGCGAGCCCGAAGAAGCGCCAATTCACTTCACTGCACTCGCCACTTCCGGTCAGCACCTTGCGCACGACCTCCCACACGGGCGTGAACTTCAGCAGCACGGTGAGCGGCGCTCCGCAGGAAGGCAATGATCCCGGTGGCAGACTCTGCACGTATACGTGGCGTGCCGCGACGAGGAGCGTCGCCAGCGCAGTCAGCGCGATGGCGATGGCGTACAGGTAGCGTCCCCAAGCGCGCGGATCGTGCAATGCCGCCGCGAGGAACACCAGCCCGAGGAGCGCGATGCCGATACGCTGAAAGATGCACAGCGGGCAAGGCTCGAGGCCCAGGTGCGCTTGTGAGTAAAGCGCGTAGCCGATCAACGCTGCGCACAGCGCGAAGCCGGCGAAATTGGCGAGCCGCAGAGTGGACACCCGCGGCGAGGTGGGCGATGCAGGCAAGCGTCGCAGGCTCAGGCCGAGGCAGGTGGTGCGGTGGTATCTGCGGCGCCGGTGCCGCCGCGCAGCTCGCGTTCGACGTCATCGAGCGAGGTGTGGCGTATGTCCTTGCCGTGGACCATGTAGATCACGTACTCGCTGATGTTCTTGGCGTGGTCACCGATGCGCTCCAGAGCCCGTACCACCCACATCACATCGAGTGCCCGGCGGATGGTGCGCGGATCCTCCATCATGAAGGTGATGCTCTGACGCTGGATGGCCTCGTACTCCTCGTCGACCAGTCGATCCTGGCGGGCGACACGCAGTGCAGACTCGACGTCCATGCGCGCGAACGCATCGAGCGCCGCGTGCACCATGTCCGAGACGACGCGGCCGAGATGCTTGATCTCGCGATACTTGTCGGCCGGACGTTCCATGGTCGCGAGGCGCGAGGCAATGTAACCGATCTTCTCGCCTTCATCGCCGATGCGCTCGAGGTCGGTAATCGTTTTGATGATGGCCACGATCACCCGCAAATCCCCGGCGGCCGGTGCGCGCGTGGCGAGGATGCGGCAGCACTCATCATCGATCGCCACCTCCATGTTGTTCACCTGGTAGTCATCGAGCGCCACCTGCTCGCCGAGCGAGCTGTCCCCTTCGACCAGCGCAGTGATGGCCTTCTGCAGCTGCTGCTCGACGAAGCCGCCCATGCCGAGCACTCTGCCGCGAACGCGCTCGAGGTCCTCGTTGAAGCGACGTGAGATATGGTGACTGAGATCGGCGGTTTCCATCAGTTAGCTTCCCCGGCCCCGCTCGCCTCCCGGCGCGCGGCAATGCGGGCGATCATAGCGGAACTGCGGCTGGCGGCCAGCCTGGCGCGCACGGCGAGCGGAATCGCCGCAAGACCGGCGAGGAATTGTTCGGTCGCGCCCTGCCAGCTGAACTGACTGGCGGCGGCCACGCAGGCGCGACGGTCGAGTTGCAGCGCTCCGGCGATGGCCCGGCCGAGCTTCGTGTGCAGCACGCCGGTGACGCCCGGCTCGATGACATCGAGGGGTCCGGCGACCGGGAAGCCCGCCACCGGCACCCCACAGGCAAGCGCCTCGATCATCACGAGCCCGAAAGTGTCGGTGAGACTCGGAAATACCAACACGTCTGCTCCCGACAAGAGCGCTGCGAGCTCGGCGCCAAATCGGTAGCCGGCGAACCGCGCCTGCGGGTAGCGCCGCTCGAGCGCAGCTCGCTCGGGCCCATCGCCGATCACCAGCTGGGTTCCCGGGAGGTCCAGCGCGAGGAAGGCGTCCAGGTTTTTCTCGACGGCGAGCCGGCCCACGCACGCCATGATCGGGCGCGGCAGCTGGGAGAGCTCCGGATGCGGGGTGCGCGGATGAAAGGTGCGCAGGTCGACTCCGCGCCGCCAGCGATGCAGGTGGCGGAAGCCGTGGCTGTCGAGTAGCGCCGCGAGCGTACCGCTGCTCACGAACGTGCGTACGGCGGCGCCGTGAAAGCGCCGCAGCCACGTGTAGCTCAATGCCAGGGGGATCGGCCAGCGCGCGCGCAGATATTCCGGATAGCGTGTGTGATAAGAAGTGGTGAACGGCACGCGCCGTGCCCGGCAGTAACGGCGCACGGCAAGTCCCAGTGGGCCTTCGGTCGCGATGTGGATCGCGTGCGGGCGGAAGGCTTTCAGTTCGCGCGCCACGTAGGCACCGGGCGAGAGCGCCAGGCGAATCTCCGGATAGCTCGGACAGGCGATGCTGGCGAGTCCCTGCGGGGAGATGATGCGCACCTCGTGTCCAAGCAGCCTCAGCGTCCCGCCGGTGGCTTTCAGCGTGGTGACGACGCCGTTGGTCTGCGGCGTCCAGGCATCGGTGGCGAGCGCGATCCTCACGCCGCGTCAGCCCAGCGCGCACCGGCGGAGCGCAGCGGCGTGGTGCACGCGCGTGGCCAGCGCAGCAGCTCGAGCTGTCCGCTCGGGCCCTCGATCAGCGCCGTGCAAGATTCCACCCAGTCGCCGGTGTTGCAGTAAAGAGTGCCGGAGATCTGCCGCACGTTGGCGCGATGGATGTGTCCGCAGACGATCCCATCATATCCGAAGCGCGCAGCGTGCCGGGCGGCGAGCTGCTCGAACTGCTCGATGTAGCGCAGGCTCGTGCCGATCCTCAGCTTCAGGTGCTCCGCCAGCGGCCAGTAGGGTCGGCCGAGCGCGCGGCGCAGGTTGTTAACCCGATGGTTCACGCTCAACGTGGCGCCGTGCAACAGATCCCCGAAGCGGCTCAGCCAACGCGGACATACCATGGCCTCATCGAACTGATCACCGTGCAGCACCAACAGCCGCTCACCACGCGCGGTGCGGTGCACCCATTCACGATGCACTTCGAACTGCCCGCGCAGCATCTGCGCGAGCATCCCGAGGCTCTCGTCATGATTGCCCGGGATGTACACCAGACGGGTTCCCGCGCGCTGACGTGCGAGCAGCGTGCGCAGGACCTGCGTGTGAGCGCTCGTCCAGAAGGCGCGCCGCGCGAGGCTGAGTGCATCGACGATGTCCCCGACCAGCACCATGCATTCGGCGTCGATACCGTCCAGGAACTCGTTGAGCTCGCTGACCCGCGCGTGCCGAAACCCGAGATGGATATCGGAAAGAAACAGCGTGCGCGCGCTGATGGTGCCGCCACGCATAGGGCTGCCGCTCGCCATGCAGAAGCTCGACCTCTTTCCAGGAGTGGCACGCCTAGCCTCGGGCGCGCATGTGTCCGTTGCGTGACACTGTAGCGAAGTCTTTCTTACAAATTAGCGGCTTGCGACGGAATCTTAAGCTATTGCGGCATTCTGTACTCGCGCCATGACCATCCGCTCTGCGGGAAAGTGACAGGTGAAAGTGCTGCCGGTGCCGAGGGTGCTCTGCACCTCGAGCGTCGCGCCATGACGCTGCAGCACGTGCTTCACGATCGCAAGCCCCAGACCCGAGCCCCCGGTCGAGCGTGAGCGCCCGGCATCGACGCGATAGAAGCGCTCGGTAAGCCGCGGAATGTGTTCGGGCGGAATCCCCATGCCGGTGTCCGTCACCGCAAAGTGTCCGCCATCTTCATCCACCCACCAGCGCATCTCGAGTGAGCCCTCCGCCGGGGTGTACTTGGCGGCATTGTCGACCAGGTTGGAGAAAGCCGAGTGAATCTCGGGCTCATCGCCGTTGAGCTGCGCGGGGGAGTCGACCCGCACCCGCACCTCGCGCGGGTGCACCGCTCGAGCGAGCACGTCCTTGCGCAGCAACGCCATGAGCGCTGCGATATCGATCGGCTCACCACCGACGACCACGTCGCTTTCCTCGAGGCGCGAGAGCTCGAGCAGGTCGCGAATGATCGCAGTCATGCGCTCGGCCTGGCGACGCATCTCCGCGATCGGACCCTGCAGGTCGGCATCGAGGGCGCCGTCCTGAGCAAGGGTCTCGAGATACCCGCGGATCACCGTCAGGGGCGAGCGCAGCTCGTGCGAGGAGTTGGCGACGAAGTCGCGCCGCACCGCCTCGAGGCGCATCTGGCGGGAGACATCGCTCACCAGCAGCAGCAACTGCCCATCGCCGTAGGGTGCGACCTGCATCGACAGGTAACACTCCTCACCGGTGGTGGTGCGGATGATGACCGGGTTTGCATAGTCCCCACCGCCGAGGTAGCGCGCGAACTCCGGCTCGCGCATGAGATGCTCGATACGCATGCCGAGGTCGGCGGTGCGGCGCAGGTTGAGCAGCCGTGCCGCCATGCGGTTGAACCAGACGATCTCGCGCTGTGCGTTGAGGATGACCACGCCATTCGGCAGTGCTGCGGTCGAGCGCTGCAGCTGGCGCATGAGCTGCACGAATCGCTGTTTGTGAAAGCGCTTGCGACGGTGGAGCCGCACGATCTGCGCGATGATCTCGCCCCACACGCCGCCGACATCCGGAGGATCGGCGTAGCTGCGATGGCGCAGCCACCACTCCAGGCGGAAGAGATTGGCGAGCACCCAGCCGAGATGCAAAGCCAGCGCGCAGGCAAGGCCCCCCCAGACGTTGCCGAGCAGCCCGCCGACGCCGCAGCCGATCACCACGGTGCCGAGCAACCGGCCCGCCGCGAACCACCATGCCTGTGTCGCGGGTTCCATCGATCCTGCCGTCTCTTCTATATAACGGCGATCGTACTCGTGCCGATCGCAGGCGCGCTATATGGTGCGCGCCGAGAAACGATAACCCGAGCCGCGGACCGTCTGCACGAAGCGATCGTAGCCGTAATCCTCGAGCGCCTTGCGCAGCCGGCGGATGTGCACGTCGATGGTACGCTCTTCGACGTATACGTTGCCGCCCCAGATCCGATCGAGCAGCTGATCGCGCGTATAGACGCGCTCGGGGTGCGTCATGAAGAACTCGAGCATCCGGTACTCGGTCGGACCGAGGGCTACCGTGCGCTCGCCGACCATGACGCGGTGACTGCCCTGATCGAGGACCAGGCCTTCGAACTCGATGCGCTCGTCGACACCGTTGCCGCCGCCGCGACGCAGGACGGCGTTGATGCGCGCGAGCAGCTCACGCGG
>DASQYM010000064.1:0-4710 GCA_035639195.1 Steroidobacteraceae bacterium
GAGTACGGCGTGATGTTCCAGGACGATGGCTACGAGTTCCTCACCTACGATGCGCGTCGCGCCGGCTGGCGCAGCGTGTTCGAGGACGATGCGCTCAGCGCGCGCCATCTTCCCGATGGGCTCGGCTTCAAGCTGAGTGTCGAAGCACGCCCGGTGGTGCTGGCACGGCCGAAGGATTCGAAAGACAAGACCCCGCAGGTGATGATCTTCTCCAACGGCGATCTCACCACCTTCGCGGCGACGCTCGAGCGCGAGGGGGGCATGCGCAGCGTCACTCTCACCGAGGATGCGAAGGGCCAGGTGGTCCTGCAACCGCTGGTGGAGCGCAAGCCATGAGGCGCTGCCAGGGCTTCACTCTGATCGAGGTGCTGGTAGCTCTCGCCATCGTGGCGATCGGCATGGCTGCGGTGCTCGGTGCGCTCACCTCCTCTGCCAACACCGTCTCGTATCTGCGCGACAAGACCTTTGCGCAATGGGTAGCGCTCAACCAGATCGCAATGCTGCGACTCTCCGGGCAGATGACAGCGACCGGCAACAGCGATGGGGATACCGAGTTCGCGGGCCGCAGCTGGCACTGGCGTCGCGAGGTGACGGCGACGCAGGTCCCGGGCGTGGTCCGGATCGACGTCAAGGTCCGCCCGGCCGATATCAAGGCGGATGAGGACAAGGGCTGGTTCACGACCGTGAGCGGCATCCAGGGCGACGCGGTCGGCGTGCCCAATATGGTGGTGCCGGACTGGGGCGCGCAGGTGCTTCCGGGTTTTCAAGGCGCGAGCTCCGGCGGACTCGGCGCGCAGGGCGGCACCGCGCCGGGCGGTCCCGGCTCACAGGCCCCCTTCGGGTCAGGTGGCATCGGGGGGCAAGGTGGCATCGGCGTCCAGGGCGGCCTCGGCGTCCAGGGCGGCCTCGGGACACCGCCTGCACCGAACCCGCCACCGCCACCCAACGAGCCAGACTCGGACTCCGAGTGATGAGAGCGCACGGCTTCACCCTGGTCGAGCTTCTCGTGGCGATGTTCATCGCCGCGATCATGTTCGCCATGGGCTATGGCGCGATCAGACAGGCGCTCAACAGTCACGAGTCGCTCAAGGATCAGCAGACGCATCTGCTCGAGCTGCAGAACGCGATACGCATCCTCGAGCAGGACTTCGTCCAGCTCGCGCCGCGACCGGTGCGGCAGGCGGTCGGCAATGAGCCGGCCCAGCCGGCCATCGCAGGCGGTGTGACCGGCACCCAGGGGTCGCTCTCCACGGGAGCGACCTCCGGTGCGCTGCCGATCGTGGCCTTCACACGGACCGGCTGGTCGAATCCCGTCGGACTGCAACGGCCGGGACTGCAGCGTGTGGCCTACTTTCTGGAGAACGGCACGCTGCGACGTGAGTTCTGGAGCGTGCTCGACCCGACGCTCGCGAGCACGACCATGCATAGAGAGCTGCTGACCCACGTGAAGGCAGTCACCATCCGCTACATGGATGTGAATCGCCAGTGGCAGGAGCAGTGGCCGCCGGCCACCAACACCGTGCTCATCGGTCAGACGCAGGAGCTGAACCTGCGGCAGCGGCCGCTCGCGGTCGAGATCACGCTCGATACCGAGGACTGGGGCAAGATCGTACGCATCGTGGAGATTGCCGGATGAAGCGCGCGCCGTATCGTTCGCGCGCGCAGCGCCGGCCACCCCGGGCTTCGCGTCGCGCGCAGCGCGGCGTGGCGCTGATCGTCGCGATCCTGCTCGTGGCGCTCGGCACCATTCTGGCGTCGGCCATCGCTTACGAGAACGCGATGACCGCGCGGCGTGGCACCGGCACATACGCTTTCGATGAATCGATCCTGATCGCCCAGGGCGCGGAGGCGCTCGCCGCTTACGGTATCCGCCAGTTCTTCCAGAGCGATCCGAGCCATACCTACATCGGTCAGGGATGGGACAAGCCCGTGGGGCCGATGGAAGTGGTGCCGGGGGTGATGCTGGAAGCTTCGCTCGAGGACATGCAGGGCCGTTTCAATCTCAACAACCTGGTCAGGAATGACGGCACGCCCGACCCGGTGTACGTCGCCGCCTTCACGAAGCTCCTGGAGATGCTCGGGCTCGAGACCAAGTGGGCGGCAATGATGGTGGACTGGATCGACGCCGACATCGTCCCGCAGAGCATCGATGGGGCGGAAGACAGCGTCTACATGGGGCAGGCGCCGCCCTATCGCACACCGAACCGCTACATCACGAGTGCGAGCGAGCTGCTTGCGCTGCCCGGTTTCGGCCGCGACCGCTATCTGACGCTCGCACCTTACGTGACGGCGCTGCCGTACAAAACGCAGATCAACCTCTGCACCGCAAAGGACAAGGTGCTCGATGCGTTTCTCGGCTCGGGCCAGACCGATTTCAGCTCGACCACCGGGCAGCTCGACAAGAACCGCGCGCAGGGCTCCACCGGTTGCTTTCCGACGCTCGCCAACTACCAGGCGGCTTTCAGCGACCCCAAGCAGTGGACCGCCGTGCAGAGCAAGTTCAACCAGACCTCCACCTACTTCCGCCTGACCAGCTTCATCACCGTTGGCAGTGCGGAATTCAATTTGTACAGTCTGCTGTACCGGGACGCCACCGGCGCCGTGCGTCCGATTCAGCGCAGCTTCACCCCCGATTGAGGCCGCGCGAGCTCTCTCCACAGTGACGCAATCGACGAGCGCGAATGCACGAATGATGACACTATCCGCCCATGGCTGACTGGCTGCTGCTGCGCCTGCCGCGTGCGGACACCGAGCTCGCTACGTGGCTCGTGGTCGATGCCCGCGGGGCACCCTCGAGCCCGCCGCAAAGCGGGCCGCTGGCGCTCGCCGCAGCGCGCACCCCCGGCCGCCGCGTCTGCGTGCTCGTCTCTGGCGCTGAGGTGCTGCTCGCGGAGCCCGACGTGCCGGTCAAGGCCGGAGCCAAAGTGCAGCAGCTTGTTCCCTATGCCCTCGAGGAACAGCTGGCGGATGATATCGAGGATCTGCACTTCGCCCTCGGCAAACGCTCGAGTGAATCGTCGCGCGTCCCGGTCGCGGTGATCGCGAAGGCCCTCCTCGAGCAGTGGCTCGCCGAGCTGCGCGGCGCGGGTATCGAGCCCGATGCCGTGTATGCCGACAGCGAGCTGCTGCCACACAATCCAGGACAGGCGGTCGCCCTGCTCGAGGCGGACACGGTGTCGGTGCGTCCGCCGGGCGGAACTCCGGTCACCTTGCCCGCCGATGCACTCGGTGAGGCGCTCGAGATCGCACGCACCGGTGCAGAGGCGAGCGCGACCGGAGGGCGGGGCCTGATCCTGTACACCGGAGCGCCCGAGTGGCATCAGCACTCGGCTCAGGTCGAGGCGGCGCGGCCGCATTTCGATGGCATCAAGGTGCAGCTGCTCGCCGGCGGCCCGCTCGGGCTCTATGCCCAGCAGCTGCCCTCGACGACCGCCATCAACCTGTTACAGGGTTCCTACGCGCCGGTGTCTTCGCGTGGAGTCGGCGTCAAGGCGTGGCGTGTGGCGGCGATGCTGCTTGCGGCGCTCGTTGGCCTGCACATCATCGGCAAGACGGCAGAACTGCAGCTGCTCAAACGCCACGAGCGGCAACTCGATGCTTCGATCCGCGACACCTTCCGCAGCTCCATGCATACCGAGGCGAGCGCGTCCGAGGCCCGGCGGCTAATGGAAAAACGCCTCCTTGGGGCGCGCGGTGCCGGTGAGGGGCTGCTGCCTGCCCTACAGGCGCTGGCCCAGGCGCGCGACAGTGCACCGGGCACCAGCGTGCAGTCATTGAATTTCCACACCGGAACGCTCGAAATGAAGCTTTCGGCGCCCGACGCCACGAGTCTCGACCACTTGAGCCAATCCCTGCGCAGCAGTGGCTGGCATGCGGATCTCACCGGCGGATCCAACTCCGGCTCTGCCTACGAGGGGCGCATTCAGATGCACTCCGGAGGCGCCTGAGGCAGCGCCATGAAGCTGTCCGTCGATTCATTCTCGTTCCGATCCTTCTCGCTGCGGTCGCTCTCGCCGGAGGCGCTCGCGGCGCTCTCGCCGCGCGAGCGGCGGCTGCTGCTCATCGGCGCGGTCGCCGCGGTCCTGATCCTGATTTTCGGCATGCTGGTGCCACTCGATCGCAGCGTTGCGCATGCGCAGGAGCGCCTCACCAAGAAGCGCGCAGACCTCACCTGGATGCAGTCGGTAGCGCCGCAGATCGCTCTGATCCCACTGCCCTCCTCGAACGGTGAGTCGCTGCTCGTGATCATCGACCGCTCGGCGCGCGAGTCGGGTCTGGCGAGTGCACTCTCCGGCAGTGAGCCCGGTAGCGGCGGCAATCTCTCGGTGCGCCTGGAGAAGGCTCCCTTCGATGTGCTCGTCGGTTGGCTCGCCCGGCTGGCGCAGCAGAACGGCGTGACGGTGGACTCGGCCATCATCGAGAAATCGGGCACCCCGGGACTCGTGAACGCCAACATCGTGCTGCACACCGGCTGAAGTGAAGCGGCCCTTCTGGATCGCACTCCTCGCTGCGATCGCCTTCCTAGCCATCGTGCTGGTCCGTATGCCTGCGGCCTGGGTGCTCCCCGCGCGCGGTGCGCAGTGGTCGTGCGCGAGCATCGAGGGGTCACTCTGGAGCGGCGGCTGCGCGGGGCTCACGGTGAGTGGTACCGCCCTCGGAGATCTCAGCTGGGACCTGCATCCGCTACGCTTACTGCTCGGGCGGGCGGCG
>DASQYM010000065.1:0-109702 GCA_035639195.1 Steroidobacteraceae bacterium
GCGCTCACCAATCACGTGGTGGATCCGCTCGCGCACCGCTTCTGTGCCGGCTCCTTTCACCTGCCCGGCAGCTCCTTCATCTACCGCGAGTACCACAACGAGCACCATGGCTCGGTCGATCTCGACGACGCCATCGCACGCTCGTGCGACGTCTACTTCTACGGCCTCGCCAACGAGATCGGCGTCGACCGTATCTCGGCCTTCCTCGGCAAGCTCGGCTTCGGACAACCGACCGGCGTCGATATCAGCGGTGAGAAGGCCGGCATCCTCCCCTCGCGCCAGTGGAAGGAAAAGACCTTTGCCCGCCCGGTCGATCGGGTGTGGTTCCCGGGGGAGACGGTCAGCTTCGGCATCGGCCAGGGCTATCTCACCGTGACGCCCATCGAGCTCGCCCATTACGCCAGTATCGTCGCGACGCGTGGCAAGATCTGGCAACCGCGCCTGGTGACCGCCTACCGCGATCCGCGCAGCGGCGAGCTGCATCGCATCGCGCCGATCTCCGACGGTGAAGTCCAGGGCGTCGCAGCCGACGACTGGCAGCGCGTCGTCCACGGCATGATCGGTGTGACCCAGCGCGGCACCGCGGCCGCGATCGGTCTGCACGCGCCCTACGTCTTTGCCGGCAAGACCGGTACCGCACAGGTGTTCACGGTCGCGCGCAGCGAAAAATACAACGCCAGCAAGATCAACGAGCGGCTGCGGGACCATTCCTGGTTCATTGCGTTTGCGCCTGCGGACGCACCGCGGATCGCGCTCGCGGTGCTGGAGGAGAACGGTGGTGCCGGGGCGAGCGCCGCCGCCCCGATCGCGCGCAAGGTGCTGGATGCCTATCTGCTCGATGCGGACGGCAAGGTGAAGCCCGCCTCATGATGTACGAGGAAATCACCCAGGGCTCGCGTACCCGGCGCACTCTCAGCGGCGCGGCGCGGGTGCTGCTGGAGCTGCGCATCGACGGCCCGCTGGTCGTGGGCCTGTCGCTGATCGCTCTCTACGGGCTCGTGGTGCTCTACAGCGCCTCGGGTCAGAGCCTGCCGACGGTGCTGCGCACGGTCGCGCGATTGGTGCTCGGCGCGATCGCCATGCTGCTGCTGGCGCGCGTGAACCCCAATTTCCTGCGCCGCTCCACGCCCTGGGTGTATGCCGCAGGCTGCCTGATGCTGCTCGTCGTCGCCGCGATCGGGCACGTGGGCATGGGCGCACAGCGCTGGTTGAATCTCGGGCTCTTCCGCTTCCAGCCGTCCGAGCTCATGAAGCTGGCAGTGCCCATGATGTGCGCGTGGTATCTGCACGAGCGGCCGCTGCCCCCGTCCGTGGCGACACTCGTAGCGATGGGCACACTGATCCTCGTGCCCGTCGCCCTGGTCGCAATGCAGCCTGATCTCGGCACCGCGGCGCTGATCGCCGTCGCCGGCGCGCTGGTGATCGTACTCGCGGGACTGCGCGTGCGCGTGATGGCGGGACTGCTGGCACTGGCCGCCGCTGCGGCCTGGTTCGGCTGGAGCTTCATGCACGACTACCAGCGCAAGCGCGTGCTCACATTTCTCAATCCGCAGACCGATCCGCTCGGTGCCGGCTACCACATCATCCAGTCACAGATCGCAATCGGCTCGGGAGGCGTCTTCGGCAAGGGTTGGATGAATGGCAGTCAGGCGCAGCTCGAGTTCCTGCCCGAGCGCTCGACCGATTTCATCTTTGCGGTGATCGGCGAGGAGTTTGGACTTCTTGGCCTGCTGCTGCTGCTGCTGCTCTATGTGTTCGTAGTGGGGCGAGCGATCTATCTCGCCACGCAGACGCAGGACACCTTCGCGCGGCTGCTCGCCGGCAGCCTCGCGCTCACGTTCTTCGTTTACGTGTTCATCAATGCCGGCATGGTGACGGGACTCCTGCCGGTGGTCGGCGTGCCGCTACCGCTCGTGAGCTACGGAGGTAGCTCGGTCGTGACCGTGCTGGCGGGCTTCGGTATTCTCATGGCGCTGTACTCACGGCGGAAACTCATCGGGTCATAGTTGAATAGTTGCCGCTTCCCGCTCCTGGCATTGCTCGCCTGCGCGCCGGCGCTCGCACAGCCGGCCAGCTCACCCGCGCTGCCCGCGAGCTTCGACCTGCATCGGCCGGAAATCGCGGCGTTCATCGACGAGGTCACGCAGCGCGACGGTCTCAAGCGCCAGGACGTGCAGCGGCTGCTAAAAGAGGCGCGCCCGCAGCCGAAGATCATCGACATCATGAACCGGCCGATCGAGAAGGTCGTGCCCTGGTGGGAATACCGTGAGCATTTCGTCAATCCGGAGCGGGTGAGCGATGGCGCCCAGTTCTGGGCCGACCATCGTGAGTCGCTCGAGCGGGTGGCCGCGGCCTACGAGGTGCCACCGGAATATATAGTCGCCATCCTCGGGGTCGAAACGCGCTACGGGCGCCTCACCGGACATTACCGCGTACTCGATGCGCTCGCGACGCTCGCCTTCGATTATCCACCGCGCCACAGCTACTTCGCGGGCGAGCTCGCGCAGTTCCTCGTGCTGGCGAAGGAGTATCGTCTCAATCCGCTCACTACCACCGGTTCCTACGCGGGTGCCATGGGCGCGCCGCAGTTCATGCCCTCCGCCTACCGGCGCTACGCGGTCGATGCCAGCAACGACCAGCGGCCCGACCTGTGGGGCGATTGGGACGATATTCTGGCAAGTGTCGCCAACTATCTGCGCCAGAATGGCTGGCAGGCGGGCGGACCGGTACTGGCGGAGACGCGTATCGAGCCAGATGCGAACTTCCACCTCGAGCCGCACGGTCTGGAGCTCAACGAGACGGTCGACTCGCTCGGCGCGCACGGGGTGAAGGTGGACCTGGAAGTGCCGCCGGAGACACCGGCGCTGCTGGTGCTAGCCGAGCAAGCCGATGGCCCTGCGTACCGTGTCGGCTTTCACAATTTCTACGTGCTCACCCGCTATAACACGAGCACCCGGTACGTCATGGCGGTGCACGATCTCGCCGCGGCGATCGCGCAGCGGGTGCACGGCGCGACTGCCGCCGCCGCGCCATGAAGCTCTCCGCAGGCCGCGCCTGTGCCAGCTGGCGCCTCCTCGCCGCGGCCGCCGCCAGCCTCGCACTCACCGCCTGCTCGATGACCGCGCAGCGCCCGGCGGTACCCACCGGCCAGGCGGCGCCGCACGCGCCCGCAGCGCCGCCGGTCGATACCGTGCCCGATGCGCTGCCACGCGCCGAGCCGCGCAGCGCCCACGGTAATCCGCCCTTCTACGACGTCCTCGGCCGACGCTACTACGTGCTCAGCACGGCGGATGGCTACCTCGAGCGCGGTGTCGCCTCCTGGTACGGCCCGACCTTCCACGGCGGCAACACCTCGAGCGGCGAGCCCTACGACATGTACGCCATGAGCGCCGCCCACAAGACTCTCCCGCTGCCGTGCTACGCGCGGGTGACGAATCTGCGCAATGGCCGCAGTGTGGTAGTGCGTATCAATGACCGCGGACCCTTCGTCGCCAATCGGCTCATCGACCTCTCCTACAGCGCGGCCGCGAAGCTCGAGATGCTTCGCGATGGCACGACGCTCGTGGAGGTGCGGGCACTCACTGCGGCGGTCCCCGATGTGCTCACGCGCACGAGCGCGCAACCGCCGCCGGCGCTCTACGTACAGGCGGGAGCGTTCACCGATCAGCAGAATGCGCAGCGGCTGCTCGCGCGGCTGCGGGCCGCAGGGCTCGAGCGCGCGTTCATCGCTTTGCCGCTGCAGAATGGCGCGCACCTCTACCGCGTGCGCCTGGGTCCCGTCGAGAGCGTCGCGCAGTTCGATGAGCTCACCGCGCGCCTCAACGCGCTCGGCGTGCCCGATGCGCGGCTCGCGATCGAGTGAGGAACCCACCGCAAGAAATCACGCTCGATGCGCGCGGCATCACTCGTGCCGTGCGACAGGACACGTGATTTGTTGGGGACCCCGGTTAACCACCCCAAAAAATCACGCGCGACGCACATGGCCGAACTCCCACCGTGCGCCAGGACACGTGATTTTTTGGGGACCCCGGGTAAGATCCGGTTTGTCGCTGACCCAAGGAAATCTGCAATCGTGATCCGCTCACTGTCCGCCGCATGTGCTCTTGCGGTCGTTGCCTCGCTTGCTCAGGCCACCTCACCGGCGCCGACGCGCGCATCGCCTCCGCTGGCCGCACCTTCCGTGCCCCTCGCGCCGGCGGTCCCTGCTCCTCCGGCGGTGACCGCACGCTCCTGGATCCTCGTGGATCACTTCAGCGGGCGCGTATTGGCGCAGCAGCGTGCCGATGAGCGCGCGGAGCCGGCAAGCCTCACCAAGCTCATGACCGCCTACGTGGTGTTCGCGGCGCTCGCCGACGGCAGGCTGAAGCTCACCGACACGGCCACGATCAGCGAGCACGCCTGGCGCGCCGAGGGTTCGCGCACCTTCCTGCAGGTCGGTACGCGCGTACCCGTGGACATCCTCCTCAAGGGCATGATCGTGCAGTCGGGAAACGACGCGACCATTGCGCTCGCTGAGCAGGTGGGTGGCACCGAGCCTGCGTTCGCGCAGATGATGAACGAGTACGCCCATCGGCTCGGACTCACCGCGACCCACTACGTCAACAGCGACGGCCTGCCCTCTCCCGAGCACTACACCAGCGCCCGGGATGTCGCTACGCTCGCCAACGCACTGATCCGCGACTATCCGCAGTACTACCCGCTCTTCAGCCTGCGCGAGTTCAGATGGGACAACATCCGCCAGGGCAACCGCAACACGCTGCTCGGCAAGGACCCCTCGGTCGATGGCCTGAAGACGGGGCACACCGCTACCGCCGGCTTCTGTCTCGCCGCCTCGGCCAACCGCAACGGCATGCGCCTCGTGTCGGTGGTGATGGGCGCCCCGAACGAGAAGGGGCGTGAGGAAGCGAGCGGGGCGCTCCTCGGCTATGGGTACACGTTTTACGAGACCATTCGCCTGAAGAGCGCCCACGAGACCGTGCTGAAACCTCACATTTACAAGGCGGCGAGTGAATTCGCCCCCATCGGCGTGCCGTACGATGTGTACGCGACGGTGGCGCGCGGTCAGGCCTCAGCCGTAAAGACACGCGCGTTGCTCAGCCGCGAACCACTCATCGCGCCGCTTACCGCGGGCCAGAACGTGGGCGAGCTCACCGTGGCGGATGGAAGCGGGGAGGTTATCGAGCGTATCCCGCTGGTCGCGCTGAGCGCGGTACCGCAGGGGGGCCTCTGGACCCGAGCTTGGGACAGTGTCTCGCTGATGTTCCACTGAGGGCACGAGCGTGGCCGCGCCCCTGCCGCTGTGTTATCTGAACGGCGAGTTCCTGCCACTTGCCGAGGCTCGCATCTCGCCGTTCGATCGCGGTTTCCTTTACGCCGATGCGGTCTACGAGGTCATGCCCGTGTACCGCGGCCGCCCGTTCCGCTTCGCGGCGCACAGCGAGCGCCTGGCACGCAGTCTCGCCGGTATCGACATGGAGGATCCACACACACGCGAAGAATGGCGCGCGATCCTCGGCGCGTTGATCGAGCGCAACGGCGGCGGCGACTGTTACCTCTACTGGCAGGTGACCCGCGGGACGCAGCTCGGCCGCACCCACGCGCCGTTGCCGCAGATCCCACGCACCGTGTTCGCTTTCTGCGCGCCCTGGCCGCAGCCGCCGGCGGAGCTGCTCGAGAAAGGTGTGAGCTGCGTGACCGCGACCGATACCCGTTGGGCGCGTTGCGACCTCAAGTCGACCGCACTGCTGGCCAACGTACTGTTACGGCAGCTGTCGGTGGACGCTGCGGCCGCTGAAACCATCCTGCTGCGCGATGGAGAGCTCACCGAGGCCTCGGCGTCCGCCGTGCACGTGGTACTCGGCGGCGAGCTGCTGATGCCGCCGAACTCGCGGCGCATCCTGCCGAGCACCACCCGCGGCGCGGTCGAGGAAGTCGCCGCACGTGCAGCCATTGCCTGCCGCATCCAGCCAATCACTGAGTCGCAGCTGCGTGCGGCCGATGAGGTGTGGATTTCGGCCGCGACGCGCGAAGTCCAACCCGTCACCTCGCTCGATGGCCATCCGATCGGCGGTGGCCGTCCCGGACCCCTGTGGCGGCGATTGTACGCGGAGTTCCAGCGCTACAAGCAGGAGCTCGCGGGCACCGCCTGGTGAGGCCGGCCGGCACCGGGTGAGATCGCGCGCCCCGCGGCGCGATGCGTGATCCCTCTCCCAGCGGCGATGCGCGTAACCCGTTTGTCACCGGGCTGTTACCGAGGCGAAACTGACGTTCTCAGGAGGCCCCCGGTAGCATTGTCCGATGTCGATCACCCTCGATCAGGTCACCAAGCACTACGCCGGCGCACCGGTCGTCAACGATGTCTCGCTCGACATCGGTGATGGGGAGTTCTTCGTGCTGCTCGGTCCCAGCGGCAGCGGCAAGAGCACGCTGCTGCGCGCCATCGCCGGACTCTCGGGGATCGATCACGGACGAATCTCGCTGCACGGGCGCGATGTCACCCATGTCGCCGCGCGCAAGCGCGGCGTGGGGCTCGTGTTCCAGAACTATGCGCTGTTTCGCCACATGACCGTCGCCGACAATATCGAGTTTGCGCTGCGCGTGCGCCACATGCGGGGCCGCGCACGCCGGCAGCGCCGCCAGGAGCTCCTGCGCCTGGTGGCGCTCGAGGGCATGGACGATCGGCTGCCTGCGCAGCTGTCCGGCGGCCAGCAGCAGCGTGTCGCGGTCGCACGCGCGCTCGCGCACAAGCCCGAGGTGCTGCTGCTCGATGAGCCCTTCGGAGCGCTCGATGCGAAGATCCGCGAGGAATTGCGCCGCACCATCCGCCAGGTGCAGCGCGAGCTCGGGATCACCACGGTGCTCGTGACGCACGACCAGGAAGAGGCCTTCGCCATGGCCGACCGCATCGGCATCATGAACCAGGGACGGCTATTCGAGGTCGGCGCACCGCACGAGCTGTATGCGCGGCCCGCCACGCGCTTCGTGGCCACCTTCCTCGGTGCCGCCAATCTGTTTCTCGCGCGGCGTACTCCCGATGGCATCCAGGTGGGCGGCAAGACCATGGGCACCGCCGAGCGCGCGCCCGGTGCGCCTGAGCACGAGGTGGTGGCGGTCGTACGCCCCGAGGAAGTAGAGCTTGCGCCCGTGCGCGAAGCGCTCGGCTCGCGTTACCTCGGCGACGGCGTGGTCGATGAGATCACCTTTACAGGTGCGCTCGAGCGGCTGCGCGTGCGGCTCGATGACACGGTGCACGCGCCGCTGCTGGCTACCGGCGATGTCGATGGCAGCACGGCGCTGCAGGTAACGCGCACGCGGCACGCCCACCGCGGTTTCGAGGTGCACCAGGGACAAGGCGTGGCCGTGGGACTGCGCCGGGTACACGTGCTGCCGACACCGCTCTCGAGCTTCACCGCCTGCGCACAGAGTGCGCTGCGCGCGGATGCGCTCAGCCGCCAGCCGCTGCTCGCGGAGCTGGTGGCGCGCATGAAGACGCGCGTCGCGGTACGCATCGAGCCCGCACTCGGCCGCGCGGATGAGCCCTGCGAGGTAGCGGGCGAATTCTTAGGGACCACCGTGATCGCGGCGGAGGGCGACAACACGCTGCGCGCCGAGTGGCTGCTGCGCCGTGGCGTGAAGGACCTGCTGGTGCTGCCCGAGCATGCTGCTCCACCGCAGCGCGTGCTCATCCACTGGATGGGCGAGGCTGCACGCAGCGCGACGCTTGCGGTGTCGGCCAGCGTGCTGCGGCACGTCCCGGCCGAGGCCGTCTATGTCGGTATCTTCCCCGGCCGCGGCGACAGCGAGCGACATTCGCACGGCATGCGCGAGCTCCTCGATGCCCGCTCGGAAGCCCAGGCGGCCCACGGCCTCGAGATGCGCACGGAACTGCACTTCGGCGATGTGGCACAGGAGCTCACGCGGCGGCTCGCCGAAGCGCCGGCGCAGATGCTCATTGTCGGCATCACCGAGTTCCGGCACCTCGCCGGCGGCTTCCGCGCCTTGCTCGACAGCGGACGCTGGCCGGTGCTCATCGTGCAGCGCGGCGCCGTATGAGCTTCCGCAAGCCCAGCGTCCTGCCCGGCTTCGGGCTGACCTTCGGCTTCACCACCTTCTTCCTGTCGGCCATAGTGCTGCTGCCGCTCGCCGCGCTGGTGCTGTCGGCAGCCTCGATGCACTGGAGCGACTTCGTGCGCGTGGTGTCGAGCCAGCGCGCGCTCGGCTCCTATCGGCTCTCCTTCGGCGCCTCGCTCCTCGCCGCGACCATCAACGTGATCTTCGGCTTCATCATCGCCTGGACGCTGGTGCGCTATGAGTTTCCCGGCCGCAAGATCATCGATGCGCTGATCGACATGCCCTTTGCGCTGCCCACCGCCGTCTCCGGCATCGCACTCACCACGGTGTTCGCGCAGAACGGCTGGATCGGCCGCTTTCTCGAGCCGCTCGGGGTGAAAGTGGCCTACACCTGGATCGGTGTGACGCTCGCACTCACTCTCATCAGCATGCCCTTCGCGGTGCGCGCGGTGCAGCCGGCGCTGCAGGAGGTACAGCGCGACCTCGAGGAGGCGGCCGAGACGCTCGGCGCACGACGTGTGTACGTGCTCTGGCGCATCATTCTGCCGACGGTGCTGCCGGCGCTGCTTACCGGCTTCACGCTCGCGTTCGCGCGCGCGGTCGGGGAGTACGGCTCGGTCATATTCATCGCCGGGAACCTGCCGATGAAGACCGAGATCACCCCACTCCTCATCGTGATCCACCTCGAGGAGTTCGACTATCAGGGCGCCGCGGCGCTCGGGGTGGTGATGCTGGCGATCTCCTTCGTCATCCTCCTCGCCATCAACCTGCTGCAGGCATGGGGGCGGCGTCGGCATGTGCAGGCGGCGCACTGATGGCCGCAGCCCTGCCACACGGTGCCTTCGCCGACGATGCCGCCACGCGTCCCGGGCAGCACACTTGGGTGCACGCCATCGTGCGTTGGTTGTGCATCACCGTATCGCTCACCTTCCTCGCCGCGGTGCTGCTCGCGCCGCTCGCCACGGTGTTCGCCATGGCGCTCGCTCAGGGCCTCGCGCCCTACCTGCGCAGCTTCGCCGACCCGGACACGCTGGCGGCAATCCGCCTCACCCTCACCACGGCGCTGGTCGTCGTACCGCTCAATACCGTGTTCGGGCTGGCCGCCGCGTGGGCGATCGGCAAGTTCGAGTTCCGCGGCAAGAGCATGCTCATCACGCTCATCGATCTGCCGCTCGCCATCTCGCCGGTTATCTCCGGCATGGTGTTCGTGCTGCTCTTCGGCCTGGATGGCTGGTTCGGGGTCTGGCTGCAGGAGCACGATATCTCCATCGTCTTCGCGCTGCCGGGCATCATCCTCGCCACGATGTTCGTGACTTTTCCGTACGTGGCGCGCGAGCTCATCCCGCTCATGCAGCAGCTCGGCAACGATGAGGAGGAAGCGGCGATCACCCTCGGCGCCGGCGGCTGGATGACCTTCTTCCGCGTCACGCTGCCAAAGGTGCGCTGGGGGCTCGTGTATGGCATGGTGTTGTGCAACGCGCGCGCGATGGGCGAGTTCGGCGCGGTGTCGGTCGTGTCCGGACACATCCGCGGACTCACCAACACGATGCCCCTGCACATCGAGATCCTCTACAACCAATACAACTTCGTCGGCGCCTTCGCTGTCGCCTCGCTTCTTACGCTGCTCGCCGTGCTGACGCTCGTGGTCAAGACGCTGGTCGAGCGCACCGGTTATCGCAGGCGCTGAACTCCATGCTCGAGGCGCTGAAGTCCATGCTCGAGCGTCTGCGGCGCCGCGCGCAATCCCTGTGGCCCGATCCGGCCCGAACCAGCCTCACCTGGTGGCTCGCGGCCATTCACCTCGCCCTGGTGCTGCTCGTGGCCGGGGGCATCACCTGGTCGGCGAGCCGCATGCTGCGCGAGCTCGCCGATGCGCAGGGCAAGGCGCGCGTGCAGCTCGCCGCGACGAGCGCTCGTGAGGAGCTGCGCCGCATGGGCGAGGATGCGCATGCCGCCGCGCAGGCACTCGCCGAGCGCCCGACGCTGCAACGGCTGCTCGCGGAAGGACGCAGCGAGTCGCTCTCTCCGCTGCTGCGCCGGGCGTGTGAGGCCGCGAGCGTGGAGGCCTGCGCGGTGCTCTCCGGCAGAACGGTGCTCGCGCTCTCAGGTCCCGCGCTCGACTGGCAGCAGGTCGTGACCGCGGCGAGCGAGCAGGGGACCACCTTCCTGGCGCTGCCCTCGACCGAGCACGTTCCGCTGCTCGGCGCGCACGCCGCGCTCGGCGATCAGGGCGACACGCTGTACGTCGTGCGGCGGCTCGATGCGCCGCTCGCGCGAACCCTGAGCGGGCGCGTCGGAGCGGAGGTTCGTTTCATCGACTACCGCTCCTATCTCAACGCCCCGGTAGGCGCCTTCACCCCGCTTTACGCCGCAGCGCTCGCCGACGGCCACTCGGCGGTGCAGCGCGTCAACTCGCAGGACAGCTATGCGGCAGCGGTACCGGTATTCGCTGCGAGCGGTGAGGCGATCGCGCTCATCGAGGCGCGGCTGCCGACGAGCGCGATCGACACCCCGGCGCGCCACTTCCTCCACCGGCTGCTCGCGGCGGCGCTGTTCCTCGCTGCCCTCGCGGTGCTCGCCTCGGTGATCCTCGGGGGTCTGGTTGCCGGGCCGGTGCGCGCCCTGACTGCGGCTGCCACGAGGCTCGGCCGCGGTGACTTCTCCGCCTCCATACCGGTAGGCGGCGCCGCCGAGGTCGGCGCGCTCGCTCGCACCATGGAGGACATGCGGCGCAATCTCATCGAGCTCACCGGCACGCTGCGCCGGCGCGAGGCCGAGGCGCGCGCGGTGCTCGGCGGCATCGTCGAAGGCGTCTACGCCGTCGACAAGAACCGCATCATCCGCTACCTCAACCCCCAGGCGGAGCGGCTGCTCGGTGTCTCCTCCGAGGAGGCGGTCGGCCGTTTCTGCGGCGACGTGCTCAAGCCGCGCGAGGAGCACGGCCGGCGGCCCTGCGAGCTGCATTGCCCGATCATCCAGGCGCGGGCCGCGGAGAGCGCCAAGGCGGTCGAGCAGCTCGACGCCCGTGCCGGCGGTCCGCGCACCACGGTAATCACGAGCAGCCAGCCGGCCGATGGACTGCAGGTGCAGGTGATCCGCGACGAAACCGAGCTCGAAGCCGTGCGCCGCGCGCGTGACTCGGTGCTCGCCAACATCTCGCACGAGTTCCGCACGCCCCTCGCGGCGCAGCTCGCTTCCATCGAGCTGCTGCTGAGCGGTCTCGATGAGATGCCGCGCGAGCAGCTGCGCGAGCTGATCAGCTCGCTCGAGCGCAGCACGCTGCGCCTCACGCAGCTCATCGACAATCTGCTCGAGAGCGTGCGTATCGAGTCCGGCCAGCTCGCCATCCGCCAACAGAGCGTGGCGCTCACCGAAGTCGTCGATGATGCGCGCGCGCTGGTCGGATCGCTGCTGGCGCAGCGCCGGCAGACGCTCGATGTGAGCCTGCCCGAGCAGTTGCCGGCAGTGAGCGGGGATAAGACCCGCCTCACGCAGGTGTTCGTCAACCTGCTCGCCAACGCCAACAAGTTCGCCCCCGAGGACAGCGTGGTACGCATCGGGGCCGAGGCGCAGTCCGGCGTAGTGCACGCCTGGGTGGAGGATGAAGGCGCGGGTCCCATGCCGGTTGATGACGCGCTGCTGTTCGCGCGCTTTCGTCGCGGCGGCACCGAGCCGGAGCCCGCGGGGCTCGGACTGGGGCTGTGGCTGGTGAAGTCGATCATCGACCGCCACGGCGGACGCGTCGCGTTCGAGCGCACGGCCGCCGGCCGCACGCGCTTCAGTCTCACCCTGCCGGCCGAGGAAGTGACATGAAGGTGCTGGTCGCGGACGATGATGCCGAGCTGCGGGAGCTCATCGCATTTACGCTCGCCCAGGCGAGCTATCTGGTGATCAAGGCGAGCGACGGCTCCGCCGCGGTGCGGCTATTCAACGAGGAATCTCCGGACCTCGTGGTGCTCGACATCAACATGCCGGGGCTCTCCGGCTTTCAGGTGTGCGAGGCGATCCGGGCACGCTCGCGCGTGCCGGTCATGATGCTGACGGTGCGCGGTGAGGAGGAGGATCTGGTACGCGCGCTCGGTCTCGGCGCCGATGACTATCTCACCAAGCCCTTCAGCCCGCGCACTCTGCTCGCGCGCATCCGCGCACTGCTGCGGCGCGCCGGAATGGAGAGCACCGCCCCGGTGGCGGCCGGCCGCATCACGCTGGATCTGAGCGAACATACCGTGCGTATCGGGGATGCCGAGGCGGTGCGGCTGACCAAGCTCGAGTTGCGTCTGCTGCAGATGCTGCTGGCCAATGCCAACCACACCGTGACCTCGGAGCGGCTGCTCGTGCAGGTGTGGGGTCACCGCAGCGGCGGGGACCGGCAGCTGCTCAAGCAGCTGGTGCATCGCCTGCGTCAAAAGATCGAAGCGGACCCGGCTGCGCCTGCGCTGCTGCGCACCGCCGCCGCGGGCTACAAGCTGGTGGTCGACTAGCGTGCCGAGATCTGGTCGAAGACCCCGCCGTCGCTGAAGTGCGTGCGCTGCACGCTCGTCCAGCCGCCGAAGTCGGCGATTGTCGCGAGCTTCAGCTGCCGGAAACGCTGCGCGTAGCGTGCCGCGACCTCCGGGTCGCGTGGGCGGTAGTAGTGGCGCGCGATGATCTCCTGGCCCTGCTTGCTGTATAGATAATCGAGATAGGCGCGCGCGACCTCGCGCGTGCCGTGACGCAGCGCCACGCGCTCCACCACCGCCACTGGCGGTTCGGCCAGCACGCTCACCGACGGTACGATAATCTCGAGCTTGTCGGCGCCAACCTCGCGCACCGCCAACATTGCCTCATTCTCCCAGGTGAGCAGCACATCACCGAGGCCGTTGTGCACGAAGGTGGTGGTCGCGCCGCGCGCCCCGGCGTCGAGTACCGGCACATTCGCATACAGGCGCCGCAGAAACTCGCGCGCGTGCGCGTCGTCCCCGCCCGGCTGCGCACGCGCCCACGCCCAGGCGGCCAGATAATTCCAGCGGGCACCGCCCGAGGTCTTCGGATTCGGGGTGATCACCGCCACGCCGGGGCGCACCAGATCGCCCCAGTCGCGGATGCCTTTCGGATTGCCCTTGCGCACCATGAAGACGATGGTGGAGGTGTAGGGGGAGCTGTTGTCCGGCAACAGGCTTTGCCAGTTGACCGGCAGGAGCTTGCCGGTCGCGGCGATGGCGTCGATATCGGCCGCGAGCGCGAGTGTCACCACATCCGCGGCGTTGCCTTCGATGACCGAGCGAGCCTGGGTGGCCGAGCCGCCATGGGACTGCTCGACGCGCACCCGCTGGCCGGTCTTGCCCTGCCAGTAACTCGCAAATGCCGCATTGAACTCCATGTACAGCTCGCGGGTGGGGTCGTAGGACACGTTGCGCAGTGTGACGCGCGAGCCACCCGCTCCGCTTCCGCCCCGACTGCAGGAGATCAATAGCCCGAGCGCCAGGATCCCGAGGACGAGCGTGCCGGCTCGCATGAGCAGTTGTGTCGATCGCATCGGCGAATGCTAACTGCGCGCGGATGCGTTGTCAGTCGAGGCGCGGTTACGGCGCGGTTACAGGGGCAGACGCAGCGCGCGGCGCAGGTGCGGCTCGAGGGCGCAGGCAGCGTCGCCGACCGTGCGCGGTCCGCCGAGCTCGGACAGTTGCGTCATCTGCAGTCCAGCGTAGCCGCAGGGATTGATGCGGCCGAAGGGCGCGAGATCGAGCGCCACATTCACCGCCAGACCGTGATAGCTGCCGCCACGGCGCACGCGCACGCCGACGCTCGCGAGCTTGCGTCCCTCGACATACACCCCGGGCGCCTCGCGCCGCGAGCTGGCGGCGATACCGTGCTCCGCGGCGAGATCGATCACCGCGCGCTCGAGAGCGCTCACGAAATCGCGCACCCCGAATGCGGCGCGTCGCAAGTCGATGAGCGGGTAGACCACGAGCTGACCCGGGCCGTGGTAGGTGACCTGTCCGCCGCGGTCGATCTGCACCACCGGAATGTCGCCCGGTGCGAGCAGATGCGCGCGGCTTGCACTGACCCCGAGTGTGAAGACCGGCGGATGCTCGAGGAACCAGATCTCATCGGCAGTGGCGGCGTCGCGCTGCGCGGTGAAGCTCTGCATGGCGCGCCAGGTGGGCTCGTATTCGACCAGTCCCAGATGTCGCACCTGCAGCGTGGTCAGCACCTGCGGCGCCGCCGGCACGCTCGCTGCAGACGACTCGTGCACGAGGGCGCTCATGGTGCGAAGCGCGAGTTGTCGAGTCCCGCGTTATTGCGGTTCAACGCCTGCTCGGCGCGATAGCTCGAGCGCACCAGCGGACCCGCGACGCATTCGAGAAAACCTAGCGCGAGTGCGCGTTCGCGATAGCGATCGAACTCGGCCGGTGTGACGAAGCGCTCGACCGGCAGGTGATTGAGCGTCGGCCGCAGGTATTGCCCGAGCGTGAGCAAGTCGACCGCGGCGGCACGCAGATCGAGGAGCGTTGCATCGAATTCGGCATCCGTCTCGCCCAGCCCCAGCATGAGGCTGCTCTTGGTCAGCAGCGCCGGGCGGTGGCGCTTGGCGTGTCCGAGCACCGCGAGTGTCTGCTCGTAGCCGGCGCGCGGATCGCGCACTGGATGCGTCAGCCGGCGCACGGTCTCGATGTTTTGCGCGAACACTTCGATGCCAGAGTCCACGACGGTTTCGACATCCGCGCGCACCCCGCGGAAATCCGGTGTCAGCGCCTCGACCGCCGTCGCGGGGTTGCGTCGCTTGATGGCGCGGACGCAGGCCGCGTAGTGCGCCGCACCTCCATCGGGCAGATCGTCACGATCGACGGAGGTGAGCACCACGTACTGCAGCTTCATGAGCTCGACGGTGCGGGCCGCATTCTCCGGTTCCTGCGCATCGAGCCAGCCGTGCGGGTTGCCGGTGTCGACCGAGCAGAAGCGGCATGCGCGGGTGCACACTGCACCCATGAGCATGAGAGTCGCGGTGCCGGCGTTCCAACACTCACCGATGTTGGGACAGTGAGCCTCTTCGCACACCGTTGCGAGTCGATGCTCGCGCACGAGCGCGCGCACCGCCTGGAAGCCGCTGCCGCTCGGCGCTCGCGCCCGCAGCCACGCAGGCAGCCGGGAAGAGCCGACGGTGCCGGCGCGCTGCCGTGCGGTTAGCCCGGCCGCCCCGCCCGGCGCCTTGATGCCGTCACGCACGGCGGTAAACCCCTGAGGGGTAAGGTATTTCTCGCCGCTGCGCGGCCGGCTCGGCTCGGTTACGACCGGGATGCCCAGAAGATCCGACATGCGCTCATTCTAGCGCAGAGATCCGGACCGCCAGGCTCGCGAGGCGCTCCGCCGTCCCGACGTCGCACCATTGCCCGTGGTGCACCTCCCCGCGCACCCGCCCGGCCGCGATGGCCCGATTCAGCAGCGGCAGCAGCGGGAAGCGGCCCGCGCTGCAACCTGCGAAGAATTCGCGGCTGTAGACTCCGACACCGCTGTAGGTGAGACGCTCGCTGTCTCGATTGACCACACGATCACCCTCGAGCCCAAAGTCCCCGCGCGGGTGGTGTGCCGGGTTGGGAAGCAGCACCAGGTGAGCGTGCGTGCCGGGTTCGAGCTCGAGGCGGCCGAAGTCGATATCGGTCCAGATATCGGCGTTCACCACCAGGAACGGATCGGGGCCGAGCAATGGCAGCGCGCGAAAGATGCCCCCGCCGGTCTCGAGCGGTACCGGTCCCTCCTCGCTCCAGCTGATGTTCACGCCGAAGCTGCGGCCGTCGCCGAGCGCCGCGCGCAGCTGTGCACCGAGCCAGGAAAGGTTTATGACCACCTCGTGGATCCCGGCACGCGCGAGCGCCAGCAGATGCCAGGCGATGAGTGCACGACCGCCCACCTGCACGAGCGGCTTCGGCACCGAGTCGGTGAGCGGCCGCATGCGCTCGCCGCGCCCGGCCGCCAGCAGCATCGCCCTCAAGGTAGCGTCCCGGCGCGCGCGCGCTCACGCGCGTTCGCGCGCGGCAGCTGCGCCGCCACGCGCTCCTCGAGAAAGCGCGCGAGGCCAGCAAGCTCGGAGTGACGCGCACCCGCCTCGCGCACGTAATCCAGCGTACGCGGCAGGTCGGGCAGGTAGCCCGGCTTGCCGTCGCGGTACCAGAGACGGCAGAAGATGCCGAGCACCTTGATGTGCCGCTGCACCCCGATCAGATCAAACCAGCGCAGAAATTCGCCTTCGCTCGCGCCGGCGGGGCCGCCGCGCTCGAGCAGCCGCGCGCGAAACGCGCGCACCCAGGACTCCACACGCGCCCGCGGCCAGGCGATGTAGCAATCTTTGAGCAGCGACACCAGGTCGTACCCTACCGGGCCGCAGAGTGCGTCCTGGAAGTCGATGATGCCCGGATTGCGCTCCGCGACCACCATGAGGTTACGCGCGTGGTAATCGCGGTGCACGAACACCCGCGGCTGCGCCAGCGCCTCGATGGTCAGGAACTCGAAGGCGGACCCGAGCAGCTCCGTCTCGGCAGCCGAAAGCGTCAGCGCCAGATGGCGATTCAGGAACCACTCGGGCATCAGCGCCATCTCGCGTGCGAGCTCACTGCGCCCATAGGGTGGCAGCTGCGCACTCGCCGCGGCGCCGTGCAGTTGGATGTTGGCCAGCGCCGCAAGCGCATCTGCGTACAGTGCTTGGCTGTCACCGCTACGCTCGAGCCGCTGCAGATACGGGGTAGTTCCCAGATCCTCGAGCAGCAGCAGCCCGCGGGTGGCATCTGCTTCATGCACGTGCGGCACGTGCGCACCGATCTCCTCGAGCAGCCGGGATACCTTCAGGTACGGGCGCACGTCTTCCTTTGGGGGAGGTGCGTCCATGACGATGTAGGTCGCATTGCCTGCAAAGACGCGGAAATAGCGCCGGAAGCTTGCATCGCTCGAGGCCACCTCGATGCGAGGGAGCGGCAGCTGGAGCTCGCGCGACAGCCAATCATGGATCAGCGTCAGGCGCGCGTCGTTGTTAGACATCGAGTGAGGATTTTTCCGGTCCGCGTGGCTGTGACGCGCCATTATAATGCCGCCCTTCATGCTGCGTCCGAAGCCCTACTGGATCGTCATCGCTTCGTTCGGCAGCATCATGCCCGCGGCGCATGCCGAAGAACCTCCCTGTCCGTCACAGAACGAGCAGCCCGGCCCGGCAACACCCGCGGCACAAAGCAGCAGCGCCGCAGCGCCCGCAGGCGGTGCACCGGCGGCGAGTGGTGGCGGCGCTGCGCAAGCAGCCGGAACCCCGCCAGCCTCCGCTGGGGGCGCGGTTCCGGCCGCCGGCGCCAAGCCAACAGGATCGGGTGTGGGTAAGATCAGCGTCACGAGCGATGAGGCGACGCTCGGTGTCGATGGCAACGCCACGCTCCGGGGTAATGTCGATGCGCGCCAGGGCGAGCGCGAGATCCGCGCCGATCAGATCGAGTACGACTCCAAGAGCGGCGCGATGCGCAGCGACGGACACATCGACTACCAGGACCCGCTGGTGCAGGTCGCCGGAGCCGCGGGCAGCTATTCCGCCGCCGTGGGGGCGGAGTTCCGCGATGCGCAGTTCAATCTGCGCCAGCGCGCGGCACGCGGGTCCGCGCAGGACCTGGCGCTCACGCCCGCAGGACAGGTGCGCCTGCAGGGGGTGACCTTCACGACCTGTCCACTGCACGATGAGAGCTGGCACATCAAGGCCAACAGCATCGTGCTCGACACCCATGACAAGGTCGGCACCGGTCGCGATGCGCGCGTCGACTTCATGGGCGTGCCGCTCATGTACCTGCCGTGGCTGAGCTTTCCACTCTCCAGCGAGCGCAAGAGCGGCTTCCTCTTCCCGAGTATCGGCAATACCTCGATCAACGGCGTGCAGCTGTCGGTTCCCTATTACTGGAACATCGCGCCGAACCTCGACTTCACCTTCCAGCCGATCCTCTACAGCAAGGCCGGCATCGATCTCGGCGGGGACTTCCGCCAGATGACCGAGAACCAGCGCGGCGAGCTCGACTGGAACTATCTGCCCTATGACAAGACCTACGGCGCCAGCCGCAACCGCGTGCAGCTCACCGAGCTCGCCGACCTGCCCTGGGACTGGCGGCTGGACGTGAGCGCCGCGAGCGTGAGCGATCGACAGTATTTCGAGGACTTCTCCAAGGGTCCGGAAGGAGCCAGCACCGCGTTCCTCGAACGACGCGCCACCTTCGCCTACCGCAGCGAGCACTGGAGCATCGATGCCGAGGCGCAGCAGTACCAGACCATCGACTACACACTCGCCGAGCCCGACCGTCCCTATGCGCGCGTGCCGCATCTCGCCGTCGACGCTGCCGACGCACTCGGTCCGAATGGAGTGCTGCGCTACGGCTTCTACTCCGAGCTGGTCAACTTCCAACACACCGAGACTCCCGAGGCCGTGACCACCGGCTGGCGCGCGGATGTCATGCCGCTGGCCTCGCTCGACCTGACCGGTCCCGGATATTTCCTGCGCCCGGCGTTTGCGTGGCGCGGGACGCAGTACGAGCTCGACACTCTCGGGGCGGGCCAGACCAAGCGCTCGCCCTCGCGCACACTGCCGATCACCAGCCTCGATACCGGCCTGCTGTTCGAGCGACCGGCCGGCTCGCGCGCGCAGCGGCGGCTCACGCTCGAGCCGCGCATCATGTACCTGGACGTGCCCTATCGCGGGCAGGACCAGCTGCCGGTATTCGATACGGCGATCCCGGATCTCAATCCGGTGCAGCTGTTCCGCACCAACCGCTACGTCGGCGCCGACCGGGTGAGCGATGCCAACCAGGTGAGTCTCGGGCTCACGAGCCGGTTGCTCGATGCACAGAGCGGCCGGCAGTTCATCGCCGGCACCTTCGGCCAGACCTACTATTTCGAGATTCCACGCGTGACGCTGCCCGGGGAAACGCCGATCACGACGGGGCACTCGGACTGGGTGGCGCAGCTATCCCTCGCGGCATTCGAGGACTGGAGCGTCGATGCCGGCGTGCAGTGGGACCCCCAGAATCAGCGTAGCGAACGCAGCACGGTGAACGTGCAGTACAAGCCCGCTCCCAATGCGCTCATCAACCTGGCGTACCGCTACGAGCGCTTTACCACGACGACCGAGCTCGTACCGGAGGTGGTCAACGGCAGCGAGCAGCTGGTCGCGACGCCGGTGCAGCAAGGCTTCGATCAGGTGGAGTTTTCCGCCGCCTGGCCGGTGAAGCGCAGCTGGGAGGTGTTCCTCAGGGAGGTCTACTCGCTCCGTGACCCCCAGCAGCCGCACGGCCAGGAACTGGAGCGTTTCATCGGCTTCGAGTACCGTGCCTGCTGCTGGCGCGTCCGGCTGGGGGCGCGACGGTATGTCAATAGCCACGACCCGAACGCCGGCCAGACCACCGGCGTGTGGCTGCAGCTGGAACTCGCGGGATTGGCCGGTGTCGGATCGGCGTCGGATAGCTTCCTCAGGGAGGAGATCCGCGGCTATACGCCGATAGCACCCAATGTCAAGGCCCAGGGTCCGCTGAAGGCCATCTGGTGAGGGACGTTCCAAAAAGCATGCGGCAGATTGCGATCGCTTCGATCCCGATGTGGATGGTGCTGGGGCTCGGTGCCCTGGTGGTGCACGACAGCGCCCGGGCCCAGACCCGCGAGCTCGCCACCCAGGGGGAGCTCCTCGACCGGGTAGTGGCGATAGTCAACGATGGCGTGGTGCTCAACAGCGACCTCGATGCGCAGGTGGATGCCGTCAGCGATCGGCTGCGACAGCAGAAACTCGAGCTGCCGCCGCAGAACGTGCTGCGGCAGCAGGTGCTCGAGCGCCTGGTGCTGCAGGAGATCCAGCTGCAGCGCGCCAATCACGCCGGGGTCAAGGTGTCCGACGAGATGCTGAACGCGGCGCTGCAGGATGTGGCGAAGCGCAACGGCCTGACTCTCACCCAGCTGCCCGAGGCGCTCGCGAAACAGGGGGGCGACTACGCGGAGTACCGCGAGGAGATCCGCAAGGAGATGATGCTGCAGATGCTGCGTCAGCGCGATGTCCTGCAGCACATCAGCGTGACGCCGCGCGAGATCGATCAGTTCCTCGACCGGCAGGCGAAGGCACCCTCGGAACGCAACGAGTACAACGTCTCGCACATCCTCATCGCTGTCGGCCAGGAGGCGACCGCGGGACAGCAGGACATGGCAGCCAAGCGCGCGCAGGAAGTCTACCAGCGTGCCAAGTCCGGTGAGGACTTCGCCAAGCTGGCGGTGGCTTATTCCAACAGTCAGACCGCCCTCGAGGGAGGCGCGCTCGGCTGGCGCAAGGGAAGCGAGCTGCCGACCTTTCTCTCCGACATCATCGCCAGGCTCAAACCCGGAGAGGTCAGTGAGCCGCTGCGCACCCCTACCGGTTACCACATCATCCGCCTCAACGAGGTACGCGGCGGGACCGCGAGTGCCGTGGAGGACCAGGTGCACGTGCGGCACATTCTCATGAAGACCAACGAGCTCGCCGATGATGCCACCGTGCGCACCAAGCTCGCGGTGCTGCGCGAGCGTGTTCTCAAGGGCGAGGATTTCGCTGCCATCGCACAGGTCACCTCGCAGGATCCGGGTTCGGCGGCCGAGGGTGGCGATCTCGGCTGGAGCGGGCCCGGTACGTTTGCGCCCGAATTCGAGCAGGTCATTGCCACACTGAAGGACGGCGAGATCAGCGAGCCCTTCCGCACCCAGTACGGTTGGCACATCGCACAAATGCTCGGCCACCGCCGGTTCGACAACACCGATGAAATCAAGCGCCGCCAGGCCATGGAGGCCATCCGCGCCAGCAAGGCCGATGAGGAAACCGAGCTGTGGCTGCGGCGCATGAGGGACGAGGCGTACGTCGAATACAAGTCATAGCGACGCGCGGTGATTCCCCGTATTGCGCTCACCAGTGGAGAGCCGGCGGGGATCGGGCCGGAGCTGTGCCTCGCACTGGCAACGCGCGAGCTGCCGTGTGAGCTGGTGTGCTTGGGCGATCGGATGCTGCTCGCGCAACGGGCGCGCGCCCTGCGGCTCGGGGTGCACCTGCGCGACTACCAGCACGCGGCTCAGCCGCAACCCGCGGCCCAACGACCCGGCGAGCTCTGGGTTGCGCATCTGCCCCTCGCCACGGCCAGCGTCCCGGGGCGGCCGGATCCCGCCAACGCGCGCTACGTGCTGGCGCTGCTCGATCGCGCGATCGAGGGTGCGCTCGCCGGAGAGTTCCACGCCCTGGTGACCGCGCCCGTGCACAAAGGCGTGATCAATGATGCCGGCATCGCCTTCAGCGGACACACCGAATACCTCCAGCAGCGTACGCACAGTGAGCGCGCGGTGATGCTGCTCACCGCGGGAGCGCTGCGCGTCGCGCTCGCCACCACCCACCTGCCGCTGCGCGCGGTGAGCGACGCCATCAGTACCGATCTGTTGTGCCAGGTGGCCGCAATCCTGGCGCGCGAGCTCGGCGCGCGCTTCGGGGTGCCTGCACCGCGCATTGCCGTCTGCGGCCTCAACCCGCACGCCGGCGAAGGCGGTCACATCGGGGATGAGGAGCTGCGCATCATCGCCCCGGCGGTGGCGCAGATGCGCGCGGCGGGCATCCGCGCCAGTGGACCGCTACCGGCCGACACCGTGTTCGTGCCGCGGGTGCTTGCCGACTTCGACGCGGTGCTCGCGATGTACCACGACCAGGGCCTGCCGGTGATCAAGCACGCCGGGTTCGAGCGCGCCGTCAACGTGACGCTCGGCCTGCCGCTCATTCGTACCTCGCCCGATCACGGTACCGCCCTGGACCTCGCCGGCACCGGTCGCGCCGACCCCGCGAGCCTGGTTGCGGCGGTGCAGCTCGCGAGCGATCTCGCGGCGCAGCGGTGACGCCGTCGGCGGCCCGCGCCGGGGCGCCACCACGCCGCAAGCGCTTCGGCCAGCACTTTCTGCACGACCCGCGCATCCTCGGGCGCATCGTGCAGGCGCTCGCCGCGCTCCCTGGCGATCACCTGGTCGAAATCGGGCCAGGGCGTGGTGCACTTACCGCGCGGCTGTTGGCGATTCCCGGCATCACCCTCGACGCCATCGAGATCGATCGCGACCTGGCGGCCCTGTTGCGAGCGCAGTTCAGCGACTCACCGCGTCATGCCCTGCATGCAGGCGATGCGCTCGGGTTCGACTTCAGCGCGCTCGCGCTCACCCGCGGCGGCCCGCTGCGCATCGTCGGCAATCTCCCCTACAACATCTCCACTCCGCTGCTGTTTCATCTGCTGCAGCACGCGGATGCGATCACCGACCTCACGCTCATGCTGCAGCGGGAAGTGGCGGGCCGGCTCGCAGCTGCTCCGGGCCAAAGTGAGTATGGACGCCTGAGCGTGATGCTCGCCCCGCGGCTGCAGGTGACGCGCCTCTTCGATGTCGGTCCAGGGGCCTTCCAGCCCCCGCCGCGCGTGTGGTCGGCCGTGGTCCGGCTCACCGTACGGAGGCAGCCTCTGTTTCCGCTGAGTCCGCACTATGCGCAGGTCGTGGCCGCCGCATTCGGCCAGCGCCGCAAGACGTTGCGTAATGCATTAAGTCAGATGCTCACGGCCGAGCAGATCCGCGCCTGCGGCATCGACCCCGGCGCCCGCCCCGGGACGCTGGCGCCGGAAGCTTTCAACACCCTGGCCGCGGTGACGAGCCGCGCCGCTCTCGACCGCGCGCGCGGCGAACGTTAGTCTTCCACCAACGAGCGGAATTGGGGGGGGTGCAATGGCGGTTTACCGTCGTGTGCTGCTGGTCGTCGACCTGACCGATGACAGCCTCCCGATCGGCCGCAAAGCGCAGGCGCTCGCCGCCACTCTGGGCGCCGAGGTCGAGTTGCTGCACGTCGTGGAGTTCGTACCGGTCGAGCCGATGGGGGAGACTCTCATGCCCGCGGTGCAGATCGAGGAGGAACTTCTGCAGCGCGCGCAGCAGCGGCTCGCGGCGCTCGCTGCCGAGCTCGGCCTCGCCGGCGCGCAGTGCCGGGTGGAGAGCGGCAACGTGAAGGCGGAGATCGTGCGCGTGGCGCGCGAGCGCCAGGCGGATCTCATCGTGCTCGGCAGCCGCGAGCGTCATGGACTCTCGATACTCGTCAACCTCACCGAGGACACGGTGCTGCACGCCGCGCCGTGTGACGTGCTCGCGATGCGGGCGCGCTCTTGAGCACCGTTCCAGTAGACTTCCCTCCATGTCTTCTCCCGAGCACTGCATCCGGGTCGACGTCGAGACGAGCTACCTCGATGAACAGTCGGACCCGCGACAGAGCCGCTACGTGTTCGCCTACACCATTACCATCCGCAACGAAGGCCAGGTGGCGGCGCGGCTGCTGACGCGTCATTGGGTGATCACCGATGCCAACGGTAAGGTCGAGGAGGTGCGCGGTGACGGTGTGGTGGGCGAGCAGCCTTACCTCAAGCCCGGGCAGGGCTTCCGCTACTCGAGCGGCGCCGTCATCCAGACGCCGGTCGGCGCCATGCAGGGCAGTTACCAGATGCTCGCCGACGATGGCGCCCAGTTCGACGCGCCCATCGAACCCTTCCGACTTGCGATGCCCGGCATTCTGCAGTGACACGCTATGCCATTGGCGATCTGCAGGGGTGTGATCAGGAGCTGCGCGCCCTCCTCGCGCGGCTGAAGTTCTCAGCCGATCGCGATCGGCTGTGGTTTGTCGGCGACCTGGTCAACCGCGGGCCGGGCTCGCTCGCCACATTGCGCATCGTGCGTGCGCTTGGCGACAACGCCGTCGTCGTGCTGGGCAATCATGATCTGCACCTGCTCGCGGTGGCCTGTGGCGTGCAGCGGCGCCGCCGCACCGACACGCTCGATGAGGTGCTGGCAGCACCCGACCGTGAAGCGCTCATCGAGTGGCTGTTGACCCGGCCGCTCGCGCACGCTGAAGGGCTTGATCTCATGGTGCACGCCGGGGTCGTGCCACAGTGGACGGCCGCACGCACGCTGACGCTCGCCGCCGAGGTCAGCCGTGCGCTGCGCCGCGATGCGCGCACGCTCTTCGAGCACATGTACGGCGATGAGCCTGAGCGCTGGGACGAGCAGCTCGCGGCACCCGAGCGGCTGCGCTTCATCATCAACGTGCTTACGAGGCTGCGGCTGTGCACCGCCGATGGGCGCGTGGACACCAGCCTCAAGGGTCCGCCGCCCTCGCCACCCTCGCCGCTGCGGCCGTGGTTCGAGCACCCGCAGCGCGCGACACGCGACGTACGCGTCGTGTTTGGTCACTGGTCGGCGCTCGGGCTGATCCAGCAGCCGGACGTGCTCGGTCTCGACAGCGGCTGCGTCTGGGGTGGCAGCCTCACCGCGGTCGACCTCGATAGCGATCGCCCGCCGGTCAGCGTGCCATGCGTCGCATACCAGCAGATCGCTGGGAACTGAGGCGCCGCGGAGCGAAAGATCCCTGTTGCGCTCCCCTGACCGTACCGGGTGGGCGGCGCCGGTCTCAAGTGGCCGGTGTGGGGCCCGGGCCCCAGGCCACGTCGATCTCCGGAGTCTTGGCAGTGTAGACCTCGGGTGCGAGCTCGAGGTCGACGGGCTTGGCCGCGCCGGGAACGATTGGCAGCACCACGCGTTCCGCGCCGCGCACATCGAGCTCGCCAATCGCGCCCGGCGTAACGCGCAGCGCCACGCGCACCGGCCACCCCTGCGCGGGGGGGCGCAGGCTGAGACTGCCACTGCCGCTGGCTGCAGTGAGGTCGACGACCAAAGTGTTGCGCTTCCAGTACTGCGCCAGCACGGTGGCTGCGCCGCTGCCGCCAACCTCGAGGTAGTGGACCGCCGGCGGCGCGGCAGGCGGCTGCTTGTGCCAGGGCCAATGCAGGTGCGAGCACCCGGCGGCGGTGAGGGCGAATACCAGGACCGCTGACCGCAGCGGGGCGCCATAGGGTCTGAGTCGCATCCCATGAACTCCTCGTTTCACCCGGCGTACCATACGAAGGCACGGAGGCCACATGCAATCCCTGCAGGCATTCAACTTGCGGCAATGGATCGATGCGAACCGCGCGCAGCTGCGCCCACCGGTCGGTAACAAGCGCGTATTTCGCGACGGCGACTTCATCATCATGGTGGTCGGCGGCCCGAATGCGCGTAAGGACTACCACGTCGACCCGGGCGAGGAGTTCTTCTATCAGCTGGAAGGTGACATGGTGCTGAGGACCGTGCAGGAGGGCCGCGCCGTGGATTTGCCGATCCGCGCCGGGGAGGTGCTGCTGCTGCCACCGAAGGTGCCGCACTCGCCGCAGCGTCCGGCGAACACGGTGGGTCTCGTCATCGAGCGGGCACGCCGCAGCGGCGAGCTCGATGGCTTCCAGTGGTACTGCGAGCGCTGCGGGCATCTGCTGTACGAGGAGTTCTTCGAGCTCACCGACATCGAGAAGCAGTTTCCCCCGGTGTTCGAGCGCTTTTTTGCCAGCGTGGAGCCGCGCACCTGCGCGCGCTGTCACTCGGTCATGGAGCGCGCCTGAAGTGCAGGCACGCGTCGTGATCGATGGACGGGAGCTCGTCGTCGATCTGTCCCGCCCGCTGGACCTTGCGCTCGAGCTGGATTTCGCAGGTCCCCAGCCACGGCATTTCGGCGCTCCGCGTGCGAGCTCGCGTGCCTACGAGACGCACGAGGGTGAATTTCGCGGCTCGGTCGAGCGTGGCTCGAGCTGTAACTGCGAGATGATCACGCTCATCCCGCACTGCAACGGCACGCACACCGAATGCAGCGGGCACCTCACCCGCGAGCGCCTGGACGCGTGGCGTGTAGCTCCAGCAGGCCTCGTGCCGGCAGTGCTGCTGTCGGTGGCCGCCGAAGCTGCCGGCGGGGAAGGAAGCTATCCGCTGCCGCAGCCCGGCGACCGCCTGATCACGCGCCGCGCACTCGAGCAGGCCTGGCCGGTGGACTTGCCGTTCCACCCGCGCGCGGTGGTCATCCGGACGCTCCCCAACGGGGAGTACAAGCGCGCGCGCGACTACAGCGGCGAGATCCCACCGTACCTGTCGCAGGAGGCTGCGGTGCTGCTGGTGAGCCGCGGCGTACTGCACCTGGTGGTCGATCTGCCCTCGATCGACCGCGCGCACGATGACGGACGGCTCAGCGCGCACCGGCTGTTCTTCGGTCTGCCGCGCGGCAGTGTCCGGCTCGCCGAGGCTAGCCGCGCGGACGCGACCATCACGGAGCTCGCCTTCATTCCCGAAGCACTTGACGATGGCGCCTATCTGCTCGAGCTGCAGGTGCCGGCGCTCGGCGGCGATGCCGTGCCGAGCCGGCCGCTGCTGTACGCCGTGACGCTGCGCGCCGCATGAGCACGGGGCACAGTCTCGCGGCTGCACGCGAGCGCGATGCGCGCGATCCGCTCGCGGGCTTTCGCGATCGTTTCGCGCTGCCGCAGGGTACCGGCGGACGCTCGCTCGTCTACCTCTGCGGCCATTCGCTCGGGCTCTTGCCGCTTTCGGCCCGTGCGCTGGTGAACGAAGAGCTCGAGGAGTGGGCGCAGCTCGCGGTGCAGGCGCACGAGCATGGTCGCCGCCCCTGGGTTCCCTATCACCAGAACCTGACCGCCGGACTTGCGGCGCTCGGTGGCGCGCGACCCGACGAAGTCGTCGCCATGAACTCACTCACGGTGAACCTGCACCTGATGCTGGCGAGCTTTTATCGGCCGCAAGGCAAGCGCACCCGCATCCTGATGGAGGCCGGCGCGTTCTCCTCGGATCGGCACGCTGTGACCTCGCAGATCGCCTGGCACGGGCTGGATCCGCAGGACGCGCTGCTCGAGCTGCCTCCGCCCGCAGGCGAAGCCACGCTGCCCGAGGAGCTCATCGAAGCGTACCTCACCCGTTACGATGGGCAGATCGCGCTCGTGCTGTGGCCCGGGGTGCAGTTTCGCACCGGCCAGGCCTTCAACCTCGCGCGCATCGCGCGCGCCGCGCACGCCGCAGGCGCGGTCGCGGGTTTCGATCTCGCACACTCCATTGGCAACACCCCGCTCGCGCTCCACGCGGCGGACGCCGACTTCGCCGTCTGGTGCAGCTACAAGTACCTCAATGGCGGACCCGGCGCGATCGGGGGCTGTTTCGTGCACCAGCGGCACAGCGAGGCCCAGCCGCGCACGGCTCACGGCGGCACCCTGCCCGGGACGCGCCTGGCCGGCTGGTGGGGCCACGAGGAGTCGACGCGCTTTCTCATGGAGCCGCAATTCCGCGCAGCGTCCGGTGCCGCCGCCTGGCAGATCAGTAATCCGCCGATCCTGGCCGCCGCCCCGCTGATCGCCTCGCTGTCGATATTCCTGCAGGCCGGCATTGAGGCGCTGCGTGCCAAGTCAGTCGCGCTCACCGGTTTGCTCGAGGAGCTGCTGCAACCGCTCGCCCCCGAGGTCGAGATCCTGACGCCGCGCGACCCGAAACGGCGCGGCTGTCAGCTCTCGCTGCGCCTTGCCGCCGGCGAGCACCACGGCAGGCAGGTGTTCGATGCGCTCGCCGCGCGCGGAATGGTCTGTGATTGGCGCTCGCCCGACATCATTCGCGTGGCTCCAGTGCCGCTTTACAACCGCTTCGAGGACGTGTGGCACTTCGCACGCGCGCTCAGCGACATACTGCAGGCGGGGGCATGACGCTGCGTGCGCCCGCCCGGGTCAATATCGTAGGGGCGGGACTCGCGGGCGCGCTGCTCGCGCTGCTGCTCGCGCGTCGGGGAATCGCGGTCACGCTGTACGAGCGGCGGGCGGATCCCCGGCAGTCGCGTCCCGAGCGCGGCCGTTCCATCAATCTCGCGCTCGCCGCGCGCGGGTTGCGCGCGCTCGAGCGCGCGGCCGTGCTCGAGCGTGTCCAACCGCTGCTGATCGCGATGCGCGGACGCATGATCCACGAGCGCGGCGGCACACCGCTGCTGCAGCCCTACGGGCAGCGCGCGCACGAGGTCATATATTCGGTGGGCCGCGCGGATCTGAACCGGGTGCTCATCGAAGCGGCCGCACGGCATGCGAATGTCACTGTGCACTTCAATCAGCAGTGCGTGGGTGCGGACGTGGTCGCGCAGCGTCTGCTTTTCCGCGATGCTCTCCAGGGCACCGAATACCACCTGCCGCTCGTGCCCACCATCGCCACCGATGGCGCAGGCTCGGCTTTGCGCGCCAGCCTCGCCACCGCAGGGCGGATCGAGGTGCGCGAGGACTGGCTCGACCACGACTACAAAGAGCTCACCATACCGCCCGCCGCGGCCGGCACACTCGAGCGGCATGCGCTGCATATATGGCCGCGCGGCGGCTTCATGCTGATCGCGCTGCCGAATACCGACGGAAGTTTCACCGCCACACTCTTCCTCGCGCGCACCGGCCCGCTGAGCTTCGCCGCGCTCGCCTCAGCCGAGGCGGTGCGGCAGTTCTTCTCGCGGGAATTCGCGGACGCCTTGCCGCTGCTGCCGGATCTTGCGGCGCAGTTCAGCGCCCACCCGCAGGGACAGCTCGGTACGATCCGCGCGGCGCCCTGGCACATCGCAGGTGCGCTGCTGCTGCTCGGCGATGCCGCACATGCCATCGTGCCCTTCCATGGCCAGGGGATGAATGCGGCGTTCGAGGACTGCGTTGAGCTCGATGCCCTGCTCGATGCGGCCGACAGCTGGTCGGAGCTCTTCGCGCGCTTCGAGCAGTCGCGCCGGGAGAACAGTGCGGCTATCGCGCAGATGGCGCTGGAGAACTACCTGGAGATGCGCGATACCGTTCTCGATGCCGGCTTCGTGCGCCGCAAAGCGCTCGCCATGGCGCTCGAGCGGCGCTTCCCCGATCGATTCATCCCGCGCTATTCGATGGTCATGTTCCACCCGGAAATTCCCTATGCCGAAGCGCGGCGGCGCGGCGCACTGCAGGAGCAACTGTTGCAGGAGCTGGACACCGCGGCGGCGGGCGCGGATTCGCCGCTCGCCGAGCGGCTGGTCCATGCGCGGCTTCCCGCGCTCGGGGCGGAGCCGCCGGAAGCGCCGCGCCCCACTTACCAGCATGGGACCTGACTTTCCGGTGCACCGGGCGCGCCTTCGATGAGCGCTCGTACGCACCGTGGGCGTGCGCCGATGAACGCACTGCTGTTTGCGGCGTCAGTGCTGTCGCGGTACCTCGGGCGCGTTGCGGCGCTCGAGGGTTACGAAGGTCAGCGGATAAGCATGACTTTCGTCCGCAGGCTGACTGCTGTATTCGACATCCGCCCATTGCGTCGCGTCGAACTCCGGGAAAGTGATATCTCCCGGGATGTCGGCGTGCACGTGCGTCAGGTAGATGCGGCGTGCGACCGGAAGCACCAAACGATAGATTTCCGCCCCACCGATCGCTACCAGCTCATCGCTTGCGGCCGCCTGCGTCAGCGCCTCCTCGACCGAATGAACCACCGTCACGTCGTGCGCATACCAGCTGCGGTCGCGTGTCAGCACCAGGTTGGTCCGTCCGGGCAGCGGCCGGCCTATCGACTCGAAGGTCTTGCGACCCATGAGAATCGGCTTGCCGAGGGTGAAAGCGCGGAAGCGCTTGAGATCCTCGGGCAGTCGCCAGGGCATGGAGTTGTCGCGGCCGATGACGCCGTTCTGAGCCATGGCGACGATCAGCGAGATGAACGGCGGCCCGGCGCTCATGGCGGCGGATTATTGCAGATCGCGGAGCCGCAAAGTCAATGTCAGCGTCTTGATGGTCGGCAAATAGCACCCGATCCTCGCGTGAAGCGTGCTTTCTCGGGGTGGCCGTCAGATCTCGACTGCGGTGTTGAGAATGACGACATCGCGAAAGGGCATGCGGAAGAACTCAGCCGCCTGCGTGCTGTACTGCTGCATGCGGGCGAACAGCCGCCGCTGCAGCCCGCGCAGCCCGGTGAGCGGGCGTGCGCGTACCACGTGTCGGCCGACGAAAAATGAGCTGTCCTCGGTGAAGACCCGCAGGCCGCGGGCCCGGCAGGCCTTGAGCGCTTCCGCCACATCCGGAGTCTCCATGAAGCCGAAACGCGCGGTCACATAGAACACCCCGGGGAGCACTTCCTCGATCTGCAGCCGCCGTACCGGATCCTGCCGTGGCGTGTCGGCGATCTCGACATTGAGGATGATGACGCGCTGGTGCACCACACCGTTGTGCTCGATGTTGCGAATGAGCGCCGAGGGCACGAGGTGCGAATTGCTGGCGAGGAACACTCCGGTGCCGGGCACGCGATGCACTCCTGCCACCAGCTTCGGCAGCTCGCCACGGGGCACGGCCAGTTTGGCGAGCGCGGCGCGCAGCTCCAGCCGTCCGTTGCGCCAGGTGGTGAAGATCAGGCACAGGATCGCGCCCAGTGTGAGCGGGATCCAGCCGCCGGTGGGCACCTTGGTCATGTTGCCGGCCACGTACCCGAGGTCGGTCACCAGCAGCAACCCGAATATGCCGCCGACCTGCCACTTCGGCCAGTTCCACTGCGTCGCGGCGACGAAGGCGCCGAGCACCGTGGTGACGACCATGGTGCCGACGACCGCCGCACCGTACGCGCCCGAGAGCGCATCGGAGGAGCCGAAACCAATGACGAAGCCGCACACGGCGATGAAGACCAGCCAGTTCACCATCGGCACGTAGATCTGTCCATGCTCGAGCGCCGAGGTCTGCAGCACGCGCAGCCGCGGCAGCAGGTCGAGGTGCACGGCCTGGCGAGCCATGGAGAAAGCTCCGGAGATCACCGCCTGCGATGCGATCACGGTCGCGGCGGTCGCCAGCACTAGGAGCCAGGGCAGCACTGTGGGTGGAACCAGGCGATAGAGCGGATGCTCGATGGGCTTACCGAGCTCGAGCAGCAGCGCTCCCTGGCCGAAATAATCGATGACCAGGGCCGGCAGGACCAGCGTGTACCAGGAGACGCGCACCGGCGTGCGCCCGAAATGTCCCATATCGGCGTACAGCGCTTCCGCCCCGGTAACCGCCAGGAATACCGCGCCGATCACCGCGAGCGCGACCTGCGGTCGGTGCGCGAGCAGCGCGACACCCGCGAGCGGGTTGAGCGCCGCGAGCACCTGTGGATGGCGCAGGATGGGAAATATCCCGATCGTGGCGATCACCACGAACCACAGCACCATGATGGGCCCGAACAGGCTGCCGACGCGCGCGGTGCCGTGCCGCTGATAGCCGAACAGCACCGCCAGCACCAGCAAAGTGATCGGGACGACCGCCTGCTTCAGATCGGGACTGAGCAGCTCGAGTCCCTCCACGGCGCTCAGCACCGAGATGGCGGGTGTGATGAGCGCATCGCAAAAGAAGAACGCCGTGCCGGCGAGCGCGAGTCCGACGGCTACCTTGCCCCAGGTACTGCCGTGGATCAGCCGCCGCTGCGCGAGCGAAAACAGCGCCAGGATTCCGCCTTCCCCCTCGTTATCGGCACGCATGATGATGGTGACGTACTTGAGCGTTACCGAGATGGCGAGCGCCCAGAAGATGAGTGACAGCACCCCGAGCACCGCTGCAGCATCGAAGCTACCGGCCTCGCCCACCGCCTGCTGCAGGGCGTACAGGGGGCTGGTGCCGATGTCGCCATAGACGATGCCTGTCGCGCCGACGATGGACGACAGAGTGAGGCGGCGCGAGTGATGCATGTGGCTCGGCGAAGCCGCAACTACGCTCAACGCTGCGGCGCGCGCCGCGGGTTGTGCGCTCGGTGCTGCGGCGGCCAAAGCATGCTGCCGCGGCAGCGCTTGCTGCCGCACCGGCAGGCGAAGATCGCATCGACCTCCGGCGGGTCATCGGGCTCGCGCTGGATCTGATAGTCGTACGTCAGCTCCTCGCCTGGCTCGATGGCGCGTAACGCATCGATGAATACGCGGCGGTTCTCGATCACCGACTCGCAGTTCGGATCGCAGCCATGATTGATGAAGCGCGCCTCGTTGCCGCCGACGCCGGCATCGATGACGGTGCGCTCATCGACGATGAACAGGAAAGTGTGGGCGTCGCCGGCATCCTTGTCTTCGTAGCGGCGGTCGGCTTCCGCATGCGATACACGCTCACCGGCATACTCGATGATGCGCGTGCCCCTGGGGATGCGGCGCGCGGCGAACACGCCGAGGCCGTGCAGCGACGATGCGCGCACCTCGATGGCCAGCGCGGCACCATCACGTGCGGCGCTCATACCGCCACCGGCGCGCGAATCGGCGCATGGTGCTGGTAGCCGCGGAACTCGAAGTCCTCGTAGCGGTAGTCGAAGATGCTCGGCGGGCGGCGGTGGATGACGAGGCCTGGCGCCGGCAGCGGACTGCGCTGAAGTTGCAGGTCCGCCTGCTCGAGATGATTGAGGTACAGGTGACAGTCGCCCCCGGTCCACACGAGCTCGCCGGGAACGAAGTCGCACTGCTGCGCGAACAGGTGCGTGAGCAGCGCATAGCTGGCGATGTTGAACGGTACCCCGAGAAAAACGTCGGCGCTGCGCTGATACACCTGGCACGACAGGCGTCCGGCGGCCACGTACAGCTGAAAGAAGGCATGGCATGGCTCGAGCCGCATGCGCTCGAGCTCGCCCACGTTCCAGGCGCTCACCATGATGCGGCGCGAATCGGGATTGCGCCTGAGCTGCTCGATCGCGCACGAGATCTGATCGATGTGCCGGCCATCGGCGGTGGCCCAGGCACGCCACTGCCGTCCATACACCGGGCCGAGCTCGCCGTGCTCATCGGCCCACTCGTCCCAGATGGTGATGCCGTGCTCGCGCAGCCACGCGACGTTGGTGCCACCCTGGAGGAACCAGAGCAACTCGTACACTACCGACGGCAGATGGATCTTCTTGGTGGTGACGAGCGGGAAACCGGCGCCTAGATCGAAGCGCAGCTGCTCGCCGAACAGCGACAGCGTGCCGGTGCCGGTGCGGTCCGCCTTGCGCACGCCGCGGGTGCGTATGCGCTGCAGCAGCTCGAGGTACTGCTTCATGAAGCGGCCGTCACCTGTGCGCTGACGAAGTTGCCCGAGGGTTGGCGGACGCGGTAAGCCCAGGCCAGCAGACCGATGCCCGCCAGGATCATGGGGAGCGACAACACCTGTCCCTCCGTCAACCAGCCGCCGGCGAGATAGCCGATGTGCTCATCCGGCACACGCACGAACTCGATCAGGAAGCGCGCCACACCATAAATCAGCAGAAACAACCCCGACGGCGCGAGGCGCGGCCGCGGACGCGAGGTGAACCACCACAGCACCGCAAACAGCAGCAGGCCTTCGAGCGCCGCCTCGTACAGCTGGGACGGGTGGCGCACGACGCCATTTACCCGGAAGCCCCACGGGACCGTGGTCACCTTGCCCCACAGCTCGCTGTTGATGAAGTTGCCGATGCGGCCGAAGAACAGTCCGAGCGCCGGCAGCGGCGCGGTGAAGTCGTAGACGTCCGCGGCATTGCGCCCGCGGCGCCACGCGAACAGCGTGAGCGCCACGACCACCCCGATGAGACCGCCGTGAAAGGACATGCCGCCCTCCCAGATCTTCAGCGGGTACCACGGATCGCTGGCCCAGAAGGTGAGACCGTAGAACAGGACGTAGCCGATGCGGCCGCCGAAGATGACCCCGAGCATCGCGAAGAAGATCAGGTCATCGACATCCTGCGGTTTCCAGGTTGAGCCCGCGCGTGCCGCGCGCCGCCGCGCAAGCCACCAGGCCGCGGCGAAGCCGAGCAGGTACATGATTCCGTACCAGTGAACCTTGACGCGGCCGATCTCGAAGGCTATCGGGTTGAATCCGGGATAAACGAGCATGGGGCGGGAAGTTTAGCCGACCGCGCGTGTCGCGCGGCAGAAGAACGCTTTGAGGTAACGGCTTTCCGGAATCGCAGGGTGCAGCGGGTGGTCAGGCGACTGGCCGCCCGCCTCGAGGATCTGCACGAACCGCCCGCTGTGCCGGGCAGCCGCCTGTATGGCTTCGAGCAGCTGCTCGGCGGCCAGGTGATAGGAGCAGGAGCACGACACCAGCAATCCACCGTCCGCGAGTAGTGCGAGTGCCAGCTGGTTCAGCTTGCGGTAGGCGGCCTGCCCCTGCGGAATATCCTTCTTGCGCTTGATGAAGGCAGGCGGGTCGAGCACCACCACATCGAACTGCTCGCCCTGCGCGATGAGCATCTTGAGCGCAACGAAGGCGTCTGCGCGCAGCGGCTCGATGGTCTTACCGTTGCGGCGCGCGTTGGCCTCGGCGTACTGCAACGCGAGCGGCGATGAATCGACGCAGCAGGCACGGAGCGCGCCATGATGGAGCGCGCTCAGCGCCCAGGCGCCGACGTACGAGCACACATCGAGCACGCGCGCGCCTCCAGCAACATAACGTCTGAGGCGTGAGCGATTGGCGCTCTGGTCGTAGAACCAGCCGGTCTTCTGACCCTCCGCGAGCGGCGCAGCGAAGCCGAGCCCCGCCTCGAGGATTTCGACTTGCGCCGGCAGCTCACCGAACGCTGGCTGCACCTCGTGCAGCAGTTGCTCGAGGTCACGTGCGGCGGAGTCGTTCTTCCAGATGAGCGCCTGGGGCTGCACGATGCGGCGCACCGCGCTCTCGATTGGCGCGCGCAGCGCCTCCATGCCGGCCGTGGCTATCTGACCGACGACCACCTCACCGTACCGATCGAGCACCAGGCCAGGCAACAGGTCCGACTCGCCGAACACCCATCGGCAGTAGCGTGCATCGCCAACGCGCTCGCGCAGCGCCAGTGCGGCGATCAGGCGTTGCTCGATGAGCTCCGCGGTCACCGGCTGCGCCGCATCACGCGACAGGATGCGTGCACAGATCAGCGCATGCGGATTGACGTAGGCGTAGGCGAGAAAGCTGTCGCGATAGGAGCGCAGCTCGACCAGCGCACCGGACGCGAACTGCCCGAGCGGTGTGCGCTCGGTATCGACTTCATTACTGAACACCCACAGGTGGCCGGCCGCGAGCCGCCGCTCCTCGCCGCGCTTCAGGCGCAGCACGCGCGCTTCGGCAGCGGCGGGTTGGGCTAAGGCAGGTGCAGGACGGGACATCAGATTGCAATGCGGGAGGGGTGGATTCGGAGTATACAGAAAGCGCGCGGCGGCCCTTGAGAGTCAGCTTTGCACGCGATGTCTTGTGGAGAAGACGCGAGTGCGCATCCTCGGCACTGAGCGTCAATGCACGGTGAAATCAGGCGAAGTACTTGCCGAGATTTTCACAGCTATCCTGGCCGATGGTTAACCATTTGGTTAACTATCGCTGAAACGTATATCTGCTCGCGTGCGGCTCCCCGCCGGCGTTACTCGTCCCCTACGATGGACCTGGAACGATGACGCAGACAAAGCATTTCGATAGCGACGGCAACCCCAAACATACGAACCGCCTCGCCAGCGAGACGAGCCCTTATCTGCGTCAACACGCACACAATCCGGTGGACTGGTATCCATGGGATCAAGAGGCACTCGCGCGCGCGCGCGCTGAGAAGAAACCGATTCACCTGAGCGTCGGATACCATGCCTGTCATTGGTGCCATCGTCTCAGTGAAGAAAGCTTCGAAGACGAAGCCACCGCGAAGATCCTCAACGACAACTTCATCAACATCAAAGTCGATCGCGAGGAACGTCCCGACATCGACCGTATCTATCAGATCGCGCAGCAGATGCTGACACAACGCAGCGGCGGCTGGCCGCTCACCATGTTCCTGACTCATGACGACCAGCGGCCCTTCTTCGGCGGGACCTATTTTCCGAAGGAAGCGCGCCATGGCCTGCCGGCCTTCACGGACGTCCTGCAACGTGTCGCCGCCTACTACCGCGACCACGCCTCTGAGCTGAACACGCAGAACGAGGCGCTGATGGCGGCTTTCGCAGAGCTCACTCCGCAGCCGGCCGGGCCGGAGAGCGAGCTCACCGACGCACCGCTTGCCGCCTGCCGCGCGCAGCTTGCGCGCGGCTTCGACTCACGCAATGGCGGCTTTGGAGGTGCACCGAAGTTTCCGCATGCGGAGATGATCGAGTGGCTGCTACGGCGCTGGCATGCGAGCGCGCAGGCCCCCGAGCCGGACCTGCAGTCGCTCCACATGGCGACGCTCACACTGCGCCGCATGGCGGAGGGTGGCATCAACGACCAGCTCGGCGGCGGCTTCTGCCGCTATTCGGTCGATGAGTATTGGATGATCCCGCATTTCGAGAAGATGCTCTACGACAACGGCTTGCTGCTCGCCACGTACGCGCAGGCTTCGCTCGCGAGTGACGACGCGCTGTACGGAAAAACTGCCAACGAGACCGCCGACTGGGTGCTGCGGGAGATGCAGTCGAGCGAGGGCGGCTACTATTCGAGTCTCGACGCCGACTCCGAAGGCCACGAGGGCAAGTTCTACGTATGGGAGCGCGAGCAGGTGCGCGCCGTGCTCACCGCGGATGAGCTCGCGGTATTCGCGGCGCGCTTCGGCCTCGATCGCGCGGCGAATTTCGAGGGTCGCTGGCATCTGTACGTGGCCGCCTCCATAGAGGACATCGCACGGCAGGTGAAGCGCACGCAGCAAGAGGTGCGGGCGCTCATCGCAGCGGCCCGCGCCAGGCTCCTGCCGGTGCGTGCCACGCGCGTGCGCCCGGCGCGGGACGACAAGGTCCTCGCGTCCTGGAATGCGCTAATGATCCGCAGCATGGCGGTGGCCGCGCGCGCCCTCGGGCGCGAGGACCTCGCGGTCTCCGCGACGCGTGCCCTCGATTTCATGCGTACGACGCTGTGGCGCGGCGGTCGCCTGCTCGCGACCTACATGGAGCGACGCGCGCACCTCAACGCCTACCTCGATGACTACGTGTATCTCGCCGATGCGATCCTCGAGCTGCAGCAGGTGCGCTTCAGCGCCGCGGAACTGGCTTTCGCGCGCGAGCTGCTCGAGGTGGTGCTGCGGCATTTCGTTGACGATGCGGCAGGCGGTTTCTATTTCACCTCGGACGATCACGAAGTGCTGATCCATCGCAGCAAGACCTTCAGCGATGACGCGACGCCTTCCGGCAACGGCATCGCCGCACGAGTGCTGCTGCGCATGGGGCACCTGCTGGCCGAGCCGCGTTACCTCGCGGCGGCAGAGCGCACGCTGCGCGCCGCCTGGCCCGCCATTACGCAGTATCCCCCGGGGCACGTGAGCCTGCTCGGGGCGCTGGAAGAGCTGCTGACGCCGCCTGAAATCGTGGTGCTGCGTGGCGAAGCGCGCACCATCGAGGGCTGGAGTCTCGCGCTCGCGCGCTGCTACGCTCCGCACCGCCTGGTGCTCGCGATCCCCGCCGAGGCGGGGAACCTGCCCCCCGCACTCGCGGACAAGACTCCGCGCGCCCACCCCGTGGCCTACATCTGCCGCGGCAGCACCTGCACAGCTGCGCTCGATTCACTCGATGCGCTCATGGAGCAGCTGCACGAGGACGATGGCCATCCTCAGCCGCCGCGCCCGCCGCCTGCAGCGGCGCCACCCCCCGCCTGAGACAGGCTCACTCCGGGAGCGATTCCCCGGACCCGCCCATCTCCTTCGGGAAATCCTTGAGCTTCGGCAATCCGTCGCTGATCCGCAGCACGGCTTCGCCGTAGTTGACGTGCACCGCGGGCTGGAACTTCAGTTGCGGAATCATCGCGGCGAACACGTCGGTGAGCTTCAGCGGCGGATGCTCGGCAAACAGATGGCCGCCGCAGCTCTTGCACCACTTGCGGTAGCTCACCGGCGTCTTGTTGTAGGTGCCGATGTTGTCCACGCCACGCGTGACCCGTATCGCGGCCGGCTGCCACAAGGTAAAGGCATTCACCGGGCCCGCCGACCAGTGGCGACAGGATTCGCAGTGACAGTAGCCCATCGCCACCGGCTCGCCGCTAGCGGTGAATTCCACTGCACCACAGAAACATTTCCCCTTGTACTCAGTCATCTCTGCTCCTTTCACGACAGTAGCTCGACATTCCCGCCGATCGCCGCCGTGTTGATGGTCAGCGTGCGCTCGTTGGCGAAGCGCAGCAGGTAGTGTGGTCCGCCCGCCTTCGGTCCGGTGCCCGAAAGACCCTGGCCGCCGAAAGGCTGCACACCCACCACCGCGCCGATCATGTTGCGATTCACGTAGGTGTTGCCGACCGGCAGTGCGCGGAACACGTGCTCGGCCAGACTCTCGACACGTGTATGGATGCCGAGAGTGAGGCCGAAGCCCGTGCTGCGGATCGCTGCCAGCACCTCGGGCAGCTGATCGCTGCGGTAGCGTGCCACATGCAGGATTGGACCGAACTCCTCGGTGGCGAGCTGGTCCAGCCGTTTGAGCTCGAACAGATGCGGCGGGAAGAAATGACCCGTCTGCGCGAGTGCCGCATCGAGCTCGCAGGCATACAGCAGCCGTGCCTCGCGGCGCATCCGCCCGGCGTGGCGCGCGAGGCGTGCCCGCGCCGCTGCGCCGATCACCGGCCCGACATCGGTGGAGAGTTCCTCCGGCGGACCGATCTTCAGCTCGCGCATCGCGCCGATCAGCATGGTGATGACACGCTCGGCGATCTCTTCCTGCAGGTACAGCACGCGCAGCGCAGAGCAACGCTGTCCCGCGCTCGTGAACGCCGAGGTGACGACGTCATCGACCACCTGCTCGGCGAGTGCGGTGGCATCGACCACCATGGCGTTCACCCCGCCGGTCTCGGCGATGAGCGGCACGATCGCTCCTGGGCGGTTGGCGAGGGTGCGGTTGATGGTGCTGGCGGTGGCGGTCGAGCCGGTAAAAGCGACGCCGGCGAGCGCGGGGTGGGTAAGCGCGACCTCGCCGAACGGCGGGCCGTCGGCAGGTGCAAGCTGCAACACCGCGGGTGGGACTCCTGCCTCGTGCAGCACCCGCGTCATGGCATGCGCGATGAGCGGCGTGGCGGGAGCGGGTTTCGCGACCACGGCATTGCCCGCCATGAGCGCAGCGCTGATCTGGCCGGTGAATATCGCCAGGGGAAAGTTCCATGGACTGATGCACACGAACACGCCGCGGCCGTTGAGCGCGAGCGTGTTGCGCTCGCCGGTCGGACCGGGCAACTGCTCGGGGGCGGCGAATAGCTCGCGACCACGTGCGGCGTAATAGCGGCAGAAGTCGACCGCTTCACGCAGCTCCGCCATCGCATCCGGCAACGTCTTGCCGGCCTCGCGCACCAGCAGGCTCAGGAAAGTCTCGCGCCGCTGCTGCAGCAGGTCGGCGGCTTTGAGCAGACAGGCCGCACGCGCTTCGGCCGGCGTCGCATCCCACTCGGGCTGCGCCGCGGCGGCCTCTTGCATGGCAGTGCGGATCTCCGCTGCAGTGGCATCGCGGGTGTATCCGACGACCTCGCCGGTGTTGGCGGGAGAGCTCACCGGCACTTTCGCAGCGCGCGCCGCCCGCCCGCTCAGTATGGGTCCGCCGGAATGGATTACACCTGCCTGCGCACGCAGTGCGGCTTCGAGCGCCGCGAGGGTAGCGGGGTCACCGAAGTCCTCGCCCGCCGAGTTGGCGCGCTCGGGGCCGAAAAGCGCGCCGGGCTCGCGCAGCCGCGCCGGCCTCGCAGGCTCGGCGGCCAGCGATGTGACCGGATCGCGCACCACTTCCTCCACGGGTATCTGCGGATTCATGAACTGATGAACGAATGAGGTGTTGGCGCCGTTCTCGAGCAGCCGCCGCACGAGGTAGGGAAGCAGCTCCTCGTGGGTGCCGACCGGCGCATATACCCGCACCGGCGGCAGGTCCGGGAGTTCGGCGCGCGCGGCCGCGTAGAGCGCTTCTCCCATGCCGTGCAGGCGCTGAAATTCATACCTGCCACCTTGCGGCGCCAGCTCGAGCACTGCGGCCACGGTATAGGCGTTGTGCGTGGCGAACTGCGGATAGAGCACATCGCGCGCCGCAAACAGATGCTGCACGCATTCGAGGTAGCTCGCGTCCGTGGCGGCCTTGGAGGTGTACACGGGAAAGCTCGCAAGACCTCGCTCCTGTGCGCGCTTGATCTCGCTGTCCCAGTAAGCGCCTTTCACCAGCCGCACGCTCAGCTGCCGGCCGCTCGCGCGCGCGAGCTGCGCCACCCAGGCGATCACCAGCGGCGCCCGTCGCCCGTAGGCCTGCACCGCGAGCCCGAGTCCGTCCCATGCACGGGTGCGCGCATCGCGGGCGAGCGTCTCGAGGATGTCGAGCGAGAGGTCCAGCCGGTCGGCCTCTTCGGCATCGATGGTGAAGCCGATGCGCGCCGTCGCTGCACTGCGCGCAAGCTCCAGCATCCGCGGCGCGAGTCGTTCGAGAACGCGCGAGCTCTGCAGCAGCGTGTAGCGCGGCTCGAGTGCGGAGAGCTTCACCGAGATCCCCGAGCGCGCGTGGCTACCCTGGGCTGCCTGACGCTGCAACACCTCGATGGCGTGTGCGTAGGCCTCGTAATAGCGCTGCGCGTCGACCTCGGTACGCGCCCCTTCTCCGAGCACGTCATAGGAGCACAGGGCCAGCTCGGGATCGTCCGCACCGCGCGCGAGCGCTTCATCGATGGTCTCACCAACGATGAAGGCATGGCCGAGAAGCTGCATCGACTGGCGCAGCGCCGCCCGCACTACCGGAGCCACGACCGGCCGTGTGAGGCTCGCGGTGGAGAACTCACCGGCGAGCTCCCCCAGCACATCCGGCAGCAGCCGTCCGGCGGCCCCGAGCAGCGTGAAACCCGTGCGCAGCAGTAGATCCGTGTCCCCCGGCACACCGACTTCACGGATGGTCGCGAGGCGCTCGGCGATCAGCTGATCGGCGCGCTTGGGATCGGAGGTGCGCAAGAGTGCCTCGGCGAGGCTCATGAGCGCCTTGCCCTGAGCGCTGTCGAGCGGAAACTGCTCGAGCATTCGCTCGACGAGCGGGCGCGAGCGCTGCTCGGCGCGTGCCGCCTGCACCCAGCGGGCTGCGCGGACACGCGCCCGCTCGAGCGCCTCTTGCGACGGAGCGAGGTCGGCGAGCGCTTCATCCGAGGCACCGGCTTCCGGACGCAGCGTCGCCGCACGCAGCCGCGCACGCAGTTCCGCGAGCGTGCCCGCCCCGCCGATCCGCTCGATCATCCCGCTTGCCGCCATGGAGCGCTCACTTCGACCAGTTAATTACGCTTATTTTATCGGTTCACCTAGAGAATAATTATCCGTTTAAAGCGTTGTAATAGTAAAATTAACTACCGAGTATGGCATCCAAGGGCTCTGCTGCAGGTGATTCGACGGTGCATCGCTCGCTCGATCGCATCGACCGGCGGCTCCTTGCGAGGCTGCAGCAGGATGGCCGCGCCCCGGTCTCGCAACTTGCGCGCGAGGTGCATCTCACGGTTACCCCCACGCTCGAACGGGTACGGCGCCTGGAATCTGGCGGCTACATCGAGGGCTACTTCGCGCGGCTCAACCCGCGGAGACTGGGACTAGGGCTGCTCGCGTACGTCGAGGTATCGCTCGATCGAACGACGCCGGATGCCTTCGACCGGTTCAAGCAGGCGATGCTCGCGCACGAAGAGGTGATGGAGTGCCACATGGTGGCCGGTGGCTTCGACTATCTGCTCAAGGTGCGCGTGACCGACATGGAGAGCTACCGGCGCTTTCTTGGTGATCGGATCGCGGCGGTGCGCGGAGTGCAGCAGACGCACACCTACTTCGTCATGGAAGAGGTGAAGTCGACTCACCGCGTCATCGTGCCCGAGTGAGCGTGGCCCGCCAGCACTTGCGCCACCGCACGCGCGAAATACTCGAGATTCTCGGCGCGCAGGCCGGCAATGTTCATGCGGCTGTCATCGGTCATGTAAATGTGATGGCGCTCACGCAGCTCGTGTATCTGGGCGGTGTCGATGCCGAAAAAAGAAAACATGCCGCGCTGACGCGCGATGAAGCCAAAATCATGCTGTGGGCAATGCCGGCGCAGCTGCTGCACGACCTGCAGGCGCAGCTCCTCGATGCGGCGCCGCATCGCTTCGACCTCGGACGCCCACTGGCTGCGCAATTCCTTCTCGGCGAGGATCGCCTGCACGATGGCAGCGCCGTGATCGGGCGGCATCGACCAGATGCCACGCGCGATGCGCACCAGCTGGCTGAACGCCGCATCCGCCGCAGCGGACGATGAGCTGATCAGGTGCAGCGAGCCGGTACGCTCGCGGTACAGGCCGAAGTTCTTCGAGCACGAGACGGCGCACAGCACCTCGGGGAGTTCCGCGCAGAACAGCCGCAGCCCGAACGCGTCCGCCTCCATGCCTTCGCCGAGTCCCTGATAAGCCATGTCGATGAAGGGCGTGAGACCGCGCCGCTTCACCAGTGCGAGCAGCTCGCGCCATTGCGCCTGCGCCAGATCCGCCCCCGTCGGGTTGTGGCAGGAGGCATGCAGCAGCACCACGGCACCTGGCGGCAGCCGCTCGAGCGCCGCTGTCATCGCCGCGAACTGCACGCCGCCGGTGGCTGGATCGAAGTACGGATAGCGCTCCAGGCGCAGCCCGCTGCCGGCAAGGAGTGGGGTGTGGTTCGCCCAGGTGGGAGTGCTGACGTGCACCACCGCATGCGGGGAGGCGGTGCGGATGAGCTCCGCTCCGAGCCGCAGCGCGCCGCAGCCGCCCGGCGTTTGCACGCTGCGCACCCGCCCGTCCGCGAGTGCGGGATGCGCGGCGCCGAGCACCAGCTGCTCCATGCACTGGTTGAATCCGGGATTGCCCGCGGGCCCGACGTAGGTCTTGGTGGTCTGGCCTGCGAGCAGCGCGCTCTCGGCGGCGCGTACTGCTTCCAGCACCGGCGTGTGGCCCTGCTCATCACGGTACACACCGATACCGAGGTCGACCTTGCGCGGATCGGGGTCGGCCCGGAACGCCGCCATCAGGCCGAGGATGGGGTCGGGGACAACCGCTTCGAGATGCTCGAACATGTTTTTCTCCGAGAAACGAGCCGCCGCGTGCGCGCCTCCGCTAGGGTCCGCCCACCGCGGCGAGTGCGCGCTTGCGCGCCGCTTCGAACTCATCCCCAGGCTTCCAGCTGGGCATGGCATCCGCCTGCGCGATGAGCCACGCGGACAGCATCGCCAGCTGTGCGTCCTCGATCATGCCGTCGAAATTCCAGCTGTCCTCGAGGCGGTCGGAAGGCTGATGATATTTCTTCAGCTCCCACTGCTCGATCTGCGCGCGGCCCCAGTCCGGGGGGCGGCCGATGAAATCGGTGCCGTCATCGAAGAACAGCGCCGGCACGCCGATGCGCGCGAAGGAGAACTGGTCGGAGCGATAGTAGTAACCGCGGTCGGGGAACTGGTCACCCTTCACCACGCGGCCCTGACTGGCCGCGACGCGGGCAGCGATCTCATCCAGTGAGGACTTGCCGAGGGCGATCGAGGTCGCATCGCGCGTACGACCGAAGATGTTGCCGCCGTCGATGTTGATATCGGCGGTAATGCGGCCCGGCGGGACAGTGGGATGCTCGGCGTAGTACTTCGAGCCGAGCAGCCCGCGCTCTTCACCCGCAACGAACAGCGCCAGCACCGAGCGCCGCGGCCGCTCGGGCAGCGCCGCAAACGCTTGCGCGATCGCCAGCACCTGGGCGCAGCCGGAAGCATTGTCGACCGCACCGTGGTAGATGCGATCGCCGCTCGCGTCGGGCTCGCCGATGCCGAAGTGGTCATGGTGCGCCGAGAGCACCAGAATCTGCGCGGCGAGTCGCGCATCACTGCCGGGCAGCACTCCGCCGATATTGGCCGTCTGCACGCTCGAGATCCGGTTGGTGAAGCTGAGCGAGGTGCGTATACCGAGTGGTACCGGATGAAAGTCGCGCGTGCGCGCCGAGGTCACGAGCTTGTCCAGGTCGTAACCGCTCGACTGCAGCAGCCGCCGCACCGACTCTTCGGTCGCCCAGGCTTTCACACGCACATGCGGCTCTGCGCCCGCCGGCAGTGCGAACTGCTCGCCGCCCCAGGAGCTCTGCACCACCTGCCACGGATAACCGGCGGACGGGGTCGTATGGATGATGATGGCGCCGGCTGCTCTGTGGCGCGCAGCGCTTTCGTATTTGTAATCCCAGCGCCCGTAGTAGAGCCGGCGCTTGCCGGCGAACAGCTCCGGATCCGAGTCCGGATCGTTGTTCATCATCACCAGGATTTTCCCGGTGAGATCCATGCCCTTGAAATCGTCCCAGTGAAGCTCCGGCGCCTCGATGCCGTAGCCGACGAACACCAGCTCGGCATCGTCGATGGCGACATTCTCTTTCTGCAGCCCGCTTACGGCGATGTAGTCCTCGCGCCAGGCAAGGTCGACGCGCTGCCCGCGACCCTGGAAGCTCCAACTGTTCGGGAACTGCCCCTTGATGCCGACGATGTCGAACGGCTGTTGCCAGGCGCCATTGGCAAATGCCCCCTGGTATCCCATGCCTTCGAGCCGCGTCTGTAGATAGAGGCGCGCGAGCTGATCGCCGCGCGTGGCCGGGCCGCGCCCCTCGAGCAGATCCGATGACAGGAAGCGGATCGGCGCCTCGAGAGCCGGACGCGTGATGTAGCGGTGCGCCGCCCGCTCGACCGCATCGGCAAGCGGCGGGCTCTGCGCCAGCGCGGAGCGCGCCAGCACAAACACTGCGGCGAGGCCGGCGAATCTGCCGTTGCCGATGCCCGACACTGCGATCACGCGCTGCCCTCCGCGCGCAGGATGGGGGCGCAACGGTAGCACGCACCAGCGCCGGGAATCATCTGGACGGATTCCGCACACGCTCTCTACACTCGACCTACGGAAGGCTGATGCCACATTCGGATGCGATTCTGCAGCTGCGGATCCTGATTTGCGTCGCTGGCTCAGCGCTGCCCGGCGTCGCGTCTGCGAGTGATGCGACGCCCCCGCCTCCCGCGAATCCGGCCGCGGTGCAGGAGCTGCCGCAGGTCACGGTAATCGCCAATACCCCGCTGTCAGGTCTCGGCCTGCCGCTCAATCAGGTACCCGCCAACGTGCAGACCGGCGACAGCCAGGATATGCGCCGGCAGCTGACCCTCGACCTCGCCGACTACCTGAACAACAACTTCAGCGGCGTCAACGTCAGCGAAAGCGCCGCCAATCCCTTTCAGCTGGACATCAACTATCACGGCTTCACGGCTTCGCCGCTGCTCGGTACACCCGAGGGCTTGTCGGTGTACGTCGATGGGGTGCGCGTCAACGAGTCATTCGGCGACACCGTCAACTGGGATCTGATCCCGCAGTCGGCCATCTCGACGGTAACGCTGATGTCAGGCTCCAACCCGGTGTTCGGCCTCAACACGCTCGGCGGCGCGCTCTCCGTGCGCACCAAGAGCGGGCACGACAATCCGGGCACCGAGCTCGAGGCCTACGGCGGATCCTTCGGGCGGCGCTCCTTCGAAGGCGAGACCGGCGGCGAGCTCGGCAATTTCGATTACTTTCTGACCGCCAGCTACTTCGACGACAGCGGCTGGCGCGACTTTTCGCCGACGCGTCTCTGGCAGGCGTTCGGCAAGGTCGGCTGGCAGAACGAGCATACCGATCTCGATCTCAGCTACACCTATGCGGATACCAGTCTCTATGGCAACGGCGCGGTGCCGCAAAGCATGCTCGACTTCCGCCGCGAGACCAGCTACACCCCCGACTTCACCCAGAACCTGCTCAACTTCATCAACCTGACGGGCACCCAGTTTGTGACGCAGAAGCTGCTGCTGTCGGGAAACGTCTACTATCGGCGTCTGGTCACCGACGCAATCAACGGCAACGTCAACGACAGCTATCTCGACGACGACTACGGCGGTCCGCCTATCGATTGCAGTACACCGCCGGCGAACCGTGCCGCGCTCACCTGGTGCGCACCCGGTCAGAACGCTACCGGACGCATCACTCAGCGCACTGCCGGCCTTGCTTTGCAGCTCACCGACTCGCACGATTTGTTCGGCTGGCCCAACCAGGCGATCCTGGGTGCGGACTACAACGACTCGAGCGACACCTTCACCGAGTCCTACCAGTATGGTCAGCTCTCGGCCGACCGCATGCTCATCTATCAGCAGAGTCCGTTCAACAATCAGACGGTGATTTCGCTCACTGGCGACAATCGCATCTACGGGGTGTACGCCACCGACACCCTCTCGCCGAACGCGCTGCTGCACCTCACCTTCTCTATCCGCTACAACCGCAGCACCGAGACACTCGACGGCTACAGCGTCGATACCGATATCGGTGATTTCGGCAGCGGTTTCGACGAGGTGCGCCCGCTCGGCGGCGAACACACTTTCAGCCGTGTGAATCCGGCTTTCGGCTTCACGGTGACACCGCGCGACACTCTGACCTTCTACGCGGACTACAACGAGGCGAGCCGCGCGCCGACGGTCATCGAGCTCGGCTGCGCCGATCCGGCGGTGCCGTGCGGCTTGCCCAACGACTTCGCCAGCGATCCCGCGCTTCAGCAGGTGGTGGCGCGGACCGCCGAGGCAGGCGTACGCGCAAGCCTTGCCGAGCAGCAGCTGGTGTGGAGTGCCGACGCCTTTCGCACGCTCAACAGCAATGACATCCAGTTCGTCGCCACCGCAACCAACTCCGGCTACTTCGCCAATGTCGGCAGCACGCGTCGTCAGGGACTCGACCTCGCCCTCGGGGGTCGGCAAGGGCACTTGCACTGGCAGCTGATGTACAGCCTGGTCGATGCCACTTTCGAGTCGAGCTTCCCGGTCAACGCTGCATCCAACAGCACGGCCAACGCCGACGGCGACATTCTGGTTCGCCCCGGCGACCGCATGCCGCTCATCCCGCGGCACACCGGACGGCTGATCCTCGACTACCAGCTCGGCACACGCTGGAACTTCGGCGCCAATCTGGTCGCCGCCTCCGGCTCCTTCCTGCATGGCAACGAGAACAATGCCAACCAGGCAGGCGCGACCAACGCGGCTGGCGCCTACATCACCGGCAGCGGCTCACTTCCCGGCTACGCCGTGGTGAATCTGCACGCCACCTTCCACATCAATGACCACGCCGAGGTTTTCGCCCGCCTCACCAACCTCTTCGATCGGCGCTACGCCACGGCCGGATTCCTCACCAGCAGTTCTTTCAACCCCAACGGCTCGTTCATTCCCGACCCAGCCAACTGGACCAACGAGAACGCGCTCTCTCCCGCTCAGCCGCTTGGCATCTGGGCAGGATTGCGCATGCACCTGGAATGACCGAGCGCCGCAGGCTGATGCCCGCGCAGCTCCTCAGTTCCCGGATCTTGCGCTGAGGAGGCGATCTGCGCGCGGTCCGAGCACCGCGGGCAGCTCGCCGATGCTCTCTACGAACAGGTCGCACGCCAGCGTCCGCGGATCGACGCCCTCGTTGTACCCATACGGAACGCACACCACGGCCGCCAATCCCGCCGCGCGCGCCGCTAACACGTCGATCTGCGAGTCCCCTACCATGAGCGCACGAGCCGGCGGCACCTCGAGCAATTCGCACGCGCGCAGCAAGGGCTGCGGGTGTGGCTTGCGCGGCATTCCGCCGTCACCGCCGACGACTGACGCGATCCACTGATCCAGATTCAACCGCGCCAGCAGCTCGACTGCCATGCTGCGCGGCTTGTTGGTCACAACCGCGAGCTTGCGGCCAAGGATGTGCAGCTCGGCGAGCCCGCGCGCCACTCCCGGATACACGCGCGTCTGAATGTCGCCGTGATGGTGCAGGCGCTCGTAATGATGGTGAAATCGAGCGAGCAACCGCGTTGCATCGGCTGCTATTCCGGGCGCGCCGCAGCGCTCGAGCACACGCTCCACGAGTGCGGGCACGCCCCGCCCGATGAGCTGGCTGACTTCGCTGCGCGCGAGACTCGGCAGGCCGAGCTCGGCGAGCGCGCGGTTCAACGCGCGCGTGATGTCCGCGGCGGTATCGAGCAGCGTACCATCGAGGTCGAACAGTACCGCGTGCACGAAACTCCACTGCGATCGTGCGCCGCGCGCCGGCGCTGTGCGGTCGTGCATGCCGCAGACTCCGAGGCTAGGCGCGTCTCTTGCGGTCCATGAGCCGCAACACCATGGGTGTGAAAATGAACTCGATCGCGAGACCCATCTTGCCGCCCGGCACGACGATGTTGTTCGGCCGGCTCATCCATGAGCCGTGCAGCATGGAGATCAGGTACGGGAAATCGATTCCCTTGGGATTCGCGAACCGGATCACGACCATGGACTCATCGGCACTGGGAATGTCCTCGGCGATGAACGGGTTGCTGGTGTCGACCGTGGGCACGCGCTGGAAGTTGACATGAGTGCGGCTGAACTGCGGACAGATGTGGTTCACGTAGTCGGGCATGCGGCGCAGTATCGTGTCGACGACCGCCTCCTGAGTGTAGCCTCGATGGTTGCGATCCCTGTGCAGCTTCTGGATCCATTCGAGATTGACGATCGGCACGACGCCGACCAGCAGATCGACGTGCCGGGCGACATCAACGCCGCCGCCCACGTAGGCCCCGTGCAGGCCTTCATAGAACAATAGCTCGTTGTCGGAGGACATCGGCTGCCAATCCGTGAAGGTGCCTGGCGCGCAACCGAGCTGCCGCGACTCGGCAGCATCGTGCACGTAGCGGCGCACCTGGCCACGCCCGGACGCGCCGTACTCGGCGAAGGTGCCGGCGAGTTCTGCGAGCAGGTTGGCCTCGGGCCCAAAGTGGCTGATGGGGGGCTCGCGGCCGCGATCGGCCCCCTGCACGCGCTCGCGCATCTCTGCGCGGTTGTAGCGGTGAAAGGAATCCCCCTCGATCACCTGGGCCTTGATCCCCTCGCGGCGGAAGATATGCGCGAAGCTCCTCATGACCGTGGTGGTGCCGGCGCCCGAGGAGCCGGTAACGGCGATTATCGGGTGCTTGAGAGACATGCGGTTGTTTTCCGATTCAGATCCGCGCCTCCGGGCGGAACAGCGAGCGCTCATTGAACAGCGGCGAAGTGAAAGCGCGGTCGGTGCCGCTCTGGAACTCGGCGTGGTAGCGCTCGATACGCTCGACTTCGTTGCGCGAACCCATGATCAGCGGCACCCGCTGATGCAGATCGTCCGGCTTGATCTGCATGACGCGCTCGTAACCGGTCGTCGCCAGCCCGCGCGCCTGCTCGATGAGCAGCGCGATTGGATTGGCTTCGTACAGCAGCCGCAGCCTTCCTGCCCGGCTGGGGTCCTTGGTGTCCCTCGGATACATGAAAACCCCGCCACGCATCAGGATGCGGTGCGCCTCGGCGACGAGCGAGGCGATCCAACGCATGTTGAAATCGCGAGCGCGTATGCCCGTTCTACCGGCCTGGCACTCGCTCACATAGCGGTGGACCGGCGGCTCCCAAAAGCGCGCATTGCTCGTGTTGATGGCGAACTCGCTGCTGTCGGCAGGGATCTGTAGCTCCGGATGGGTGAGAATGAAGTTGCCGATCTCGCGATCGAGCGTGAAGCCGTGGACACCCTTGCCGACGGTGATCACCAGCATGGTCGCGGGCCCGTAGATGGCGTAGCCCGCAGCCACCTGACGCGTGCCCGGCTGCAGGAAATCCGCGCTGCCGGGCGGCTCGCTGCGCTCGTGGCGCAGCACCGAGAAGATCGTGCCCACCGCCACGTTCACGTCGGTGTTGGAAGAGCCGTCGAGAGGGTCGAACGCCAACAGGTAACGGCCGCGCACGTATTCGCCCGGTATCGGACAGGGTCCCGACGACTCCTCGGACAGCATTCCGGCCAGCAGCCCGCCCCACTCGCAACTGCGGATCATCACCTCGTGCGCCAGCACATCGAGCTTCTGCTGTGCCTCGCCCTGCACGTTCCTGCCGCCGTGTTCGCCCAGGTAGCCTTCGAGCGCACCCTTGGCCGTCAGCGCCGCTATCGCTTTGACGGCGGCGGCGACGTCGACCAGCAACGCGCCGAGCTCGCTCGCACCGGGGATCCCGGTGAGCTGCTGGATCAGAAATTTCGAGAGTGTTGTGCGCCCCAGGTGCATCGTCGCGACTCCTTCCTGCTCAGCTTTCAACGTGCACGGCGGCAGTCTGGAACACTCTGCTGGCGCGGATATCGCCAGCCTCGATCGTGGTCAGCTCTTGGCTCGTGAAGGGGCGCTCGCGCTCGGCAAACAGCCGGCTCGCCTGGCGCAGCCGGGCGCGATCGAGCGCGTTGCGCACACTGCGAGCATTGGCGAAGTGCGGCTGGCGGACACGATGTTGCAGATATTCCTCGAACGCGCGGCGGGCTTCAGGGGCGAATCGGTAGTTGTGCCCTTCGAGAAGCTTCTCGGCGATGCGCAGCAGATCGGCGGCAGCATAGTCAGGAAAATCCAGGTGGTGGGCGATGCGTGAGCTCATGCCGGGATTGGAGCGGAAGAAGCGCTCCATACGATCCTTGTAGCCTGCGAGGACCACGACCAGGTCATCGCGCTGGTTCTCCATGACCTGCAGCAGGATTTCGATCGCCTCCTGTCCGTAGTCGCGCTCGTTCTCGGGTCGATAGAGGTAGTAGGCCTCGTCGATGAACAGCACACCGCCCATGGCGCGCTTCAATACTTCCTTGGTCTTGGGCGCCGTGTGGCCGATGTACTGGCCCACCAGATCGTCGCGCGTCACCGCCACCAGATGGCCTTTACGTACGTAGCCGAGCCGGAAGAGGATCTCGGCCATGCGCAGCGCCACGGTGGTCTTGCCTGTGCCGGGGTTGCCGGTGAAGCTCATGTGCAGGCTCGGCGCCTGGGCCTGCAGGCCCAGATTCATCCGCAGCTTGTCGATCACCAGCAAGGCGGCGATGTCGCGAATGCGTGCCTTGACGGATCCGAGACCCACCAGATCGCGATCGAGCTCATTGATCACGGCCCCCGCCTGGCTCGCCGCGAGCACTTCGCTCACGGTGCGAGCGGCGCTGTGGGCAGCACCGGGTGCGCCCGCTGCGGCCGAATCGCCCGTGGAGGCGGCCGGCTCGGCAGTGCCGGGTGCAGTGCCCGGGATCGAGTAAAGCGGCGTACCCAACTCGCTCACCCGCCGCTGCGCTCACCTTCGGGCCGGTCCGTGCCGTAGCCGTGCACGGTGTAGCGCAACGTGCGTCCGGGGCCTTCCTGGCGGATGAGTCCGAACCCCGGCTCGCCCGGGGGCCGCTGGACGATGAAGCTCATCGCGATGCTCTCGACGCCCCGAGTAGCATCGAAGGCCACCAGGCGGATATAGCGCTGCGGGAAGGTCTTGCGGCAGTTCTGTAACTCCAGCATCACGCCCGCGGCATCGCGCAGATCGAACATCGGCATGCCGAACATTTCCCAGTAGGTGTTGCGCGGATGCGGATCGTCGGTGTACTCGACGCTCCAGGCGTAACCGCGGCGCAAGCCGTATTCGACCTGCAGTGAGATCTCCGCGTCCGTCAGCTCCGGCAGGAAGCTGAACTGACCTTGCGTAATCTTCATCACCGGATTGGTCATCATCGATGCGTGCTCCTGCGGGAGGGCGGCCGCCTCAGTGCGCAACCGCTGCGGTCGGAGTGAACTCGGCGGCGTCCGTCGGGGTGTAGTTGAAGGTGATCTCGCCCCAGGTGTCGAGCGCCTGCTGTAACGGCGCACAGAAACGCGCCGTCTTGCGCAGGATGTCCGGACCCTTGATGCGAATGTCCTCGCCTTCATTGCGCGCCTTGACCAGGGCCTCGAGGGCCACGCGGTTGGCGACGGCGCCTGCCTGAATGCCTGCCGGGTGACCGATGGTGCCGCCGCCAAACTGCAGCACCACGTCATCACCGAACAGATCGAGCAGCTGATGCATCTGGCCGGCATGAATACCGCCGGAGGCGACCGGCATCACCTTGCGGAGGTCGCACCAGTCCTGATCGAAGAAGATGCCGCGTGTCAGGTCCTGGCGGGTGTAGCGGTCGCGGCAAACGTTGTAATAGCCCTGCACCGTGAGCGGGTCCCCTTCGAGCTTGCCCACGGCGGTGCCGGCGTGCAGGTGATCGACACCAGCGAGTCGCAGCCACTTGGCGATCACGCGGAAACTCACCCCGTGGCTCTTCTGCCGGGTGTAAGTGCCGTGGCCAGCGCGGTGCATGTGCAGGATCATGTCGTTGCGCCGCGCCCAGTTGGACATGCTCTGGATCGCAGTCCAGCCGATCACCAGATCGATCATGACGACCACCGAACCGAGTTCCTTGGCGAACTCGGCACGCTCGTACATGTCCTCGATGGTCGCGGCGGTGACGTTGAGATATGAACCTTTCACCTCCCCGGTGGCAGCGCTTGCCTTGTTGACGGCGTCCATCACGTAAAGGAAGCGATCGCGCCAGTGCATGAAGGGCTGGGAGTTGATGTTCTCGTCGTCCTTCATGAAGTCGAGCCCGCCCTTGAGGCCCTCATAGATGACGCGGCCGTAGTTGCGCCCGGACAATCCGAGCTTCGGTTTGGTGGTGGCGCCGAGCAGCGGTCGGCCGAATTTGTCGAGCCGCTCGCGCTCGACGATCAAGCCCGTCGGGGGACCCTTGAAGGTCTTCACGTACGCTGGAGGAATCTGGATGTCTTCGAGCCGCACGGCCTTGAGGGGCTTGAAGCTGAAGACGTTACCGATGAGGCTCGCCGTCATGTTCGCGATCGAGCCTTGTTCAAACAGAATGAGGTCGTAGGCCACCCAGGCGAAGTACTGCCCAGGCGCGTTCGGCACCGGCTCGACGCGGAAGGCTTTGGCACGGTAGTTGTCGCAGGCTGTGAGCCGGTCGGTCCAGACGACCGTCCATGTCGCGGTGCTCGACTCGCCGGCGACCGCCGCCGCAGCCTCGACCGGATCTACGCCGTCCTGAGGGGTAATTCGAAAAAGGCAGAGCGTATCGGTCGGCTTGGGCTGGTAGTCCGGTTCCCAGTACCCCATTTGCCGATACTTCAGAACGCCGGCTTTATAGCGGCGTGCAGCGTCCGTGATCGCCGTTGGGCCGGTGCCGCGCGCTATCTCTATGTCACTTGCCATCATCCCGCCTATCAGTGGCTTGTCGGGACTTTAGGGCTCACCTATCATTCAGGTAAAGTCACTTTTAGTTAGCGAGATATTAAGTAGATCTTAATGAAGTCGGCCACGCTCAAGAACGCGACACTGAAGCAGCTACGGGTGTTCTCGGCCGTCGCGCGCCATCTGAGCTTTGTCCGGGCGGCTGAGGAGCTCGGGCTGACGCCACCGGCCGTGTCCATGCAGATCAAGGAGCTGGAGACGGAGGTCGGGTTACCGCTCTTCGATCGTTCGAGCCGGAAGGTGTCTCTCACGATGGTAGGCGAGTACGTGCTCGCCTATACGCAGCGGGTGCTGGCGGCCATGCGGGATGCGGAGGACATGGTGGCGCGCTTCCGGGGCCTGAAGACCGGGGTGCTCGATGTCGCCATGGTGAGCACCGCGAAGTACTTCCTGCCGCGCCTGCTGGTGCGATTTCGAGACGAGCACCCCGGCGTCGAGGTGCGCTTGGAGGTCGGCAACAACCGCGACGAAGTGGTCGCACTGTTGCGGGAAGGGCGGGTGGAGCTCGCAATCATGGGCAGGCCGCCGCAGAACTGGCCGTCGCGCTCGGAGCCTTTCGCGATGCACCCTCATGGGCTGGTCACCTCTGTCGAGCATCCCTTCGCGCGCATGGAAAAGGTTTCCGCGCGATCTCTCATGACCGAAGGGTTCATCGTGCGCGAGCCCGGCTCGGGAACGCGCGCGGCGCTCGATGAGTACATGGAAGCGCACCAGATGAGCCCCAGGATCGTGATGCAGATGTCGAGCAACGAGGCAATCAAGCAGGCAGTGATGGCGGGCATGGGTGTGGCGCTGCTGTCGATGCACACCGTGGGTCTCGAGCTCGATCACCACCTGATCGCCGCTCCGGAGACGGAGGGGTTGCCCGTCATGCGGCGCTGGCACGTGGTCAACACGCTGGCGAAGGCGCTGTCGCCGGCGGCCGAAGCGTTTCGCTATTTCGTCCTCGAGAGCGGCGAGGCTTTTCTCGCCAAGCACTTTAGCCACGGCAACGACCCGAGCCAGTTCGGCGAGTGGCGGCATCGCCGGCGGCTGTGAGCGGGCACAGCTCGCGTCCGAGCTGCAGCCGCGCCCGTTTTCCGCCGCGCAGCGAGCGCGTCGCGGGAGTACGATGCTCCTCTATGGCGATGATGCTACGGCGCGTGGCGTTCCTGATGGTGCTCACGATCTACCCTCTCGCGTGCGCCATGGGAGCCGATGCCCCGGCATCCAACCCGCAGGTGCAGTTCGGCGGGGAATGCGCCGAAGGGCTCGCCCAGGGGCAGCACGTCGCGACCAACTGCGCGATTACCTGGACCGACAAGGACGGCAAGGTCTACTGCTTCAGCAGTGAGGCCTCGAAGAAGAGCTTCCTGCAGGATCCGAATGGCGAGCTGCAGAAAGCGCACGAGTTCGCCGCGGCCGCGAGCGTCGAATCCACCGAGAAGGCGATGCAGAATTTCACCGCCAGCGATGCGGAGGCTCTGGTCAGGAAGACGATCGACGAGAAGAGCAAGGCGAACAACGGCGTATTCCCGCTCGAGGACCCGCTGAACGGCACGCAGCTCAAGCTAACCTTCGACGACGTCGACTTCACGCGCACCATCGACGGGTACGGCTTCTTTCCGGATGTGAAATTTCACGACCAGGCCGATGCCGCCAAGCGCTACCTGATCGATTTCTGGGTGGTGCCGAAGAACGGGCAGCTCGGTATTCAAGAGACCCGCATCTACAAGGAACCGGTCAAGGCCGATGGCAAGTGGACGCTCACCGCCCGCTCACCGGTGCCGTGGTGGTGGATTCCCGCCTCGGAGCATCCGGGGCACATGGCTCAGAAACGTGGTTGGGAAGTAATGTCGGCGGTCGAGCATGGCGCGCTCACCGAGCAGGCCAAGAATAACGGTGTATTCCATCTGAAGGACGACAAGACCGGCAAGGTGCTGGATCTGCAGTTCGTCGACACTCACCAGCCCGTGCGCCAGCTCGATGACAACGGGCACTATTTCGCCTGCACCGATTTTCGCGCGGTCGGCACCAAGGATCAGATCTACGACGTCGACTTCTGGATCACCGACAAGGACGGCGTCATGACGGTCGAGCAGACCCGGGTACACAAAGTACCGGAGCTCAAGGACGGTCACTGGGTGCAGGTGCCGCGCTACGAGTGGAAGGACCTCGGCGGCTCCCACGTCGTACCCTGACGCGCTCAGCCACTGCTCGCGAGGCGTTGCCACTGCAGGCGCGCACGTTCCAGGTAGGCCCGGGGCGCATCGAGGAACACCACCAACGATGTCGCACTCGCGAAGCAGTAGAGGTGGCCCGCATCCGGGTCGACCCAGTTGATCGAGCAGTCCGCCTGGATTCTCACGCCTGCGGTGAGGCCAATGGGATCGTTGCCGTCGAACTCTCCGTGCATCGTTCCCTTCGGCGGCACTACCGCCTTCCAGATTCCACCTTCGGCGGGCTGCTGAGGGCTGCCGTCTGCGACCGCATTCCATGGGGCCGAGACGATACCCCAGGGGCTCCCTCCCACCTGGATACGCGCCTCGATGCGTCCCGAGGGCACGTCGATGACGGACACGTCGCCCGACGGACCGTTGGCGGTGTAGGCCCTGCTCCCGTCGCGGCTCAAGGCGAGCCCCCAGGGACGCTGACCGACTTTTTCCACGGTGCGCACCACGCGCGCTGACTGCGGATCGACTTCCAGCAGCGCCCCGAATCGACCAGTGGTCACATAGAGCTTGCGGCCGTCGGTCGAGGCGATGCCCATCGGACGGACGGCACCCGGATCACCGAGCTCTATGGTCGTCACCGCCTTGAAGTCATGGGTGTCGAACACCGTCAGCGCCGCGGAAAATTCGTCGGTGGCGTAGCCGCGATGGGCCTCACTGGCGAGGTAGATCGCGCGCGGGCGTTTACCGGTGGGTATCTGCGCCAGTACTTTCATGCTGCGGGCGTCGACCACGTAGATGCTGTTGGCGGTCTCGCAGGTGACGTAAACGATGCGATCGTCATCGCTCACTGCCACCCCCTCCGGCTCCGAGCCCACCGCAACCGTGGCGCGCACCTTGCCGGTGGCGAGATCGACCGCAGACATTTGTCCGACGTCCTCGTTGGACACGTACAGCATCTTGCCGTCGTGCGACAGCGCAAACGTCTCGGGATCCGCACCACTCTGATACGTATGGATCAATTTTTGCGAGGCGAGATCCACCACCCCGATACCGTCGTAACGGCGATCCGGTGGCGGCAGCTTCGATTCATCTACGTTCGGTCCCCCGATGGGAGAGCCTGACAGCGCGACATACACCTTGCGCAGATCCGGTGCGATCTGAATCCCCCGCGGCCGCTTGCCGACGGCAATGCGCGCTAGCACGCGCTGCTGCTGCGGGTCGACGATCACCACGTTGCCGCCGGTCTCGTCCGAGACATACAGCCGCTCTGCAGCCTGCGCCGCTGTGGCGGCCAGCAGTGCGCCGATCAGCAGAGTCGTGGCCAGCAGCGCGGCGGCCGGCGGCGCCGCGCCGCGAGCGCGGGCTGAACACCTGATGCTCATGCAATGGCTCCGGTCTCGCGAGGTGTGGCGCACAAGATAACACCGCAGGCGCGCGCCCGCAGGCGCCCGCGGCCGGGTGAGCGGTGTTGCGGCACCGTGCCCGGCAGCGGCGCGCGGCCGTGCCGTTGGCGGGAAAGCTCAGTAGATGACCACGCTGCGGATCGATGTGCCTGCGTGCATCAGATCGAATGCCTCGTTGATCTTCTCGAGCGGCATGGTATGGGTGATGAGCGGGTCGATCTGGATCTTCTTGTCCATGTACCAGTCGACGATCTTCGGCACATCCGTGCGCCCGCGGGCGCCGCCGAAGGCGGTGCCCTTCCACACCCGGCCGGTGACCAGCTGGAACGGCCGTGTCTTGATCTCTTGACCCGCGCCGGCGACCCCGATGATGACCGACACCCCCCAGCCGCGGTGGCAGCATTCGAGGGCCTGGCGCATGAGGTTGACATTGCCCACGCACTCGAAGCTGTAGTCGGCGCCGCCGTCGGTGACCGCTACCAGGTGGCCCACCAGGTCGCCTTCGACCTCCTTGGGATTCACGAAGTGGGTCATGCCGAATCGCTCACCGAGTGCCTTGCGGTTCGGATTGAGATCGACGCCGACAATCTTGTTGGCGCCGGCCAGGCGCGCGCCCTGCACCACGTTCAGACCAATGCCGCCGAGCCCGAACACCACGACATTGGCACCCGGCTCCACCTTGGCGGTGTTGATCACCGCACCGATGCCGGTGGTGACACCGCAACCGATGTAGCAAACCTTGTCGAAAGGCGCATCCTCGCGGATCTTCGCCACGGCAATTTCCGGCAACACGGTGAAGTTCGAGAACGTCGAGCAGCCCATGTAGTGGTAGAGCATGTCCTTGCCGAGGTGAAAGCGGCTGCTGCCATCGGGCATGACGCCTTTGCCCTGCGTGGCACGGATCGCCGTGCACAGATTGGTCTTGCGCGACAGGCAGCTCTTGCACTGGCGGCACTCGGGCGTGTAGAGCGGGATGACATGATCGCCCTTCTTCACCGAGGTCACGCCCGGACCTACATCGACCACGATGCCCGCTCCCTCGTGCCCGAGGATCGAGGGGAACAGGCCTTCGGGATCGCCCCCCGAGCGCGTGAACTCATCCGTGTGACAGACGCCGGTAGCCTTGAGCTCTACCAGCACCTCGCCGGCCTTCGGGCCATCGAGTTCCACCGTGGCAACCTCGAGCGGCTTGCCGGCGGCGTGAGCAATCGCGGCGCGTGTTTTCATAGCGACAGCCTTCCTCATTCGGAAGCGGTTACCAGTCCGAAGCAAAGCCCCGCGCGCTGGCACGGGGCTTCCGTCCACTGGTCTGCTAGGCGAGTACGCCCTTGGCCTTCGCCGTGTGCGTGGCGATCAGGTCCATCAGTGCCGGTGACAGGCAGTCATAGGGCTCGAGACCGAGTTCCTTGAGCCTCCCGCGGATGGCGCCCATCTGGTCCGGTTTGGTGCCCGCTTCGATGATCGAGGACACGAAGGCCGCGAAACGCGGCTCCTCCCACCCCGGTTCCTTCGACAGCTCCGTGTGGAAGAAGTCGAATCCGTAGAACGGATGCGCCTTGTTCTCGATGCGGCCATACATGTGCACGCCGCAGCCGGTGCAGGCATAGCGTTGGATCGGCGCCTTCTCATCCACGATCTTCAGCTTGTTGCCGTTGGCGGTCACCGACACCTTGTCGCGCCCCGCGACGCCAACGACGGAGAACAGCGCGCCCTGCGGTTTCCAGCATTTGGTGCAGCCGCAGGCGTGATTGAACGCCACGTTCGATCCGATACGCACGGTCACCGGGTTGCTGGTGCACCTGCAGGTGAGCGTGCCGCCGGCGAAGCCCGGCGTACCCTTCTTTACTCCGTCATCCACCATCGGGTGAATCTTGATTGCCATCGTAGTCGTGCCTCGCCTCTGGGTTGTACGCGACGTCTAGAGTCCCGCTGCGGAACTCATTCGGACCGCTGCATGTCCGCCCCGAGGTTGTGGGCGTGCCGCAGCAGTCCATGTCGATGAATCTTGCGGTAGATGGTGCGGCGACTGATGTGCAGGCGCGCCGCGGCCGCGCTGACGTTCCACTGGCACATCTCCAGCGTGCGCCGCAGCGCATCGCGCTCCGCCTCGCTCAGCACGCTCGCCTCTGCACCCGCGGCTGCGGCGCAGGGTCCGTCCGCCGGAGCGTCCGCGACGCCTCCGTCGAGCCACCGTTCGTTGAAGTCCGTGAGCGTGAGCCGATCCGAGCTGCGCAGCGCCAGCATCGTGCGCAGCACATTGCGCAGCTGCCGCACATTGCCGGGCCAGGGGTGCCGCACCAGTCGCTCGAGCAGCACCGGCTCGATCTCGAGCTGCGCACCATCGGCCTCGTTGTTGAGCAACTTGCGAATCAGCTCCGCTACATCGGTGCGCTGGCGCACGCAGGGCAGACATACCGTTATCCCGTTCAGACGGTAGTAGAGATCCTCACGAAACTGCGCTTTGGCGATCATGTCGAGCGGGTGGTGTTGGGTCGCACTGATCACGCGTATGTCGACACTGACGACCTTGTTGCCCCCGAGCGGCATCACTTCGCGGTCCTCGATCACATTCAGCAGACGCGCCTGCAGAGCCACCGGCATGTCGCCGATCTCATCCAGAAACAGCGTGCCGCCGTTCGCTTGCAGGATCCGCCCCATCCCGCCCTCGCGCGTGGCTCCGGTGAACGCGCCCGGCTTGTGACCGAAAAGCTCGCTTTCGATCAAGGTCTCGGGAATGGCGGCGCAGTTGACCGTCACGAAAGGTTTGTCCGCACGGCTACTGCCGTTGTGAATGGCGCGTGCACAGTAACCCTTGCCGGTGCCGGTCTCGCCCAGCAGCAGCACGGAGATGTCGCGATCGATGACTCGCCGCAGCACCTCGACGTTGTGACGCATGGTCGGATCGGCCGAATACAGGCACTCGAGCGCACCGCGCGTTACCCTCCCGCCGGGCGCGCCCGCCGCCGGAGCCGCGGACGCTGCGACCTCGGCAGAACGCCGCGGTTGCACGCGAGCATGGACGCTGGCGAACCAGCGCCGACTGGCAGCCTTGGGACTCAGCGGCTCGGCCAGATAGCCGCGGTGTTCCGCGAGCCGCATGAGCACTGCAAGACTCGTGTCGAGGATCCTGTCCACCGGCTGGCCGCACAGGGACTCGTGATCGCGCTCGCCGAGCAGCTTGAGCGCGGCACGGTTCGCTCCCTTGATGAGACCCTGGTCGTCGAACGCCAGCACTCCTTCGCCGGGGGTGCTGACGAACTCGGGGCAGTTGTGGAAGCGCACCAGGTGATAGTCCTTGCAGGCGGAGAGCAGCGTGCGGTTCTCCACGTTCTGCGCGGCCATATCGACCAGTGCGAGTGTATGGCTCTGGAAATTCGCCGAGGCGCCCGAGATGTCGAGCGCGGCGAGCAGCTCGCCACGCATGTCGAATATCGGCGCCGCCGAACAGGTGAGCTGCGTGTTTTGCGCCAGAAAATGATCGGTGCGGTGAATCACCACCGGGCGGCGCGCAGTGAGACAGGTTCCCATTCCGTTGGTGCCCATCTCGCGCTCGCTCCACATGACGCCCTCGCGCAGACCGGCGCGCCGCGCGGTGACCGAGAAGCCGCTATCGCCCAGGCAGTTGAGGATCACTCCATCGCGGTCGGTGAGCACGATGCTGTATTCGGAATGCCGGATGAGCTTTCCCAGCGCCTCCATCTCGATGCGTGCGATGTCGAGCAGCACACCGAGACGCTCGCGGCGCGCCTGCAGGTCCGCACTCTCCACGGAGTTGGGCCGTTTCCGCTCGTCGGGATCGAGCGCGTAGTTGTTGACACAGCGACTCCATGAGCTGCGCACGACCTCGCTGATGGGAAGCTCGGCGCCGTGTCTGCGAACCAGACTGCCGATGAGGTCGGCAGAGCCGTGTGACGCGGGTCGCGCACGTATCATGACTGAGCCCCCCTCCAAGCCATCGTTACGACGTCGGACTATTTATTGCCGCAACCCAGCTTACACTCCGGCGCACCGTGATAGTTCGCGCGCACGAATGCGAGGATGCGCCATAAGTCATCGTCCGTCTTTACGATCTGCCCCATCGGGGGCATCGCACCGACCACATTCTCCTGCGACTTGCGGGCGTAGCCCTTGCTCTGCAAGGTCTCGCTGCCATACGCGACCAATCTGAAGAGCGTGTCGTCATCGCCACCGTAGACCCATATGTCGTTGGTGAGGGCCGGGCACATCCCGCCTCCCCCGGTCCCGCCATGGCAGCCGCTGCAACCGTAGTTCATGTACAGCTTCTGGCCCGCCTGGACACTCGCGGCATCGCTGTCGGAATAGGGGTTTTTCAGCTGCCCCTTCGGGGTCGCATCCGCGCGCTGCACCGGGGTCATGGCACCGCCGGAAGCGCCCGCAGCTGCGGCAGGCGCGCCGGGGCTGGCCCCCGGCGCGCCGGAGGCCGGCGGAGTCTGCTGCTGCGCGTACAGCGCCGTGAAGGCCAGCCCGAGAATGCAAATGGTCAATGTTCGCCTCAGCACCGCGCACCTCATGCAACCTTCTGCTGTGCCCGCGTCCGCCCTACGCTCCCGGATGCGCCGCTGCCCCATCGAGCAGCCGAATGACCTTCTCGTCCCCCTTGGTGCGTGCGATGGAGAGCGCCGTCTCCCCTCGTTCGGTCTGCGCCTGCACATTGGCACCTGCCTGCACCAGCAGCTCAACCATGTCGGCGCGGCTCCCGGCGGCGGCGATCATGAGCGCGGTGACGCCGCCACCGTTGCGCGCGTTGACGTCCGCGCCCTTCTGAATGAGCGCGCGCGCCAGCTGCGCATCGTGGTTCGCGGTAGCGAGCATCAGCGGCGTGTAGCCGGCATCGCCGATGGCGCGAGCCGGATCGGCGCCGGCCTCGATGAGCGCGAGCGCGGCTTTGCTCTTGCCGTACTGCGCGGCGATACCGAGCGGAGTGAAGTTCTGCGCGCTGACCGCGTTCGGATCGGCGCCGTGTGCGATGAGCACCTTGACGTCCGCGGCATCGTCGCCATACGCCGCCGTCATGAGCGGCGTCCAGCCGTCGCGGTCGCGTTGGTTGACGTCCGCGCCACGTGCCAGCAGGAAGCTCACCATCTCGGTGGAGCGTAACTGGAGCGCGTGATGCAGCGGCGTCTCGCCCTGCAGGTCGAGCGTGGTGAGCGAGGCGTGTTTTTTGTCCAGCAGATAGCTCACGCGCACCTTGTCGTCCGCCAGCACCGCGTTGTTGAGCTCGGTGGTGACATTGGCACCGTGCGCGAGCCAGTCGTTCAGCTGCGCTATGCTGACCGCCGCAGCGGCGTGCGTCGGGCTCGCAGGCGCGCGCGCCTTGTAGGGGCCGTGGGCGGGCAGATCGCCGCTCACCACACAGGTGTCGCAGCTCACCAGCGGCACGCCGAATTCCATCAGCACTGCGCGTAACGCATCACGCTGCTCGTGCATGGCCTGCTCGAGCCGGCGCTGCAGTTCATGATCGTTGCGCCGTACTGCCAGCGACAGGTCGAACTGCAGCGGCACGTAATCGTCCATGAGGTTTGCCGGCTGGATGGTCAATGGCGCCTGCTTCACCACTTTGTAGTACCCGGCAAGCGGTCCCCAGGCTGCGGCCACATCGAGCTTGCCGTCGATCACCTGCTGAATCTGGTAGCTCGGCTGGTTCTCCGGAACCAGGTCGGCGTTGTGACTCAGGTAGTGGACCTCGACCTTGCCCACTCCGTGGTCGGCAAGGGCCTCACGGATCGAGGAAGTCTCGTACACCCCGACCTTCAGCGTCTTCAGGCGCGGATCGTCGAGGCTCTTGATGTCGAGGCCGCGGTCGTTGCGGTAAGCGAGCACGAAGGTCGTGCGATACAGCGCCGTGGTCGTCAGGACATCGTCGGAGTCGACCGGCATGTCGAGCATCACGTCGCATTGGTCCGCATCGAGCGTGTTGCGGATCAGGCCGCGCTCGACCCCGGGGCGGTAGTAGTAGGCGACGCTCGTGCCCAGCGCGCGCGCGAGTACCTCGGCGAGCTTGTTCTCCAGGCCTTCGCCGCGATTGTTGGATAGGGGCATGTTCCCTGGATCGGCGCACACGCGCAGTGCCGCCTGCGTCGCGCGCGGCGCAGCCAGCAGCGTGACGGCCGCGACGGCCAGTACCGCAGTGAGCACTGACCGGCTCCTCATCCATCCTGTCATTCGCTTCGGACCCCCGAGAGCTTGTCCTTGCCGTGCGATCCGGCACGCGCCCGGCTTGAGGCCGGGCGCGTGCAGATCTCTGCCTGTCGGCAATTGCGTGGCTGGTGATTACTCCTTTTCGACCGCGAAGGTGTACAGAGTTCCACCCTGCGGGATCATGCTCAGCCCTGCCGCCTTGGTCATGGCCGTGGCGCCGATGGCGCCGAACTTATCGTTCAGATCAAGTCCCGCCGTGACCGGCAGGCCGATCCAGCCACCGATGCCGCTCCATACCGAGACGTATTGCTTGCCGTTGACGCTGTAGGTAATGGGATTGCCGATGATCCCCGACCCCAGCCGCCGCTGCCACAGCACTTTGCCGCTCGCCCGGTCCACAGCGCGGAAGTCGCCGTTCAGGCTGCCGTAGAACACCAGGCCACCGTCGGTCACGAGTGCGCCGCCCCAGTTCGGATAGGGATCGGGAATCTCCCACACCGTCTCACCGGTGAGGACGTTGAACTTCTTCAACTTGCCGGTGATGCCCGGTTTCTCCGGGTACATGTACACGTTCGCGAACACGTACACGATGCCCTGCTGGGTGTGCGAGCGCTCCTGCGGCTCATCCTCCATGCACCAGTTGTTGGTCGGGCAATACGCCATGCCTGGCTCGCTCGGGTCGATGGCGCAGGGCTGCTGATCCTTACCGCCCATCGCCGATGGGCAGGCCTGCGTGTTGTCGTGCGCCTTGAGCGGGGAGTGCTCGAAGACCTTTACGGGCCGGCCGGTCTTCATATCGACCTTCTCCGCCCAGTTGGTGGTCACGTACTTGTTGGCGCGCAGCAGCGTGCCGTCGGTACGGTCGAGCACGTAGGCGAAGCCGTTACGATCGAAGTGGATCAGGATCTTGTGCGGCTTGCCGTCGACCGTCGCATCTTCGAGCATGTTCTCGTTGATGCCGTCGTAGTCCCATTGGTCGAACGGCGTCATCTGGTAGACCCACACGACCTCGCCCGTGTCCACCTTGCGCGCGAAGATGCTCATCGACCACTTGTTGTCCCACTTGCCGCTGTTGCAGGCTTCCTGCGTTACCGGATTCGCGCCGCAGCGGTATTGCGGGCTCCACAGACCCGGGTTGCCGCTCGAGGCATAAACGAGCTTCAGCTCCGGATCGTAGCTGTACCAACCCCACATGGCGCCGCCGCCGCGTTTCCACTCATCACCCGGGTAGCTGTGGATACCCACATCCTTGCCGGCGGTGCCGTACTCCGGGTGCTTCTTGTTGGTGTCCTTGGTGAGGCATACGTCGCTGTCGCTACCGGTGTTGTAGCAATGCCAGATCTGCTTGCCGGTCTGCAGGTCGAAGGCAAAGAAGGCGCCGCGCGCCGCGAACTCATCGCCACCGAAACCGATGAGCACCTTGCCTTCGGCAATGATCGGCGCGGGAGTAATGGTCTCGCCTTTATCCGGATAGGCAACCTTGTCGACCCACACTTCCTTGCCGCTCGCTGCATCGAGCGCAATGACATAGCCGTCCAGAGTGCCGAAGACCAGCTTGCCATCCGCGAAGGAAGGCCCGCGGTTCACCGTGTCGCAACAGGCGCGCGGCACCGCCGAGTCGTCGCGGTTGGTGGTCTTCTTGTAGTTCCACACCTCCTTCGGATGATCCGGATCGCTCAGATCGAGGGCCTGGATGATGTTCGGCCAGCCGCTCTCCATGTACATCATCGGTTTGCCGTTGACCACGACCACGAGCGGTTGCCCTTCGTGTCCGCGCAACGTACCGCTCGACTGCGACCACACCATCTGCAGTTGCGCGGCATTCGAGGTGTTGATTTGTTTCAGCGAGCTGTGCCGGGTGAGGGACTGATCGCCGCCCGGGGCTGCCCAGAGATTGGCATCCTTCGAGCGATCGGTGACCTCATCCCCCAGTGCCGCTGCGCACGCCACTCCCAGTGCCACCGCGGCACACGGGATGCACAGACTTCTAACGCGTTCGAATCGCATACGCACTTCTCCTACATTCGATTTGTTACGTTCTCCCGGATGCGAGTTTGTTACGTCTTGGCATACCGCTGAGGCCTCGCTCGAGGCACGCTGCGTGCGTCGAACTACTGGCCTGCGCGCCCACATCCACACCCACCACGCTACTTTTTGCTCTTGAACACGACCTGATAGCCAGACTCAACATCCTATTCCCATTCCCCTGAATCTGCAGCAAAAGCGCCTCGCTGCGCCTTCATCGCCGTACCTACCAGAAACTGTGTGTCACAAGTGACACAGGGCTGCGCAGCGCGCCGGCCGCCCTTGTCAGGCTGACGGTTAGGCCTCGAACCACGTCCGTGGCGTCATAGACTGACCTCGCTGATCTGGATCACCGGCGTAGTGTTGGTGTAGTTCGGCACATCGGCCAGGATGTGCTCGGCGTGCGGACCGAATGCGGCCTGAAACGCCTCGACCGACTCGAAGTGCAGGTGCGCCGCGGCCAGAAACGGCGGCGGCGCACCGGGCGCACCACCTGCGAGCCCACGCTCGACCGCCACACGCTTCAGCGGCGCACCGAGCCGCTGCTGCACCATCGGCATGTGACGCTTCAGGTAATAGTCGAGATCGAACTTGCTGCCCGGTCCATTCGGATACAGCACGCTCACGATGATCACGGCGAGCTCCCTTCCTCAGAATTTGAAGAACGCACCCACGTTGACGGTGGTGGCGCTGTTCTCCCCTCCGGCGTGCGGCTTGCTCTTCACGTCGCTCCCTTCGGCAAGCAGTGTCAGATTGTCGGTGAGCGAGTAATACAACCCCAGCGTGCCCTTCTTGTTGCTCGACACCAGCGCGGGATTGGCCGCCTGGTCTGCGGAGTTGGCATAATCGAGCTTGCTTTCGCCGTACTGCACGCCGACCTTGAGCGCTCCGAATTTATAGGTGGCCTGCGCCAGGTAGCCGTCGGAATCGCGCGTCTGGCCGTTGTACGCCCCAAGAAGGAACAGCGCGGTCGTGCCGAGTCCCGTGCCGTGGTAGTAGTAGCCGAATACCTCGAGATTCGCGAGATCGAGCTTGGCAAATACATCGACACCGTTGCCGGTGTAGTTGTAGGTTCCGAGGCTGGTACTGTCGTAGTACTGCTGCTGTGTCAGGTACGCCACCGACACATACAGCTTGCTCGTGTCCGAGAATGGCAGCGTGAAGCTGCCCTTCGCATGGAAACCCGGCGCCTTCTTCGGCTCCACGGTCGCATCGGCGGGCTCGCTCAGGGAGTTGAGCGGATCGAAGACGCCGAGTGTGAAGCTGAATCCGGAGAAGTCCGGCGTCGTGTAATCGATCTGCGCCAGCCAGTCGGTGTAGATGTAGCCGAAGCCGATGCCACCGAGCGTCGTGTTGGAAGGCGCGGCAGTGGCGGCCGAGCCGGGCGCGCCGACCCCGGGCAGGGTCATGTCGTTGAGAATGGCGTCGGCACCGAACAGCCCGATTTGCCGCCCCAGGGTGAAGGTCCCCATGCTCTTGTTGCCGAAGGTCATGTACACCTGGCGGACATCGAGGCCGGTGGTTCCGAGCGCGGTGTTGGACGAGCCGTTGCCGGTGCCGGCCTGCAGATTGGGACTGCCGCCGTCGTTGGTCGCGATACCGGGGTAGAGGCCCAGGTGTCCGGTGATGTCGATCCCGGCCTGGGTCGTGGCCACGCCGAAGACGAACGCCGCCGGCAACAGGCCGTTGCCGATGTTGGACACGTTGCTGCCACTTGCCGTCCCGGTGCAGGTGAGGCCACCGTCGACCGTGACGGCACTGGTCGCGCTCTGGCAGCTCGACCAGATGTAGTCGACATTCACGTTGCCGTTCAGCGAGAAGGTCCACGTCCCGTCGGCGTTCTTCAGATCTATCGCTGCCGCCGGCAACGCCAGCGCCGCCAGCAGAATGCTGCCCATCGCCCCATAGATAAACTGCAGTGTTGCGCGAATATTGTTCATTGAATTGACTCCCCCACAGGCACTCCTCGCCACGAGCAAGTGCCGTGCCAGCCGCGGTTGCGCTCGCGCAACTTCAGGAACAACGGCTTATGGTTGCGAAAATCCGTCCGGTGGCATGACCTTGTCAGAATGGTCACAGTGTGACTCGTCGAGTGTTGCGCGGACGCGCCACCCGCGGGTGCTCGATGCGCGTTGCCGCGGATCAGGCCTTGTGAAGCCAGCGCGCGGCGAGCGGGGGCACGAAAACCAGCCCCACGAAAGTCGAGGAGACGAGCCCCCCGAGAATCACCACTGCCATCGGACCTTCGATTTCGTGTCCCGGCTGATGCGACTGCAGCGCCACCGGCAGCAGCGCGAGGGCGGTCAGCAGTGCCGTGAGCAGCACCGGGGTGAGACGTTCCTGCGCCCCCTGCAGCGCGGTTGCAAGACCCCACGGCCTGCCCTCGATGACGATCAGGTGCTCGTAGTGCGAGATCAGCAGGATGGTGTTGCGCGCGGCGATGCCGAAGAGCGCGACGAAACCGACCATTGCACCGAGGGACAGCGTGCCGCCGCTCAGCGCCACGGCGATCACGCCGCCGATCAGCGTGCTCGGCAGCGCGGCGAGCACCAGCAGCACGTGACGGCCGCGCCCGAAGGCCAAAGCCAGCAGCAGAACGATCAGCACCAGCGCGGCCGCCGCATGCCACAGCAGCTCACGCGCGGCTGCGGCCTGCGCGGGCGCCGTGCCACCGTAGCGCAGGTAAACGTTCGGTGGCAGCTTGATGTGTGCGGCGATCGCCTGCTGGGCACGCCGCGCGTAACCCGCCTGGTCCGCAACCTTCGGAGAGGCGACCACGACCTGCCGGCGCAGTCCATCCTCGTGCTCGATGACGCTGCGAGCGGCCACCACATCGAGCCGCGCTACCGCTGATAAAGGCACGAGCGCGCCATCGCGGCCGCGCACGCGCAGATCGGACAGCTCCTGCGGCGTCGCGCCGGTAGCGGCGATCCGTACCACGACAGGTACGCTGCGGTCGGACGCGTTGAGCTGGGCGACGCTTGCGCCGTGATAGGCCGCGTTGAGCGTGCCGAGCACGTCCGCGGCCTGCAGTCCATACAGCGCGAGCCGCTCGGGCCGCAGTTGCAGCTGCAGCTCCGGCTGGCGCGGCGGCACGGACAGGCGCACCGTGCCGCTTTGCGGCCACTGCCGCAGCAGCGCCGCGATCTGCCCGGCCACCTCATCGTCGCGCTCCAGATCGGGGCCGAATACGCTGACGAAAAACGGCGCCACCTCCCCGGAGAGCGTCTCGCCGATGCGCTCGGCCAGCACCGAGTAGATCTCGACCAGCTGATTGGGAAACTGATCGAACACTCTGCGCACCGCAGCTTCGAGCTCTTCGGTGCCGAGCCCGCGCGAGGGGTCCAGCTGAATCTCGAACTCGCTCTTGTTGGGCGCATCTGGATCCTGACCGTTCTCGGCGCGGCCAATCTGCTCGGCCACGCTTCTGACGCCCTTGATTGCCGCGAGTCGCTGCGCGATACGCTCGCCGACGCGGGAAGTCTCGAGCAGCGAGATGCCGGGCCGCAGAGCCGCGTGTGCGATCAGATAGTTCTCGCGAAAGTCCGGCAGCAAGCGCGCGCCGAGCAGTGGCAACAGTGCCAAGCCGGCGGCGCCGCTCACCAGGATCGCGAGCAGCACCCGATTGGCCCGCGGCGTGAGCCGCACGATTGCGGCTTGCTGCCAGCGCTTGGCCTGCCGCAGCCAGCCGGGCTCCTCGCGCGGCCGATAGCGCTGCATGAGCAGCGCGCACAGGGCGGGCGTCGCACTCATCGCCACGAGCAGCGACAGCGCGACGGCGAGCAGGAAGGCGGTCGCCAGCGGCCTGAAGAATGCACCCTGCAGACCCGACAGCATGAGGATCGGCAGGAATGCCAGCGCTACCGCCGCGGTCGCGAAGAACACGGGCCGCCGCACCTCGAGGGAAGCATCGAGCAGCAGCGCGCCCAGGTTCGCGCCGGCGCCCGCTGCGCGGTGGCGGCGGGTGATGTTCTCCACGTCGATGACCGCGTCATCGACCACCACGCCGAGCGCCACCACCAGCCCGCCGAGGCTCATGGTGTTGAGCGACAGTCCGCCGAGCCCCAGCACCCACACGGTCGCCAGCAGCGAGATCGGGATGGCGCCGAAGGAGATGAGTGCGCCGCGCCAGTCGCGCAGCGTCAACATCAGCAGCACGACGACCAGCACTGCACCGACCGCCAGCGAGTTGCGCAGCTTGGCGATGGCGCTCTCGATAAAGCTCGCCGGACGCAGCAGCGCCGGGTGGTACTGCACGCCCCGCTGTGCAAGCTGCGGCGCGAGAACCTCGAGCCGATGCTCGAGCGCGCGCGTCACATCGAGCGTGTTGGCGCCGTACTGGGTCGAGGTCTCCACCAGGATGCCCGGTTGACCGCCGATCATCGCATCGCCGAAGCGCGGCGCGGCGCCATCGCGCACCTGAGCGATGTCACCGATGCGGACCGGAGTTCCCGCGCGGGTGCGCACCATGGTCTGCGCGAGCGCGCCGATCGAGTCCCCGGGTGGCTGTGCCTGCAGCACGAGGCGCTGCGCGGCAGTCTCGAGATATCCCCCACCGCTCATCTGCGTGCTGTTGCGGGCGGCTTCCGCAATGTCCTCCAGCGTCAAGCCCGCCGCGTTGAGCTTCAAGGGATCGACCCACAGCTGCCGCTCGCGTGAGTCGCCGCCGAAGATCTGCGCCTGCGCAACCCCGGGTACCGCCAGTATCAGTGGTCTGAGGGTCCAGCGAATCAGATCGCGCAGCTCCACCGGGGAGAGCCGGTCGCTGGTGAAGCCGAAGTGCAGCAGATACTCCATCGAGGAGCTCAGCGGCGAGAGCCGCGCAGGACCAACGCCCGGCGGCAGCAGCGCGCCCGCCTCGGCGAGGCGCTCGCTGATGAACTGCCGTTGCAGGTACGCATCGCTTCCGCGACCGAACACGACGCGTATCGCGGCCAGTCCCTGACTCGAGGTGGAGCGCACCACCTCCACGTTCTCGGTGCCGGCGAGCAGCTCCTCGAGTGGCCGGGCCACGAGCGCTTCCACCTGCGTAGCATCCAGCCCGGGCGACTCGACCTGCACCAGGACGTGCGGCGGGGCGAAATCCGGGAATACATCGAGCCTTGCCGTAAGGAGCGAGCCGACTCCCAACAGGGCGATGAGGAGCGACAGCGCTGTCACGATCCTTGGGCTGGCCAGCGATGCGCGAACGATCGTAGCGAGCATGGGCGCTAGCGGCGTGCCCCGCAGGGCATCAGTCGTGTTCCTCTTCCGCAGCGGAGAAGCTGCTGATCCCCTGCAACGACCACAACACTCCGGCGCCCTGCACCACTACCGGATCGCTGCGTGTGAGTCCCTCCACCACCCACGCGCCCCCGAGCCGGGCCAGCGGCTTTACCGGTACCGGCGCGTACCTGAACTTGTCCGCACCTTGCGCGTGCACCTGGCGATAGACGTAGGTGCCGTCCTCGGCGTACAGCAGAGCGGCCGCAGGCACGAGCACGCCACTTGCCGGCGCCGCCGAACGCAGACGTATGAGCGCAGGCGCACCGGGCCCGAGCCCCTCCGGCGGGTGCTCGAGCAGCAGCAGCCAGGCTGCGCTTTGTGACTGTGCATCTGCGCGCGGCAATGCACCGAGAACGCGCGCGGTGAGGTTTATGCCATCGATCTCCACCAGCGCAGCTGGCTCGAGCGCGCTCACCACATGCTGCCCCGGCAGCTCGGCGCGCAGCAGCCGTTGCCGTCCGCCGCTCAGTCCCTCGAGGAGTGCGCGCCGCTGTGCTGCGCTCCAATGCGCCAGCGGCCCCCACTGCAATCTGAAAGTCATGGCAGCGGCGCTCGCCTGTGCCGCAGCTTCGACCGCCTGAGCCTGCGAGACCTGCGACGACTTGAGCGAGGCTTGAGCCTCCTCGCGGTAAAGACGCTGCTGGCGTGCGGCTTCAGCCGTCGCCGCGGCCGCTGCAGCCTGCGTGCTTTCCATCCGGCCCGCGTCGGTCGCGAGCGTGAGCGGATCGAGCACGATGCCATAGGCCTCGAGTGGCGGTGCAGTCGTCAGCGCCAGCGGATACTCGGTGCGGATCCCGACTGCCTGCTGCTGCGACAGCGTCAGTGAAAGCTCGACGGGCTGACCGTCGCGCTCCGACTCCTGCGGCGGCTTCGCAGGCTCGGCAGCAAGGCCGACCGAGGCGAACAGCAGCGCCGCCCACACGCTGGCGGGCAGCGTCATGATTGTGGGAACGCGGCGGGGAGCCACTGGCCCTCATTGCCCTGCAGGGGTCGACGGTAGGCGTCTTCGAGCGCTCCAAAGACCATCTCGGCGGTGTAGGCCGATTGCAGCACGGACAGCTGCGCCTCGGTGGCGGCAATCTCGGCGCTCGACACGCTGGCGCGCTCCACCTCGCCTGCGGCGAGCGCGTGTTGCTCGGCCTGATGCTGCCGTTGGGCGATCTCTGCGGCGCGACGGGTATCGGTCCACGCCTGTTGCGCTGCCGGCCATGCCAGCTCGGCGCGGTCTATCTCTCCAAAGATCTCCGCCTGCACCGACTTGAGATGCTCGCCTGCAGCGGTGCGCCGCGCGACGGCTTCGCCGATCGGGCCTTGATGCTGATTGAAGATGGGTATCTCGAATGAGAGCGCCACGCCAGCCTCGGTGGCGATATCGTACAAGGTGTTCTGCCGTACCCCTTCGCCCCCCCACGCGTAAGCCGGTGTGATGTGGATCTGCGGCCAGCGCTTGGCCACCTCGCTCTGCAGCCCCACTTCCGCGAGATCGTATTCGCGCAGCGCACGAACCACCTGCGGGCGGCCGATCAGGGCCGCGGTGCGCCAGCGACTGGCGGAATCGACGGTGAGCGCGTCGATCTCGTCCCAGCCGCTCCAGCGCAGCGGCACTGCCTCGAGCGCCGCCACCGGCACTCCCACCGCGGTGGCGAGCCGGGCCAGGGCATCCGCGCTGCGTACGCGCGACTGCTGCTGGCGCTGCTGCGCGTGCGACAACTCCAGCTCGTCGGCCAGAACCTGCGCACGTGCGATATCGCCGACCTGCAGCCGCGCGCGGTCGGCATCGAGCAGCGCCCGCCGCTGCGCCACCAGCGACTGCAGCAGGGCGCTCTCGTCCTGAGCGGACACGGCATCGAGCAGCGCCTGGCGCAGCGCGGCCCTCACCTCCCAGAGCGATTCGGCCAGATCGGACTTCGCCAGCGCTGTCTGCAGGGCGGCGCGCCGTTGGGCCCGACCGCGCTCCCCGGGCTGACGCAACAGGAAATCCATCGACAGCCCATACAGCCAGGCGGTGCTCTGGGCCGCGGAGGTGAGATATTCGGCGAACAGCTGCATGCTCGGATTGGGGCGCTCCGCGGCGGTACGCTCCCCCGCGGCCATTGCGTCCACCTCGGCGCGTTGCTCGGCGAGCCGGGGGTTGAGCCGCAGTGCTGCGGCCAGCCATTGCGCGCGGTCCCAGCCCGATGAAGGCGGCGGCAGCTCCGGGGAGAGGCTATCGAGTCGCCGGGCGCTGTATTCGGCCAAGGTCGCTGAAGGCTCGAGCGGTGCAGGACCCGGAGTGCTCGCGCAATCGGCAAGCGCGATGGCAGCCAGTAGCGCGAGCACCGTGTGAGCTGCGCTCGATGTCATCGGTCGTAACGCGCGTCTCGATGGTTGCACCCGCCGATACTCCCCGCAGCGGAGTATAGAGCCGCGGCGCAGCGATCGCAGTCTCAGGAGTCGGCCACCGCGGCGAGTGCCTGCGCGTGAAAGCGCAGGTGGTCCTCCATGAAGGTGGCGATGAAATAATAATCGTGCCCGTATGCCTCCTGACGGCGCAACCGCAGTGGCTGGCCGGCGCTCGCACAGGCTTGCTCGAGAAACTCGGGCAACAGCTGCCCCTGAGGCAGAAATTTGTCGGCGAGCCCCTGGTCGACGAGTATTTCCGGGAAGATGCGCGTGCGCCCCGCGTTGAGAAGCTCTACCGCGTCGTAGCTCGCCCAAGCGCCCGTATCCTCACCCAGATAGCGCGCAAATGCCTTGCGCCCCCACGGGCAGCGCGATGGTGCGCAGATGGGGGCGAATGCCGATACCGAGCGATAGACCTGAGGATTTCTCAGTGCCAGCACCAGAGCTCCGTGGCCACCCATGGAATGCCCGAAGATGCCGACCCGGCGGGCCACGGCGGGAAACTGCGCCAGCACCGTTTCGCGCAGCTCGCCGAGCACGTAGTCGTACATGCGATAGAAACGCGACCATGGTGGCTGCGTAGCGTTCAGGTAGAAGCCGGCACCGGTGCCGACCTCCCAGTCATCGGCCTCTCCGGGGATCCCCGTCTGCCGCGGACTGGTGTCGCAACTCACCAGCATCAGGCCCTCTCGGGCGGCGACCCGCTGGGCGGCGGCTTTGATCGCGAAGGTCTCTTCGGTGCAGGTGAGGCCTGCAAGATAGAACAGCACCGGCACCCGCTGCTGTCGAGCCTGCGGCGGTTGAAACACCGCGAATCGCATCGGCAGCCCGATCACATCCGACTGATGGCGGTAAAAGCCCTGCACCCCATCGAAGGATCGGTGCTCGCTGAGCGTTTCGAGCATCACGGGTACTCCATGGCTGCGGCCGAGGTGCACACATTATATAAATCCGCATGCCGACGGGGCCTGCCCCGGCAGCTGTGCCACAACGTGCAGCGGCTGACTCAGCCGTGACAGATTGGATACGCGCCGCCTGCCGCGGTGACAGCGACCACGGTCGAGGCTATATTGAGGCTGTCCGTGCGTCCGGCGACATCGCGCACGTGCCGAGCGCACCGGAGTCATCGCTTTATCGCTGAGTGTCGAGTGGCGGGACCGTCCTTCCCCCGGGCGGTCCCGCCCGAGCGTGCTGCTTCCCAGCCCGGCCCACTAGAACCTGGACGGTGAGCGTAGAGAGAGCGAGGGAGCGCCGGCCGTCAGCACGCCATCCCTCATGGTGGTGCGGGGCAAGGCGACGCGCGCGGATCTGGTCATGAACCTAGCGCCTGCTCCCGCGGCTCCCGCTGCTTCGGCGGCCGCGGCCGTCGCTGCAGCAGTGCCCGAGGCGCTGCAGGCGCCGCCGCCCGCTCCGGCGGTGGATACGCAGACGCCCTTTGCGGTCGGCGACCTGGGCTGGATGGACGGCACAACCCGCACGAGCAGCCCGGTATTCGACACCAAGTTCTTCACGCCCGAAGTCCGCTTCGACGTCAACTATCTGCAGAGCTTCAATCACCCGAACGATCACACCATCGTCGGCTCGACCGAGGAGTTCCGCTCGGGCGAATTTCAGATCGAGCAGGTGAGCCTCGGCGGCAACTTCCACTGGCACAACGTGCAGGCGCGATTCCTGTCGATGTTCGGCATGTTCGCCGTGACCACACCGCGCAACGATGCCAGCTCGGCGGTCGGCCAGTGGGATCTGCAGGGCGCTTATGCCGCCGATCAACGGTGCCACGGTCGCCACGGGCACACCGTACTTCACCGAGAATCCCGGCCAGAAGATCTACATACCCGCGAAGCGATCTGGGGCGCGGGCGTCATGGTCAAGTTCTGATGGGGTTTTGCTGACCCACAACGGCCGCGGTCATGCCCGGAAGCACGTCACGGTCGTGGCACCGGCCGGTGAATCGGGCCCGCAGACTCGGCCGCGGCCTTTAAAACGCCGACACGGACCCCACATACGCCCCGCAGGCATGCTAAGTTACTGTGCCCCCTGGCCCTCGCCCGAGGGCCGGCAACCGGACCGATCGAGCGCGGCGCGCCGCCACCCCCCGAGGATCCCACACGCGCATGACCACACCGTCGCTCAGAGAACCGCACGCCCCCATCGTCTGGGCCAATGTGCTGATGTTCGCGCTCACCTTCGCGGCCGCTGCGGTGCTGGTGCCCTGGTACGGCCTGACCCACGGTTTCAGCACGGCCGACTGGGCCGTGTTCGGTATCTTCCTCATCGCCAACGGCATGGCCATCACCGCCGGCTACCATCGGCTGTGGGCGCACCGCACCTACGAAGCGCACTGGAGCCTGCGGCTGTGCTACCTGGTATTCGGCACGATGGCGCTGCAGAACAGTGTGTTCGCCTGGTGCAGCGGCCACCGCACCCATCACCTTCACGTGGATGACGAGGAGCGCGACCCCTATTCGGCTCGCCGCGGGTTCTGGTTCTCGCACATCGGCTGGATGCTGCGTGCCTACCCGAGCGGCAGGGACAACTTCAGCAACATTCCGGACCTGAAGAAGGATCCCATGCTGAGGTTCCAGCACCGTTATTACGTGCCGCTGGCGCTGGTGGCCAACTTCGGTCTGCCACTCGCCGCCGGACTGCTGTTCCACGACCTCTGGGGCATGTTGATTCTCGCCGGTGTGCTGCGCCTGGTGTGGAGCCACCACGTCACCTTCTTCATCAACTCCCTTGCCCACATGTGGGGCACGCGCCCCTACACCGAGGACAATTCCGCACGCGACAACCCGGTGCTCGCGGTCGTCACCTACGGCGAGGGCTATCACAATTTCCACCATATCTTCGCGCACGACTATCGCAACGGCGTACGCTGGTGGCAGTGGGACCCCACCAAGTGGCTGATCGCCGCGATGCAGCCGCTCGGCCTGACGCGCCGCCTGAAGCGTACCCCGGTATTCCAGATACAGCGGACGCTGCTCGCGATGCAGTTCAAGCGCGCCCAGGCGCGGCTCGCGCGCTTGCCGGCCACCGGCGCCGCGGCGCACATCGAGTCACTGCGTGCGCGCCTGGCACACGAGTACGAGAGCTTCCTCGCGGCCATCGCCGAGTGGGCCCGCGTCAAAGAGCACTGGCTCGGCGAGAAAAAACGCGCGGTGCGCGAGCAGTGGGAACAGGTGCACCTGCAGCACTGCCTGCGCCAGATCGAGCGCCGCCTGAGCCTGCAGCTGCGGCGCATGCGGCTGCTGCAGGCGCAACTGGTCTGAGCGCCTCTCAACCTGCAAAACCGCACTGAGCCGCGCCGCTACTGAGCGGTAGCCGAGCGCCGCCGAAACGCTGCGCCACCAGCGGTTGGCACGGCCTGTGCGCTTCGTGCACCATGCACTTCATGGGGCGCATCTTCGAAGTCCGCAAGCACACGATGTTCGCGCGCTGGAACCGCATGGCGAAGCAGTTTGCGCGCATCGCGAAGGACATCACCATGGCGGTGAAGGCCGGCGGTCCGGACCCCACCGTGAATCCGACCTTGCGGCGCGGCATCCAGAATGCCCGCGCCGTCAACATGCCGAAGGAGAAGATCGAGGCGGCCATCAAGCGCGCTTCTGGCCGTGACGCCACCAACTACCAGGAAGTGCTCTACGAGGGCTATGCGCCGTACGGAGTGGCATTGCTGGTGGAGACCGCGACCGACAACCCGACGCGCACCGTGGCGGCGGTGCGCAACGTCATCACCAAGGGTGGTGGAAATCTCGCCACCAGCGGCAGTGTCAGCTTCATGTTCCGCAAGATGGGGGTGTTCCGCCTCACTCCGCAGGGGCTCGACCAGGACGAGCTCGAGCTGTATCTGATCGATCATGGCCTGGAGGAGATGGGCGAGAGCAGCGGCGAGAAGGGCGAGGCGCAACTGGTGATCCGCTGCGGGTTCGCCGACTTCGGACGCATGCAGGAGGCGCTGGAGGCACGCGGCATCGCTCCGCTCTCCGCCGAGCACGAGTACATCTGCACCGTGCCGACCGAGCTTGCCGAGGAGAAAGCGACCGAGGTACTCACACTCATCGATCGCCTCGAGCAGGATGAGGACGTGCAGAAGGTCTTCCACACCCTCGCGTGATGAGGACCACACCATGTCGGGCCATCCTCATGCGTACCGCCTGCAACCCGCCCGTGCCGGCGATGCCGCGCTGCTCGCCGCGATGTCGCAGGCATACGTCGAGCAGGGTCTGAAACCGGCTTGGGGAGCGGCGCGCATCCGCTGGTACGTGTGCGACGCCGACAGCGTGGTGCTCACGGCGCGGCTCGGATCCACCGTTGCGGGCTTTGCGATCATGCGCTACGGGGACGATGTCGCGCACCTCAACCTGCTCGCTGTGGCGCCCGCCTATCGCCGCCGCGGGGTGGCCCGCGCTCTGCTGCAATGGCTGGAGGAAACCGCGCTCACTGCGGGAACGTTCGTCATCGGTCTCGAGCTGCGCGAGGGCAACGCAGCGGCGCGCGCCTTCTACCGCATACTCGGCTACCGCGAGCTCGGCCAGATACCGGGCTACTACCAGGGCGTCGAAACCGCCATCCGCATGGTGCGCGATGTGCGGGGGCAGCGCGCGAGCACGCCCGGAGCGCGCCAGCAAACGCCCTGAGGCGCCGCGCGGCGCAAGCTCAGCTGCCGATGTTGTAATCGAATTGGTAGGAGTGTGAGCCGTCGGCGCCGACGGTAATGGTCATCGTGCCGCTGATGCCCTGCAGCTCGCCGGTGCCCGAGTCCGGCACCACGGATATGGTCGCCTTCGGGGTGCCTCGAGTCATGGTGGCACTGTGCTGCAGCACGAAGCTGCCGCTGCGGCCTTTCAGGCTGCCGGTCACGCGCTCCATTGCGACGTAGCCTGCGGATCCTGGCACCTCGGTCTGCGTCGCGAGCATCTCCCCCTTGCTGATGCCTTCGAGGTCGCCATGAAAGCGCTTGTCGATCGTGAGGCGAGCGAGGTTCGCCGCACGCGCAATCTGGGTATCCGGCTTCTGCGGGGTGACCTTGACGTCGAAAACACCCGCGGCGCGCTGACTCATCTTGCCTCTCCCTTGATAGCCGTCGCTCGAGTGCTCTTCAGTCTGGCATGGGCGTCATGCGCGCGGCGAGCACATCCTCGAAGCCGAAGTCGCGCAGATCCCGCACGCGCTGCGGGAACAGGATGCCATCGAGATGATCGACCTCGTGCTGCACCACGCGGGCGTGAAAGCCTTCCACCGTGCGGTCGACCGGCACGCCGTATTGATCGTAACCGCGATAGCGCACGTGCCTGCGGCGCGGCACCAGACCGCGCATGCCGGGCACGGACAGGCACCCTTCCCAGCCTTCATCCTCCTCAGCCGTGAGCGGCGTGACAAGCGGATTCACCAACACCGTGTAGGGCACCGGCGTAATGTGCGGATAGCGCGGATTGTCGGCGAGCTCAAAGATGACCACGCGCACGCTGACACCGATCTGCGGAGCCGCGATGCCGGCGCCGCGCAGCGCGCGCATGGTGTCATCCATGTCGGCGAGGAGCGCGTGCAGCTCCGCATCGAACCGGGTAACCGGAGCGGCCAGCCGCTGCAACAGCGGCTCACCCATCCTCAGTACCGGGCGGATCGCCATGGCCGCCGAGAATACCTCGCCCTAGCGGTGGCCGCCGCCATCTTCCGTGACCACGGGTATGGAGGTGCGGTGGTCGCGGAAAACCAGCACCTGCTCGCGCGCGCCGCTCGGCGAGCGCGCGCCGCGCTCGGCGCGCGCCACCGCAGCGGTCACCAGCGCATGCTGCGGCGAGAGCTCGCACACCGGATCGGTGTTGTCGGGATCCCCCGTCAGCAGGTACGCCTGGCAGCGGCAGCCGCCGAAGTCCTTGGTGCGCTCGGGACAGCTGCGGCAGGGCTCCTTCATCCACGCTTCGCCGCGAAAGCGATTGAACGCCGCGGACTCGTACCAGATGGTACGCACGTCAGCAGCGCGCACACTCGGCAGGTCGAGTCCGGGGAGCATGCGCGCCGCATGGCAGGGCATCGCGATGCCATCGGGCGCGATCGCGAGGAACACCGACCCCAGTCCGTTCATGCACGGCTTCGGCCGCGTCTCGAAGTAGTCGGGGACCACGAAGTAGATCTGCATGCGGCCAGCCACCCGCTCGCGAAAGCGCTGCGTCGCCGCTTCGGCGCGCTCGAGCTGCGCGCGGCTCGGCAGCAGCTGCTCGCGGTTGCGCCAGGCCCAGCCGTAGTACTGTGTGTTGGCGAGCTCCACATACTGCGCTCCCAGCGCTTCCGCCATCGCGAGAATCTCTGCCACGTGATCGATGTTGAGCCGGTGCAGTACTACGTTCAGCACCATGGGGTAGCCAAACTCGCGGATGAGTGCCGCAACCTGCGACTTCAGCTCGAAGGTGCGGGTGCTGCTCAAGAAATCGTTCATCTCCCGGGTGCTGTCCTGGAAGGAGAGCTGAATGTGATCGAGACCCGCTGCCTTGAGAGCAGCGATACGCGCGCGCGTTAGCCCTACGCCCGAGGTGATGAGATTGATGTAGAAGCCGAGGGCATGCGCCTCCGCGACGATGGCCTCCAGATCCTCGCGCACCAGTGGCTCACCGCCCGAGAGCCCGAGCTGCACCGCGCCGAGCGCGCGCGCCTCGCGCAGCACGCGCAGCCAGTCGGCCGTCGACAGCTCAGGACCCGTGCGGGCGAAGTCCGTCGGGTTGTAGCAGAACACGCAGTGCAACGGGCAGCGGTAAGTGAGCTCCAGCAGCAGCCAGAGCGGTGGACCGACGCCGGGCGCGGCAGGCTGCGCCGCTGCGGTTTGCGTACCGCCGCTCACTCGCGCAACTCCAGCCAGCGCTTCTGCAGCGCCAGCGCTACGAAGGCGCGCACATCGGCGGCGAGCCCGGTGAGGCCGTAGCTGCGCTCGAGATCGGCAACGATATCCGCGAGCGTACGCGCGCCGTCGCAGCGGCTCATGATGGCGCCCGCGCTGCCGTTGAGCTTCACCATGCCCTCCGGATAGAGCAGCACGTGCGCATCCTGCGCCGGCTCCCATTGCAGCTTCAGGCCGTGAGCTATGGCGGGTTTCACCGTTTCGGCCAGCTCGGTCACTGCGACACTCCGTAGGCGAGCGCCATGGCGTCGTTCATCTGCCACAGCACGTCGAGCTTGAACTGCAGCACCTGCAGTGCACGCTCCTGCGCGGGGCGAGTGTCGAAGCGCTCGAGCGTGAGGGCGAGTCCGAACTCGACGTCACGGCGCGCCAGACTCACGCGGCTCTGGAAATAGCTCAAGCCGGCCGGGTCGATCCAGGGGTAGTGCTGCGGCCAGGTGGCGAGACGTTGCCGGTGGATCTCCGGAGCGAAGAGCTCCGTAAGCGAGGCGCACACCGCCTCCGGCCACGGCGCACGCCGCGAGAAATTCACGTAGGCATCCACCGCGAAGCGCACCCCGGGCAGCACCTGCTGCAGGCTCTCCACCTGCGCGCGCTCGAGCCCGACCGCCTCGGCGAGCCGCAGCCAGGACTCGATACCGCCGGGATCATCGCCGTAGCCATCGTGATCGAGAATGCGCTGTACCCAGTTGCGGCGCACCGCGCGCTCGGGGCAGTTGGCGAGGATGGCGGCGTCCTTCACTGGGATATTGATCTGGTAGTAGAAGCGGTTCGCCACCCACCCACGGATCTGCTCACGGCTCGCCCTGCCACCGTTCAGCATGAGGTTGAAGGGATGATGAATATGGTAGGCGCGGCCGGCTTCGCGCAACCGCGCCTCGAACTCCTCGCGCGTCCAGGCCTGAGTGCTCAAATCTCGAGCTCCAGGCCGTCCCAGGCGACCTCGATCCCGCGCCGGGTGAGCTCGGCGCGCTCGGCGGAATCCTCATCGAGGATGGGATTGCTGTTGTTCACGTGAATCAGGATCCGGCGCGTGGCGGGCGCGAGTCTCTCGAGCCACTCGAGCATGCCGCCGCTCCCGCACTGCGGCAGATGGCCGATCTCGCGTGCCCGCTTGCTCGATAAGCCGAGCGCCACCATTTCCTCATCGGTCCAGAAGGTTCCATCGACCAGCACGCAGCTCGCCTCCTGCATCGCCAGCCATATCGTCGGTTCCATCGCTCCGAGCCCGGGCGCATACACGACCGAGCGCTGCGAGGCGGCATCGCGGACCACGAGAGCGACGTTATCGCCCCTAACCGGCGCCTCACGGTGCGGCGAGTAGGGTGCGGGCTTGCCCGGCACGGCCATCGCCTGCCAGAGGATGCCTTCAGCCCCATCGACCGTGAACTCGCACCCGTCGGGCGTCATGGAGTGCCGGTCGACACCGCAATAGTGCTGGAGGACAGCGAAGATCGGGTTGCCGCGCGTCAGGTCCGCGCAGGCAGCGTCCGTGCACCATATCGACAATGGGCGCGTGGATTCGCGCAGCATGAAAAGACCGGTCGTGTGATCGACTTGCCCATCGACCAGCACGATGGCGGCTATAGCGCTGTCGCGCCGGGCGCGCGCGGGCTGCAGATCGGGGTACGTGGCGAGCTGTCCGAGGATGTCGGGCGAGGCGTTGACGAGTACCCAGGAGTCGGCCGCATCGCCACGCACGGCGATCGATGACTGCGTGCGGCGCAACGCTCGCAGCCCGCCCGAGCGCACACCTGCGCAGTTACGACAGTTACAGTTCCACTGGGGAAAACCGCCGCCTGCGGCCGATCCGAGGACGCGGATCTTCACGGCTTCATCGGGCAGGGGTCGGAGCCCGCTCCCGGTGCGCGTGGGAGCCCGGCGGCCCAGGCTCCTGGCCTATTGTCTCGGAATTACCTTCGCTCAGCGGTTCGCAATGTACATCGTGATTTCCATGCCGAACCGAAAATCAATGGCTTGTGGTGTTTCCCAGCGCATAGTCTATGTTCCTGGTTGGATCAGCGTTGAATCGAACGGTCGACGTGTATGCTTCACCGGACGGGCGTGGGTGCGATAGCAGATCATCATGAAAGCGGCCTCATGATTTTCATGAGCACATCCGGGGCGCCCGGCAAGAGCCGCTCAAGCCACCGATGAAGCTGCGCACCCGGCTCTACCTGGTGCTGACGGGGGTCACCAGCGTCTTCGTGGCCGTACTCATCGCGGATGAGGTTCGTGACGCGCGCTCCTCGGTGCGAGAGGAGATCGAAGCGGCCAATCGCGTGGCCGCACACGTGCTGGAAAGTCTCATCCTCACCTATGCCGCGAGCGGCGGCACTCCAGCCGTGCAAACGATGCTGGAGCAGCTCGGCCACGTGCGCGCGAACGATCTCACTCTGCGCGCTGCCTCCGGCGAGCTCCTGTATCACTCTCCCCCGCCCGTCTACAAGGCGGGGCGGGAGGCGCCGGCATGGTTCATTCACCTGCTGGCACCGAGCCCGGCGCGGCAGGTGTTCACACTCGGTGATGGCGCGCAGGTGGTGATCACCGCACAACCCTCGCGCGCCATACTCGATGCCTGGGACGATCTCGCACGGCTGCTCGCCATCGCCGCTACCATGATTGCAGCGCTCGGCGGAGTTGCCTTCTGGCTGGTGAATCGTGCGCTTGCGCCGTTTCCGGTGATCGCCGACGGCCTCGAGCGGCTGCAGCGCGGCGAGCTCGGCTTCCGGCTTCCGGCGCTGCGCGGATACGAGGCGCATGCGATCGGTGCGGCTTTCAATCGCATGGCGCAGGCGATGGAGGACAAGGTGCGCGCGGAGCGCGAGGCACACGAGGCGCGCACGCGGCTCGAAGAAGGCCGGGAACTCGCGCGACTCGTGGAGCAAAGCGTGGAGGAGGAGCGGCATTTGATCGCGCACGAGCTGCATGATGAGTTCGGTCAATCGGTCACTGCGATACGCAGCCTCGCCATGGCGATCGCGACGCAGTCGGGCGAGCCGGGCATGAGCGAGACCGCACGCCTGATCTCGGATGAGGCGGCACGTCTGTACGACGCCATGCACGGCCTGATCCCGCGCCTCGCGCCACCGTCGCTCGATACGCTTGGACTGGCCGAGTCGCTCGAGACCCTGGTGCGTGACTGGCAACAGCGCCACCCTGCGCCCCGACTCGCGCTGCGGCATCAGGTGCCCTCTGACCTCGGTACCAGTGTGACGCTCGCGGCCTACCGCGTAGTGCAGGAGGGCCTGGTGAACGCCGTGCGCCACGCCCGAGCGCAACAGGTCGCGATCGAGGTCGGTGTCTCGGACGATCGCATGATCGTCTCGGTGAGCGATGACGGCGTCGGTCTGCCGGAGAACTGGTCCCGGCCCGGTCACTTCGGCTTGCGCGGCCTCAGCGAGCGCGTTGAGCGACTGGGTGGAACTCTGTGGGTGGGCAACTGCGAGCCGCGCGGAGCCTGCCTGCGGGCGGAAATTCCCCTGGCAGCGCGCGCATGATTCGCGTGCTGCTGGTCGATGATCACGCCGTGGTGCGCACCGGCTTTCGACTGCTGCTGCAGGCACATCCCGAAATCGCTGTCGTGGGTGAGGCGGACTCCGGCGAGGTCGCTTACCAGCGCTATCTCGAGCTGACGCCGGATGTCGTAGTCATGGATCTTGCGATGCCCGGCATGGGGGGCCTCGCGGCACTGCGGCGCATCCGCGCGCATCATCCGCAGGCACGCGTGCTCACTCTCTCCGCTCACGACGACCCGCTGCACGCGCGCCGTGCACTACGTGAAGGTGCGCGCGGCTTTCTCTCCAAACGCAGTGCACCCGAAACGCTGCTCGAGGCCATCACCGCGGTAGCGGCGGGGCAGCGCTATCTCGATGTCAGCCTGGCGCAGAAGCTCGCGCTCGGTGAGGTGGAGCATGCTGGTAAATCCGCCGTCGAGCAGCTTTCGGAGCGCGAGTTCGAGGTTTTCGTGCGCCTGGCCGGCGGGGCGAGCGTGCAGCGCATCGCCGAGGACCTGAAGCTATCGGCCTCGACGGTCGGCACGTACCTGTACAACATCAAACAGAAGCTCGGTGTCTCCAACCAGGCCGAGCTCACGCTGATCGCAATCCGGCTGGGTCTGATCGAGGCGTAATGCCCGTTGCTGGCCGTACGCACGACGCGCGGCCTGCTCGTTATCAGCTCGTCTTCGGCTCGCCCAGCTCCCGGCTCACCGCCACGCGACGCGTGAGACGCTCGAGCGAGCGGCGTGCGGCCGCCTTTGCAATGTGCTTGCACCACAGCGGCTCGCGCTGGCCGTTCTGGCGGCGAAATTTCTCGCAGTCGCAGCTCCACAGGATGCGGTCATCCTGCGTCCGCAGCACCTGCACCGTCCGGCTGGTGAAACTGTAGGTCCCTATGACTTCGTTCGGCACCGCGCGGCGCCGCCGGAAGCGAATGGCCATGGGGGGGAGCCTAGCGCAGCTCGCCTGTGGATTGCTTGTGGATTACTTGTGCACAGCGCCGGCGGTGAGCAGAGCGCGGCGCGCGCGTGTTGAGCACGTGGCTCCCGGCTTCAAGGGGAGGAGATGATCTTTGCCTTGATCGCCTCGTACTCGGCATCGGTGATCAGCCTCGCATCGAGCATCTGCTTTGCCTCCTGCAGGCGGCGCACCGCATCGCTCGCCCCGTCGGCGCCGAGCGCGGCGGGCGCCGGGCTCACCTGGATTCCGCCCGAGCGGGCGCGCAGCTCTTCCAGCTCGCGCACCCGGCGTTTTTCGCGCCACGCCTGGTCCTGGCTCTGACAGATCCGATACACGGCCTGTGCCTGAGCGCGCCGCAAGCCACGGAACTGCACCTGCTGCGAGCCGCTCGCCCCGAGGGAGGCCAGGTCCGTTGCCTTGCCGGCACGGACCGCAAGGTCGGCGCTCAGCATGCCGACATGCAGCGTGGCCTCCTCGAGATCCTGCCAGCGGATGGTGGTGACGTCGAAGCCGCCGAGAAGCCTGCGGGCGAGCACGATGAGGCGGCCGCTGGTCGCGGCGATCAGCAGCCTGCGGTGCAGCAAGGCGAACAGGCGCATCTGGATGGCGTAGGCCTCCACGGTCTCGCCGGGAATCAACACCGTGCGCAGCTGCGCGAGCGGCTGCGCCAGTCCCGCCTCATCCATTGCCGCTGTATCGTTCATGTCTGTGCTTCGCCGTCGGCGCGCTGCAGCCCGTCACTGCTTGTTGACGATCTCGGCGCGGAATTCGCGCAGCTTCGTCTTGATGACGCGCGCATTCTGCGGACCCATGCGGATGAGCAGCTTCTGTCCCGCCGGGCGGTTCTCGAGATTCGGATCGGCGTACTCCCAGAACACTTTCGGCTGCAGCACCGCGATCGGCGCCGGCACCTCGGGCGTCTGCAACAGCTGATCGATCACCTCCACCAGGCGGTCGTTGAAATACTTTCCAGGGTAACCGAGATCCTCATACGCCCGTTGAAACAACGGATACAACCGCTCATAGACCACCGCGAGCGCCTTGACATCGGTCCCCTGCACTACTTTCACGAGCGGCGCGTAGCGCTCGAAGTTGGCCTCGCTGAGCGTACTCAGGTCCGCGCGCGAGGCGACCACCGTCTCTCCTCCGGTCGGCTTCACCGGGCGCAGCTCCACGGCCACTTTGCGCCGCGCCAGGTTGTCGACCGTCACCACGATGTGGCGCACGATGTTCTGCGGCACCAGAAACTGCTCGATCGGAGCACGGCCGAACACGCCGATGAGCGAATCGCGCACCACTGGATCGCTGTCGTTGAGCGCCGGCAGCGCCGCAGAGCCCGCGCCCTCTCCCGGAATGGGATGCGAGATGGAGGAAGCTTCGCTGGCCGCCGGCTGCGGCGCGGCGGCATGAATGGGCGGCGCTTCGGCTGCGGGATGGGCTCGGCCCGCGTACCAGTACCAGCCGCCGGCGGCAATCGCCGCGGCAACGACGGCGCCGACCAGCCACATGAGCCTGCGACGCGACGCATCCTCGAGATCCTGATCCCACATCGCGCGGTCCCCTCCACCGCAGGGCCGAAGCACTGACTCTACTCTCCTTTGGCAGCTGACGCGCCGCTGCGGGGAAGGTTCCATACAGGGCGCGGCGCAGCCTGCGCTGTATGCCGTATGAATTCGTCGCTGGGCGACTCCTCGCAGCGCTTGCACTGTGATTCAATCGCCTCATGCCCGCCGATTTCCATCCCGCGGTCGCCAACTGGTTCGACCGCACCTTCGATGCGCCCACCCCGGCGCAGCGCGCGGCGTGGCCGGAGATCGCCGCGCAGCGTCATGTGCTCATCGCCGCTCCCACTGGCTCCGGCAAGACGCTCGCTGCTTTCCTGGCGGTGATCGATGCGCTGGTGCGCGAGGGCGTCGCCGACGGCGTTCTGCCCGATGAGACGCGCGTCGTCTACGTTTCGCCGCTCAAGGCGCTCTCCAACGACATCCAGCGCAACCTCGAGTCGCCTCTGTCGGGCATACGCGATGAGCTCGCCGCCCTTGGACTGCCGGCAGTCGATATCCGCACCTTCGTCCGCACCGGCGACACTCCGCAGCACGAGCGTGCCGCGAGCGCGCGACGGCCGCCGCACATCGTCGTGACCACGCCCGAGTCGCTGTACATTCTCATGGGCTCGGAGTCGGGGCGGCGAATGCTCGCGAGCACGCGCACGGTGATCGTGGATGAGATTCACGCCATGGTCGCTTCCAAGCGCGGCGCTCACCTGGCCATCACGCTCGAGCGACTCGAGGCGCTCACCGGGCGAAGGCTCACACGCATCGGACTGTCCGCGACACAGAAACCGATTGCGGACGTCGCGCGTTTCCTGGTCGGCAGCGGCAATCTCCGCGCCGATGGCAGCGCGGTCTGCACCATCATCGACACCGGGCACGTGCGCGCACGCGACCTGCAGCTGGAAATCCCGCCGGCGCCGCTCGAGGCGGTGATGTCGGGCGAGGTCTGGACACAGACCTACGATCGCCTGGCGGAGCTGGTGACCGAGCACCGCACCACGCTGGTGTTCGTCAATACGCGCCGCCAGGCCGAGCGCGTCGCACGGCACCTCACCGAGCGCCTGCCCGCGGGGCAGGTCACCGCGCATCACGGCAGCATGGCGAAAGAGTCGCGGCTCGATGCCGAGGCGCGCCTGAAGCGTGGCGAGCTGCGCGCACTGGTGGCGACCGCCTCCCTCGAGCTCGGCATCGACATCGGCGAGGTCGACCTCGTGTGCCAGCTCGGCTCGCCCCGCTCGATCGCCGCTTTCCTGCAGCGCGTCGGGCGCTCGGGTCATACCATCGGCGGGACGCCCAAGGGGCGGCTGTTTCCGCTGTCGCGGGATGACCTGGTCGAATGCACGGCGCTGCTGCTGGCGGTGCGCCGCGAAGAGCTCGACCGCCTGAGCTTGCCCGCCAAGCCTCTCGATGTGCTCGCACAGCAGATCGTCGCAGAGGTTGCGGCACGCGAGTGGCAGAGCGCTGCACTGTATGAGCTGCTGCGGCGCGCCTGGCCCTATCACGAGCTCACCCGCGCGGAGTTTGACGAGTTGGTGCACATGCTCGCCGAGGGTTATTCCACGCGACGCGGTCGCCACGGCGCGCTCATCCATCACGACGCCGTCAACGAGCGCCTCAAGGGGCGGCGCGGCGCGCGGCTCACCGCCATCACCTCCGGTGGCACCATTCCCGATACCGCCGACTACCAGGTGATCCTCGAGCCGCAGGCGCAGTTCGTCGGTACGGTGAACGAGGACTTCGCGGTCGAGAGCCTGCAGGGCGACATCTTTCAGCTCGGCAACGTCTCTTACCGCATTCTACGCGTCGAGCAGGGCCGCATCCGTGTGGAGGACGCTCGCGGCGAGCCACCCTCCATCCCCTTCTGGCTCGGCGAGGCCCCGGGGCGGAGCGATGAGCTCTCCGCGAGCGTGTCGCGCCTGCGCGGCGATCTCGAGACGTGCCTCGATGCGGGCATCGAGGCCGCGAGCGCGTGGCTCGCCGGCGAGGCGGCAATTGCCGGGCCCGCTGCCGTGCAGCTCGTCGATTATCTCGCCGCGGCGCGCGCGGCTCTGGGTGCGGTGCCGACGCAGCAGACCATCGTGTTCGAGCGCTTCTTCGATGAGGCCGGTGGGATGCAGCTCGTCATCCACTCGCCCTTCGGCAGCCGCATCAATCGGGCCTGGGGTCTGTCGCTGCGCAAGCGCTTCTGCCGCTCGTTCAACTTCGAGCTGCAGGCGGCTGCGACCGAGGACACGATCGTGCTGTCGCTCACCACCGCACACAGCTTCGAGCTTGCCGAGGTCGCGCGCTACCTGCACTCCAACAGCGTGCGCGCACTGCTGGTGCAGGCGCTGTGTGCGGCACCGATGTTTCCGGTGCGCTGGCGCTGGACGGCAACGATCGCACTTGCGCTGCCGCGCTTTCGCGGCGGCAAGAAGGTACCAGCACCGCTCGCGCGCATGGCCGCCGAGGATCTGCTCGCCGCCATCTTCCCCGACCAGGTGGCCTGTGCCGAGAACCTTCCCGGGGAGATCGAGATTCCGGAGCATCCGCTGGTGCGGCAGGCGATCCGCGACTGCCTCGAGGACGCCATGGACGCCGCGGGACTCGAGCGGCTGTTACGCGCGCTCGAGTCCGGCAGCATCCGCGTCATCGCCCGCGATCTCACCGAGCCCTCGCCGCTTGCGCTCGAGGTGCTCGCGGCGCGCCCCTACGCCTACCTCGATGATGCGCCGCTCGAGGAGCGCCGCACCCAGGCGGTGATGAGCCGCCGCTGGCTCGATCCGCAGAGCGCCGCCGACATCGGCCAGCTCGATGCGGATGCCATCCGTCGGGTGCGCGAGGAAGCATGGCCGGATGCCACCAACGCCGACGAGCTGCACGATGCGCTGCTGTGGCTGAGCTGCCTCACCGCAACGGAGGGAACTGCCGGTGAGGGGTGGCCTGCGCTGCTCACCGAGCTTACCGCGCAACGGCGCATCACACTGCTCGATGCCGGCCAGGTGCGGCTGTGGGTGACGGCCGAGCGGCTACCGCTCTTCCAGGCGCTCTATCCCGGGGCACTCGCCGAGCCTGCCGTGGTGACCCCGGCCGCACACCGGCAGGAATGGAATGCGGAGGGCGCGCTCATCGAGATCGTGCGCGGACGCCTCGAGGGCTCGGGTCCGACCACGGCTGCGGCGCTGGCGGAAGTTCTCGGCCTGCCGCCGGCGCGCATCGATGCGGTCCTCGCCGCGCTCCAGGCCGAGGGCTTCGCGATGCGCGGCGCATTCACCCCGCCCGGGAATAATACCAACGAGTGGTGCGAACGGCGCCTGTTGGCCCGCATCCACCGTTATACCGTGAAGCGTCTGCGCGCCGAGATCGAGCCCATCGAGGCACGCGATTTCCTGCGTTTCCTTTTCGAGTGGCAACGGGTCACTCCAAACGGACGCATGGAAGGACCGGATGCGGTCGGCGCCATGCTCGCGCAGCTCGAGGGGTTCGAGGCGCCAGCGAGCGCCTGGGAGACGGAGATTCTGCCGAGCCGCATCACCGAGTACGAGCCGACCTGGCTCGATGAGCAGTGTCTGGCGGGACGTTTCCTGTGGACGCGCCTGTCCGCGCGGCGCAGCGATCCGGAGCGCGGCGCCGCACCCGTGCGCGCTACACCCATCGTGCTGCTCGCGCGTCGCAACCTGCGCCTGTGGTCCATGCTGTCGGCCGCCACCGAGGCGGTGCGCCTCTCGGCAACTGCACAGCGCGTTGCCGGCTATCTCGGCACGCACGGTGCATCTTTCTTTGATGAGATTACCTCCGGCAGCGCGCTGCTCCCGGCGCAGGCGGAGGAGGCGCTGGCGGAGCTGGTGGCGTTCGGCCTGGTCAATTCCGACAGCTTCGCCGGCCTGCGTGCTCTGTTGGTGCCACAAGAGCGACGCCGACCCGCCATGGGCGGGCGCCGCCGCCGGCGCATCGCGCTCTTCGGCATGGATGCCGCCGGACGCTGGTCGCGAATCGCGCGGCCCACGGCCGCCTACGATACGAGCGTCAGCGATGCAGACGCCGCCGCACGGGCGCTCGCTGATGAGACCGTCGAGCACGTCGTGCGCACTCTGCTGCGCCGCTGGGGAGTGCTGTTCTGGCGGCTGCTGGCGCGCGAGGCGGCGTGGCTGCCGCCATGGCGCGATCTGCTGAGGTGCTGCCGCCGGCTCGAAGCGCGCGGCGAGATCCGCGGCGGGCGCTTCGTAGCCGGCTTCAGTGGCGAGCAGTACGCGGCCCCGGAAGCGATTGCGCTGCTGCGCGAGGCGCGCCGGCGGCCGCAGCTAGGGGACTACGTCTCGCTGTCGGGCGCCGATCCGCTCAACCTCGTCGGTATTCTGACCCCCGGTGCGCGCCTGCCCTCACTCAGCGGCAATCGCCTGCTTTACCGTGACGGCGTGCCCGTCGCGCTGCTCGGGGGGGGTGAAGTCAGTTTCCTCATCGAGTTGCCGCCGCAGCAGCAGTGGGAAGCGCGCAATCTGCTGCTGCGGCGCCACGTGCCCGCGGTGCTCGCGGATCTCGCGTAACGCGCCTCCTCGGGTTCGAGCGCCTGAAAAAAAGGCGGCGCCCTTCTCGGGCGCCGCCTGTGAGCAAACCCGTCTTGTAAACGGAGGTCAGCTGCGCCGGCGCCGCGCGAGCGCGAGGCCGAAAAGCCCGAGGCCGAAGAGAGACAGGCTCGCCGGCTCCGGCACCGACTCCACGACCTGCGCGAAGTCGTTGGTGATCGAGTTCAGCTGAGCTCTGGCAGGTTGGGTGGAGGTGATCATTACCATCTCACTGGTGTCACCCGGGGTGAGCACTGCGAACGTGCCGCCATTCATTGCAGTGATGACGTGATTCCCCGAATTGTCGCCCTTGAAATGATCGATGGTCGTCACCGGAGGAATCAAGGTCGATACATCGACCCCGAGAGTATGCTCGACAATGTTCGTACCCGGAGGGGCGCTCGGCCCCACCGAGACCATGTAATCAAACTTGTTGGCGCCAGTTGGGTAGAGGTGCCCGTCCCTGCTGAACGTCACCACGACATCGCCGGTCAGGGGATTGATACTGAACAGGGCGTGTGTCGCGAGATTGGTGGTAAAGGAAAAATCGCTGAAAACCTTGTCGCCCATGCTGCAGGTAAATCCGGGGGCCGCCAGGACGGTCAGCGGATCATCAGCGGGGCAAGTTGCGGCACTCGCCTGACCGCTGGCGATCAAGAGCGCGGTGGCGATACCCAGCCCGATGCTGAGCGGTTTCCTCTTCAATCCGTTCATGAGTTCGCTCCTTCCTTCCATCTCTCCTTCATCTCCTTATCGCCGGCTCCAACATGCTCCGATCGATAACGCGCGATCCAAGTGCTTGTTCTAGTGCTTCTTTGTTTCCCCTCGGTCGCCGCGCCATAGCATACACGGAGGAATTATCTCCTATTCCCGCAAAGCCCGCCTCTGACGGTATTTTTTACGGTCTGGCTGTCAGATCCATCGGCAGCAGCGGCCCCGCTGGAGCTCACCGCCCAGCTCCTGCCTCAGGTCTTTCGGTGCTCGTCCTGCCACTTCTTGACCGCGGCCATGGTGTTGTCCACGTGCTTGTCGGGACTCATCGCGGTGTATGAATAGAGGATCTCTCCCGTCGGTGCGATCACGTAGGAGGTGCGGTTCGCGTACTCCGGATGCGCCTCGAGAACGGAGTCATAGGCCTTCATGATGCTGCCGTCCGCATCCGAGGCGACCGGGAACTTGTTGCGGCACTCGCTCACCGAGAACCTGTCGAGCTTCTCGATCGGATCGTGTGAGACGCCGATGACGGTCGCCCCGAGCGCCTGGAATTGCGGGGTCGCTTCGGCAAACAGGTGCGCCTCCGTGGTGCATCCCGGCGTGAAGGCAGCCGGATAGAAATACAGCACGACCGGTCCCTTCTTCAGCGCCTCGGCGAGCGAGAACTTGAACTCCTTGCCTGCGAGCGTCGCCTGGGTGTTGATGTCCGGGGCGCGGGTGCCGTTCGGTAATGCGGCAAGGGCGGGAACCGCAGCCAGCGCGGCGATGACAGCGCATACAAGGACGCGTCGCATGTTCGTCTCCGTCATCAGGTTCGTTGTTAGGCTGCATCTTGAGTCAAGGCGTGGCCCTGCGCCAGTCGCCGGGGCGGATCAGCGTTCCTGTGCGTAGCCGACCAACTCGACATAGCCGCGTCCACCGAGAGCCCGGCCGTTGCGCGCGCCGCCGACGTCGACCGCACCTTCCCAGTAAGGCGGTGTGGTGCGCAACTCCTGATCGGCCAGCAGCGGGTGCACGGCCAGCTCGAGCGCGAGGGCCGGCACGCGAATGCGCCAGCCGGCGGGGTAGCGCTCGCCGGCGCTATTTCGCCAGCTGGTGGTGACGGCGATGCTTACGTCCGTGTCCGCGAGTGGTCGAACACTGCCGTCGGCGGCGATCCAGGTGCCGGCGCTGTGCGCATCGCGCGTGCCGTCCTGGTCGCGCAACGCGTAAAACATCAGCGCCGAGCCATCATCCAGCTGCAGGCCAAACCAATCCCAGCCGAGCTCTCGAGGTCCCAATCCGCCGCTGCCCCACTCGCGATCTAGCCAGGCGAGGCCACGCAGCTCGAGCGCTTGACCCTCGCGCACCAGCCGGCCGTGCGCCGCAAGACGTGGGATCGAGTAGTAATAGGTGGCATCCGCCGTCCGCTCGGACTTGCGCGACAGCCCCGCTGCCCCATTCAGCACGGGCGCGCCTTGCGGCTCGAGCCACAGCTCGATGCCATAGCCTGGCTGCGCGGCATGCAGTTGCCATGAGCCGCCGTGGCCCTGCGGTGGGACCTCGAGCGACCAGTCATCGACCCATACATGCAACGGCGCAGCCTGTGCGCCGGCGAGTCCCAGGGCTTCGCGCGAGAACCGCTGCTGGAAACGAAAACGCTTGCGCCCAACATCGGTGATGGCGAAGTGGGCGACATAGATCTCGCGAGTGCGCCAGGCGGACGCCAGCTCGGCCGAGGTCCTGGCCGCCGGCGCTTGCGGCAGTACTGGCGGCGCGAGCGCCACGCGGAAGAAAGTCAGCTCAAAGCCGAAGCGCTCTCCACCGGCGGCGTCGAGATTGCCGGTGAGATACCACCACTCCTGCCGGAACTCGGGGTGTGGTCCGTAATCCCGCGGGAACTCGAAGGCCCGTGGCTCGAGCACCTGGGCGAATCCTTCCGTCCCCGGCGGTACCGCCGGGCGCAGGATCTCCGGGGGCGCCCCCGCGGAGCCGTGCCCGCAGGCACAGGCCACCCCAAACAGCACCAGCCGGCACAGTTGCGAGCGCCGCGACCGCATCACTCCTCGCGCAGGCCTGCGGCGATGGGCAGTCGCGCGCTGCGCCACGCCGGGTAGAGTGCGGCCGCGACTGCCGCCGCGAGCGCGAGCGTGAGCGCCTGGCTGAACTGCGCCGCGCGCAGGTGCAATTCGATTTCCCAGCCGAACGCCCGTCGATTGATGACCTCGGTGAGCACCAGCGCGGTGAGCACCCCGGCAGGGACGGCGGCGAGCAGCGCCGCAAGGCCCATGAAAGTGGTCTGCGCGACGATGAGGAAGGCGCTCCCCGCAGGTGTGAGTCCGAGCGAGCGCAGCAGCGCGAGCTCGCGTGAGCGCTCGAGCTCCCAGGCCAGCAACGCGCTCAGCAGTCCGACCGCCGCAACCCCGGCGGCGAGCCAATAGAGCACACGGGTGATGAGGAAGGTGCGCTCGAAGATGCGCATCGACAGCTCACGGATGTCGGCATTGGAACGGATCAGCAGGCCCTGGCGCCCGTGTGCCGCCGCACGCAGCGCATTCGCTGCCTGCCTCGTGGAGCTGCCCGGTACGAGATACATGCCGAGCGCTGCGATGCCTTCATCCTGCCACCAGCGCCGATATTGATGGAGGTCCATGAGCAGCTCGCCACGGTCGTTACCGTATTCGCGGTAAACGCCGGCGATCTTGAACGTCCGTGGGCCCGCTGCGGTCTCGAGCGTCAACGCGTCTCCGACACCAAGCGAAAGCCGCCATGCGAGTGGCTCCGAGATGAGGATGGCGCCCGCGCGGAACTGCGGCCAGGCGCGTGCCGGATCGCCCTGTGTAAACCGGAAGCCGGCGTAGCTCGCCGGCACGAGTCGCACCGCATTCAGGTCCAGGGGTCCCGCCGGGGATGACACCGTCACGCGCCGCCCTTCGCTATGCGCTGCGATGCCTGGCACGGCGAGGAGCGCTGCGATCACCGCCGGGTCGAGGCGGCGCTCGAGGCTGTCGGCGACTCCCGGAGCGCTCACGTAAATGTCCGCACGTACCGTCTGCGCCAGCCATTCGCGCAGTGATTCGCGGAAACTCTCCACCATGATTGCAACGCCGATCATGGCCGCAAGCGCCATGCCGAGCGCTGCGATCGCGACACCCGTACGGCTTAGCGAGGTAGCGATGTCCGCGCACGCGAGTCGCGCCGCGGGACTGACGCGGGCCATGAGGTGCGCAGCCGCTGCGGCGAGCCCCTGCAGCGCTGCAGGGGTCGCCGCGGCCACGCTCAGCAGCAGCAGGAACAGCGCCGCGAAGCCGGCCAGGAGACTGCGCGTGGACATGGCAATGGCGAGTCCGGCGCCGCAGGCGAGCAGCAGGCTCGCAGCCAGCAGCACGCGCGCCGAGTGCCGCGCGCGATGCTCGAGCACCGAGCGTGCGAGTGCGAGCCGCGGTGCGCTCGTCACCGCCTCGAGCGCGGGCAGCAGAGCCGCCGCCAAAGCGGTGGCGAGCGCTGCGGCGAGCGCCTTGATCAGTGTGCCCGCGGGCACGGTCACCGAATTGACGGCCACGACGAAATAGAGATCGTTGATGGTCTGCGATACGAGTCCCACGAGGCCGCGTCCAATGAGGAGGCCGAGCGCGATGCCGCAGATGCCACCGGCGAGCCCCAGCAGCGCCGCCTCAGCCAGCACAACCCCGAGCACCTCGCGGCGTGTCGCGCCGAGGGCGCGCAGCACCCCGATGATCGAGCGGCGCTGCACGACCGCGAAGCTCACCGCGCCGTAGATGAGGAGCGTGCCCACCAGTAGTGCCAGCAGGCTCATGGCCTTGAGGTTGATGGTGAAGGCGTCGGTCATCGCGAAGCTCTCACGGGCCTGTGCCCGCGTACCGCGCACGGATAGATCCGGCGGCAGCCGTGCACGCAGCTGACGCAGAAATTGCGCGACTGGGACAGCGGGCGGTGCCCTCACATCGATACGCGTCAGCCGGCCGCGTACCTCGAGCCACTCCTGCGCCTGAGCGATATCGGTGAGCAGCAGCGCGTCGAAACCCGGTCCGGCATCGGCATCCGCAATGCGCGCAATGAGCACCGCACTGTGACGCACGCCGCCCACGGCGAGCTCGAATCGTTGCCCATCGCCGACGCGGAGATCGCGTGCCAGCGCTGCACTCATCACCACCGCGCCCGGCCCTGTGAACCAGGCGCGCACTTCGCGCATGCCGTGGATTCCGAGCGCAGGCGCGTCGCGCCCGCCGTCAGCAGCGAGCGCCGCGCTCGCGAATGGGTCGATGCCGAGCAGCTGCAACACGCGATCGCCAATCGACACGTAGCCCGCCACCACCGGGGCGTAGCGTGCGCCGTCAGCGGCTCCGCCCGGTGGCTCGGTGAGCAGTTGCGCGTACAGCCGCTCATCGATGCCGCCTGGCCCGCCGGCGATCTGGTGGGTGGCCGCGCCGTTGACCGCCTGCAGCGACAGCTCGAACGCCCGCCGTGCGCTCGCCGTGGCGACGTCCACCGCCACGATGGTGCCGACACCGAGGGCCAATCCCACCAGCGCCAGCGCAAGTTGTGCCGGATGACGCAGCAGGTGCCGCAGACTCGCGGCGCGCAGCGTTCTCATCGCTGCGCCACGCGCTGCGCCGCCGAGCGCTCGTGCAGATGTCCCTCACGCAGCTCGAGCACCCGATCGGCAGCACTGGCGAGTGCCTCATCGTGCGTGGCCATCACCAGCGTCGTGCCACGCTCGCGTGTGAGATCGAGCAGCGCCGGCAGAATTTCCTGCGCGGTGGCATCATCGAGATTGCCCGTCGGCTCATCGGCCAGCAGCAGCTGCGGTGCGTGTACCAGCGCGCGGGCGATCGCCACGCGCTGCTGCTCACCGCCCGATAGCGCATCGATGGTGCTGTGAGCCCGCCCCTGCAGTCCGACCTGGCCGAGGGCCGCAAGGCTACGCTCGCGCGCGGCCCGTCCACGCACGCCATTGAGTTCGAGCACCAGGCGCACGTTCTCCGCGACATCGAGTGTCGGAATCAGATTGAAGAACTGGTACACGAAGCCGATGTGAGCGCGCCGGAACAGGGTGCGCGCGGGCTCGCCGAGCGCGCTCAACTCCATCCCATCGACGTACACGGCGCCGCTATCGGGGCGATCGATGCCGCTCAGCAGGTTGAGCAGCGTCGACTTGCCCGAGCCGCTACGGCCCATGACCGCGACACGCTCGCCCGTGCCTATGTCGGTATCGAGCCCCTCGAGCACGCGGTGGACGCGCTCGCCCTCGCGGAAGCTGCGGCACAGTCGGCGGATACTGAGCATTGGAGGCTGGGGGATCACCCGGCTGAGAACTGCATTGTAGAAACATCGATCATTTGGCAGTGTACCGACATGTCTGACACGGAATGGCGGCTGCTGGCGACGCTCCCGGACCTGCCGTCCGCGCAATCCCTCGCCGAGATCCTCGGTGCCGAGGGTATCGCGGTACGCGTGAGCTCGGATGCGGGTGTGCTCGGGCAAGCCGCTCCTTCGCGGCTGTACGTCGCTGCGGCACAGTTCTATCGGGCGAAGTACTCGATGGCGCAGCGCCAGTTCAGCGACGAGGAGCTCGCCGTACTCTCCGCCGGCCTGACCGCGGCGGATCAACCTGACCCCTGAAGGGAGACTCATGACACTGCCAGCGAGGCGCGGCAAGCGCGCTCTGATCCTGCTCGGCCCGGCCGCCGCGCTCACCAGCGCGCTCTGCGTGCATGCGCAGCAGCCGCCCGCGAGCGCGCCCGCCGCGGCGCCGGCGAGCGCTCCTTCGCAGAAAGCCGCCGCACCGCGTAGTGGTCAGCCGAGCGGCACCGAGGCCGCTGCCGCCGATATGAACGCGGTCAGCTACAGCCTCGGTGTATCGATGGGCGATCAGCTGCGCAGCAGCGGCATCAGCCCGGATTCGGTCAACAGCCAGCGGCTCGCGCAGGGCGTGCGCGATGCGCTCAGCGGCAAGGTGAAGCTGGGCGAAGCCGACCAGAAGAACATCAGCCAGCTGCTGCGCACCTCCTACCAGGGAGCGGCAGACGCCAACCACCGCGCCGCGGCGAAATTCCTGGCCGAAAATGGCAAGAAACCGGGTGTCATCAGCACGGCGAGCGGACTGCAGTACCTGGTGCTGGCAGCCGGTAGCGGGGAGTCGCCCAAGGCGACCGATGAGGCCACCGTCAACTACCGCGGCACACTGCTCGATGGGACGGAGTTCGACAGCAGTTACCGGCGGGGCCAGCCGGCGACCTTCCCGGTATCGCGAGTGATACCCGGCTGGACCGAGGCGCTGCAGCTGATGAAACCTGGCGCGAAGTACCGGTTGTTCGTGCCGCCGCAGCTGGCTTACGACATGCGCCCGAAGTCGGGACTTCCGCCCGGCTCGCTGTTGATCTTCGAAGTGGAGCTGCTGAGCGTCAAGCCCGGGCAGGCCGCCGCGACGCCGCCCGCCCAGCCGCCGGCGCCGAGCCCACCGAAGTGAGGCGCGGCGGGGTGGGCTGACACCGACTCAGCCGCCGGCATTGGCACCGGGCTCGTAGCGCATCGGCTTGGTCACGCCGAGCCGTGTCAGCTCGCGCAGCAGGCTGCTCGCGAGCTGCTGATAGGCGGAGCGCTCGAACACTGGCGCCGCCGACCACTCGTAGGCCCAGGGCTGCGCAGTGCGCAACGCCTGCGGCTCATCCGCATAGCGCGGAATGACGTGTGCGTGCAGTGCGGGCTCCTGGTTGCCGAAGATGGCGTAGTTGATGCGCACGGCCCCGGTGACCTTCAGCAACGCATCGCCGAGGCGCGACATGTCGGAAAGGAAGGCGATGCGCTCGTGCGCCCCGAGCGCATTGAGATTCGGCACCACCGGATCGGGCAGCAGCAGTGTGTAGCCGCGCACGAACTGCTGCATCCCGAACACCGCCCAACCGGAGAACAGGCGCGCGATGACACTTGGATCGCGCCCCGCGCGCGCGGCGAGCACCTGGGTGTGAATCGCCGTGAGTGTCTCTGCTGCCCCTTCGTTCTTCATCCGCTCTGCCCGGCGCATGGTTGCGCACGTTGCGCTGAGGATAGCGCAATCCGCTCGCTGACATGTCCTAAGCGGACAGGCTCAGCCAGATGATGCCCCATGTCAGGGTAAGCAGGGTGAGCGGCAGTCCCAGACGGAAGTAGTCGCGAAAGCCGATGTGCACCTCGGGTCTCGCGCGCTCGACTACGATGATGTTGGCTACCGAGCCGGTAATCGTCAGATTTCCGGCGAGCGTGCTCGACATGGCGAGTGTCAGCCAGCCGAGCTGGGGATCGGGAAAGCCGGTTACCAGCGATTTCAGCAACACCACCGCGGGCACGTTGCTCACGATATTCGACAATAACGCGGTGAGCGCCGAGTAGGTCCAGACGCGGTGCAGATTCCAGGCGAGAAAGGGCTGCAGCAGCCTCGCGGTGAGTCCCGCGCGCTCAGCACCGCCTACGATGATGAACAGCCCGATGATCAGCGTCATGGAGAACAGCAGCACGATCGTGGAGAAATCGATCGCGCTCAGCGCCTGCTGCGCGGTCATGATTCGAAATGCCACCATCAGCACCGCGCCGATGATGGCCGCGCCCGGCCGGTCGATCTTCAGGCCGGGAAACTTTCCCAGCGCAAAAACGCAGTAGCTCGCAAAGAAGATGCAGTACGCGACAACGCTGCGTGCATCGGAAAGAACGCTCTCAGCGGCGGCGCGCGCACCTTCAGCCGACCCCGAGACTCTGCAGGCGCGCAAGAGTCTCGGGGTAGCCCTGGTGCACGATTCCCTGCCAGCCACGGCCGCGGGCGGTCGCCACATTGTCGGCGCGGTCATCGATGAACAGCGTGCATGATGCCTCGAGCGCGAAGCGTCGTTCGGCTTCCGCGTAGATACCCGGATGCGGCTTCATGACTCCGGCTACGTAAGAGGGCAGCGCGCCGTGGCCGATGGCATGCAGGCGATACTCGCGCGCGAGATGCGTCCAGTGCAGATCGCCGATGTTCGACAGCAGAAACACGCGGTAGCGCTCGCTCAGGCGATGGGCCATCTCGACCATGCGGCCCTCGAGCTCGAACATATCGAGCCACTTCGCCCGCAGCTCCTCGAGCGAGGCGCCCGCGGTGCGGGTGAGGCCGTGCAGCCGCTCGAGCAACCCGTGCCCCGGCAGCCGTCCGGTCTCATGATCCTCGAGCCGGATGCCTCGCATGACGCTGTCACGGTCCGCGAGCTCTGCACCGTGTGCCTGCAGAAACTCGAGCAGCGGGCGATAGTTGAGCCGCACCAATACCCAGCCGACGTCGAACACGATGTTGCGGATGGTGGGCGGCGCCCGCATGTCCTCGCCCCTGCGCGAGTGCGCCGGCATCATGGCGCCGCGCGTCTCAGCGGCTGCGGCGCGGGCGTCGTGACGCTCCCCGCGTCGCCGGGGTGGCGATTCACTGCTACCACAGCGGGCTTGGGAAAGAAATTGAATTCCGTCGCACACGCCCAGGTGTATGCGCCCATGGCACGCCCGGCGACCAGGTCGCCCACCTTCAATGGCGGCAGCATCAGATTCTCGGCGATCACATCGATGCTGTCGCAGGTTGGACCGGCGAGCACCGAGGGCAGCCGCTCACCTTCCGCACGCAGCGGCTCGATGGGGTAGCGCACATGATCGAACAACTGCCCGCTGTATGCGCCGTATAAACCATCATCGAGGTAGTACCACCAGTGCCCTTCGCGGCGCGCGCGTCCCATCACCGTAGCGATGCCGATTGCCGCGGGCCCGACGATGTAACGGCCCGGCTCGGCGATCACCCGCACCCGGCGCGGCAGCCGTGCGAGCGCGGCGCGCAGCGGGGCGCAGAAGCGGCCGATGTCCTGCACGGGCTGCACATAATCGATCGGAAAGCCCCCGCCGATGTCGAGCATGTCGAAGCTGCCGAGGCGCTCATGGCGCGCGCGGGCCATAAGCTTCATGCAGGCACCGACCGCCTCGACGTGCCTGGCGGCATCGCGCACCTGCGAGCCGACGTGAAAGGAAAGACCGCGCACGCGCACGCCGAGTCGCGCGGCGAGCCGCGCGAGCTCGAGCAGCTCCTCTGGATCGCAGCCGAATTTGCGCGACAGGTCGACCATGGCACCGGGATTGCGGAAGGAGACACGCAGCAGCAGCTCCGCACGGTCCGTGAGGTGCGCAAATTTGCGTACCTCATCGGGATTGTCCGCCACGAAGAGGCGCACACCGAACTGCAGAGCGTTGGCGATGTCCGCGGGGCGCTTGATCGGGTGCGTGTGAATGCAACGCGCAGGATCGACACCGAGGCGCTGCGCGAGCTGCACCTCGCCGGTCGTGGCGAGATCGAGATGACCGTCCTCCGCCAGCACCGTCTCGACCACCGCAGGGTGCGGCATGGCCTTCAGCGCGTAGTGCAGCTCTACGCGCGGTAGTGCTCGCTTCAGCTTGCGCACTTGAACCCGCACGCGCTCGCAGTCGAGGATTATTAGTGGCGAGCCGTACTCCCTGACGAGGCGGCGAACTTCGGCGGGTTGAAACGGATCGATGAACCGCGGGCGGCGCACCTAGCGCGGCTCAGGGCAGCACCGCGCGGGTACCCGTGCCATCGTCGCTTTCCGCCACGCTGCTGGCTGCGCGCAGCAGCCGATCGCGTATCGCATCCCAGCGCTCGCCGTCCGGTACTGCCTGCACGAGAATTTGCTGGCAGCCGGCCTTGTCGAGCGTGCGCAGATTGGTGTAGAGGTCGCGCCCGTACATCTCCGGACGACGCCCGGCATTGATCCAGGTGACGTACTTGTGCGAGCGCAGCGGCAGCCGCTGCGCGAGCACCGCGACGCGGCGGCCGCCGGCGGAGGCGGCCGCGGCCTGCGCATCGATCTCCCCTGCCGGGACGATCGTGAGCGGCGTGCGCGGCGCGTAGTGCATCGGGGCGCTTCCCGGCACGCGCGGCGAGGTGCCGTCGGCACCGATCAGCAGCTCGCCCACGGCCGCCCTGATCTGCGCTGCGGTGACGCTCCCCGGGCGCAACAGGCGCACGCCCTCGTCCTCGAACGCGACGATGGTCGATTCGAGCCCGATCTGGCATTCCCCGCCATCGAGCAGCACGCGCACGGTGTCCCCGAACTCCTCGCGCACGTGCTCGGCACGTGTGGGCGAGAGCCGACCGTAGCGGTTGGCAGAGGGCGCAGCGATGCCGCCACCGAAGGCGGTGAGCAGCTGTTGAGCCATCGGGTGCGCGGGCACGCGGATCGCGATGGTGTCCTGGCCGCCGGTGATCACATCGTGCACGTTGGGCGCGCGGCGCATCACCATGGTGAGTGGCCCCGGCCAGAAGACCTCGGCGAGCCGTGCGGCACCGTCCGGCACATTGCGCACCCAGCGATGCAGGTATCGCGGGCTGTCGAGGTGCACGATCAGCGGGTGGGTAGGCGGGCGGCCCTTCACCTCGAAGATCCGGCGCACGGCGGCTGGGTTCTGTGCGTTGGCCCCCAGGCCATAGACCGTTTCGGTTGGAAAAGCCACGAGCTCGCCGTCGCGCAATGCCTGCACGGCGGTCTCGATCTCGACCTGGGTGGCTCTGACGACACGGACCATAGACTGAAGAAGGATTCTATCAAGCCGTCGGCGATCGCTCCCGGGATGTTGCAGGAAAGCATCACCGAGCGCACGCAGCGCGGCGCACATGCGAGACGCAGGTCGCGACGCGCGGAGGAAGGCCGGTCGCTGCCTTGACAGGGCACGCCGCTGCGCGATCCGTTACTCCAGAGTGCGCCGCGCCCAGCTGCCATCGGCGCTGCGCGTGAGCTCGTACGCAGGCCAGTAGTGCTTGTCGAGCTTCAGCGTGATCACTTCGGGTGCGTTGTTCCAGGTGATCGTCTTCAGTCGCACCGAGGAGCGATCCGGGCGCCCCGTAACCACCTTGAGGAAGGTGTCGAGGTCGGGTGTCGGGAGACCGTCCACCTCCAGGATGCGCCGTCCCGGGTACAGTCCGTAGCGCGTTGCCGGTGAACCATAGGCGAAATAGGCCACGTATACGCCCTTGGGCTCGATACCCCGCTGCACGCTCATCGCGCGGTGCGGCGCCTGCAGGGTCGCTCCGCCCCATTCGACCAGGCGATCGACATCGGTACCGGGCAGCTCGGTGGTTGCCACCTCGATCGTCTGCTCCGATTTGCCGCGCCATACGGTGACCTTCACCCGATCCTTGTCTGCGGCGGCACGCTCCACCTCGCGAAAGCGCGTGACCACGGTGTCGTCGATGGCGAGTAGCAGGTCGCCCTGCTGCAGGCGCTCTGCGGCCGCCGAACCACCGACCAGCCGCACGATCGTGAGTGCCTGCCGGCGCGTCGGGGTGTGCTGCGCGAGGCGCTGGGTCCACGCATCGGAAAGGCCGATCTGGCGGGCGCTCGCAAGGGGCAACACACCGAGCTCCGCATCGAGCGAGTGCAGCGGGCGATGCGTGCGCACCCGTTCGATCATGTCGGCCACCAGATCGATCGGCACCCCGCGGGTGTCCTGTGCGATCTCCCGGCCATTCTCATAGGCGAAGCTCGACCAGGTGCCGAGCACGTTGCCGTTCTTGTCGGTGAGCACCCCGTCGAACTCGTTCGGCGGATTGACCAGCTGGATGGTCTCCAGGTTGCTGTCGCGGAAGCGCATGGTGCGCGAAAGCGGCAGCTCGAGCGGCTCGATGCCGGCGATCTGGGTGCTGCGCGAGCGCATCTGGCTGTCCGCGCCGAGTCCCACCGCCCAAAGTGATTCGCCGGGAGCGAGCTCGCGCGGGGCGAGCTTTGCCGCGCGCACCGGAGTCGTGCCGAGCACGCGCGGGTCGTAGGCCACCACGGCGTAGTTATGGAGGGGGTGGACATAGACCACGCGTCCCGGCACCTGCACGGTACCGGCGAAGGTCACCGTCACATCACCGACCGTCACCGGGACGGTGTTGCGGTCGACAACGACCAGCCCGCGCTCCGCATCCACCACGAGCCCGGTGCCGTGGTAGTTGCGCTCGGTGATGCCCGAGACCGAGTACGGCATGTCGAAAGTCACCATGGCGAGGGACGGCGCCAGTGCATTCATGCGCGGGTCGCTGAAATGCGGGAAGGCCGTGGCGCTCACCGGCACGGGCTTCGGCGCCGGCCCCCCCGCGAGGTCACGGCAATCCCACAGGCCGCGGTTGTCGTCCCGATCGCAGTGGTGCGCCGGAAACCAGAGCCGATCCATGCGTACGACCCGCAGGTCGGTGTTGTTGGGGTCATCGATGGTGAGATAGCGCACCGTGGCGCGATCGCCGTCACCGAGTTGCGCGACGCCCGCTTCGAACTGCGGCAGCGTGTCGGTGCGGCTGCCGTTCAGATCGAGGATCACCGCGCCACGCGGAATGTTGGCGGCGCCGAATACATAACCCGGATTGGCGACGTAGATCCCACGCGCCGGGACGTTGAAATGCCGTGCCTGCTGGTAAGAGAGCCTGTTAACGACGGCATCGCCGAACTCCGCATAAGCACTCGGAGTGATGGCGTGCAGGTCCCCGACCGGCAGTTTCGCAGATACCAGCTTCCCGCCGCGCTCGAGCTCCAATTCGACATCGCTGCCGACGGAAGAATCGAGCACCTCCTCGAGGGGCTCGAACTGCGCCATGTAGCGGCCGTTGAGGCGCAGCAGAATATCCCCGGGCTGCAGCACGTTCTCGCTCGGAGAGCCGGGCAGCACCTCGGTGACGACCAGCATGCCGGTGTTGCGCGGAAAGTCCTTGCGCACCGCGGCCTCGGTACCGGCATCGAGCCCGAGCCGCCCGAGCTCGTCGTACGGCATGTAGTTGAAGACCGTGTAGAGCGTGCCGCGGGTCACCGGCTTACCCTGCTGGATGAGGTTCAATGCCCGCCGCACGCGCCCGAGCGGCAGATAGAAGCTCGAGGCAGCCCCGCTCGCACCGCCCGCATTCAGCGCCACGACGCGCCCGCGAATGTCTATGACCGGTGAGCCGGATGAGCCGCCGGAGGTGCCGGAGGCCGCCTGCAGGTAAAACGTATTGAAGTCGTTGTACTTGGTGACACCGTACTCCGGCGCATCGCGATCGAGCCGCGCCAGTGTGCCCGCCAGGATCGAAAGCTGCTCCCCGGCATTGTTGCCGACGACACGGATCTCGCGACCGATCTGCGCCCCTTCAGGATACAGCGCCAGAGCACGCGGCTTGATGAAGCGCAGCTTCTGTGGATCGTAGTGATAGAAGCCAAAGTCGTGAACGGGATCCCGGTACACCGGGTACAACTGCACTTCCTCACGGTTTAGAAAGGTAGCCTCCGCGGTCACCGGACCGGGAGTCACTACGTGACGGTTGGTGAGTATCAGTCCGTGCTCGGCATCGACCACGAAGCCCGTGGCCTGCGCGGTATTGTTCCATTCGGTATCGAAGGCGCGGGTCTGATCGACGTCGATCGAGACCACGCTGCTCGCAATGCGCTGCAGCGTCACGGCCCAATCCGGATTTTCCTCGATCGCCGCTGCCTGCTCGGCCGCGACTGCACCGCTGGGGCCTTCCGGGGTGCCGGCAGGGGGTGGTGCAGGTGTACGAGGTGGCGGCGGGTTGAGCTGTGGTGGAGGAAGCGGGGGCTCGGGGACGGCGGTGGCGGCAGCACTCGCTGTCGCCGCGCTCGAGGGCGTGGCAGGGGCGCTGTCTCCGGCCTCGACGATGTGGGCAAAGGCCAGCAGCAGGCACAGCGAGGCGTAGCGCAGTTCTCGCACCATCAGCGCTCTTCCCTAGCGCCCGAGCAGCACCAGCAGCCAAACCGAGGTCAGCAACACGAACGACATGAGCACCGCGGCCGAGCCAATGTCCTTGGCGAGCCCGGCGAGCTTGTGCCGTTCGAAGCCGATACGATCGACGGTCGCCTCGATTGCGCTGTTGAGCAGTTCCACGATGAGAATGAGCAGCATCGGCGCGATCAGCAGCGCCCGCTCCACCCCGTTGTGACCGAGCCAGAGAGCCAGAGGTATGACGAGCGCTGCCAGGGCGAGTTCCTGGCGAAATGCGGCCTCCTCGCGAAAGGCACCCACCAACCCGTTCGCGCTCGCGCCCAGCGCGCGCAGCACGCGCAGAATGCCGCGCGGCTTGTAACGGCCTACGGTTGCGCCGTCGGCTTCCACGTGAGATCCAGTTGGCGCGCCGCGCGCACATCATCCAGGCGGCGCACCGGCATCGTATGCGGTGCGCTCGTGACGCGCCCGGGTTGCTCTTGCGCCTCTTTCTGAATCTGGATCATCGCCGTCACGAAGGCATCCAGGGTTTCCTTGGTCTCGGTTTCGGTCGGCTCGATCAGCAGACACTCGGGCACGAGCAGCGGAAAGTAGGTCGTCGGGGCATGAAAGCCGTAATCGAGCAATCGCTTGGCGAAGTCCATGGCCGTCACATTCAGCTCGCGGGCCTGACGCTTGAGGGTCACGATGAACTCGTGGCTCGCGCGCCGCTGCGGGTAGGCAGCGTCGAACCCGGCAGCCTGCAGGCGCTTCAGCAGGTAGTTGGCGTTGAGCGTAGCGTACTGGCCCACCTCGCGCATGCCATCACGTCCGAGCATGCGCATGTAGATGTAGGCGCGCAGCAGCACTCCTGCGTTGCCCATGAAGGCGGAAAGCCGGCCGATCGATTGCGGCATATCCGCTTCGGTGAGCCAACGGTAGCGCTCGCCCTCCTTCGCGACCAGTGGAATCGGCAAGAAGGGCAGCAGCCGCGCGCCTACCCCGACCGCACCCGCTCCCGGGCCTCCGCCGCCGTGCGGCGTCGAGAAGGTCTTGTGCAGATTCATATGAATGACATCGAATCCCATCTCGCCGGGACGGACCATGCCGAGAATGGCATTGAGATTGGCGCCATCGTAATAAAGCAGCCCTCCAGCATCGTGAACGACGCGCGCCACCTCGGTGATGCGCCGCTCGAACACCCCGAGCGTCGAGGGGTTGGTGAGCATGATGCCGGCGGTCTGCGGCCCGACCGCACCCTTGAGCGCCTCGATATCGACATCACCGGAGCTCGCGACCGGAATCTCGCGTACCACACAACCGCACATGGTGGCAGTCGCCGGATTGGTGCCATGCGCGGCCTCCGGAACGATGATCTCGTTGCGTTTCAGGTCGCCGCGCGCGCGGTGGTAGGCACGGATCATCGCAACACCGGCGAACTCGCCCTGTGCGCCGGCCATGGGCGAGAGCGCGACCCCCTCCATGCCCGATATCGCCTTCAGCATCTCCTGCAGCTCGTACAGGCAGGCGAGCAATCCCTGGCCGTGCGACTCGGGCGCGAGCGGATGACGGCTGAGGATCTCCGGCAGCATCGCGTACTGGTTACACGCCTTCGGGTTGTACTTCATCGTGCAGGAGCCAAGCGGATAGAAGTGCGTGTCGATGGAAAAATTGAGCTGCGAAAGGCGAGTGAAGTGGCGCACCGTCTCGAGCTCGCCCACCTCCGGCAGCTCAGGAAGACGCGTGCGGCGCAGCTTCGGCGGCAGGTCGCTGAGGGCACCGTCCGGGGGCTCGTGCGGCCACTGATCACGCGCTCCGCTACCCGGACGCGAGTGTTCGAAGATCACCTTCTCACGCAGCGGCATGGTTCAATCCTCGCGACCTCACGCTCATGCCGCTCATGCGGCGCGCACCTTCTGCAGCGCCTCGCTCAGTGCGCTGCGATAGCGCTCGATGTCGGCGCTGCTCTTGGTCTCGGTGGCGCATACCAGTAACGCATTGCCGAGCTCCGGGTAGTACGCGGCGAGGTCGAGGCCGCCGAGAATGCCACGGCCGCAGAGCGCCTCGAGCACCGGCGCGACCGGACGATCGAGCTGCAGCACGGTCTCATGAAAGCACGGTCCGGCGAACGCCGGGCGCACCCCCGATACGCGGCTGAGCGCCGCCACGAGCTCGCGCGTGCGCGCATGTGAGGCCGCGGCGGTACGCGCGAGTCCCTGCGGGCCGAGTAGCGAGAGATAAATGGTCGCAGCTGTCATCAGCAGCCCCTGGTTCGTGCAGATGTTGGATGTCGCCTTGGCACGCCGAATGTGCTGCTCACGCGCCTGCAGCGTGAGGGTGAAGCCTTCCTTGCCCGCGGTATCGAGGGTGCGGCCGACGATCCGTCCCGGCATCTGGCGAACGTACTCCATGCGCGTAGCCATGAAACCGAAGTAAGGGCCGCCGGAGGAGAGCGGCACGCCGAGCGGCTGGCCTTCGCCGACTGCGATGTCCGCTCCGCGCGCGCCCCACTCTCCGGGGGGCCTGAGCAGCGCCAGCGCGGTGGGGTTCACCACGGCAATGACCAGGATGCCGCGCGCGTGCGCCCAGTCGGTGAGCGCATCCACGTCCTCGAGCCGTCCGAAGAAATTAGGCTGCGGAACGATGAGCGCGGTGATGTCCTCGGTGTCGTACTGCGCCAACGCATCGGCAAGCGTGCTGCCCTCCTGCGCACCATAGGGCAGCTCCACGAACCTCACTCCCTGGTTTGCCGCAGTTGCGACCGCGACGCGCCGATAGTGCGGGTGGAGCGTCAGCGGCATCAGAATGCGCGCCGACTTCGACTTGCGGTTGGCACGCACGGCCATGAGTGCCGCTTCGGCAGTGGCGGAAGCCCCGTCGTACATCGAGGCGTTCGCCACCTCCATGCCGGTGAGGCGCGCGATCATGGTCTGGAACTCATAGATCAGCTGCAGAGTCCCCTGGCTCGCCTCGGCCTGGTAGGGCGTGTAGGCGCTGTAGAATTCCCCGCGCGTGGTGATGGCCCAGACGGCCGCCGGGATGTGGTGCTCGTAGGCGCCCGCGCCGATGAAACTGAGCGCGATCCCATCGCTGTGCGCGCGCTCGCTCATCAGTCGCCCGATCTCCATTTCATTGAGTGCCTCGGGCACACCGGCGAGCGACTTCACGCGCAGCTTGGGCGGGATCTCATCGAAAAGATCCTCGATGCGCGACACGCCGATCGCGGCGAGCATGGCCGCGACCTCCGCCTCGGTGTGGGGAATGAAGGCCATCAGGCGCCCTCCGCCTCCAGAATCTTTTGATACTCCGGCGCCGACAACAGCGCCGCGGCGGCGAGCGCGCCGGGTGCGGGCTTCAGTCGCATGAGCCACCCCTCGCCGTAAGGATCTGCATTCACCGCCTCGGGCTCGGCGGCGAGCTTGGGATTGCCCGCGGCGATCACTCCTGCGAGGGGCGCGTAGACATCTGAAGCTGCCTTGACCGACTCGACGACCGCGCACGGTTCATCCGCCTTCACGGTGCGCCCCGCCTCGGGAACTTCGACGAACACGAGATCTCCGAGTGCCTGCTGGGCATGATCGGTGATTCCGATCTCGACCGTGTCATCCGCGAGTGCGCGCACCCACTCGTGGGATTTGGTGTATTTGAGGTCCGCGGGAACGTTGCTCATTGAATGTCCTTCGCCATCAGATCAAGGATTGGCCGGCGCGCACGAACGGCGGTTTCACCACGCGGGCGCCGAGGAGCTTGCCGCGAACCTCTACCTGCACGCGCCCCTTCGTGCCCGCGGGCACTCGGGCCAGGGCAATGGAGCGCTCGAGGGTCGGGGCGTAGGTGCCGCTGGTGATTTCGCCCTGCCCGGTCTCTGCGAGCACCTTCTGGTGCGCGCGCAGCACACCCCGCTCCTCGAGCAACAGGCCGACGAGCTCGCGTGCAGACCCTGCGCGCGCAATGGGCTCGAGCGCTGCGCGGCCGATGAACTCCCGCTCCTGCGGCGCGAGAGCCACCGTCCATCCGAGACCGGATTCGAAAGGATGAGTGCTCTCGTCCATGTCGCTGCCATAGAGATTCATGCCCGCCTCGAGGCGCAGCGTGTCGCGCGCGCCGAGCCCGCACGAGGCGACACCGAGCGAATTGAGGCCGCGCCACGCCGACACGGCATCGGCTGCCGGCATCATGATCTCGAAGCCGTCCTCGCCGGTGTAGCCCGTACGCGCGACGAACCAGCGCCCGAGCTCCAGACCGATGAACTTCTCGAGTGCCAGTGCTGCCGCTCCCTCGGCAGGCGGCAGCAGCTGCGCCGCCTTGGCCCGCGCCTCGGGCCCCTGGATAGCGAGCATCGCCAGATCGGCGCGTTCAGTCACTTCTACCGCGAACGGGCGCGCATGCTCGCGGATCCACGCAAGGTCCTTGGCGCGTGTGCCGGCATTCACGACCATGCGGAACCAATAGTCGTTGAGAAAGTAAACAATGAGATCATCCAGCACCCCGGCGTGCTCGTTCAGCATGCAGCTGTAGAGCGCCTTGCCGGGCACTTTGAGCCTGGCGACGTCGTTGGCGAGCAGCTGCCGCAGGAAGGCACGCGTACCCTCACCGCGCAGATCGAGCACTCCCATATGTGAGACATCGAACACACCCGCGGCGCGGCGCACCGCGTGGTGCTCGCCGATCTGCGAGCCGTACTGCACGGGCATGTCCCAGCCGCCGAAATCGACCATTCTGGCGCCGAGCTCCTGGTGCAGTCTGTAGAGTGGGGTCTCTCGCGCCACGACGGCGTCTCCCAGCAATAAAAAGAAGGCGGCAGGCACGGCTCGCGCATGCAAGTCGACGCCTACCGCCCTTCTGTCCTGTGACCTGAGAGATCAGGCGCGGCGCGCCGCTCCCCTTCGGTGGGCGGATCGGCTCACAATCCACCGCTCTCCAGAAGCCCCGCGGCACGTGCCGCCGTCTGCCGTTCTTGTGCCTGAGCGTTTCCGGGCGGAATTGCGCCTTCGGCGTTCCGGCTCGCGCCGGACCCTCTCCGGACAGACCGATTCGGGCAGGCGCCATAATAGCAGCCTTCCGCCGTGCCGCCCCAGCGCGGCGACGTTAAAATCACGCACTCTTACATTACGTTACCCCCCATGAGCCGCAATCGTCGTTCCAGTGTCCAGGTAGCCATCGGCGAGGTGCGCGTCGGCGGCGACGCGCCGATCGTCGTTCAGTCGATGACCAATACCGACACCGCCGATGTCGAGGCAACGGCGCGGCAGGTGGAGGCGCTTGCCCGTGCAGGCTCGGAGCTGGTGCGCATCACGGTGAATTCGGCCGAGGCGGCGGCGGCGGTCGCGCCGATCCGCGCACGGCTCGACCGCGCCGGAATCAGGGTGCCGCTCATCGGCGACTTCCACTTCAACGGCCACAAGCTGCTGACCGAGCATCCGGCATGCGCCGAGGCGCTCGCGAAGTTCCGCATCAATCCGGGCAACGTCGGCAAGGGCAGCAAGCGCGACCCGCAATTCGCGCAGATGATCGAGCAGGCGATCGC
>DASQYM010000066.1:0-7245 GCA_035639195.1 Steroidobacteraceae bacterium
GCCCACCGGCACCATGTCACCGGGCGAACCGGTGGTCGAGATCACTCGGCCGCTCACCGGCGCGGGGACCTCCACGGCGGCCTTTTCGGTCATCACCTCGACCACCACGTCATCTTCAGCGACGGTATCCCCGGGCTTCACGCGCCAGCCGACGATCTCGGCCTCGACCGTGCCCTCTCCCAGATCCGGCAACTTGAAGACGTAGCGGCTCATTGCGTCTCCATCACCTGCTTGAGTGCCGCCGCGATACGCGTCTGCCCGGGAAAGTATTCCCACTCGAAGGCGTGCGGGTACGGGGTGTCCCAGCCGGCCACGCGCTGCACCGGCGCCTCGAGATTCCAGAAGCACTGCTCCTGCACGGTCGCCACGAGCTCCGCGCCATAGCCGCCGAACCGTGTGGCCTCGTGCACCACCACGCAGCGCCCGGTCTTGCAGACCGAGTTGTAGAGCGTGTCAGTATCGAGCGGCGACATGGTGCGTACGTCGACGATCTCCGCATCGATACCCGTGGTGCGCACTGCCGCCTCGGCCACGTGCACCATCGTGCCGTAGGTGATGACCGTGACCTCTGCCCCCTCGCGTACCACCTGCGCGCGGCCGATCGGCACCGCGTAGTGCCCCTCGGGCACCTCACCTCGCGGATGCGCGCTCCAGGGTACCGCGGGCTTGTGCGGATCGCCGTCGAAAGGACCGTTGTAGATGCGCTTGGGCTCGAAGAACACGACCGGATCTTCGTCCTCGATGGCACTGATCAGCAGCCCCTTGGCGTCGTAAGGGTTGGAAGGCATGACCACCTTGATGCCGCAGACGTGCGCGAAGATGGCCTCCGGGCTCTGCGAGTGCGTCTGGCCGCCGCGGATGCCGCCGCCGCAGGGCGTGCGGATCGTGACCGGCACATGGAATTCGCTCGCCGAGCGGTAGCGGATGCGCGCGAGCTCACTCACCACCTGATCGAAGCCCGGGTAGATGTAATCGGCGAACTGGATCTCCGCGACCGGCTTGAGGCCGTTGACCCCCATTCCGATCGCTGCCGCGATGATGCCGCCTTCGGCGATCGGCGTGTCGAGCACCCGATGCTCGCCGTACTTGCGCTGCAGCCCATCGGTCACGCGGAACACGCCGCCGAAAAACCCGACGTCCTCGCCGAGCACCACGACGCGCGGATCGCGGCCGAGCATCACGTCCATCGCGGAATTGAGCGCCTGCACCATGTTCATGCGGGCCATGCGCTCAACCCTCGTGCACGCGCGTCGACGCGCCGGGAGCATCCTGCTCCGGGGCGCCGGCCGCGGCGCTGCGCTGCGCATCGAGCAGCGCGCGCATCTCCTCGCGCTCACGCTGCAGACTCCGCGGCATATCGCGGAATACGTCCTCGAACATGGTGAGCGGATCGAGGAACGGCCCGTGGGTGAGCGTTCCGTATGATTCAGCCTCTTTCCAGCAAGCCGTGACGTGCGCTTCGAGCTCCTTGTGCAGCGCGGCGTGGCGTTCCTCGGACCATTCCCCGAGCGCGATCAAGTGCTGCTTGAGGCGCGTGATCGGATCCCCGAGTGGCCAGTCGCGCCATTCCTCCTTGGGGCGGTAGCGGGAGGGATCATCGCTCGTCGAGTGCGCCGCGGCGCGATAGGTCACCTGCTCGATGAGGGTGGGGCCCGCGCTCTGCCGCGCCCGCTGCGCCGCCCACTGCGTCACCGCATACACCGCCAGGAAGTCGTTGCCATCCACGCGGATGCCGGGAATACCGTAGCCCGGCCCGCGCTGCGCGAAGGTGCGCTGCTCGCCGCCCGCAAATCCCTGGAAGGTCGAGATGGCCCACTGGTTGTTCACCAGATTCAGGATCACCGGCGCCTGGTACACGGCGGCGAAAGTCATCGCATAGTGAAAGTCCGCCTCGGCGCTCGAGCCCTCGCCGATCCAGCTCGCCGCAATGTGATCCTCACCCTTGATCGCGGCCGCCATCGCCCAGCCCACGGCCTGCGGAAACTGCGTGGCGAGATTGCCGGAAATCGAGAAGATGTTGCCCTTGCCGAAGTGGTACATGATGGGCATCTGCCGGCCCTTGCACATGTCGTGCGTGTTGGACAGGCACTGGCACATCAGGTCGACGAGATTGCGTCCGCGCACCACATGCAGTCCCTGCTGCCGATAGGAGGGAAACAGCATGTCTCCGGGCTGCAGCGCCATGCCGGCGGCGACTGCCACCGCCTCCTCGCCGGTCGACTTGATATAGAAGGAGATCCGGCCCTGGCGCTGGATCTTCTGCATGCGATCGTCGAAGAGCCGCGTGAGCAGCATATGGCGCAGCGCCACCTGCAGCTCCGGTGGCTCGAGATGCGGATTCCACGGGCCGACCGCGCGGTGCTCGTCATCGAGTACGCGCACCAGCTCCAGGGATAGGTTCTCGATGTCGCGCGCGCTGGCGGTCACATCGGGTCGATAGACCGACCCGGCCGGCGAAAGCTGCAGGTAACTGAAGTCAGGTTCCTGCCCCGGCCGGGCCGGCGGCGAGGGAACATGCAAGCGCGACCGAGGGGTCATGAGGTGAGTTCCGTCTTATGTGTTACGGTTGCAGCAGCCCGGTGCGGCCTCGCGTGGATTGTAGTCGCCTCACCTTGTTAACACTACGATGAAGCCCAGACACACTTACCGAGGTGTCGTGCTGCGCGGCGCCTCGGCGGCGGCACGGGCGCGCACAGCTCCTGCCTCGGCGACGCTGCCCACGCCTGGGCGCGTGCGCGTGGGACGCGAAGTTGCGGGTCGCAGCGGCAAGGGTGTTACGGTGATCAGCGGACTGTCGCTGGATCCCGCGCGACTCGATGAGCTTGCCGCACGCCTGAAGAAGCTGTGCGGTGCGGGCGGCGCGGTGAAGAACGGCCGCATCGAAATCCAGGGCGATCATCGGGACCGCCTGGTGGCGGAGCTGTGCCAGCTCGGCTTTGAGGCCAAACGCTCGGGCGGGTGAAGCCGCGCCGCGCCCCGCCTGCAACGCCCTGCCCCGCTAGCGCCACCGGCTTTGGAGTTGGCTTCGCGGCGCGAATATTGCTATAGAGTGACGGTGGCACTGACCTGGGGACAGAAAATGAACAATAAACCTGCAGACCCACCCCGGGCACGGGGCGGTAACGCGCTGTTGTTCGCGCGCAATTTCTTCCGCCACCCGCGCATGCTCGGCTCGATCGTGCCCAGCTCGCGTTTCCTCATCAAGCAGCTGCTCGAGCCGATCAATTTCGGCCGCGCGCGGGTGATCGTGGAATATGGGCCCGGTGTCGGAGTGATCACTGCGGAGCTGCTGCGGCGCATGCGCAGCGATGCGGTGCTGATCGCCATCGAGATGAACCCCGACTTCGTGAGCTACCTGCGCAGCGCCTTCACCGACAAGCGTCTGCAGGTAATCCACGGTTCGGCGGAGTCGGTGGACGAGATTCTGCGGCGCTTCGGTCACTTGCAGGCCGATTACATCATCTCCGGGATCCCCTTCAGCACCATTCCTGCCGCCTTGCGCGAGCGCATCCTCAACAAGACTCGCGACATGCTCGAGCCCGGCGGCGCCTTTCTCGTCTACCAATTCTCGACGCGCGTACTGCGGGACCTGAAGCGCACCTTCGGCTACGTCGCGCGGCGGTTCGAGCCGCTGAACGTGCTGCCGGCGCACTTGTTCATCTGTCAGCCGGTTCTCGCCTGAGCGGGGGCGGCGCCGGCGGCGGCGGCGCGCCGCCCGCCTCTCGGCCGATGGTGATACCGTGCACACGATGGGTGCACTTGCGGAGGCTCGGATGAGCCTGTCGAGCAGCGAGCGCGAGCGCTACCGGCGACACCTGACGCTCAGCGAAATCGGTGCCGCGGGTCAGGAGCGGCTCAAGGGCGCGCGCGTGCTGATCGTGGGCGCGGGCGGCCTCGGCTCGCCGGCGGCGTTGTACCTGGCTGCGGCCGGCTGCGGCACGCTCGGACTTCTCGATGACGACCGCGTCGATCTCTCGAATCTGCAGCGCCAGGTGCTGTTCGACAGCGCGCGCCTCGGTCAGCTGAAGGCGGAGAGCGGGCGCGAGCGCCTCGCCGCGCTCAATCCCGAAGTGCGCATCATCGCCCATGCGCTCGAGCTGCGCGCAGGGAACGTGCGCGAGCTCCTCGCGCAGTACGACCTGGTGCTCGATGGCACCGACCGCCTCGCCACGCGTTACCTCATAAATGACGCCTGCGTGATTCTGGGCCGGCCGCTGGTGTCGGCGGCCATCCATCGTTTCGAAGGTCACCTCATGACCTACGTGCCGGGCCGCGGCCCCTGCTATCGCTGCGTTTTCCCGCAGGCCGTGGATGGCATGGTGGCCAACTGTGCCGAGGCCGGGGTGCTCGGAGTGCTGCCCGGTGTGCTCGGTACGCTGCAGGCGACCGAGGCCATCAAGCTGATCACGGGCGCCGGTGAGCCGCTCACCGGACGTCTGCTGACCTACGATGCGCTCGCGCTGCGCTTCGCGGAGTTTCGGGTAACGCGCCGGCGCGATTGCGCCGTGTGCGGCGATGCGCCAACGATTACGGAGCCACACGACATGCCAACACAGGCGACGATCCCAGAAGGCGTCCGACGGCTCAGCGCCGCGGCGCTGCACGAGCTGCTGCAGCGCGGCGAGCGTCCCTTGCTCGTCGATGTGCGCGAGGATGCGGAGTTTGCCGCAGGCCATCTGCCGGGAGCCTTGCACATACCGCTCGGGCAGCTTCCACAGCGCCTGGCAGAGATCAAACTGCAGGCAGACCCGGTGTTCATCTGCCGCAGCGGTGGACGGAGCATGATGGCCTGTCAGCTGGCGCTGCGTGCGGGCATCCGCTCGCCCGCCAATCTCGAAGGCGGCATGTCGGCGTGGGCGGCAAGCATCGACCCCTCGGTGCGCGTTCTCTGAGGACCTTCGCGCAGCGCCGCGACGGCGAGCTGTCTCGAGCTCAGGGCGCAGGCGGGCAGCGCGATTTCGCAAACGCCACGCGCGGCTGCGTCGGGGGCGGCGGCATGCGGCTCTGCAGCCGCGCGAGCGCCTCGTGCGGCTCATCGACGAACTCGAACAGCTGCAGATCCTCCACGGCGATGGTGCCGTGGCGCACCAGAGCCTGAAAGTTGACCACCTCGTTCCAGTACGCTGGACCGTACAGGAACACCGGAATCGGCCGATCGAGCTTGCGCGTCTGCGCGAGCGTAAGGATCTCGAACAGCTCATCGAAGGTCCCGAAGCCCCCCGGGAAGGCGATGAGCGCATGCGCCAGGTGTGCGAACCACAGCTTGCGCATGAAGAAGTAGTGGAACTCGAAGCTCAGGCCCTCGCTGATGTAGCGGTTGGGACGCTGCTCCTCCGGCAGCCCGATGTTGAGACCGATGCTGCGGCCGCCGGCGAGCTGCGCCCCGCGGTTGGCGGCTTCCATGATGCCGGGACCTCCGCCCGAGCAGACGACCAGCCGTCCGTCGCACTCCTTGTGACTCCACGCGGTCACGAGCCGCGCCAGCTCGCTCGCCTCCTCGTAGTAGCGCCGCAGCGGTCCGTGCGCGCGCACGCGTGCCGAGCCGAAGAACACCACCGTGGCGCTCACGCCCGCATCGCGGAATGAGCGCAGCGGGGCAAGGTACTCGGAGACGATGCGGATCGACCGGCCGTCTTCCGACTCGATGAACTGCGGGTCGCGGTAGGCAAGCAGCGGCGTGTGCACCGTGAGCTCCTCTCGAAGACGCGCAGCCGCGCGCCGAGACACTGTAACGAAATCCGCCGCGGGGCGTGCGATACTGCGCACCATGCGCGCGGCAGCGACCTGTTGGCTGGCTTCGCTGCTGTTGGGCGCACTGGCGGCGCAGGCGCGGAACGAGCTCGCAGCGTCCGCCGACCCCGCCGACGCTACCGCGCTGCCGCGCATCGATTCCTCGGTTTCGCTGCTCATAGTCGCGCCGCACCCTGACGATGAGACGCTCTGTTGTGCAGGAGCGATCCAGCGTGTGGTGCGCGCCGGCGGCCGCGTCACGGTGGTATGGCTCACGAGCGGCGATGCGGCGCGCGGGGTGCTCATGCTGATGAGCCGCAGTCTCTTTCCAGGACCTGCGGTGGCACGCGAGCTCGGAGCGCAGCGCATGGACGAGGCCCGCATTGCGACGGAGCGGCTCGGAGTGAGCCGCGCGGGGCAGCTGTTCCTTGGGTACCCCGACGGCGGACTGCTCGAGCTCCTCGGCGAGCACCGCAGCACGCCCTACACCTCCGCGACCACTGCGGCGGCCGCCGTTCCTTACAGCGACGCGCTCTTTCCCGGACATCCCTACACCGGCGCGAGTCTCGAGCGCGATTTCCTCAGCGTGCTCGAGCGCGCGCAGCCCAATGTCATCCTGGCCCCGACGCCACTCGATGCGCATGCGGATCATCGCGCGGCGGGAATCCTGGCGCAGGCGCTGGGCACTCGCTACGCGCCGCTGCGCTACTGGATCGTGCATGGCGGCCCGGGCTGGCCGGCACCGGCGGATCTTCTCCCGGGGCTGCCACTGAGGCCCGCGCCGCTCGCCAGCTCGCTTGCGCCGGCGGCATTCGAGCTCGGGCCCGCCGAAGAGGATGGCAAGCTGTCCGCGCTGCAGGCTTACCGGACGCAACTGCGGCTGACCGCCCCTTTTCTGCTCTCGTTCGTCCGTACCAACGAGCTCTACTCGTCGCGCGCGCGCTGACGCCGCGGCCGGCGCCAGCGGTCCATGTAGCGATCGATGGCGCCGGCGATGTTCTCCCGGATCCGGTCGAGCCAGGCACGCTCGTGCCAGTGGCGGCGGCTGATGAGGCGCGAGACGGTGAAGTCCCGTTCGAACAGCGCCGCGACGGTATCGGCGAAGCGTGCGTCGGCGACTTCCTGATTGGCCTCGAGATTCCAGCGCAGGCTCCAGCGATCGAGATTGCTCGAGCCGACCGATACCCAGGCATCGCAGAGGATCACCTTGCCGTGCAGCATGGCCGGCTGGTATTCGTAGATGCGCACACCGCTGCGCAGCATGCGCGCATAGAAGCGCCGCGAGGCGTGGCGCACCCACGGATGATCGGTGCGCGCTCCAGGCACGAGCAGCCGCACATCCACTCCCCGGCGCGCGGCGCGGCCGAGTGCTCCACGGAAACGGCGCGCCGGCACGAAATAGGCACTCATGATCCAGGCACGCTGGATGCTGGTGTCGAGACGTCGCAGCACGCCGTGGGCGAGCACCGAGCGCTGTCGCGTTTCCGAGAGCGATAGCCGACCCGCTGCGCCCGC
>DASQYM010000067.1:0-7528 GCA_035639195.1 Steroidobacteraceae bacterium
CGACGGTGACCCCGAGCCTGCGGCCGCTGCGATCGAAGCGTGGGTTGCCGATGCGCCCCTCGGGCAGCCCGACCGGCGCAACCGTCTGCTGGCTGTCGCGGTCGAGCAGCGCCAGGCGGCTGCGCCCATCCTCGTTGAGGACGTAGGCGATGTAGCGGCCGTCGGGAGTCACATCGAAGTCCTCGACGTCCCAGCTGACATCGGGGGTGACGCGGCGGCTGTCGTGAGTGATGAGGTCCTTGAACTTCAGCTGGGCGAACTCGCTGTCCTCGTCGGTCACCACGTACACCCCGCGGCCCGCCGGGTCGAATTTCGCCATGCGGATGCCGGCCTTCACCGGTTTCGGGTCGAGTGGGGTGAGCGCGCCGCTGGCGACATCCGCAATGTAGAGGTAACTCTCGCTGCTCGAGAAATAACGCCACACCAGGAGCTTCGAGTCATCCGCCGACCAGTCGAGCGGGTACCAGGTGTCTTCGCGGCCGCCCACCACGAGCTGCGGACCGGTGCTGGCAGTCACATCGGCGACGTAGACGTCGTAGCTGAGGGAGTCGCGCTCGTTGCCGTAGAAGGCCACCCGCTTGCCATCGTGCGCCCAGACGAGACTGCCGTGGATGAAGTTGCCATGCGTCAGCTGCCGGACCTCCCCGACGCCGGGGTGGTAATACACCTGGGCGTTGTCATCGCCCGCGTGATCCATGAGGAAGACGAACCCCTTGCCGCTCTTCGCGCCGCGCGCCCACTCGATCGGGTCGGAAGAGAAGGTGAGCTGCTCGCGCATCGCGAGCGGTGCGCTCACGCGGTGCACCTGCTCGGTGTCGCCGAAGCGTGTCGACACGAGCAGCGTGCCATCGGCAAGCCAGTCGAGAAAGGTGGCGCCGCGCGACTGCTGATAGCGCGCGAGCCGCGTCGCCAAGCCCGCGTCCGCCGGCGGAATGCCATCGAATATCAGGTTGCCGCGCTCGCGGTGTTGGGTGATCGGACCCTGCGGAATGAATGCCGCCGCCGGCTGTGGCGTGGTAAGCGGCTGCGGCGCAGCCGTGCTCGCCGGCGGTGCGAGTGTGGTGGAGGGTTCCGAAGTGGTGGGCGCGGGACCTGTCTGGCCGGCGAGCGCCGCCATCGCGCAGACGGCGAGAACGAGGGCAGCGACTGCGGAGCGTGCCAGCGAGTACCGAGCGTCGGCGGTCATGCGTCTAAGCTAGCCTACAGAGTACGATGTGTACATGCAGCCGCGCGCTCCTGTGATGAAGCCGACACTCTATCGACATCCGCACGGCATCACCGCGGTGGACGCCGAGTACCTCTATCCGGGACACGCCGCGGCACACATCGTCTTCGACGCCGGACGCGCGGCGTTCGTCGATGTGGGAACGAACTCCTCCGTTCCTCATCTTCTCGGCGCGCTCGATGAGCTCGGCATCGCCCGCGAGGCAGTCGATTATCTGCTGCTGACGCACGTGCACCTCGATCACGCCGGTGGTGCCGGCACGCTCATGCGCGAGTTGCCGAACGCCCGGGCACTGCTGCACCCGCGCGGCGTACCGCACATGCTCGATCCCGCCAAGCTCATCGCCGGCTCGCAGGCCGTGTACGGCAAGGAGCGCTTTCGCCGTATGTACGGGGAGCTGCTGCCGATTGCGCCCGAGCGCGTACGCGCAGTCGCGGACGGTGAGCGCATCGTGCTCGGCGACCGCACCCTCGAGCTGCTGCACACTCCCGGTCACGCCCAGCATCACTACGTCGTCGTCGATCGCGCGCATGCCAGCATCTTCAGCGGTGACACCTTCGGCATCTCTTATCGGGCCCTCGACACGGAGAAGGGCGCGTTCATCACTCCCTCCACGGTGCCGACGCAGTTCGATCCGCAGCAGCACATCGCCTCCGTCGACCGCATGCTGAGCCTCAGGCCCGAGTCGATATACCTGATGCATTTCAGTCGCGTCAGCGACATTCCACGCCTCGGAGCCTCGCTGAAGGAGCAGATTGGCGCGCTTGCTCGCATGGCGCGCGCGCACGCCGCCGACGCCGACCCCGCGAGCGGCATCCGCGCGGACATGCTCGCGCTCTGGCGTACGCTGGCGCGGGCTCACGGGTGTCGCCTCCCGGACGGCGAGCTCGAGCATGCCTTCGACGGGGATCTGACCCTCAACACACAGGGGCTCATCACCTGGCTCGCGCGCATCGGCGAGCTCGGCCGCGGAGCCAAGGTGCAGCCATGAACCGCTTCAAAGCCTTCCGTATCCATTCGGAGGGCGGCAAGATCGTCGCGCGCTTCGATGAGCTCGGCCTCGATGATCTCTCCCCCGGCGATGTGGTGATCCGAGTAACCCACTCCGGCATCAACTACAAGGACGCGCTCGCAGCGACGGGCGCGGGGAAGATCCTGCGCCGCTATCCGCTCGTGGGCGGCATCGATCTCGCCGGCATCGTCGAGTCCTCGGGCGATGCGCGCTTCGCGCCCGGGAGCGCCGTGCTCGTGACCGGCTGCGGGCTTTCCGAGACGCACGATGGCGGCTATGCGCAGTTCGCACGCGTGCCGGGCGAGTGGGTGATTCCGATGCCGCACGGACTCGATGCCTTCACCGCGATGGCGCTCGGTACCGCGGGCTTCACCGCGGCGCTCGCCATCCACCGCATGGAGCAGAACGGCCAGGAGCCCGGCGGCGCAGCGATTGCGGTGACCGGGGCTTCGGGCGGGGTCGGCAGCCTTGCCATCGACATGCTGAGCGCGCGCGGCTATCGCGTGGTGGCGGTGAGCGGCAAAGCCGATGCGGTGCCCTATCTCAAGGAGCTCGGCGCGAGCGAGGTCCTGCTGCGCGCGGGACTCGATCTCGGGTCACGGCCGCTCGAGAACGCTCGCTTCGGCGGCGCCATCGACAACGTAGGCGGCGAGACGCTCACCTGGCTCACGCGCACGGTCGACTTCTGGGGCAACATCGCCAGCATCGGGCTCGCCTCGGGGGCGGCTTTCAGCACGACGGTGATGCCTTTCATCCTGCGGGGCGTGGCGCTGCTCGGCATCAATTCCTCGGCGACGCGGCGCGAATGGCGCCTGGCGGTGTGGCAGCGCATCGCGACCGACCTGCGTCCACGGCACCTCGAGCGCATCGTGACCCGCACCATCGAGCTCGGCGAGCTGCCGGCGGCATTCCCGCCTTACCTCGCCGCAGCCATCACCGGACGCACCGTGGTGCGCATCGGCTGAAACACCTTACCGGCCGGTAAGATCGGCGCGCCGGCCGGTGGTCGGCCGCGGGCGCGCGCGTATAGAATGATTGCGCGCTTGCCAGGTGCACCATGCCCGAAACCTCACTCACCGCCGGCGCACGCCTGCGGGCTGCCCTCGGGACCGAACGCCCGCTGCAGATCGTCGGCGCGAGCAACGCTTACGCGGCACTGCTCGCCGAGCGCGCGGGATTTCGCGCGGTCTATCTTTCCGGCGCGGGGGTCGCCAACGCCTCGTTCGGACTGCCCGATCTCGGCATCACTTCCCTGAATGACGTCTGCGAGGACGTGCGCCGCATCACCGCGGCCTGCCCGCTGCCGCTGCTGGTCGATGCCGATACCGGTTTCGGCAGCGCCTTCAACATCGCGCGCACCACGCGCGAGCTGATCCGCGCGGGCGCCGCAGGTCTGCATCTCGAGGACCAGGTCTCCGCCAAGCGCTGCGGGCACCGTCCGGGCAAGGCGCTCGTGCATGCCGCCGAGATGGTCGATCGCATCCACGCGGCCGTCGATGCGCGCAACGACCCCGCCTTCGTCATCATGGCGCGCACCGATGCGCACGCGGTGGAGGGGCAGGCCGCCGCACTCGAGCGTGCCGCGGACTACGTGGCCGCCGGCGCCGACATGATTTTCGCCGAGGCGCTGAAGACCCTCGATGAGTATCGCCAGTTCACCTCCGCCCTGCCGGTACCGGTGCTCGCCAACCTCACCGAGTTCGGGCAGACGCCGCTCTTCACGGTGAGCGAGCTCGGCGCCGCCGGAGTGCGGCTGGTGCTGTACCCGCTCTCCGCCTTCCGCGCCGCGGCACGCGCGCAGCTGCGGGTGTATGAGGCGATCCGTGCCGAGGGCACCCAGCGGGGAGTGCTGGATCTGATGCAGACCCGGGCCGAGCTCTACGAGGTACTCGGCTATCACGATTATGAGAAAAAGCTCGATGAGCTCTTCGGGAAAGAAAAGCCATGAGCGAGACGCGCCCTGGCGGAGCGAAAAAATCGGTCGCCCTCTCGGGCGTGGTCGCCGGTAACACGGCGCTGTGCACGGTCGGCCGCAGCGGCAATGACCTGCACTACCGCGGCTACGACATCCTCGAGATCGCCACGGTGTGCGAGTTCGAGGAGATCGCCTATCTGCTCATTCACGAGAAACTGCCGAACCGCGCCGAGCTCAGCGATTACAAGGCGCGGCTCAGAGCGCTGCGTGGTCTGCCGGCCACGGTGCGCGCCGCGCTCGAGCTGCTGCCCGCGGCGAGCCATCCCATGGACGTGCTGCGCACCGCAGTTTCGGTGCTCGGCTGCACCTTGCCGGAGAAGTCCACGCACGAGCCGGCGGGCGCGCGCGAGATCGCCGATCGACTCATCGCCTCGCTCGGCTCGATGCTCACCTACTGGTACCACTTCAGTCGTTCGGGCCTGCGCATCGAGGTCGAGACCAGGGACGATTCCATCGGCGGGCACTTCCTGCACCTGTTGCACCGGCGTCCGCCGCCGGCGTCCTGGGTGCGCGCCATGCACACCTCACTCATCTTGTACGCCGAGCACGAATTCAACGCCTCGACCTTCGCCGCCCGCGTGATCGCGGGCACGGGTGCCGACATGTACTCGTGCATCACCGGCGCCATCGGCGCGCTGCGTGGGCCGAAGCACGGCGGGGCCAACGAGGCGGCCTTCGAGATCCAGCAGCGCTACGCGACTCCCGAGGCCGCAGCCAGCGACATCCGCGCACGACTTGCGAACAAGGAGGTCATCATCGGCTTCGGACATCCCGTGTATACGCTCGCCGATCCGCGCAACCAGGTGATCAGGGAACTCGCCCGGCAGCTCTCGAACGAGGCCGGAGAGCCGAACATGTTCGAGATCGCCGCGCGCATCGAGACGGTGATGCGCGAGACCAAGAACATGTTCGCCAACCTCGATTGGTTCTCGGCGGTGTCCTACCACATGATGGGCGTGCCGACCGAGATGTTCACGCCGCTGTTCGTCATTGCGCGCACCACCGGCTGGGCTGCGCACGTCATCGAGCAGCGCATCGACGGCAAGATCATCCGTCCGACCGCCAACTATACAGGCCCCGAGAGCCTCAAGTTCCTACCGCTCGCACAACGCCCATAACGCCAGGGAAGATGAGGCCATGTCCGCGCACGACAGCAAATCCGCCGAGCGGCCGCCGCCGGATGCCGCGCTCCTCGCCATCGCCGACTACGCCCGCAACTTCAAGGTGAAGAGCGCGGCCGCCTACGAGACGGCGCGCTACTGCCTGATGGACACGCTCGCCTGCGGCTTCCAGGCGCTGAAGTACCCCGCCTGCCGCAAGCTTCTCGGCCCCGTGGTACCCGGAGCGGTGATGCCGGGCGGCGCGCGCGTGCCGGGCACCTCCTTCGAGCTCGACCCGGTGCAGGCCGCCTTCAACATCGGCGCCATGATCCGCTGGCTCGACTTCAACGACACCTGGCTCGCCGCCGAGTGGGGTCACCCTTCCGACAACCTCGGCGGCATCCTCGCGGTGTCGGATTATCTGGCGCGGCAGGCGGTGATGTCGGGCCGCCCGCCGACCACGGTGCGCGAGCTGCTCGCCGCGATGATCAAGGCGCACGAGATCCAGGGGGTGCTCGCGCTCGAGAACAGTTTCAACCGCGTCGGCCTCGATCACGTGCTGCTGGTGCGTGTCGCCTCGACCGCGGTGGTGACGAGTCTGCTCGGTGCGACCGAGGAGCAGGTGGTGAACGCGCTATCGAATGCCTGGATCGATGGGGGCGCGTTGCGCACCTACCGCCACGCGCCGAACACCGGCTCACGCAAGAGTTGGGCCGCCGGCGATGCCACGAGCCGCGCCGTGCGACTCGCTCTGATCGCACTCACCGGCGAGATGGGCTACCCGTCGGCACTCTCGGCCAAGACCTGGGGGTTCAGCGATGTGCTGTTGCGCGGCAAGCCGATCGCGCTGCCGCAGCCCTTCGGCAGCTACGTCATGGAGAACGTGCTCTTCAAGATCTCGTACCCGGCGGAGTTCCATGCGCAGACCGCGGTCGAGGCGGCCATGACGTTGCATCCGCAGGTGGCCGGCCGGCTCGGCGACATCGAGCGAATCGTGATCGAGACCCAGGAGCCCGGGGTTCGCATCATCGACAAGGTAGGACCGCTCGCCAACCCAGCGGACCGCGATCACTGCATTCAATACATGGTCGCCATCCCGCTCATCTTCGGGCGGCTCACCGCCGAGGACTACGAGGATAAAGTGGCGCGCGATCCACGCATCGACGCGCTGCGCGAGCGCACGCAGGTGCGTGAGAACCCGGACTTCACGCAAGACTACTACGATGCGGGCAAGCGCTACATCGGCAACGCCGTGCAGGTCTTTTTCCGCGACGGCAGCGCGAGCCTGCGCGTACAGGTCGACTATCCGATCGGCCACCGCAAGCGGCGCACGGAGGGCATGCCGGTCCTCGTGAAGAAATTCGAGACATCGGTGGACGCTCACTTTGGCCCGAAGCAGGCCGAACGCATCAAGCGCATCTTTGCCGCGCCGAAATCGCTGGATGCAATGCCGGTGAACGAGCTGATGGCCGCATTGGTGACGAACGGCGCGGTCACCTGAGACGGCCACCTGCTTCCGGGCCGCAGGAGCCGGCCGGAGGAGACGCGCGGCCGATGCTGTCTTGAGGAACGGTTAGCCGTTCGGTGAACTATTCACAAAACGTGCCTGAACCACGCGCGACTCGCCGCAGGAAAAACCGAAGCGAACCGCAGCGGCGACCCAGCGCCGCCGCCCGGTTCTATCGACTCAACCGACCCGCACGGGCACGAACAGCCGTGTATCTCCGCGCTGGATCAGCAGTGCGATGTGCCCCTTGGACTTCTCCACCGCACCGCGCAGATCGTCGGAGTTGTTGATCGGTGCGCCGTTGGCGGCCAGCACGACATCGCCGGGCTGGATACCCGCCTCGGCGGCCGGTCCGCTGGAGCGCTCGACTACCAGCCCACCCTTGACATTCCCCTGCCGCTGCTCCTGCTCGGTGAGTGGCCGCACCGCAAGTCCGAGCTTCCCGCCTTCACCGTGTGCCCCGGCCTCGGCAGAAGCGGTGCGCTTATCCTCCATGGCGCCGAGCTTCACATTCAGCGTACGCGCAGCATGGTCGCGCCACACCTCGAGCTCCACGCTCGTGCCGGGGGCGATCGCGGCGATCTGCACCGGCAGCTCGGTCGAATCCTTCAGTACCTGCCCGTTGAGCTTCAGGATCACATCGCCGGCCTGAACACCGGCGTGTTCGGCAGGGCCACCCTTCTCGACGCTCGAGACGAGCGCGCCCTCG
>DASQYM010000068.1:0-29638 GCA_035639195.1 Steroidobacteraceae bacterium
CGCTGACGCTGATGCTGGGCAACGACTTCTTTCCCAAGGTGGACGCCGGCCTGATTCGCCTGCACATGCGCGGTCCCGTGGAACAGCGCGTGGAGGAGACGGCGCGGCAGTGCGATCGCGTCGATAACCTCATCCGGCAGGTGATCCCGCCCGAAGATCTGGCGCACCTGCTCGACAACATCGGCCTGCCCTACAGCGGCATCAACATTGCGCTGTCCGACTCCGCCACCGTCGGTCCGATGGATGGGGAGATCCTGGTCTCGCTGCAGAAGAAGCATGCGCCGACCGCAGAGCTCACTGCCATGCTCCGCCGGAAGTTGCCGCGGAAGTATCCGGCGCTGCAATTCTTCTTCCAGCCGTCCGACATCGTCGACCAGGTGCTGAATTTCGGGCAGCCGGCGCCGATCGACATCCGCGTGAGCGCCTCCGACACCGACAGCGCTTACAAACTGGCCGCGCGCTTGTCACGGCTGATCGAGCGCATACCGGGCGTGGCGGATGCGCACGTGTTTCAGGTTCCCCATGCGCCCGCGATCTCGGTCGATGTCGACCGCACGCTCGCCACCCAGGTGGGTCTCACCCAGCGCGAGGCCGCGAGCAACGTGCTCGTGACCACCAATTCGAGCGCGCAGACTTCGCCGAACTTCTGGGTGGACCCGAGCAACGGGGTGAGTTACCCCCTGGTGGTGCAGCAGCCGACCTACGACATCGCCAGCTCGCAGGACCTGAAGATCATGCCGGTGAGCAGCGCCGCCGGCGCCAGCCAGTCGCAGCTGTTGATGAACATGTCCTCCATCGGCCGTCAGACCGCGCCGCTGGTCACCTCGCAGCTGAATATCCGGCCGGTATTCGACGTACACGCCAACGTCCAGGACCGTGATCTCTACTCGACCTCGCGCGACATCGATCGCGTGCTTGCCGCCAACCGCCCGCCCTCGGAGAAGGCGATCAACGTGACCCTGAGCGGGCAGGTGGAGACCATGCGCGAGAGCTACACCGGGCTGTTCACCGGGATCGCGCTCGCGGTGGTGCTGGTGTATCTGTTCCTGGTGATCAACTTCCAGAGCTGGATCGATCCGCTCATCGTACTGATGGCGGTGCCATTCACGCTGAGTGGAGTCATGTGGATGCTGTATCTCACCCAGACACACCTGAGCGTGCCAGCGCTGATGGGGACGCTCATGTCCATCGGGCTTACGACCGCCAACAGCATTCTGGTCGTGACCTTCGCCAACCAGCGCATGGCGCACGGCGATGACCCGCTGATCGCGGCGTTGACGGCCGGCTACACCCGCTTGCGTCCGGTGCTCATGACCGCGGGGGCGATGATCCTCGGCATGGTGCCGATGGCGATCGGTGTCGGTGAGGGCGGTGAGCAGAACGCACCGCTCGCGCGGGCGGTGATCGGCGGACTGCTGTTCGCCACCTTCGCGACGCTGGTGTTCGTGCCGACGATGTACCGGCTGTTGCGGCGCGCGCGCACCCGGGTCGCGGTCGAGCTGGCTCCCTGAGGCGGACACACGTGCACGAACCCCACGAACAGGCAGGCAAGAGCATGGACGAGGAAGTCCGCCAGACCGACTACGGCGATGATGTGGAGGCGGTCGAATCCCATGCCGCTTCGACGCGCTTCGACCCGCATACCGGCGAGCGCCTGAAGCGGGCGGCGATCATCGTCGCCATCGTTTTCGGCGTCGCCTTCGTGCTCGTCAGCATCGATCGCTTCATCAAGGCGCGTAGTGTCGCACGGGCTGCGCAGGCCGCTGCCGGTGCACCGCCGCTGGTCGAGGTCATCAGGGCACAGCCGGTCGGTGCCCTGCAACGTCTGGTGCTGCCCGGTTACACCGCGGCCTGGCACGCGAGCACCATCTATGCGCGCGTCGACGGTTACGTCGGCAAGTGGTTCGTCGATATCGGCGATCATGTGCACACCGGACAGGTGCTCGCGCTCATCGAGACCCCCGACCTCGATGCCGAGCTGGCCGCAGCGCGCGCGCAGCTCAAGGCCGATGAGGCCACGGTCCTGGTGCGCCAGTCCGAGACTGAGTTCGCCCGCACCACCTACGTGCGCTGGCGCGATTCCCCGAAGGGCGTGGTGTCGGAGCAGGAGCGTGAGGAGAAGAAAGCCGCCTACGACAGCTCGGTCGCGCGGCAACGCTCGGCGCAAGCCAATGCGGCGCTCGCCCAGGCTCAGGTCGACAAGTATCAGGCGCTCAGCCAGTTCAAGAAGGTGACCGCGCCCTACGATGGCGTGATCACCGTGCGCGACATCGATATCGGCAATCTCGTCACCGCCGGCAGCACCGCTGCCACATCTCCGCTCTACGTCATGACGCAGAACGATCCGATCCGCATCTTCGTCGATGCGCCGCAGAGCGCATCCGATGACCTGATCAGCGGCAACCCTCCGGTGCAGGTCGAGAGCAGTGCCGGCGTGATGCGCGACTACAGCGGCAAGGTGACCCGGACCTCGCAAGCTCTCAATCCGCAGGCGCGCACGCTGCGCGTCGAGGTGGACATCCCCAACCCCAAGGACGAGTTCGTGCCAGGCATGTACGTCAAGGTCGGGTTCGGGCTGCCGGCGCGTGGGCTGGTGCAGGTGCCCGCGGCCGCACTGGTATTCCGCGCGAGCGGGCCGCAGGTGGCGCGTGTGGATTCCTCCGGCAAGATCAGTTTCCACAGCGTCACCATCGGGCGCGACGATGGCAGCGTCGTCGAGCTGAGCTCGGGCGTCGCCCCTGGCGACCGCCTGGCGCTCAACGTGAGCAGTCAGCTCACCGACGGTGAGCCGGTGCGTGCGCAGGACATCCAGGCCGCCACGCCGGTGGCGACTGCCGAGCGCTGAGGGAGTGCCCCGCTTGCCGCCACGCCTGGGCACATTCCTGCTGACACTCGGCGCGTGCCTGCTGGCCGGATGCGCCGTGGGCCCCAACTACCACACTCCGAAGTTGCCTGCCCCGGACCGCTACGCCGCGGAGGTGAGCGCGGCGGCGCCGAGCCCCGCCGCGGGCACAGCGGCCGCGGCCGTCCCGGCGGTGGACCTCACCGGCTGGTGGCATGCACTCAAGGACTCGGAGCTCGATGCGCTCATCGAGCGCGCCATCGACGGCAATCCGGATCTGCTGATTGCACTCGATCGGCTGCAGGCCGCGCGCAGCTTCGAAGCCGGCATCATCGGCGCCGTGCTCCCGGAAGCGGAGGCCGCCGTCGGCGGTGGCCGTGGCACCGGCAGCAACCTCGCGCGCGGGCGCACCCCGCAAACGCAGATCTCGGCGGCCAACACCGCTGGACTCGAGCGCATCAACGTGGTCGGCGGTTTTGATGCGCTCTGGGAGCTCGATGTCTTCGGCAAGTACCGTCGTGAGATCGAGGCGGCCCGCTACGACACACAGGCGACGCGCGCGGCGCGCAACAGCGTGCTCGTGTCCGTGATCGCCGACGTGGCGCGCGCTTATGTGGATCTGCGCGGCCTGCAGGTGCGCGCCTCGGTGTTGAATGAAGCCATCACCAACCTGCGCGAGTCGCAGCGCATCATCAGCATCCGCTACGAGCGCGGCATCACCAACGAGCTGGATGTGACACTGGCGACGCGCGAGCTGGCGACGCTCGAAGCGCAGGCCGCTCCGGTCGAGGCCGAGATGCGCGCCGCCGAATACACCATCGCGGTGCTGCTGGGCGCGTACCCGGAGGACATGGTCAAGGAGCTGAGCGCGAGCGCCATGGTTCCCTCGGTGCCGGGCGCCGTCGTGGTCGGGTTGCCCGTCGAGCTGCTGCGCCGGCGCCCGGATATCCACCAGGCGGAGCGCGAGCTCGCCGGCGCGAACGCGCGCATTGGCATCGCGACCGCGAACCTGTTCCCCTCGGTGTTCGTCTCGGGCTCGCTCGGCTTCCAGCGCCAGCAGGCGCCCGGCCTGCCTACCATCGGACAGCACATCTGGTCGCTCGGCGCCGGTGCGGCCTGGCCGCTGCTCGACTTCGGCCAGCTGGATGCGCAGGTTGAAATTGCCGACCTGCAGACCCGGGCGCTGCTGGTCAACTACAAGAAGACCATCCAGGAGGCGGTGCGTGAAGTTGACACCAATGTCGGCCGCTACGGCGCCGAACAGGTGAGTCTCAGCAAGCTCGAGACGGCGCTGGTTGCGAGTCAGCGTGCGGTGACGCTCGCCAACGAGCGTTATGAGCGCGGTCTCACCGACTACCTGAACGTCGTGGACGCGGAGCGCCAGGAATACGACATCGAAGAGCAATACACCAGCGCCCAGGTCGCCGCTGCCGAGGATTTCATCGAGCTCTACCGCAGCCTCGGTGGGGGGTGGGAGAACTACCAGGCCCTGCCGCCCATTCACCATCCCGAGCCGGCCATCATCGCCATGTTTCAGCGGGTTCTCAGCCGCAGCGATCCGCTCAAATGATCGCGGCGACGCTCGCTTTCAGACAACATGGCCCCCGCCGTTCTGGCGGAGGCGGTAAGTCCAGTTGATAGAGAGGTCTGCCTCCTGCTTTATCGTGGGTTGCGCACGTGGGTGCGCCGAGCCACATACAGAACGCCCGTAAGCGTGCTCTGTAAGCACCGCAGGAGACAGACCATGCGTCACGATATCACCGCTTTTGTCGGATTGGATGTTCATAAGGAAGCGATTGCCATTGCGGTGGCCGATCCGGGGCGCGCACCGCCGCGCTTTCTGGGTACGGTACGCCCCGCACTCGCCCCGCTTGAGAAGGCGTTGGGGCATTTGGGCTCGCCCGCGCAGCTGGGCATCGTCTACGAAGCCGGTCCGTGCGGGTATGGCCTGGCCCGCCGACTGCTCGAGCGCGGCTACCGCTGCGAGGTTGTCGCTCCGGGCAAGATCCCGCGTCGCCCGGGGCAGCGCATCAAGACCGACCGGCGTGATGCCCTGAGCTTGGCCAGCTTCGCTCGCTCGGCCGAGCTCACCCCGGTGCTGATCCCCGATGAGCGCGATGAAGCCATGCGCGATCTCGCCCGTACCCGTGAGGATGCGGTCCGAGCGCGGCTGAAAGCACGCCAGCAACTCAAGGCGATGCTGCTGCGTCACGGACATCATTACAGCGGCAGAATCTTCTGGAGCGCTGCCCATCAACGGGATCTGGCCAAAGTAAGCTTCCCACACCCCGCTCAACAGATCGCCTTTACCGAGTATTGCCTCGCAGTCACCGAGGCGGATGAACGAGTGACGCGTCTGAGCGCGGCGCTGCGCGAGCAGGCGGGCGGCTGGCGCTTGCAGCCCTGGCTGGGCGCCTTGATGACGCTGCGCGGACTGCAGCTGGTCACCGCCGCCACCGTACTGGCTGAACTCGGTGATCTGCGTCGCTTCCCTCACCCCAAGCAGTTGATGTCCTTCCTGGGACTGGTGCCGAGTGAATGCTCCAGTGGCTTGACTCGACATCTGGGTGCGATCACCAAATGCGGTAATGCGCATATCCGCCGGGTGTTGATCGAGGCGGCCTGGTCCTATCGCCACCCCGCCCGGCTCAGCCGCGAGCTGCAGATCCGACAGCAGGGCCAGCCCAAAGCCGTACGCGATATCGCCTGGAAGGCCCAGCTGCGTCTGTGCGCCCGCTACCGCCGTTTGCATGCTCGGGGTCTGCATCAGAATAAAATCTGCATCGCCATCGCTCGCGAGCTGGCCGGCTTCATCTGGGACATCGCCCGACACGTCCCGATCGCCTCCTAGCAGGCTCATCTCTTTGTCGGCTACACCTAGGAGCTCACACCGTGCAGAACTGACGCCGTCGATCCACAACGCGATGCACGGACCCGTTCAGGGGAATCCTCGAAAGTTCTACGTGGGCATCCCCAGCGATGATCCCCGCTTATCAGACCGAGGCAGCCCCGCGACGCACCGTTGTCATGCGGTAACCAATCCGCGGATATCAGACTGATCTACCGTCGCTCCATCGGTCCGTGCGTCGCGTTGCCCATCGGCAGCGCCACCCGCTAAACCCTTCCCCTTCGCCTTCCCAACACAAGCGCAGCTCTGCGAGGAAACCCCTCGTGCCTCTTGACACGAGGGGGCCATATCAGAACTTGTAGCGCACGCCGATGGTGGGGTTGATGTTGGTCGTGTGGAGGTAGCCGGCGGCCATACCGTCGTGCACCGCGCTGTACATGGCCCCTACATAGGCGTCGAAGTGCACGTTGAATCGGTAGTCGGCGGCGAAGGAGAAAGCCTCGGTATCTCCGCTGCAGACGCTGTGCGCATTGGTCGAGCAGCCCGCCTGGCTGCCGCTGCCATATGCGTTCTGATGAACGCCGTAATACGCCGCCGTCAGCTCGAGCCCCCGGACGAGCGTGTAGCGCAGGCCGGTCCAGTAGACCTGCACCATCTTCGCATTGTCGTAGGCAGCGTTGTTGACGACCGCCAGCACGTAGCCGCCGATATTGACGAATCCGACGCTCAAGGGCGTTCTTGGATTCTCATACTTGATGTACTCGTAGCCGGCAAAGAGCTTGAGGCGATCGAACCGGTACAACCCCATGAGGGCATAGGCCGTGTTGTCCGAAATCGTGGCGGCGACAGAGTCCGAAACCGAATAACCCAGGGCCGGGAGCTGCGCGACCTGAGTACTGGTGAGTGAGGTCGCGGTGATGGCGCTGTTGACCTTGGAATAATACGCATCGACCGATGCGCGCCCGAAGTCAGCGCCCAGATTCGCCTGGAACGCTGTGTTGGCCGATCCGCTGGAGCCGTTGAATTTGTACAACGCGCCGAGGTGCAGCCGATCGTTGAAGCTCACCGAGTACTTCGTCGTGGAATCGAGGCGATTACTCTCCTGCGAGCCGGCGCCCGAGTAGGTGTTGGATGCGCCGAGCAGGCCGAACGCCGAAGCGTTGTAATTGGGGTCGTACTTGATGATGCCTTCCAGGACCAGTGTCACCTGACGACCGAAGGTGAGGCTGCCGAAGCGCTGCGATTTCAGGCCGAGGTACGCGGTCTGGAAGGCCTGCCCCGCCGAGCTGCCATCGACGCCGACCGTCTGCGTGGCGAGCGGTACGCCGTTGTTTGCCGTCAGTGATTTCAGCGAATTCGCGATCTCACCCGACTGCGGATTGAAGAAGGTCTCCACCTGGAATACGGCCGCCCAGTCATCATTCAGCGGCTCGATGCCCTGCAGGCCGACGCGCGACTGCCCCATGTTGCTCGGAGTCACACCGACGACCGACTGCCGGCTGTTCTGCCGCACGATGTTGCCGCTCGCGGCCGGGCGGTACGGCGTGAACGGCGCCATGTGTGTGTCGTACTGCACACCGATGTCGACGACGCCATAGAGCGTGATCCCCTTCCAGGTGAGGCTGTCTTCACCACCGACCCCGGGTCCGGTCTTTTGCTGCGCGGGCGCCTGGACCGAAGCGGTCAGCGCGGTGAGTGCGAGCAGTACGCACCGAAGGCAAGTGATCCGCTTGAGCATGTGCCGCGAGTCCCCTGGTGAGATGTCGTCGTCGGGGATTTTCTGCGGCCGACGGTTATGCGGTCAGTCGTGGAGCGGTCACAGACCGGTCGCAGACACGCCGCGCCGGCGACCGAAGCTGAGCGGCCGCTCAGCGCGCCCCGGATATTGTCATGAGGGGCAGTCGGCGCTGCGCAGCAACTCGTTGATGGAGGTCTTGGCGCGGGTCTGCGCGTCGACCCGCTTGACGATCACCGCGCAGTAGAGCGCGTAGCGGCCATCGCCCGAGGGCAGGGTGCCCGGCACCACCACCGAGCCCGGCGGCACCTGGCCCTGCAGGATGGTGCCCGTGGTGCGGTCGTAGATGCGCGTGCTCTGGCCGAGGAACACTCCCATGGAGATCACCGAGCCCGCTCCTACCACCACCCCCTCGACGATCTCCGAACGGGCGCCAATGAAGCAGTCGTCCTCGATGATGGTGGGGACGGCTTGCAACGGCTCGAGCACCCCACCGATGCCCACACCGCCGGAAAGATGCACGTTGCGGCCAATCTGGGCACAGGAGCCGACCGTGGCCCAGGTGTCGACCATCGTGCCCGCACCGATCCAGGCACCGATGTTCACGTAGCTCGGCATGAGCACCACACCGGGCGCGACGTATGCGCCCCGGCGTACCAGCGCATGCGGCACGATGCGTACTCCGCTGGCGCGCAAGTCCTCCTCGCTCGCGGCAGCGTATTTGAGCGGCACCTTGTCGTAGAAGTGCGTGAAGCCAGCATCCACGATGCGATTTTCTCGTACGCGGAAGGAGAGCAGCACCGCCTTCTTCAGCCACTCATTCACCACCCAGCCACCGCCCGCACCGGGCTGCGCGACGCGCAACTCACCGCGATCGAGCCGCGTAAGGCACTCGTCCAGCGCATCATCGAGGGCGCGCGGCGGATGATGGCTGCCGAGGGTGGCGCGCTGCTCGAACGCGGCCTCGATGATCGACTTGATTCGCTCCAGCTGCTGCGCGCTCATCGCACCGGCTCAGCCACCTGCGCCGCCCGTGCGCAGCGCCGCCTGGCGCTCATCGAGCGCCTGCATCAGACGCTCTTTCAACTGCCCCGCCGCCGCGGCACTCAGCGGACAGTTGTCGAAGTCGGTGAGGTAGAACACGTCCTCCGCCCGCTCGCCGACCGTCATGATCTTCGCGGCGTGCAGCTCGATGCGCTCCTGCATCAGTACCTGGCCGACCTCGCACAAAAGGCCCGGGCGGTCGCCGGCAGTGAGCTCGAGCACCGAGCGCCGATTACGCTCATCGACGCTGATCAGGATGTGCGTCGGGGTGTGGAACATGCGCGCCTGGCGCGGTGCGCGCCGTGAGACCGCAAACGGCGCATCCGGCGCGCCCTGCAGCGAGCGCCACAGGGCATGCTCTATTTCCGCTAGCCGGTCGTTGTCGGCGATCGGCGCGCCATCATCCTCGAGCAGATGGTAGAGATCGAGGCTGAAGCCATCACCGCTCGGCGTGATGCGCGCGTCCACGATGTTGAGTCCAAGCTGATCGAGCGCGGCGGTCGTGCGCGCGAAGCCGTGGCGGCGCGGCCGCGCGAAGATCAGCGCGGCGGTGGTGCCGCGTACGCTGCGCGCATCGAGCGCCACCAGCGGCTCATCGGAAGCGGCATCGCGTTCGGACAGGAGCTGCGTGTGCCAGGCGACCTCCTCGGGCGAGTGCTGCAGGAAATAGCCCGCAGTGAAGCGGGTCCACACCGCAACGATGTCCGCTTCCGCCACGCCGCGCTCGAACAGCAGGCGGCGCGCGGCGCCCTGGGTCTCGCGCAGCAGATGCTCGGCATCGATGGGGCTTTCGAGTCCGCGGCGCAGCGCCTGCTTGGCGCGCTGGTAGAAGTCATGGAACAGAGTCGCCTTCCACGAGTTCCACAGCTTCGGGTTGGTGGCGCGAACGTCCGCGCAGGTGAGCACATACAGATGGTCGAGGTGCGTCTCGTCACCCACCGCGCGCGCGAAGGCATTGATGACCTGCGGATCGCCGATGTCCTGCTTCTGCGAGGTGATCGATAAAAGCAGATGGTGGCGCACCAGCCAGGCGGTGAGGCGCGCATCGTAGGGCGATAGGCCCTGCTCGAGGCAGAACGCCTCGGCGTCCACCGCGCCGAGCTCGGAGTGATCGCCGCCGCGGCCCTTGGCGATGTCGTGGAACAGTGCGGCGAGGTAAATGACCTCGCTGCGCGGCAGCGACTGCATGACGCGCGAGGCCTGCGGCAGCTCGTGATCGTAGCGCGGGATCGCGAAGCGGCGCAGATTGCTCACCACGAACAGCGTGTGCGCATCCACCGTGTAGGCATGGAACAGGTCGTACTGCATGCGCCCGACGATGCGCCCGAACGCCGGAATGTAGCGGCCGAGGACGCCGTAGGTGTTCATGCGGCGCAGCTCGTGAGTGACGCCCACCGGCGCGCGCAGGATCTCGAGAAACAGCCGGTGGTGGCGCGGGTTCTGGCGGAACTCCTCATCGATCAACCACAGATTCTTCGCCACCGCGCGCAGGGTCGAGGCGCGCACGCCGCGGATGTCAGGATGCTGCTGCAGCAGCACGAACAGCTCGAGCAGTGCGCTCGGCGAGCGGGCGAACACCTCTTCACTCACCGCCTCGAGCGAGCCGCTGCGCACCTGGAAACGCGCGTTGAGCGGCCGCGGGGGCTCGCTTTCGCTCAGGATCGCCTCGCGGAACAGCTGCAGCAGCAGCTCATTCAGCAGGCTCACGTCCATGACGGTGCGGTAGTAGCGCTGCATGAACTGCTCGACCGCAAGCGTGTAGGAAGCGTCCTCGTACCCGAAGATCTGCGCGAGGCGGATCTGATGGTCGAACAGCAGCCGGTCCTCGTGCCGGCTGGTGAGCAGGTGCAGGCCGAAGCGCACCTTCCACAGAAAGGCCTGGGCCTGCTTCAGACGCCGCAGCTCGGCCGGGGCGAGAAATCCATGCGTGGCCAGACCGTCGAGAGTGTCGGCACCGAAGTGCCGCTTCGCCACCCACGCGATGGTCTGGATATCGCGCAGGCCGCCGGGACCGGTCTTCACGTTCGGCTCGAGGTTGTAGGCCGTGTCGTTCGCCTTCAGGTGCCGCTCGGTCTGCTCGCGCACCTTGGCCTCGAAGAACTGCTTGACCGGCCAGATATGCTCCGGGGCGAGCGCGGCGCGCATGGCCGCGAACATCGCCTCATCGCCTGCGAGCAGCCGTGCTTCGAGCAGCGTCGTCATCACGCTCACATCGCCGACGCATTCCTCGCGGCACTCTTTGATGGTGCGCACGCTGTGACCCACTTCGAGACCGATGTCCCACAGGAAGGTCACCAGCCGCTCGATCGCCGCGCCGCCGGCAGCATCCGGAGCCTGCGGGACGAGCAGTAGCATGTCGATGTCGGAAGCTGGGTGCAGCTCGGCGCGACCGTAGCCCCCGACGGCGGCGATCGCCCAGGAGCGCTGCGCCGCGCACTGCATGTTCCACGCCGCGCGCAGCACCACATCGATGAGTGCGGCGCGGGCGTGTACCAGCTCCTCGACCGGTTCCTCGGCCAGGAACCGTTGCCTGAGCTCCTCGTGCGCCTCGCGCAGCAGCTCGCGCCACGCGCGCGGGCTGACATCCGCCGCGAGCCGCGCCGGCAGCCCCACGAGCAGCGGCCAGGGAGGAGCAGGGGAGAGCGGCGCGAGCGTTCGTTCGAGCAGCTCTGTGTCGACAGCTCCCATGGGTCGCGTGCGTCGCGTCCGTCAGTGTTGGCGATCGGCAGGCTGGCCCGCACCTGTGGGCTGCGAGCCGCGCGCGCCCTCGCCGCCATTCGCGCCGAGTGTCAGTACATCGACTCCAGTGTCGGTGACGAGCACGGTATGCTCCCACTGCGCCGATAGCGAGTGGTCCTTGGTGATCACGGTCCAGCCATCGGGCAGCAGACGCACGTGGCGCTTGCCGGCATTCACCATCGGCTCGATCGTGAAGGTCATACCCGGCCGCAGCTCGAGCCCCGTACCGGGCTCACCGTAATGCAGCACCTGTGGATCCTCGTGGTACACACGGCCGATGCCGTGACCGCAGTACTCGCGCACCACCGAATAATCGTTCTGCTCGACGAAGCTCTGGATGGCGTGGCCGATGTCGCCGAGCCGCGCACCCGGACGCACCGCGTCGATACCGCGCCACATGGCCGCGAAGCAGGTCTCGGCCAGACGCTGAGCGTGCGCTGGCGCCCTGCCGACGAAGTACATGCGGCTGGTGTCGCCATGGAAGCCTTCACGGATGACGGTCACATCGATATTGACGATGTCCCCGGCCTTCAGGCGCTTGTCGTTGGGGATCCCATGGCACACCACGTGGTTGACGGAGGTGCAGATGGTCTTAGGAAATCCACGATAGTTCAGATTCGCCGGCACCGAGCGCTGCACGTTGACGATGTAGTCGTGACAGATACGGTCGAGCTCCTCGGTCGTCACTCCCGGCACCACGTGCTCGCCGATCATGTCGAGCACCTCGGCGGCGAGCCGACCTGCGACTCGCATTTTTTCCTGCTCTTCCGCTGTCTTGATGGTGACGTGCATAAGCTCCGAAATGGGGTCGGCGGCGCCCGCCCCCAAGGGCCGTCTCAGCAGGCGTAAGACATTGTTCCGACGGGGGCTTCATGGTATAAAGCGCGGCCTTTTTTGGCAACGCAACCCACACGCGCATCGTTAATCCCGCCGACTGGGTGTCCCGCTCACGATTCTCCTCTGGAGGCGCTGGCGGGATGGTCGCGGGGATGCGCGGAGGCTTAACCCACGAGGAGTGCTCATGGCCGGCGTGTCCATGCGACAGATGCTGGAGGCGGGAGTCCATTTCGGACATCAGACCCGCTTCTGGAACCCGAAGATGGCTCCCTTCATCTTCGGTGAGCGGAACAAGATCCACATCATCAATCTCGAGAAGACGCAGCCGATGTACGCGGAGGCGGCGAACTTCATCAAGGGCGTCATCGCCGATGGCGGCACGGTGCTGTTCGTTGGCACCAAGCGCTCCGCGCGCGAGTCGGTGCAGAAGGAGGCCGAGCGCGCCAAACAGCCGTACGTGAATCAGCGCTGGCTCGGCGGCATGCTCACCAATTTCAAGACCATCCGGCAGTCGATCAAGCGGCTCGGGGAAATCACCGAGCTCGCCACCTCCGGCGCGCTCGAGAAGCGCGGCAAGAAGGAAGCGACGCAGCTGCGGCGGGAGATGGACAAGCTCGAGAGAAGCCTCGGCGGCATCAAGAACATGGATTCGCTTCCGGATGCGCTGTTCGTGGTGGATGTGGGCCACGAGAACATCGCAATTCATGAGGCGAAGAAGCTCGGTATTCCGGTGGTCGCGGTAGTCGACACCAATTGCTCTCCCGACGGCATCGACTTCGTGGTCCCCGGCAACGACGATGCCATGCGGGCCATCCAGCTGTACGCGGCCGGGATCGCCGACGCGGTGCTCGAGGGCAAGGAGTCGGTGCCGCAGGTGACCGTCGGTGAGGACGAGTTCGTCGAGCTCGATGAGGCCGGAGTGCCGCGCAAGAAGGCAGCGCGCGGCCGGCAGCGTCCCCAGGCCGCGGTACGGCGTAAGCCGCCGGCGCGGCGCAAGCTCCCGCCGGTCAAGCCGCCGCCGGTGGGGACGGAGGAGGTCGGTGCCGACGATCTGGAACTCGAGGCCGAGGAGGCAGCCGAAGCGGTCGCCGCCGCCAGCCTACCCGAGACCGCCGAAGCGCGCCGTCCGGCAGCCGGTGCAGGCCGGCGCAAGCGTGGCGGCGCAGGCTCCCCCGGAGCGGATACATGAACATCACGGCTGATGCAGTGAAGCAGCTGCGTGAGCGCACCGGCGCCGGCATGATGGAGTGCAAGAAGGCGCTGGTGGAGACCAAGGGCGATCTCGATGCCGCCGCCGAGCTCATGCGCAAGCAGGGCCTCGCCAAGGCCGACAAGAAGGCTACGCGCGTCGCCGCCGAAGGGGTCGTGGCCCTCGCGCGTGCGGGTGACTCGCCTGTGGCGGCCCTGGTCGAGGTGAACTGCGAGACCGATTTCGTAGCCCGGGAGCAGGATTTCCGCGCGTTCGCCCAGGCCGTGGCCGATTGTGCGCTCGCGCGCCGGCCCGCGGACCTTACCGCGCTCGCCGCGGCGCCGCTCGCCGCCGGTGAGAGCGTCGAGGAGCGCCGGCGCAACCTGATTGCGAAAATCGGCGAGAACATCAGCGTGCGCCGCTTCGCGGTGCTCAGCTCGCCCGGACATCTCGGCGCTTACGTGCACGGCACGCGCATCGGCGCGCTGGTCGCGCTCGAGGCCGGCACGGCGAGCCTCGCTTACGATCTCGCCATGCACGTAGCCGCGAGCAACCCGCGCTATGTGAGCGCCGCGCAGGTGCCCGCGGAGGTGGTCGATAAGGAGCGCGAGATTCTCACCAGTCAGGCGCAGGGAGAGGGCAAGCCGCCGGAGATCGTCGCGAAGATGGTCGACGGGCGGCTGCGCAAGGTGCTCGCCGAGATCACGCTCACCGGTCAGCCGTTCGTGAAGGACCCGGATATGACGGTCGATAAGCTGCTGAAGGGCGCCGGCGCCCGCGTCATCGCCTTCGAACGCTTCGAGGTCGGCGCCGGCATCGAGAAGAAACAGGACGACTTCGTCGCCGAGGTCATGGCCCAGGTCAAGGGCTCGGGCCCGACGACGGTCCGGCACTGACGGCGGCGGCGGTGAGCAATGGATCCGAACCCCGCCGCGTGCGGGGTTTTTTTGAGCACCGCAGAACAAGCGCTTCACCGCACCCAATCTCCTCATCGAGCAAGATGCGCAATCTCTCGGGGACCCCGGGGTCGAGCCGCGGTATGGCCAAGAAGGCGGGAGGAATGGGGCGATGAATCACATGAAGGCGGCGTATTCGAGGATCCTGGTGAAACTCTCCGGAGAGGCCCTCATGGGGGAGGGCGACTACGGCATCGACCCGCTGGTACTCAAGCGCATCGCCGGTGAGCTGCACGAGATCGTGCAGATGCAGGTGCAGCTCGCCGTGGTCGTCGGCGGCGGCAACATCTTCCGCGGCGCGGGGCTGGCGCGCGCTGGCATGGACCGCGTGGCCGCGGACCACATGGGCATGCTGGCCACCGTGATGAACGCGCTCGCCATGCAGGACGGCCTCGAAAGCCTCGGCGTGCATGCGCGCGTCATGTCGGCCATCCGCATCAATGAGGTGTGCGAGGACTACATCCGCCGCCGCGCCATGCGGCATCTCGAGAAGGGGCGCGTGACCATATTCGCCGCCGGCACTGGCAATCCGTTCTTCACCACCGATACCGCAGCGGCGCTGCGCGCGATCGAGATCAACGCGGACGTGCTGCTGAAGGCAACCAGAGTGAACGGCGTATTCTCGGATGACCCGCTGCGCAACCCGCAGGCGGTGCGCTACACCCGGCTCACTTTCGACAAGGTGCTGTCCGACCGGCTCAATGTCATGGACGCGACCGCCATCGTCATGTGCCGCGACAACCGCTTGCCTTTGCGCGTGTTCGATCTCAACAATCCCGGCGACCTCACCCGCATCGTGCGCGGCGAGGACGTGGGCACGGCGGTGACGGTGGACTGAGCCTGCCCGCGAGCAGCGAGGAGAACGACGATGCTCGAAGACATCAAGAAGGACGCCGCTTCGCGCATGGCGAAGTGCGTACACAACTTCCAGGCGGATCTGAAGAAGCTGCGCACCGGCCGTGCCCATCCGAGCCTCATCGAGCACCTGAAGGTGGACTACTACGGTTCGGAGGTGCCGCTGCAGCAGGTGGCGAGCATCACTGTGGAGGAGGGGCGCACGCTGGTCATCTCGCCGTGGGAGAAGACCATCGTGCAGGCGATCGAGAAGGCCATCTTCAAGTCCGATCTCGGCCTCACCCCCATGACCGCCGGAACCGTGATCCGCATTCCGATGCCCCCGCTCACCGAGGAGCGCCGCCGCGAGATCACCAAGGTGCTGCGTCACGATGCGGAGAATGCGCGCGTTGCGGTACGCAACGTCCGTCGCGATGTCATGAACGACATCAAGGAGATGCTCAAGGAAAAGCTGGTGTCGCAGGACGATGAGCGGCGCGGTGAAGTCGAGGTGCAGAAGCTCACCGACAAGCACGTCGCCGAGATCGACGGCCTGCTCGCGGCTAAAGAGAAGGAGGTCATGCACGTCTGATGGGCGCGAGTGCGTTTCTGCCCCGACACATCGCCATCATCATGGATGGCAACGGCCGCTGGGCGGCTGCGCGCGGACTTGCGCGCTCGGCCGGTCACAAAGCGGGCCTGACTCCGGTGCGCATGTCCATCGAGGAATGCTCGCAACGCGGCGTCGAGGCGCTCACGCTGTTCGCATTCTCGAGCGAGAACTGGCGACGTCCCGCCGAGGAGGTGGGCAGTCTCATGGGCCTTTTCATCGAAGCGCTCGACCGCGAGATCGAGGAGTTGCATGGCAAGTCCGTGCGGGTACGGTTCATCGGTGAGCGCCGCAGCCTCAACGTGCGGCTGCAGGCGCGCATCGCCGCCGCGGAGGCGCGCACCGCGGCCAATGCGGGACTGAAGCTGCAGGTGGCGATGAGCTACGGCGGGCGCTGGGACATCGTCCAGGCCGCGCAGAGGGTCGCGCGTGACTGCGCCAGCGGCCGAATACGAGCCGAGGAGGTGACCGAGGAAAGCTTCGCCGCGCACCTCTCGCTGGCAGGGGTCCCGGAGGCGGACCTGCTGATCCGCACCGGCGGGGAGCAGCGCATCAGTAACTTCCTGCTGTGGGAGCTGGCTTATGCGGAGCTGTATTTCAGTGCGCGCCTGTGGCCGGATTTTGCCATGAGCGATCTCGAGGAGGCGCTTGCCTACTTCGCTGGGCGCGACCGCCGCTTCGGGCGTGTCGCCACGCAGCGCGCCGCAGCCAAGGCGTGACCCGTCCATGAGTGAGACGCTGCGCAAGCGCGTGCTGACCGCGGTGGTGCTCGGTGCTGCACTGCTTGCGATCCTGCTGTGGCTCCCCGATTGGGCCACGATCGCGGTGGTCACGGCGATGGTGCTGTTCGGGGCGTGGGAGTGGTCGGCGTTCCTGCTGCTGGTGACTCCCGGGCCGCGCCTGGCCTACGTGGGGTTCGTCGGTATGCTGTTGTGGCTGGTGTGGCGTTTCTCCAGTACACCGGAGCGTCGCGACCTCGTCCTCGTGGTGGCGGTGCTGTGGTGGTTGGCGGCGCTCGCCTGGATCGTGTTCGCACCGCGGCGGGCGTCGCCCTGGACCGCAGCGGCAGCGGGTGTGTTGGCGCTCGTGCCTTCGTGGCTTGCGCTGGTGCGCTTGCGGCTCACCCTGCCCCAGGGCGCGCAATGGGTACTGTTCGCGCTCGTGCTGGTGTGGGTCGCGGACATCGGCGCATTCTTCTGCGGGCGGCGGTTCGGCCGCGTGCGTCTGGCGCCTGAAGTGTCACCGGGTAAGACCTGGGAGGGATTGTTGGGAGGCATCACCGTGAGCGCGATGGTCGCGGTCGCCGGCAGCCAGTGGTTCCACGTGCCACTGGCGGCCTTTGTGCCGCTGTGCCTCGCCGCCGTCGGCTTCTCGGTGGTGGGCGATCTCACCGAAAGTCTGCTCAAGCGCTTCGCCGGCATGAAGGACAGCGGCAGCATCTTTCCGGGCCATGGCGGCGTCATGGACCGCATCGACAGTCTCACCGGCGCTGCCCCGGTACTGCTGCTCGGACTGTCGCTGCTCGGAGTCATCACATGATCGGCGTGGCAGTGCTGGGCTCCACCGGGTCAGTCGGCGAAAGCACACTCGATGTGCTGGCACGCCATCCGGAACGGTTTCGCCTCGTTGCCATCGCCGCCAACACCAACGCCGCGAAGCTCGCCGATCAGATCCGCACCTGGCGTCCCGCCTACGCGGCGCTCGCCGACGAGCGGGCCGTCGGCGAGCTGCACAAGCTGCTCGGCAATGCGGTGCCGGAGACGCGCGTACTCGCCGGTCGCGGGGCACTCGAGGAGCTTGCGCTGTTACCCGAGGTGCACTGCGTCATGGCCGCGATCGTCGGGGCTGCGGGGTTGCGCTCGACGCTCGCCGCGGCGCGCGCGGGCAAGCGGCTGCTGCTCGCCAACAAGGAATCGCTCGTCATGGCGGGCTCGCTGTTGATAGCGGCCGTCAACGCTTCGGGCGCAACGCTGCTGCCGATCGACAGCGAGCACAATGCCATCTTTCAATGCCTGCCTGCGGGCGCAGTGTGCGGCCAGGCGCCGCCCGGGCTGCGGCGTGTGCTGCTCACTGCCTCCGGCGGCCCGTTCCGCGACACGCCCGCCGAGGCACTCGGCGCGGTGACGCCCGAGGCCGCATGCGCACATCCCAACTGGGTGATGGGACGCAAAATCTCGGTGGACTCGGCGACGCTCATGAACAAAGGTCTCGAGCTCATCGAGGCATGTCTGCTGTTCGGTCTGACACCAGCGCGAGTGCAGATCCTGGTGCATCCGCAAAGCATCGTGCACTCGCTGGTCGAGTACGCCGACGGCTCGGTGCTCGCGCAGCTGGGCGCGCCCGACATGCGCACGCCGATTGCACACGCGCTCGGCTGGCCGGACCGGATCGATTCCGGTGCGGAGTTCCTCGATCTCCTCAAGGCGGGCCGGCTCGATTTCCGTGCGCCGGATACCGATAAATTCCGTTGTCTCGTGCTCGCGCAGGCCGCCGCGTGCGCAGGTGGGCTGTCGCCGGTAGTGCTGAACGCCGCCAACGAAGTCGCAGTGCAGGCGTTCCTCGAGCGCCGATTGAACTTTCCGGCTATTCCTGCGGTCATTGAAGCGGTGATGGAGCGGGCCACCGGGGGGGCAATCGGCGGGCTGGATGATGTGCTGGCAGCCGATGAGGACAGCAGAATGCACGCGCGTGAGCGGATCGTTCGCCTGACAGCTACTGCCGGGGTAAGGGGCGCTCACGCATGAGTTTCATCTGGTATCTGATATGGTTCGTGGTGGCCGTGGGCCTGCTGGTCACGGTGCACGAGTTCGGCCATTTCTGGGTCGCGCGGCGCCTGGGCTTCAAGGTGCTGCGCTTCTCCATCGGTTTCGGCCGGCCGCTGCTCACAAGGGTCGCCGGAGCCGACCGCGTCGAATACGTGGTCGCCGCGGTGCCGCTCGGCGGCTATGTGAAGCTTCTGGATGAGCGCGAAGGGCCGGTGCCACCTGAGGATCTGCCGCGCTCATTCACCCATCGTCCGCCATGGCAGCGCATTCTCGTGCTGCTCGCCGGTCCTGCCTGCAACATCCTGTTCGCGGTGCTGGTGCTGTGGGGAATGTTGTGGGCCAACGGCATCACCGAGGTGCGACCGAAGGTCGGCGATGTGACCGCCGGCTCGATCGCCGCACGCGCGGGCCTCGAGTCGGGTGATGAGATCCGTGCCATCAATGGCGAGCCCGTTACTGGCCAGCGTGATGTCGTGTTCGACCTGCTCGATGCCATGAGCGCGCGCGGTCAGGCGCTGCTCACCTTGCGCGGCAGTGGCGGCGAGACGCGCCAGGCGAATCTGAGCGTCGGCGACCCCGCCGAGCGGCGACGACTCACCGAGCCGGCGGAGCTGTTCCGCGGACTCGGCTTCCAGTTCTGGACTCCACCCGTGCCACCGGTGCTCGGTCCCGTCACCCCGGATGGACCGGCGGCGCGCGCCGGACTCGCCGCCGGCGATCGTATCCTCGCGATCGATGGCGTGCGGGTGAACGATTTCCGGCAGATCGTCGATTACATCAGTGCGCGCCCTGGTGAGCGCCTCACCATCGACTACACCCGCGGCGGTGCCAGGCACAGCGTGCAGGTGCCGGTGGCGAGCGAGGAAGCGGGTGGCCGCCGTATCGGCCGCATCCGCGTGATGCAACCGCCGGGGGTGAGCTACCCGCCGGACATGCTGCTGCACACCGAGCTCGGGGCCGGCGCAGCGCTTGCGCGCGCGGGCGATGAGGCCTGGAGCATGACGATGCTGCAGGCGCGGCTGTTCTGGCGCATGGTGCTCGGACGCGTCTCGCTGAAAAATCTGAGCGGTCCGCTGTCGATCGCCGAGTTCGCCGGCGACTCCGCCGAGGCGGGCGTCGCCTCGTTCCTGAGCTTTCTGGTTCTCATTTCCCTGTCACTCGGATTCCTCAACCTGCTGCCGATTCCAATCCTCGATGGAGGACAGATCCTGTTTCAGCTGGTGGAGTGGCTGAAGGGCAGCCCGCTTTCGGAGCGGGCTCAGGCTCTCGGGCAGCAGGTGGGCATCGCCCTGCTCATCGTCCTGATGGGTGTCGCGCTGTACAACGATATTGCGCGCCAGTTTGGTTGAGCGGGCCTTGGAGGCCGCGCGGGCACCAGGAAATTGCGCTCCACGTGGCGGCTCACTCGCACCACTCGGCGAGATGCGCAACGGCGCGGGCACCCGCCGGCCCACGATTCTTAAGTAATGCAAGGTGAGATGAGCCGCGCCGCGGGCGCCGGTTGAAAGGCAGACGGTGGTTAGAACATGAAGGGGCGCGCAGCCGCGAGTCCACTTCGCGCTGGCGTTGCAGGGGGCCCGGGGGGTGTTGCCGCATGCGGTCGGGGCGCGGCGACACCGAATGGCGGCCGCCGCGGCGCAGCTGTGGCGCTGCTTACCGCCTTCGCACTCGCGGCGCGCTGCGCACTCGTGGCCGCACAGACCCCTATTGCGCCCGAGCAGACCGCGCCGGTGCCCGAGCAGACCACGCCGGTGCCCGAGCAGACCGCGCCGGTGCCCGAGCAGACTGCCCCCGTGCCCGAGCAGATTCCGCGGCCCGCGGTGACGGTGCCGGCGGACTTTACCGTCGCGGACATCAAGGTCGAGGGGCTGCAGCGCGTCTCCGAAGGCACCGTCTACAACTACCTGCCGGTGAACATCGGCGACCATCTCACTCCGCAGCGGGTGCGCGAGGCGATCCGCGCGCTGTACGCCACCGGCTTCTTTCGCGATGTGCAGCTGCGCCGCGATGGCAACACCCTCATCGTGGTAGTGCTCGAGCGTCCCTCCATCGAGAGCTTCGAGATCACCGGCAACAAGGACATCAAGACCGAGGACCTGCAGAAGTCGCTCCGCGGGGTCGGGCTCGCGACCGGCAAGACCTTCGATCGCTCGGTGCTCGAGGACGTGACGCAATATCTCACCGATCAGTACTTCGCCCGCGGCAAGTACGGCGTCAGGATCAAATCCACCGTCGAGGAGGAGGCCGGCAACCGCGTCAAGATCAAGATCGACATCAAGGAGGGCTCACGTGCCAAGATCCGCCAGATCAACATCGTCGGCGCCACCAAGTTTCCGCAGCATGCGATTCTCGACACGCTGGAGCTGAAAACCCCCAACTGGCTCTCCTGGTACCGGCAGGACGACCGCTACTCGCGCGAATCGCTGCAGGGCGATCTGGAGAAGATCCGCAATTACTACATGGACCGCGGCTACGCGAACTTCAACCTAGCCTCGACGCAGGTGGCGATCACTCCCGAGAAAGAGGACATCTTCATCACCGTCAATATCGAGGAGGGCCAGGTCTACAAGGTGTCGGAGATCAAGCTCGCGGGTACCTTCGTAGTTCCCAAGCGGGAGCTCGAGGAGTTGCTGGTGATCCATCCGGGCGACACCTTCAACCGCAAGCGCATCACCACCTCGCAGGAGCTGATGCAGAACCGCATGGGGCGCGATGGCTATGCCTTCGCCAAGGTCGAGCCCGTGCCCACCGCCGACAACGCCAACCATACCGTGGCGCTCACCTTCTTCGTCGATCCGGGCAACCGCGTGTATGTACGCAACATCACCTTCTCCGGTGCCAACCGCATCGACGACGAGGTGCTGCGCCGCGAGCTGCGCCAGCTCGAGGGCGGCTGGCTCTCGAATACTTCGCTCGAGCGCTCCAAACAGCGCATCCAGCGACTGCCCTACGTGAAGACGGTGGATTTCGAGACGACGCCGGTCGCAGGCGCGCCCGACCTGGTCGATGTGAACTACAAGATCGAGGAGGGACCGGCGTCGCAGCTCTCCGGTGGCATCGGCTGGTCAGAGACCTACAAATTCATGCTGAACGCGAGCTACGCGGATGCCGACTTCCTCGGCACCGGGCAGCGCATCGCCATCAACCTCAACGGCGGCGCCTTCAGCAAGGTGTACAGCATCAGTCACACGAACCCGTACACCAACATCGATAATCTGCAGCGCACCATCTCGGTGACCTACAGCGATGTGACGCAGTTCGTGTCATCGTCCTCGACCTTCTCTTCGCAGACGCTGAGCGTCGGGCCCACCTGGGCATACCCGATCACGGAATTCATGTACATGCGCATGGGTATTGCCTTCAACGACTCGCACCTGCTCACCAACTCGCTGAGCAGCGCCGAGCAGGCCCAGCAGTGGGTGCAGCAGAACGGCAATTCCTACACCCGCCTCGCGCACGATGACACCACCAACAACGAGTACATTTTCTACGGCACCAACTTCACCACCACCGAGGCGGTGATCGGCTGGGACTGGGACACGCGCAACCGCACGCTGTTCGCCGACCGTGGCATGCGCCAGTCGATCTCCGCGGCGATCACCTTCCCCTTCAGCACCGTCAAGTACTTGATCGCCAATTACCAGTTCGTCAAGTACGTGCCCATCGCGCATGGGTTCTTCTTCTCGTTCCTCGAGGGCGTCGATTACGGCGAGCCGCTCAGCGATACCACCGCGATTCCACCTTACCGTAATTTCTTCGGCGGTGGCCCCGACAACGTGCGCGGCTTCCGTGAGAGCCGCCTGGGGCCGAAGGACCAGTTCGGCAACCCTTACGGTGGAAATTTGCGCGTCACCAGTCAGAACGAGCTGATCTTCCCCATGCCCTCCAAGTACGCGCAGACCGCGCGCGTCAGCTTGTTCTTCGACGTCGGCGGTGTCTACTACGAGGGCAACCACATCAAATTCTACGGGCCCGACAACGTATCCCCCATCGACTACGGGCTCCACGGCTGGTCGAGTCTGCGCCGCTCGGTCGGCCTCGCCGTGCAGTGGCTGGCGCCCCTTGGGCTCTTCCGATTCAGCTACGGGGTGCCGCTCAATGCCCAGCAAGGCAATGGCATCACAACCTGGGGAGACGAGAAGGAGGGCTTCCAGTTCTCGGTCGGCAATGCCTTCTGAACCACCCACGAAATTGCGCCTGCCGCGACGGGCGAACGCCGCTCGCGCAGCAAGACGCGCAATTTCGCGGGACCCGGGGGGCGAGGCGCCGCGAGCATCGCGCTCCTGCGCGTTCTACGCGATACTACGCGTTTGGGCCGGACGCGACTCAGGTCCGCAACGATGCGGCTTTACACGAGGGTAGGTAGTTTCAGTGAATCTTGTGATGCAGAGCAGAGTGGGGGTGTGGATGTTGGCAGCGAGCGCGGCATTCGCGGCGCTGCCGGCCGCGGCGGCCGAACCGAAGATCGGTGTGGTCGATTTTCAGCGCCTCGCCATCGAGTCGCCGCAGGGGAAGGCGGTGATGGAGTCGATGCGCGCGGAATTCGCCCCGCGCGAGCGCACGCTGCAGGCCCAGGGACAGGCGGTGAAAGCCAAGGAGGAGAAGCTGCAGAAGGACGGCGCGACCATGAGCGAGGAGCAGCGCGCACGCGCTGAGAAGGACCTGCGCGATGGGGCACGCGACTTCGAGCGCGCCAAGGGCGAATTCCAGGATGACATGAACGCGCGCCGCAACGAGGAGCTCTCGCGGCTGCAACGTACCATCGTCGAGGAAGTGCGTACTTACGGCAAGGCGCAGGGCTTCGACCTGATCCTTGCGCAGGAGGGTGTGATCTACAACGCCTCCGCCTCGGACATTACTCCCGCGGTGCTCTCTGCACTGCAGGCGCGGGGCGGCAGCGCCGTGGCGGCCAAGCCGGCGGCAGCGCCGGCGCCGCCCCCCCCCAAGCCGCCGACGAAGTAGGCCGGCCCGCGCTCGCGACCACGCGCCAGGCTGCTCACCATGCCGGTGTCGATCGGGGAGCTCGCAGTGCGCTTCGGCTGCGAGCTGCGCGGCGATCCCGACAGGCGCGTCGAGCGGGTCGCGACGCTCGCGAATGCGGATGAGCGCTCGCTCGCATTCCTCGCTAACCCGCGCTACCGTCCCCAGCTCGCCGACACGCGCGCCGCGGCAGTGGTGTTGAGCGGGCGGGATGCGGCAGACTGTCCAGCCTCGCTGCTGCTGTGCGCGAATCCCTATGCAACCTATGCGCGCATCGCCACGCTGCTGCATCCGCCGCCGCCGCTTGCTCCCGGGGTGCACGCGACGGCGCTCATCGCCGCGGGCGCCCGCATCGATCCGAGCGCCGAGATAGGTGCCTATACCAGCGTCGCTCCGGGGGTGAGCGTCGGAGCGCGTGCGTTCGTTGGCCCGCACTGCCAGCTCGCCACCGGGGTGACTCTCGCCGAGGACGTGCGGCTCATCGCGCGCGTCACGCTCGGGCATGGCGTGCACGTCGGTGCACGCAGCATGCTGCAACCAGGCGTGGTGATTGGTGCCGATGGCTTCGGCTTCGCCCCCGAGAAGGGCACCTGGCTCAAGGTGCCGCAGGTCGGCAGCGTGCGCCTCGGGGCGGATGTGGAGGTCGGCGCCAACACCACCATCGACCGGGGCGCCATCGAGGATACGGTCATCGAAGAGGGCGTGAAGCTCGACAACCTCATCATGATCGCCCACAACGTTCGCATTGGCGCGCACACCGCGATCGCAGCGTGCACCGGCATCTCCGGCAGCACCATCATCGGCAGGCGCTGCATGATCGGCGGTGCGGTTGGCATCGCCGGCCACATCAGCATCGCCGACGATGTTGTCATTACCGGGAAATCCTCGGTGAGTCACTCGATCAGCGCCGCCGGCGTATACTCCAGCACCCTCCCCACCGAAGAGGCCCACACCTGGCGGCGCCTGGTCGCGCACTTCAAGCGCGGCGGCCGGCTCGAGGAGCGGCTGCGCCGCCTGGAGCGTGCCGCCGGAATCAAGACCGCGCCGGTGGAGGCACCCGAAGAGGATCATGACTGAGCCGGTCCAACTCGACATGCAGGCGATCCTCGAGCGCCTGCCGCACCGCTATCCCTTCCTGCTGGTCGATCGCGTGCTCGAATGCCGTCCGGGCGAAAGCATCCGGGCGCTGAAGAACGTTACCTACAACGAGCCCTTCTTCCCCGGACATTTTCCGGGCCGGCCGGTGATGCCGGGAGTGATGATCATCGAGGCTCTGGCGCAGGCTGCCGGCATACTGTGCTTCGTGACCGCCAACGTGATCCCCGATCAGCATACGCGGTTCTATTTTGTCGCCATCGACAAGGCGCGCTTCCGCCGACCGGTGGTGCCCGGGGACCAGCTGCTGCTCAGCGCGCAGCTCGAGCGCTCGCTGAAGGGCATTTGGCGCTTTTCCACGGTCGCGCGGGTCGGGGACCAGCAGGTGGCGCAGGCGGACATGATGGTCGCTCCAGGGAGCGAGGCATGATCGATTCGCGGGCGATCGTCTCTGCCGAAGCGCAGCTCGCCTCCGATGTGACGGTCGGACCTTTCAGCATCATCGGCCCACAGGTGCGCATCGGCGCACGCACGGTCATCGGCCCGCACGTGGTCGTCAACGGGCCCACCACCATCGGCGAGGACAACCGCTTCTTCCAGTTCGCCTCCATCGGCGATGCCCCGCAGGACAAGAAGTATCGCGGCGAGCCGACGCAACTGCTCATTGGCGACCGCAACGTCTTCCGCGAGAGCTGCACGATCAACCGTGGCACCACCCACGACGAGGGCATGACGCGCATCGGCAGCGACAATCTTTTCATGGCGTACGCGCACGTTGCCCACGATTGTGTCATCGGCGACAACACCATCTTCGCCAACAGCGTGGCGATGGGCGGCCACGTCGAGGTCGGCGACTGGGCGATCCTCGGCGGTCTCGTGGCGGTACACCAGTACACCAAGATCGGTGCGCACGCCTTCCTCGGCGGCGGCGCTATTCTCTCGCGCGATGTTCCGCCGTACGTGATGGTGGCAGGCAACCCCGCCGTGCCGCACGGCGTCAACGCGGAAGGCCTGCGCAGACGCGGCTTCAGCGATGAGCAGATCCGCCACGTCCGCGAGGCGTATCGGCTGCTTTACCGCTCGGACCTGAAGCTCGCGGAGGCGCTCGCGCGCCTCACTCCGCTCGCCGAGCAGCGCCCGGAGATCCGCACCCTCGTCGAGTTCATCCACGGCTCCACGCGCAGCCTGGTGCGATGAGCGCGGCGGCGGACGGGCGGGCAGCCGCGCTGGCCGCGCCGCTGCGCGTGGGCATCGTGGCGGGCGAGCATTCCGGCGATCAGCTGGGCGCGGCGCTGATTGCAGCGCTGCGCGAGCGCGTCGCGAGCGTGCACTGCTTCGGCGTGGCGGGCCCGAAGATGATCGCGCAGGGGTGCGAGGCGTGGGCGCGCTCGGAGGAGCTGGCCGTCATGGGTCTGGCGGAAGTGCTGCACCATCTGCCGCGACTGCTGCGCCTCCGCGGCCAGCTGTGGCAGCGCTTCAGCGCCGCGCGCCCGGATGTATTCGTCGGGATCGATGCGCCGGAATTCAATCTGTCACTCGCGCGGCGCCTCAAGATCGCCGGCGTACGCACCGTGCAGTACGTGAGTCCGCAGGTGTGGGCCTGGCGGCAGGGACGCGTGCGCGGCATCGGCGCTTCCTGCGATCTGGTGCTGTGTCTCCTGCCATTCGAGACCGAGTTTTACCAGCGGCACGGTGTACCCGCGGTGTTCGTGGGGCACCCGCTGGCGGATCAGATCCCACTCAGCGTCGATCGCGAGACTGCGCGCCGCGCCCTGCGGCTCGATCCGCTCAGGCCGGTCATCGCGCTGCTGCCCGGCAGCCGCATCGGGGAGGTGGCGCGTCTGGGGGCGCCGTTCGCAGCGGCGGCCGCGCGCATCGCGCTGCGCCATCCGCAGTGGCAGTTCATCGCGCCCATGGCCTCCTCAGCCGCTCGTGCAGCGTTCCTGAAGGAAGTCGCGCAAGTGCGCGATGCACCAGAGATCGAGACACTCGCTGGCGAGGCACAGCGCGCGCTGGCGGCGTGCGATGGGGCGATCGTGGCATCGGGCACCGCCACCCTCGAGACGCTGCTTACCGGACGCCCCATGGTGGTCGCCTACCGCGTGAGCGCACTCACGGCCTTCCTGTTGCGAACCTTGAGGCTCGTGAAGGTGCCATACTTTTCGCAGCCGAACCTGCTCGCCGGCCGCCGCCTGGTACCCGAGTTCTTCCAGGAGCACGTCCAGGGCGCGGCGCTCGGCGATGCACTGCTGCAGGAGCTCGAGGACCCAGATCACGTGCGTGAGCTGCTCGCTGCATTCTCTGGCATCCATTGCAGCCTGCGCTGCGGGGGCGCCGCACGCGCCGCGGACGCCATTCTCAAATGTGTCCGTTGGAATAGCGGGCCGGCCGCACTCGTGGGCGGCGGTGCTGGTGCATGATGCGTCCCATGGCAGTCAGGGACCTGTCGCGCGTTGCCGGGGTCGATGAGGCGGGACGCGGGCCGCTGGCAGGTCCGGTGGTCGCTGCAGCGGTCATCCTCGATCGCCGTCGCCGCATCCGCGGGCTCGCCGATTCAAAAGTGCTGAGTCCCGCCGAACGTGCGCGGCTCGCACCGATCATCCGCAACCGTGCGCTCGCCTTCGGCATCGGCTGGGCGGATCGCGACGAGATCGACTCGCTCAACATCTTTCAGGCCACGATGCTCGCGATGCGGCGTGCGCTGCTCGCGCTGCCGGTCGCGCCGACGCACGTGCGCGTCGACGGCAATCGCTGTCCTTGCTTGAGCGATCTGCCTTTCGAGTGCAGCTTCGAAGCCATCGTCGGCGGTGACGCACGCGTCGGGGCGATCAGCGCGGCCTCGATCCTTGCCAAGACCTGTCGCGACGCGATGATGCAGGCGCTCGACAACTGTTACCCGGGCTTCGAGCTGGCAATTCATAAAGGCTATTGCACGCGGGCACACCTGCAAGCCCTGGAGGGCCGCGCACCCTCGCCGCTGCACCGCCGCTCCTTCGCTCCCGTGCGCTGCTGCACGAGCGAGCAGCAGGACGATGAGGCGGTGCTGCAGCTGCTCGGCATCGAGGAGGAGGAGCGCTAGCGGTGTCGGCGGGCTTCGTCCACCTGCGGCTGCACACCGAGTACTCGCTCAGCGACAGCGTGGTGCGCGTGCCGGAGCTGATCGCCGCGGTGGCCGCAGCGGGCATGCCTGCGGTCGCGGTCACCGACCAGAACAACCTGTTCGCGATGGTGAAGTTCTACCGCGAGGCGCTGCGCTGTGGCGTCAAGCCGCTGGTAGGCGTGGACCTGCTGGTGCGCGAGGAGGGCGAGCGGGCCGCGCCGTCGCGCGTGACGCTGCTGTGCCAGTCACAGGCTGGTTACCGCAATCTCGCGCGGCTGCTGACGCGCGCCTACCTCGAGGGCCAGGAGCGCGGCACGCCGCGCATCGAGCGACGTTGGCTGTCGCCCGCGACGCTCGAGGGTCTGATCGCGCTGTCCGGCGCGACGGACGGGGACATCGGCCGCGCGCTCGTGAACGCGCGCGAGCACGAAGCCGAGTGTGCCCTCGATGCCTGGCTGAGCCTCATGCCCGGTCGTTTCTATCTCGAGCTGCAACGCCTCGGCAAGCCCTTCGAGGAGACTTACATCGCCGGCGCAGTGGCGCTCGCTGCCCGGCGCGGCGTACCGGTCGTCGCAACCAATGACGTGCGCTTCCTCAAGGACGCGGAGTTCGAATCGCACGAGGCACGCGTGTGCATCCACGACGGAGCGCTGCTCGCCGACGCGGGACGTGTGCGGCGCTACACCCGCCAGCAATACCTGCGCACCCCGCAGGAGATGGCGGCGCTGTTCGCGGACGTGCCCGAGGCACTCGCCAACTCCCTGGAGATCGCGCGCCGCTGCAGTCTGGTGCTCACCCTCGGTGAGGCGCGGCTGCCGCAATACCCGCTGCCGGCGGGCGTATCCACCGAGCAGTTCCTGCGCGAGCAGAGCGAGCGCGGGCTTGTCGCGCGCTTTCCGCAAGCGGCGCAAGCACCGCCGCGGTACCGCGAGCGTCTCGAACGTGAGCTCGATGTCATCTGTCAGATGGGCTTTGCCGGCTACTTCCTCATCGTCGCGGATTTCATCCGCTGGGCACGCGAGAACGGCGTGCCAGTGGGGCCGGGCCGCGGCTCGGGAGCGGGCTCGCTGGTCGCTTACAGCCTGGGCGTCACCGATCTCGATCCGATCCGCTACGACCTGCTGTTCGAGCGCTTTCTCAATCCCGAACGCGTGTCGATGCCGGATTTCGACATCGACTTCTGTATGGACGGGCGCGATCGGGTCATCGACTACGTCGCGCAGAAGTACGGCCGCGAGCGCGTCTCACAGATCATCACTTACGGCACCATGGCGGCGAAGGCCGTGGTGCGCGATGTCGGCCGCGTGCTCGGCATGCCCTATGGTTACGTCGACCGCATCGCCAAGCTCATCCCCTTCGAGCTCGGCATCACCCTCGACGCTGCACTCGAGAAGGAGCCGGAGCTCAAGCGGCTTTATGAGGACGAGGACGAGGTGCGCAACCTCATCGATCTGGCGCGCTCGCTCGAGGGACTCACACGTAACGCGGGCATGCATGCGGGCGGAGTGGTGATCGCGCCCTCGGTACTGACCGACTTCGCGCCACTCTACTGCGATGCCGCCGGCGGCAGCCTGGTCACGCAGTTCGACAAGGATGATGTCGAGGCCGCAGGCCTGGTGAAGTTCGACTTCCTCGGTCTGCGCACGCTCACCATCATCGATCGCGCGGCCGAGCTCATCAATCGCGCACGTGCGCCGGGCGCTGCTGCCCTCGAGGTGAGCACACTGCGCATGGATGATCCGGCTACCTACGCACTGTTGCGCTCCTGCCGCACCACGGCGGTGTTCCAGCTCGAGTCGCGCGGCATGAAGGACCTCATCCGCCGCTTGCAACCCGACCGCTTCGAGGACATCGTCGCTCTCGTTGCGCTGTTCCGCCCGGGTCCGCTGCAGTCGGGCATGGTCGATGACTTCATCAGCCGCAAGCACGCGGGCGCCGCTGCACCGATCGACTATCTGCATCCGAGCCTCGAGTCGATTCTCAAGCCCACCTACGGCGTGATCCTGTACCAGGAGCAGGTGATGCAGATCGCGCAGGTGCTGGCCGGCTACACGCTCGGTGGCG
>DASQYM010000069.1:0-14238 GCA_035639195.1 Steroidobacteraceae bacterium
CTCGCAACCCGAGTCGGTGTGGTCAATTCCCCGGCATTTCGAGCACAGCGGCGCCCTGCACCGCGCCGCTGCGCAGCCGCTGCAGCGCGGTATTCGCATCCGCAAGCGCGAATGGCTCCACCGTGGCCGCAAGGCCCAGGCGCATCGCCAATGGAATGAAGGCCTCGCCGTCTGCGCGGGTGAGGTTGGCGACGCTAGCCACCGAGCGCTCGCCCCATAGCAAATTGTACGGAAAGGCGGGCACATCACTCATATGAATACCCGCGCACACTACACGGCCACCGGGCCGCACCGCGCCGAGGGCGAGCGGGACGAGCGCGCCGACCGGAGCGAAGAGGATGGCCGCATCGAGCTCCTGCGGCGGCCGCTCCGTGGAGGGACCTGCCCACACCGCGCCGAGCTCGCGCGCAAAGCTCTGACCATGGAGATCACCCTCTCGGGTGAAGGCGAACACCCGCCGGCCCTCGTGCCGAGCGATCTGCGCCAGCAGATGTGCCGCCGCTCCAAACCCATACAGCCCGAGGTTCGCCGCCTCGCCCGCCTTACGATAGGCCCGGTAGCCGATGAGACCCGCGCACAGTAGCGGGGCCAAGCCCGCGGCCGGGACATCGGCCGGCAGCGGCAGACAGTAGCGTTCATCCGCCAGCAGCTCCTGTGCGTAACCGCCATCGCGCGTGTAACCAGTGAAGCGCGCCTGCGGACAGAGGTTCTCGAGGCCAGCGCGGCAATAGCGACACACCCCGCAGGTCCAGGCGAGCCACGGAACACCGACGCGGTCACCGACCGAAAAACGGGTCACCTCGCTTCCACGTGCGCTGACGACACCGACGACCTCGTGCCCCGGCGTGATCGGGCAGTGGATGTCAGGTAGCTCATCATCGAGGAGGTGCAGATCGGTGCGGCACACGCCGCACGCCTCGACCCGGATCAGCAGCTCACCCGGCGCAGGCGCCGGTAGCGACACCTCGGAGCGTGTGAGCGGTGCGCCGCGCGCCAGGAGCCGCATCGCCTGCATGGCTGTTCAGGCCGCGGGCTTGGCCAGGGAGTTCGTCCGCGCCGGTGCCGGCGGCACCACGACCCCGCAGGTGATGATCATCTTCATGGCGGCATCGACCGACATATCGAGCTCCACCACCGCACGCCGCGGCACGATCACCAGGTATCCCGCCGTGGCGTTGAGCGCAGAGGAAATGTAGACCGCAACATGGGGTTCGTGCAGTTTCTCACTCACCTCGGGCACATCTTCGGCGGTGAGGAAACCGATGCTCCAGGCACCGGCGCGGGGGTACTCGATCATCACCACCTTGCGGAAAGCCTTGGACTGCGAGAAGACACTCTCGGCGAAGCTCTTCACGCCGCCATAGACCGTACCCACCACCGGGATGCGCGTGAGCAGCTCCTCGCCCCACACCATGAGCCGGCGCCCGATGAGGTTCGTCACCAGAAGGCCGGTGAGCAGCAGCACGATGAGTGCGAACACCGCACCGATGCCCGGAAGCGAGAACCCCACCAGAGCCTCGGGGCGGTAGGCCGGCGGCAGGACCTTCAGCGTCAGGTCCATGAGGTGGAGAATGAAGCTGACTACCCACACGGTGGCGAGTATCGGCAGCCATACGAGCACACCTGCAACCAGGTAGCGCCGCACGTTCCACTTCCTCGTGCCGCCGCTTCCGTTCATGGCGCTAGCGGCGCTTCTTGCCAGCTCTCTTTGCGCGCGCCGCGCGCGCGGGCCGGCGCGCAGCGCTGCGCGGTGCTGCAGCGCGGCTGCGGCTTCCGACCGAAACGGAGGCCCCCCCCTTCTCGGTCCGCGACTCGGCCGGTTTGCTGTCCTTGGTGTCCTTCTTGTCCTTGGTTTCCTTGGTTTCCTTGGTTTCCTTGGTTTCCTTGGACTCCGACGCCGACTTCGCGTCCGTCGTCTCGCTCTTGGCCTCCGCCTTCGACTCTTCTTTCTCCGCGCCGACGAGGTTGCGTTTGGTCTCCTTGTCCGATTTGAAGTCGGTCTCGTACCAGCCCGCGCCCTTCAGGCGGAATACCGGCACTGAGAGCAGCTTCTTCAGGGCGCGCTTGCCGCAGGAGGGGCAACGGGTGAGCGGCGCGTCGCTGATCTTCTGCATCACCTCGGCGTAGTACTTGCAGGCTTCGCACTCGTATTCGTAAAAGGGCATGAGGGTTTCTTGACCGTTGGTGTTGTCGCAGGATTATAACAAGGCCCGCCCGGGGGACGACGCGCGCCGGCGAGCGGGGAGCCACGGCCTGCTGTGGCGATAGTTAACCTTTGGTGAGCCCTCCTGAGGAGGTACCGACCTATCCCCCACGCCCCGCGGGCGTATCAATGCATCTCCCGGGCCCCGGCGCGCCCGTCGCACATTCGCCTCAGCCGCGCGCCGCACGGCGCTCGTCGGCTCTGGCGAAAGTGAGCTGCCCATCGCGCGCACTGACTCGGATGCGATCCCCGGGAACGAACTCGCCCTGCAGGATCTTCTGCGCGAGCGGATTCTCTATCTGCTGCTGGATGGCGCGCTTGAGCGGCCGCGCACCGTACACCGGATCGAAGCCCGCCTGGCCGAGAAGATCGCGTGCCGCATCATCGAGCGCGACGTCCATGCTGCGCTCCTGGAGCCGCTTGCGCAGGTAGAACAGCTGGATATCGACGATGGCGCGAATCTGCTGCGTGCCGAGCGGATGGAACACCACGATGTCGTCGATGCGGTTGATGAACTCCGGACGGAAGCTCTGCTGCACGATCTCCATGACCGCGCTTTTCATCTTCGCGTAGTTCTTCTCACCTGCATATTCCTGGATGATCTGCGAGCCGAGGTTCGAAGTCATGATGATGACGGTATTGCGGAAGTCGACCGTGCGCCCCTGGCCATCGGTCAGACGCCCGTCATCGAGCACCTGCAGCAGCACGTTGAAGACATCCGGATGGGCCTTCTCCACCTCATCGAGGAGGATCACGGAGTACGGTCGCCGCCGCACCGCTTCGGTGAGATAGCCGCCCTCCTCGTAGCCGACATAACCGGGCGGAGCCCCGATGAGACGGGCAACGGAGTGCTTTTCCATGAATTCCGACATATCGATGCGGATCAGCGCATCCTCGGTGTCGAACAGGAACTCGGCGAGCGCCTTGCAGAGCTCGGTCTTGCCGACGCCCGTGGGGCCTAAGAACAGGAACGATCCGTTCGGGCGACGGGGATCGGATAGGCCCGCGCGCGAGCGGCGAATCGCGTCGGAAACGATGCGCAGAGCCTCCTCCTGGCCGACGACGCGCTTTGCGAGCGCATCCTCCATGTGCAGCAGCTTTTCCTTCTCGCCCTGCAGCATCTTCGACACCGGAATACCGGTCCACTTGGAAACCACTTCCGCGATCTCTTCCTCGGTCACCTTGTTGCGTACCAGCGTCGGTGCCTGGTCCTCGGCGACCTCGGCAGAGCTCAAGCGCTTCTCCAGCTCGGGGATCTTGCCGTACTGGAGCTCCGCCATGCGGCCGAGATTGCCGGCACGCCGCGCGGCGTCGAGCTCGAGGCGTGCGCGATCGAGCTCCTCGCGGATGTGCGCCGTCCCCTGCACCGCCGCCTTCTCGGCCTTCCAGACCTCCTCGAGATCCGCGTACTCCTTCTCGAGCGTCCGCAGGGTTTCCTCGAGCGTCGAAAGGCGCTTGCGTGAGGCCTCATCCTTCTCCTTCTTGAGCGCCTCGTGCTCGATCTTGAGCTGGATGATGCGCCGCTCGAGGCGATCGAGCGCCTCGGGCTTGGAGTCGATTTCCATGCGGATGCGCGCCGCGGCCTCATCGACGAGATCGATGGCCTTGTCGGGCAGCTGCCGGTCGGTGATGTAGCGGTGCGAGAGTGTGGCGGCCGCCACGATCGCGGGATCGGTGATCTCGACCTTGTGGTGCACCTCGTAGCGCTCCTTGAGCCCCCGCAGGATGGCTATGGTGTCCTCGACCGAGGGCTCATCCACCAGCACTTTCTGGAAGCGCCGCTCGAGGGCGGCATCCTTCTCGAGGTACTTGCGGTACTCATCGAGTGTCGTAGCACCCACGCAGTGCAGCTCGCCACGGGCGAGCGCGGGCTTGAGCATGTTGCCGGCATCCATCGCGCCTTCGGCCTTGCCGGCGCCGACCATGGTGTGCAGCTCGTCGATGAACAGGATGATCTGGCCTTCCTGCTTGGCAAGGTCGTTGAGCACCCCCTTGAGGCGCTCCTCGAACTCGCCGCGAAACTTGGCACCAGCAATGAGCGCGCCCATATCGAGCGCGAGGATGCGCTTGTCCTTGAGGCCCTCGGGCACCTCGGCATTGACGATGCGCTGCGCAAGCCCCTCGACGATCGCCGTCTTGCCGACTCCTGGCTCACCGATCAGCACCGGGTTGTTCTTGGTGCGCCGCTGCAGCACCTGGATGGTGCGGCGGATCTCATCGTCGCGCCCGATGACGGGATCGAGTTTTCCCGAAGCGGCGCGCGCGGTGAGATCGATGGTGTATTTCTCGAGCGCCTGCCGGCTCTCCTCGGCGTTGGCGTCATTGACTTTCTCGCCCCCGCGCACCTCATCGATCGCCTTCTCGACCGCGCCGCGCACCACCCCGGCCTCCTTGAAGAGCCGTGCGAGCGCGCGATCCTCGAACGCGGCCAGCACGAACAGCTCGCTCGAGATGTATTGATCGCCGCGCTGCTGCGCGAGCTTGTCGGTGACGTTGAGGATGCGGTTCAGGTCATTGGAAATGTGGATGTCGCCCGGGGTCCCCTCGACCTTCGGCAGTCCATCGAGGAGCGCGAGGACGCCGGCGCGCAGCTTGTTGACGTCGGCCCCCGCCTTCATCAACAGCGGTCGCACCGAGCCGCCCGAGGCATCGAGCAGCGCCAGCATGACGTGGGCAGGCTCCATGAACTGGTGGTCGCGCCCGAGCGCCAGCGACTGGGCGTCGGCCAGCGCCTGCTGAAAACGGCTGGTGAGTTTGTCCATGCGCATGGGAATCGACCTTGGAGTGGCTTGGCCCCTTCTTGGGGATAAACCGCAGGCCGTTCAAGGGGCTGCGGACCGTCCTGCCGGACTCGCTTTCGAAGAGGCCACTCTGATTGGGTGCCTACCATAGCGCACGGCCGCGCTGTTCGGCGCGGCTTTGTCACGCGGCGGACCTTTGTCGAAGCTACCGAGATGTCCGCGAGCACGCCTTGAGCGTCGCGGCCGCGCTTGCGCAGGATGGGTTACCGGGCTCTGGCGAGCGGTGCGCTTCAGATCCCCAGGTCCCGCAGCGTCAGCAACGGTCCGATGAACTTCTCGTAGTTGCGCCAGCGCCCGATCGAGCTCTTGTAGATCTTCTGACGGACCTGCCAGTAGCTTTCAGTCACGACGGCACGGTTCGTCCGGTGGAAGTCCAGGCACCGCGGATCCCATTCGAGACCCAGGAAATCCACAATCCTGCGGGTCCACGCCTCAGGATCGGCCGTCAGCTCCTCATAGGGCACGTCGAGCAGTGCGCCCGAAGGAAGCGCTTCGCGCCAATGCTCAACGAGGCGATGGTGCTCCCGGTAGTAGTGCGCAAGATCCCCCAAATCCGTGCAGAAGCTCAGCGTTGCCGGCAGCTGATGGAAGTAACAGGACAAACAGGAATCGATCGGGTCACGCCGCAGGTAGATGAAACGCGCGCGCGGAAATACGCGGTAAACGATGCCCATCAGGTCCGCATTGAATGTCGTCTTGTCGACCACGCGCAGTGCTTGCGGGGAATGCTGGTCCAGAGCGCGCAGGTATCCGGCCGCGAGTCTTTGCGTGAGTGCTCCGGCGGGCGGCTCCCGACCGAGGGTGGCGTGCTTGCGAAACGCCTGAGCCCAGTAGTCCAGCTCGCCCGCACCCCGGGCAGACGGATGTGAAGCGATGATCTGCTCGACGAGTGAGGTCCCCGATCGCGGCATGCCCACGACTAAAACAGGTCGCTGCGAGTCAGAAGCACCCGGATGCTCAGCAGCCAGGACCTTATGTGTGTAAACGCGTATCAGCTCGTCAACGAGTCCTGTCCAGCCACTCCGGTCATAAGGTTCCGCGGCGGTCTTGTGCAGCTCATTGGCATGCTGGTAACTGCGGAACGCGCGCGCGAACTCTCCGACATCGTCGTAGTACTTCCCGATCGCATAGCGGAGGCCGGCCTCCTCGAGCGGTGGCAGCCCGCCGGCGGCAGCCTTCTCGGCGCCTGCGAGCCAGTCGCGGTCCGCAAAAGTCATCTTGCGCAACTGCGCCAGAGCGGCCCACGCAGCCGCCATTTTTGGATCGAGCTCCAGTACACGGCGGTAGGTGGCCTCGGCTTCGTCGAAACGTCCCTCGAGGGCAGCCACTCGTGCGGTGCCGGCGAGTGCCTCGACGTTGCGAGGTGCGATTCGTAGCACCTTTTCGAAGCACTCTTGGGCATCGCGCAGGCGTCCACGCAGAGTGAGGGTCATGCCCAGATTGCTTTGGGCATCCGCGTGAGTCGGCTTCAGCTTCAGGGCGCGCCGTAACGGCGTCTCGGATTCGGTGATCCGTCCCGTCTGTCGCAGCACCGTACCAAGGTTGCTGTGGGCGTCGGGATAACCCTCCCGTATCCCGATGGCTCTGCGAAATTCTTCCTCGGCCTGCTTGTAGTGACCCAGCTTCCAGTGCGCCGCCCCAAGATTGTTGTGTGCCACCACGTTACGGGAATCCAGGCTCAGCAACCCCCCATAACAGCTCATCGCTTCGGCGTAAGCACCCCGGGCCATACATTCGTTGCCCTTCGCGAGCATGGCCGCAACGCCGCCAAAGCCGCGCCGACTCGGTGAGGCGGCAGCAGATGTATCGGCCTGTGGCGCGTTGGCGTTATTGGCGCTTCGGCTCGCGGACAATCGCAGCACCAGCGCGTGGGTCAGCTCATCGACGATTTCTCGCTCGACCCCCTTCTCCAGGAGTCGCCACTTGAAGGAGTTGGTGAGCTTCGCGCGCTTGAGGAGGTTGAGTTCCAGCGAGCGCGCCTCGCGGTCCACCCGTTGTAGAAATGTCTGCAGCAGTCTCTGCAGCTGTGCGCTCGCGCCGCGTGCATCCTGCGAAGCCGCGCGGGAGCCGGCGGCTTTTTGCAGGACGAAGTCGTCCGCCAGGGCAGCGCCCACCCTGGTCGCGTCGCGAGCATCGAGCCATCCGAGCAACATGTTGGCGTAAACACTCGATCCTTGTGCTTTACAAAATGGTACTCGGATCCGGCTGCGATCGAAACACCATAGTGGGGTAATTGGTGAGAAGCATCACAAGCATCCCGCTGCAGCGTGCTCGTCGTCTGCAATCGAAGGACTTGTGTCACCACCGGGATCCGGTGCGAGTTACAAACTGTCACGATCGGCAGCGCTATCTTTGCGTCAACTGCTCGGCTCCGGCGATCACCGCGATGCCCGCTGCAATCAGCATCACCTGGACCGCGCTCGTGCGCGGATCGGCGCGACGGTGCAGCCCGGGGATGAGACCGGCGACGGCAATGTAAAGGAAGCCGGCCGCGGCAAAGGCCAGCGCGTACGGCAGCGCACTCTGTGTCTCGCGCAAGCCAAAGTATGCCAGCACTGCGCCAAACACCGAGGCGACTCCCGTGGCGAGATTGAGCAGCAATGCGCGCGAGCGTGACAGTCCCGCCTGCACGAGAATGGCGAAATCGCCCACCCGATGCGGAATCTCGTGGGCTGCGACCGCGAGCGTGGTGAGAACTCCCAGCTGCGCGCTGCCGAGGAAGGCTGCGGCGATGAGGGCGCCATCGAGCGCGTTGTGAAGGCTGTCGCCGACCAGCACCAGCACACCCGAAGCGTGATCACGGGCGTGATCGTGGGCGTGAGCGGGCTCGTGCCGCCGCTCGTGCGCCTCGTCGGCATGCTGCGCACACGCGGCGGCACTCTCGCCCTGGGCATGCGCGTGCGCGTGCCACCAGAGCACGAGTTTCTCGATCACGAAAAACACCCCCAGGCCTGCGATGAGGGCGAGCCCGATCCCATGGGCTCCTCCAGGGCCTGCTGCGGCCATTGCCTCGGGCAGCAGCGCGAGCAGCGCCGCCCCGAGCAGCGCTCCAGTCGCGAAACTGATGAAGTGCGGAAGGATGAGCGCGCTGTGCTCCTCGCGTACCCACAGGAACACGATCGCAAACGCCGCGCTCGCAATCCCACCAGCTGCGGCGAACAGCATGATGGTGAGCAGCAGCGTCATGGCTGCGCTTCCCGCCAGATGAGCGCGGCCATCCGCCCGCACCGGCCATCCCGGCGGTAAGAGAAGAAGCGTGCCGCATCGGCGTAGGTGCACCACTGGCCACCGAACACCGCGGAGACACCGAGCGCCGCAAGCCGCGCCCGGGCGAGGGCCACGAGATCACATTGCCAGCGTCCGCGCGGGTTGGCGAGGAAGGCGCCGGCGTCGGCTGCATCGTGCGCGATAAAAGCGCTGCGCACTTCATCACCGACCTCGAAGTGCGCCGCACCGATTCCTGGGCCGACCCAGGCGATGAGCCGTCCCGGCTCGACCGCAAGTCTACCCACGGTGGCTTCCAGCACCCCCGCCGCGAGCCCGCGCCATCCGGCGTGGGCGGCGGCAACTGCCGAGCCGTCGCGAACGGCGAGCAGTACCGGCAGGCAGTCGGCGACCTGAACCACGCACACTCGGCCGGTACGGCGAGTGACGGCGGCGTCCGCGCAGGGGGGGCCGGCCGAAGTGAGCTTCCGCGCTGCCTCCAACTCAAGTACGTCGACGCCGTGCACCTGCTCCATCCAGGTGGGCTCGGTGGGCAGACGCAACGCCGCGCGCAGCAGCCGCCGGTTCTCACCCACTGCATGCGCCTCATCACCCACGTGCGCGGCCACGTTGAGACTGTCGAAGGGCGGTGCGCTCACGCCGCCCCCGCGCAACGTGAAGGCGGCGCGCACGCCAAGTGGCGCTGGCCATGCTGGTGCGAGGACCTCGATCCGCGCGGGTTGCGAGCGCGCGTTCACGCGCAATCCGCGGCGAGCGTCTCGATGAGCCTCTGCATGTCCTGCGGAAGTAGCGCCTGGAACTGCAGCGCGCGGCCGGTGACCGGATGCGCCAGCCCGAGCCGTGCGGCGTGCAGCGCCTGGCGCGGGAAGGTACGCAAAGCCTCGGCCAGATCCGGCGAGCAACCAGACGGGACACGGCGGCGTCCGCCATACACCGGATCGCCCACGAGCGGGTAGCCGATGTGGGCCAGGTGCACGCGGATCTGGTGGGTGCGTCCGGTCTGGAGGCTGACGCGCACCAATGTGTGTGCCCGAAAACGCCGCTCGATCCGGTAGTGCGTGATGGCCTCGCGTCCGTCCCCCCGCACGGCCATGCGTGTACGCAGCGTGCGGTGGCGGCCGATGGGCTCATCGATCGTGCCTCCGCCAGTCATGACTCCGCTGCACAGCGCGAGGTATTCGCGAGTCACCTGCCGCGCCGCGAGCGCGGCGCTCAGCACGGTGTGCGTCTCCGGGGTGCGCGCGATGACCAGCAGCCCGCTCGTGTCCTTATCGAGGCGGTGGACCATCCCGGCTCGCGGTACGAGCGCAAGCCGCGGATCGAGGGCGAGCAGCGCGTTCTGCAACGTGTGGCGTAAGTTGCCGGCTCCCGGGTGGACCACGAGACCTGCCGGCTTATCGATGACCAGCATGGCGCGGTCCCTGAATACGACCGCGAGTGGCATCGGCTCGGCCTGCACCTGGCGCTGCGCGGGCAACTGTGCCTGGATGCGGACCTGCTCGCCTCCCAGCACGCGATCCTTGGCGCGCAGGGGCCGCCCATCGACCTGCACTGCACCGGATTCGATCCAGGTCTTGAGCCGGGCACGTGAGTATTGCGGCAGCGCGCGCGCCAGAGCCTGGTCGAACCGCAGACCCGCGGCTTCCGCAGGCAGGCTGAGCGAGTGCGCGCGGAACTCTCCCGAGCCCTCCGCAGTCAGTCCACGGACGGGATTCGCTATACTCCGCGCACTTGCATGGCGTGAAGCCACAGAAAGGCCCTTTCCCGATGTTGCTCTCTGGTCCGGTACGCGGCGGCCTGGTCGCGTTGTGTGTCGTTCTGGTGGCATTATCCGGCTGCCGCACGCACCGCGAGGACCCCAAGAAGGTCACCCCGGAAGCGCTCTACAAAAAGGCGCACAAGAGCCTCGAGTCGTATGACTTCAACAGTGCGATCAAGGTTTACGAGCAGCTGACGGCGCGCTTCCCGTTCACCGACGAGGCCCGTCAGGCGCGACTCGACCTGATCTATGCATATTACCGCGCCGGTGAGAAGGAATCCGCGATCGATGCCGCTGACACCTTCATCCGGGAGAACCCGACGCACCCGCGCGTGGACTACGCCTGGTACGTCAAGGGACTCGTCGACTTCGAGCGCACGCCGAATGCGCTCGAGCGTCTGTTTCACGCAGACCTCACCAAGCGCCCCCCGAGCGATGCGCGCAAGTCATTTGCCGCCTTCAAGACCGTGGTCGAACAGTACCCGAAGAGCGAATACGCGCGCGATTCGCTGCAGCGTATGGTGTACTTGCGCGATCGCCTCGCGAGCTACGAGGTGCATGTCGCGCGCTACTACTACAAGCGCGGCGCCTACGTTGCGGCGGCCCAGCGTGCCCGGGGCGCCATCGAGCAGTACGACGGGTCCCCCGCGGTTCAGGAAGCGCTCGACATGCTGATCCAGTGCTACGACCACATGCAGCTCCAGGCGCTCGCCACTCAGAGCCGCGAGGTGTATGCCGTGAACTACTCGGGGGATGGCCGCACGCTCCAGGCGGACGTCAAGAAGTCCTGGTGGAGGTTCTGGTAGCGCGCCGGTGCGCCCTTCAGCGGCGGTAGCCGCTGGTGATGGGGTAGCGCCAGTCGCGTCCGAAGGCACGGCGGCTCACGCGTACGCCCGGCGGGGCCTGCCGGCGCTTGTATTCGTTACGCTTCACCAGGTCGAGCACGCGGGCTACGGTGGCGCGGTCGAAACCGCGCGCTTCGATCTCATCCACCGAGAGGTCCTCCTCGATGAACGCCTCCAGGATGGGGTCGAGTATTTCGTAGGGCGGAAGCGAGTCGCTGTCCTTCTGCCCGGCGCGCAGCTCGGCGGATGGCTCACGTTCGATGACCCGCGCCGGTATGACGCGACCGCGTGAGTTGCGGTAGTTCGCCAGTCGATACACCAGCATCTTGTTGCAGTCCTTTATCGGGGCAAAGCCGCCGGCCATGTCCCCGTAGAGCGTGGCGTAACCCACCGCCATCTCGCTCTTGTTGCCGGTGGTGAGCAGCATGCGCCCGGTCTTGTTCGACAGCGCCATGAGCAGCAGCATGCGGCAGCGCGACTGAATATTCTCTTCGGTGGCGTCTGCGGGCCGGCCCGTGAACTCCTCGCTGAGTGTGGCAAGCGTCGCCGTGAACATCCCCTCGATCGGGAGCACGCTGTAGTTCACCTTCAGAAGCCGTGCCTGTTGCCGCGCATCCTCGAGGCTCATCGAAGAGGTGTACCGCGAAGGCATCATCACGGCCTGAACGCGCTCGTTCCCGAGCGCGTCCACTGCGATCGCGAGTGTAAGGGCGGAATCGACTCCACCCGAGAGGCCTATCACCACACCCGGGAATCCGTGCTTGTCGACATAGTCGCGCACCCCGAGCACCAGAGCACTGTAGACGCTCGCCTCATCGGAGAGCTCCGCACTCACCGTGCCAGCCGCCGCCACGGCGCGGCCACGGGAGTCACGGCTGAACTCCGCAATCCACGTCCCCTCTGCGAAGGGCGGCGCGCGCATGACCAGCTGTCCGTCGGCGTCCATTACGAAGGAGTTGCCATCGAACACCAGCTCATCCTGACCACCTACCAGGTTCACGTAGACGAGTGGCAGTCCCACCTCCCGGATGCGTGCACGCGCGATCTCCTCACGCTCGCGCTGCTTGTGGATCTCATATGGCGAGGCGTTGATGACCACGAGTAGCTGCGCGCCATCGGCGCGCGCCAGCTGCACGGAGTGTGGCTCCCAGATGTCTTCACAGATGAGCAGTCCGATCCTGAAGCCACGGCAGTCGGTGAGTGCAGCCTGGCTACCGGACTGAAAGTAGCGCTTCTCGTCGAAGACCTTGTAGTTCGGTAGCTCCGCCTTGCGGTGGATCGCCGCGACCTCGCCGCCGGTAATGAGCGCCGCGGAGTTGTAAATGACACCGCCTGCATATTCGGGGAAGCCCACCAGGACGGGCACATCGTGCAGCTCCGCACAAAGTTGCTTCAGTCCCGCTTCGATCTGCCGCCGGAAACCGCGGTGGAACAGCAGGTCTTCCGGCGGATAGCCGGAGAGTGTGAGCTCGGGGTAGAGCACCAGGTCGGCGCCGAGATCGCTGCGCGCATGACGCGCACTGGCGATGACCTTCGCCGCATTGCCGCGCACGTCGCCGACCAGTAGATCGAGCTGCGCCAACGCGATCTTCAGCGTGTCACCCATGCCGGAATCATTGCCTTGCGGCGGGATCCGTTCCCCGCCACCCATGAGCGCTATTGTTTCATGACTCAGCGTCGCCTGCCGCGCGGCGCCGGACGGATGCGGCGGCCGGCGCGTGCGCGTGCGGCGCCGGATGGCGGCGTGGATCGCTCTGCCTTAGCCTTCGAGCGCGAGAGGCTGGCGCGGGCCGCTGTGCGCCGCGGCGTGGCTCTTACTGCGGGCGTGGTCTTTTCGGACCGCGGTGTGCCCGCTCGTGTGCGGCCTCCCCGGCTGCGCAGCAACCTCGCCATGGCGGCGCCGAGCTCCGCGGGGGACTTCACGGTGCGCACTCCAGCCGCCTCGAAGGCAGCGTACTTGTCGGCCGCGGTTCCCTGTCCACCGGCGACGATCGCGCCGGCGTGTCCCATGCGCTTGCCGGGCGGAGCGGTGACTCCGGCCACGTAGGCGACTACGGGCTTGCTGATGAAGCGGCCAATGTAACGTGCCGCCGCCTCCTCATCAGTTCCGCCGATCTCCCCGACGAGGATGATGCCCTCGGTGCCCGGATCGCGCTCGAACAGCTCGAGCACGTCGATGAAATTGATGCCGCGCACTGGATCTCCACCTATACCGACGCAGGTGCTCTGGCCGAGCCCAATGCTCGTCGTCTGGAAAACCGCCTCGTAAGTGAGCGTTCCCGAGCGCGACACGATGCCCACGCTGCCCTTCTTGTGAATGAAGCCCGGCATGATCCCAATCTTGCATTCATCAGGCGTGATGACCCCTGGGCAGTTGGGCCCCACGAGCCTTGTCGCGGAGCCCGCGAGCACAGCTTTCACGCGCACCATGTCGTTCACCGGTACACCCTCGGTAATGCACACGACGAGCTCGATCCCGGCGTCGACCGCTTCGAGAATGGAGTCGGCCGCGCCGGGCGCCGGCACGTAGATCATGCTGGCGGTAGCCTCGGTGTGACGCACTGCGTCCTTGACGGTATCGAATACCGGCAGGTCGAGATGCTTCTCGCCGCCGCGGCCTGGCGTCACCCCGCCCACGAGCTTGGTGCCATAAGCGAGCGCGGCCTGTGAATGAAAGGTGCCCTGCTTCCCGGTGAAGCCCTGGCAGATCACGCGCGTGTGCTTGTTGGCCAGGACGCTCATGCCTTGCCCTTTGCCGCGAGGGCTACTACCTTGCGCGCCGCATCGGTCAGATCCGTGGCCGGCGTGATCTTCAGCCCGCTGCTTGCCAGCATCTCGCGCGCCTTGTCGGCGTTCGTGCCCTCGAGCCGCACCACGACCGGAACCTGCACGTCGACGCTCTTCACCGCGTTGATGACGCCATCGGCAATGAGATCGCAGCGCACGATGCCGCCGAAGATGTTGACCAGCATGGCGCGCACGCGGCTGTTGGACAGAATGAGCTCAAAGGCCGCCGTCACTCGCTCGCTGGTTGCGCCGCCCCCGACGTCGAGAAAATTGGCCGGTCGGCCACCGTGCAGCTTGATCAGATCCATGGTCGCCATGGCGAGTCCAGCGCCGTTCACCATGCAGGCGATGTTGCCATCGAGCGATACGTAATTGAGATCGTGCTCGGCGGCGCGACGCTCCATCGGGTCTTCCTGGCTGGCATCGCGCAGCTGCGCAAGCTCGGGATGACGAAAGAGCGCGTTGTCGTCCACGTTGATCTTGGCATCGAGCGCTACGAGCGCGCTCTCCCGCGTCACGATGAGCGGATTGATCTCGACGAGGCTGAGATCCTTCTCGAGGTAGAGCCGGTAGAGAGCGGTGGCGAGCGACTGGAATTGTGCGATCTGTGCGCCGGAG
>DASQYM010000070.1:0-44704 GCA_035639195.1 Steroidobacteraceae bacterium
ACTGCACGCCGTAGAAACGGCGCCGCTCATCGCTCATGGCGGCGAACGGGATCGTGTCCGTGCTGGCACTGGCGATGAAGCCCGGCGGCAACGCATCGACGCGGTCACCGTGGCTCATCCAGACATCGAGCACGCAGCGGCCGGCGGCATTGCGCCGGTCCTCGAGATGATCGAGCAGGCGCGAGGCGCCCGTGACCGTCACCTCCGCGTAGCCGAACTCGCGCTCGGTGGACGGTGCCACCCGGCCGCCGAGCTGTTGCGCCATGGTCTGCATGCCATAGCAGATGCCGAGCACCGGGACGCCGAGCTCGAACACCGCAGCCGCAGCGTGCGGTGAGTGCGCACCGGTCACCGACTCGGGACCGCCGGAGAGGATCACGCCGCGTGGCCCGAAGGCGCGCACCTGCGCATCGCTCAGGTCCCACGGGTGGATCTCGCAGTAGACGCCGAGCTCGCGCACGCGCCGTGCGATGAGCTGCGTGTACTGCGCGCCGAAGTCCAGGATCAGGATGCGATGCGCATGGATGTCGGGGTGCGCAGCGGAGGTGGCGGGTATGCCGGTTGCAGGTCGGGGGACGCTCGCCATGGACGCTTCAGGACACCCGGTAGTTGGGTGCCTCCTTGGTGATGCTGACATCGTGCACGTGGCTCTCGCGCACTCCGGCGCTGGTGATGCGCACGAAGACCGGGCGGGTGCGCATGTCCGTGATGTTGCGGCTCCCGGTGTAGCCCATGGCTGCGCGCAGTCCGCCGGAGAGCTGATGCAGGATGGTGACCACGCTGCCCTTGTACGGTACGCGCCCCTCCACGCCCTCCGGCACGAGCTTCTCGAGCTCGGTCGCGGCATCCTGAAAGTAACGATCCGCCGAGCCGTGCCGCTCCGCCATGGCCCCGAGGGAGCCCATGCCGCGATAGGACTTGTAGGAGGCACCCTGGTAAAGCTCCACCTCGCCGGGGGACTCCTCGGTGCCTGCAAACAGTCCACCAATCATCACCGCATGCGCGCCCGCGGCGATCGCCTTGGCGATGTCGCCCGAGAAGCGGATGCCGCCATCGGAGATCACCGGCACGGCGGCATCCTTCAGCGCCGCGGCGACATTCGCCACCGCCGAAATTTGCGGTACGCCTACGCCGGCCACCACGCGTGTCGTACAGATGGAGCCCGGCCCGATGCCGACCTTGACGGCATCCGCGCCCGCCTCGATGAGCGCGCGCGCCGCCTCGGGCGTGGCGATGTTGCCGGCGATCACCTGGCTGTCCGACCATTTCGCCTTGATGCGTTTGACCGTCTCGATGACCCCGCGCGAGTGCCCGTGCGCGGTGTCCACCACCACGAGGTCGACGCCCGCCTCACGCAGCGCGGCGACGCGCTCGAGGGTGTCCGGGGTCGTGCCTACCGCAGCACCGACGCGCAGCCGCCCGCCCTCGTCCTTGCAGGCGCGGGGGAATTCGTTGGCTTTCTGAAAATCCTTGACGGTGATCATGCCGACCAGCTCGTGCGAGCCGTTGACCACCAGCAGCTTCTCGATACGGTGCCGGTGCAGCAGTGCGAGCACCTGCTCCTTGGAGGCATCCTCGCGCACCGTGACCAGCCGCTCCTGTGGCGTCATCACGGAGGACACCGGGGCATCGAGCTTGTCCTCGAAGCGCAGGTCGCGGTGGGTCACGATGCCGACCGCCTTGCGGCCGACCACCACCGGCACGCCCGAGATGCCGCGCGAGCGGGTCAGGTCGAGGACCTCACGGATGGTCATGTTAGGGGAAACGGTGATCGGGTCGCGAATCACCCCGCTCTCGAACTTCTTTACCCGGTCGACCTCGCGCGACTGCGCCTCGATGGTCATGCTCTTGTGAATGATGCCGATGCCGCCTTCCTGCGCGACCGTGATCGCCAGGCGCGCCTCGGTTACCGTGTCCATGGCGGCCGACAGTATCGGGACACTCAGACGGATACGGCGGGTGACCTGGGTGGAGAGATCGACCTCGCGCGGCAGGATTTCCGAGTAGGCCGGAACGAGCAGGACATCGTCGAAAGTGAGAGCTTCTTCGAGGATGCGCATGCGCAATTGTAAGCGCTCGCCTCACACCGGTAAACCACGTGCTAAGGTGTTCTTATGTCCGCTGGCTATGAAATCGGTGCATTTCCCGCTCCCACCCGGGACGTCTACAGCGTCTCACGGCTCAACCACGAGGTGCGGGTGCTGCTCGAGCGTGGCCTCGGTGTTCTGTGGGTCGAGGGAGAGCTGTCGAACTTCTCGCAGCCGGCCTCTGGACATTGGTATTTCTCGCTGAAGGATCGCGATGCGCAGCTGCGCTGCGCCATGTATCGCGTGAAGAATTCCCTGGTGGGCTTCACGCCGCGAGCGGGAATGCAGGTGCTGGTGCGCGGCCGTATCAGCCTGTACGAGCCGCGCGGGGAGTTTCAGCTCATCATCGAGCACCTGGAAGAGGCCGGTGTCGGCGCGCTGCGGCGGGAATTCGAGCGGCTCAAGAGCCGACTCGCCGCGGAGGGGCTGTTTGCTCCGGAACGCAAGCGCCCGCTGCCACGTTTTCCGCGGCGCATCGGTGTCATCACCTCGCCCGCGGGAGCGGCGCTGCGTGACATCCTCAAGATCCTCGCGCGGCGCTATCCGCCGGCGGGCGTGCTCATCTACCCGAGCGCGGTACAGGGTGCGGCGGCGGTCCCGACACTCGTCGGCGCCCTCGCTACCGCCTCAGCGCGCGCCGAATGCGACGTACTGCTGCTCGCGCGCGGCGGCGGCTCGCTCGAGGATCTCTGGGCGTTCAACGACGAGCGCGTGGCGCGCGCGATCCACGCTTGCGCGCTCCCCGTGGTGAGCGGAGTAGGTCACGAGATCGACTTCACCATCGCCGACTTCGTTGCCGATGCGCGTGCGCCGACCCCATCGGCCGCCGCCGAGATGGTAGTGCCGGACCGCCATGCCTGTCTCGAGGCGCTCGCGCGGTCGGCACAGCGCATACAGGCGGGGATGCGGCGCGAGCTGCGTACGGTCCGTGCCCGGCTCGAGACGGTCGCCCGCCGCCTCGGTCGCGAGCATCCCGGCGTACGCCTGCAGCAGCAGATGCAGCGGCTCGATGATCTGTCGCAGCGTCTTGGCGGCAGCACGCGGGGCACGCTGCACCGCGAGGGTCGGCGTCTTGCCGAGCTGCGCGCGCGACTGCAGCAGCACTCGCCGAGACATGCGCTCGGCGGGTGGGGTGCGCGCAATCAAGCGCTGCAGTTACGGCTCGCGCGCGCCATGGGTGAGCAGCAGGCGCGCGCCGCCGGGCGTGCCGCACAACTGCAGGCGCATCTGCAGCGGGCCGCCTCCGAACGGCTGCTCCGATCGGAGCAGCGACTCGCGCTTGTACAGCGGGCACTCGATGCCGTGAGTCCCCTCGCGACCGTAAGGCGCGGCTTCGCGATCGTGAAGCGCGGCGATGGCACAGTGCTCACCGATGCTGCGACCGTAGCGATCGGCGAGGAGATCGAGGCGAGCCTCGCGCGCGGGAGCCTTACCGCTCGTGTGACCGGCAGGAAATGAGGCGCCTCGTCGCACTGGCAGCGCTGCTGGTCGCGCAATCGGTGCTCGTGGCAGCTTCCCAGGCGCCGCTCTCACCTTCCCTGCTTCCCGAGGAGGAGCGCGTGCCCGGCGGGGTGGTGCTGCTGCGCGTCGATGCGCCCGAGGATCGTGCGCCGCGCGTCACGCTCGATGGCCGCCGGGTACTCGTCCTACGAATCGAGGATCACTGGCTGGCGGTGGTCGGCATCCCGCTCGCGCACGCGGCAGGGCATGCCGAGGTGCGCATCGAGGATGGCACGCCCCAGGGAAAGACAATCGACTTCGAGGTCGCCGACAAGCAGTACACCCTCCAGCAGCTGACCGTTCCCCCGCGTCAGGTGGACCTCTCGGCAGCCGACCTTGCGCGCGTCAATCGCGAGCAGCCGCGGTTGCACCAGGACACCGGCACCTATTCGGACCAAATCCCCGCGACGCTGCGGCTGCTGCAGCCGGTGCCCGGCGTGCGCTCGAGCTCTTACGGCATGCGGCGGGTATTCAACAACGAGCTGCGCAATCCGCACAGCGGCATGGATATCGCCGCCGCGACGGGTACACCGATACGCGCGGCCGCAAGTGGACGCGTGGTCGACACGGGCAACTTCTTCTTTAACGGCAACACGGTGATCCTCGATCACGGCAGCGGTCTCGTCACCATGTATTGTCATCTGAGCGCAATCGGCGTGAAGCGCGGCGAGCGGGTGCGGGCGGGCGCAGTTATCGGCAAGGTGGGAGCAACCGGACGCGTCACCGGGCCGCATCTGCACTTCGGCGTGGCGCTCAATGGCAGCTTCGTCGATCCGGCGCTGTTTCTGACCGCGCCCGCGCCGCCATCGGCCGAGGCACACGATGGAGCGGGCTGAGTACGCAAGCGATACCGCCTACATGCGCGTGGCGCTCGCCCACGCGCGCGCCGCCGCTGCGGCTGGGGAGGTCCCGGTTGGTGCGGTGCTGGTGCGCGCCGAGGCGATCATCACCGGCGGATACAACTCGCCCATCTCCAGCCACGACGCGACGGCGCATGCGGAGATCGCGGCGTTGCGTGCCGGGGGCCAGGCGCTCGGCAGTTACCGCCTGATCGACACCACGCTGTACGTGACTCTCGAGCCGTGCGTGATGTGCGCCGCGGCGATGGTGCATGCGCGGGTGCGGCGGCTGGTTTTTGGCGCTTGGGATCCGCGCGCGGGCGGCGCCGGCAGTGTCATCGACGTCTTCGCGCTGCCGGGCCTCAATCACCGTGTGGATGTGTTCGGCGGCGTGCTGATGGACGAGTGCGCGCTGCTGCTGCGGGATTTTTTCGCGCAGCGCCGCAGCTGACCACGGGACCCCCCCGTGGGGCAATCAGCTGCCGGCGGTGTAGCTGCGCGGCGCAGGTGCCGGCGCGGGTGCCGGCGGCGCCGTCGGCGCGGCCGGAGCCGGCACCACAGTCCGCGGTGCCACCGGAGCTGAAGCGGCAGTCTGGGCGCTTTCTGCCGGCTGCCATTCGAGCAGCCGCAGGAATCGCTGGATGCGGTCGACGAATTGCACTGGTTCCCAGCCGCGCGCATAACCGCGACGCGCGTGCGTGTACCAGCGCTCCTGTGCCAGCAGCGGCAGACGCAGGCGCACCTCGGCCCAGGAGTCGGGGTCCTTGCCGAGCGCCTGCGTAATGACGCGCGCGTCCTCGAGATGGCCGAAGCCTACGTTGTAGGCGGCGATGGTGAACCAGGTACGGTCGGGCTCGGGGATGCGCTCGGGGACCTTCTCGCGCACCTGCGCCAGATAGCGCGCGCCGGCATAAATGCTTTGCTCCGGGTCGCTGCGATCCTTCAGGCCGAGGGACTGCGCGGTATCGGCGGTCAACATCATCACACCGCGCGCGCCCTCGTCGGACTGCGCACGCGGATCCCATTTCGACTCCTGGTAACCGATCGCAGCAAGCAGGCGCCAGTCGAGGCCGCCGTCAGCTGCGGCCTTCTCGAACCAGGTGCGGTAGCGCGGCAGACGATCGGCAACGTGCTCCTGAAATTCGCGCGATTCCTCGTATTCGAAGGGACGTGTGTCACCCGAGCTCTGCTGCAGCAGCTGCGCGAGGCGACCCGAGGACTGCAGATCGCGGAAGAACTCGTCGATGCTCGCAAGCAGTCCCGGCGCATCGCGGCGCACCAACCACTGCACCGGCCGCTCCTCCGGCAGTGAGAACCCCACCTGCACATCCGGGTAGAGATGGCGGCCGAAGGAGAATTCGCGCGCATCGACGATCGCGTATTGCGCCTCGCCCGAAGCGACGTCCTCGACCGGATCGGCAACGCTCGGCGCGGTCTGCTCCCAGTTGAGGCCCGGGGCAACCGTGCTGCGCAGGTGTTGCAGAATGCGCTCCTGAGCGCTGTCGGCGCGTACTGCGAGCCGGGCGGACTCGAGCTGCAGCGTCTCCCGTGGCCGCACACCGGTGCGCTGATACACCACCAATTGCGGGATGTGCGCATACACTGCGGCAGCGTCGGCAACCCGGCTCCACGCCGGCGTGTTGGTGAGCGAGGCGGCGGCAATGTCGGCACGTCCCGCGGCGAGCTCTGCCTGCAGCGCGCGCTCGTTGGCGAGCGGGTACATGTTGAGCTTCACCCCGAGGCGCGCGGCGTAGGCGCTGGCGAGCTCGAACTCCAGGCCTTCGGTGCGCTGCGCGCCGAGGTAGTAGCAGGTCGGCAGGTTGAGCGTCGCGACGCGCAGCTCGCCACGCGCGTGGATTGCATCCACTGCCGGCGGTGCGACCTCGCCGCAGCCGTTGCCGAGCACGGCGGCAAGCAGCACGGCAGGGGCCAGCGCGCGCACGCGGCGCCCCGCCCCGCGTGGTCTTTCCGCTAGAATACCGCCCCCGCGGAGTCCGCGGGACCGCCGGAGAGGTACCGAAGCGGTCATAACGGCGCCGACTCGAAATCGGATGGTCGGGTAAAACCGGCACGTGGGTTCGAATCCCACCCTCTCCGCCACACACTTCCTGACAACGACAAACGAAACTCGCCTGACCGAACGGCTGATATCGCCCGTCGGGTGCCGGCGAGAGGCTGGGATACGTACGCAGTCCTGCGGTCGGTCCCGAGCGAAGCGAGGGATGAGCGGCCGTCCGGCCGCGAACCATCCCATTCTTTCGGCCAGCTCCTGTCCGTCACCTTTCCCTCGGACGCACCGCCAGGCGGGGTGCGATGGCCTGTGAATACGCCGAGGCTACCGCTACAGCCTGGCTTTGTCCTCTGACGCAAAAAGTCGACAGGTCCACCCGGCGCCGCCGGCCTCGCTGCTAGCTGTTTTCGGCGGATGGCTTCTTCAATGCCTCGCGGTACGCGGCAGCGAAGGCTTCCACGAAGGTGTGTGGCAAATGGTCAGCGGGCATCTCGATGAGATTGCGGTAGAAGGTGGTGAACAGATCCCAGTACTGGGTCTTATCGGCCGAGCGCGCCTTGCCGCGGCGAGCGGCGCGCTCGAAGCGCGCTTCGAGCTCGGCTGGATCGAGCCGGTCGAGGAACTCGATGAAGGCCGCGCGCAGTGCCTGAGCCATGGCGCTCTCATGGAGTTTGGCCGCAGCAACCGTATCGCGCAGCCACTGCACCGAGTCGAGCCGGCGACCCTCGTGGCGCAGGAACAGCTCCACCGCGAGATCCTCGACCATGGAATCGGCTAGCGCGGGGCGCGGATCATCCTGCTCCGCCGGCGGCGTTTCGATGCGGTAGCGATTGCGGATATCGGCACGGGTGCGCTCCAGCTCCTTGAAGCCGAGGAGCGCCTCGCGAAACAGCCGCCCTGCAAGGTGCAGCACCCGTCCCTGCGCTTCCGCCGGGAGCCGTTCGGGTTCGATGCCCGCGCCACGGCAAAACGCATCGAGTCCACCGTGCACATCATCGAGCGCGTGGAAGGCGCCGCCTCCCTTCGGCTCGCGACTCACCGCTTCGGCGAGGCGGGCCAGCGAGGGGCCGAGCGGCGGTGGTGCGCCCTCGGCGGACAACACCACTTCCCCGGCGGGCGCCGCAGCCGCGCGTTGCGATTGCGCGAGTGCCTGCACCCTGCCGGAGTCGATCGTCTGACCATAGGCGCCGACCGGCAGCACCGTGTCCATGTCGATGACCGGCACCAGCAGCTCTTCGACGTTGAGCTTGGCACCGATGTCGCGATCGGCCGGGCGCCCGAGCGTGCGCAGCGCGTGGATGCTCGTCGGCACCGCCGCCGCGGCCGGATGCTCAGGCGCGCTCGCTCGCTCGACCGCAGCGAGAATGTGGTAGTCGCCCATACGCAGCACGTCGCCGTTCGAGAGCCGATACCCGGCCGAGCCGCGCTTGGCGAGCGGCTCGGTATCGTCGTTGACGTACACGCCGTTGGTACTCACGTCCTGCAGATAGAAATGGCCCTCGCGAAAGTGCACGCGCGCGTGATGTGCGGACACGTAGCGCTGCGGATCTGGCAGCACCCAATCGTTATCGGCCGAGCGGCCAATGCTGCCACCTTCCACCGAGAAGATCGCGCTGCTGCGCTCAGCCAGCGAACGCCGCTGTTCGCTCACTACCCGCAGTCTGAGCATGATTCCCCGACTCAAATGAGCGATCCCTTGTGCGACAGCGCTAATGCGTTTCCTCGAGGCGCAGCAACGTCCCGGGCAATGTCTCCCGGACATATAATGCCAGCCTCAAAACTAGCAGCGACCCCCGTGTGAGCCATGGCAACCAGTCACATTTTCCGCATCGTATTCGTGAATCAGGGCAAGGTTTACGAGGTCTACGCCCGGCGAGTGAGCCATGGGGAGCTTTTCGGCTTCATAGAGGTGGAGGAGCTGCTGTTCGGCGAGCGCTCCTCGGTGGTGCTGGACCCCTCCGAGGAGCGAATCAAGAGCGAGTTCTCCGGCGTCAAACGCACCTTCCTGCCGATGCACTCCATCCTGCGCATCGATGAGGTGAAGAAGCACGGCACCGCGAAGATCACCGTGTTGGAAAGCGGCGCCACGGCCAATGTCGCGCAGTTCCCGATGCCGCTGTACTCGACTCCGCCCGGCGACAAGAAATGAGGCTCGCCTGACCAATGCTGCAGCTACCGGGGCCCGCAGCGTTTTCGGCATTCCGTATCGCCAAGCTCCTCGAGCGAGTGCAGGCGCGCGAGCCGCAAATCACTGAGGTCGCCGCCCGCTTCGTGCACTTCATCGACCTCGGGCAGCCGCTCTCCGCACGCGAACAGGCGATTCTCGCGCAGCTGCTCATCTACGGGCCGCGGCTGCCGCTCGCCAGCGAGGAGCTCGGCGAGCAGCTGCTCGTGGTGCCGCGCGCGGGCACGATCTCGCCCTGGTCGAGCAAGGCGACCGACATCGCTCAGGTATGTGGAGTGAGCGCCGTGCGCCGCATCGAGCGCGGCATCGCCTATCGGCTGCGGGCCGCTGCGCCGCTCGGTGCCGAGCGGCTGCAGCAGGTTGCGGCAGTGCTGTTCGACCGCATGACCGAGGAAGTGTTGTTCGACTCGACGCAGGTTGCGCGCCTGTTCGAGCATGCGCAGGCACGGCCCGCGCAGCGGGTGTCTCTCAGGCGCGGACGCGCCGCGCTCGAGGAGGCGGACCGGCGGCTCGGGCTGGCGCTCTCCGCGGGCGAGATGGAGTACCTGCTCGAGAGCTTTGCACGGCTGCGACGTGAGCCGAGCGACGTCGAGCTCATGATGTTCGCGCAGATCAACTCCGAGCATTGCCGCCACAAGATTTTCAATGCGCACTGGGTCATCGATGGCCGTGCGCGCGAGGAATCGTTATTCGACATGATCCGGCACACGCGCGCAGTGAGCCCGGCAGGCATCCTGTCCGCGTACCACGACAATGCGGCGGTCATCGCGGGCAACCTCGGCGAGCGGTATTTCCCCGACGCTGCGAGCGGTGTCTACCGCGCGAGCACCGAGCCCATCGACATTCTCATGAAGGTCGAGACGCACAATCACCCGACCGCGATTTCGCCGTTCCCGGGTGCAGCCACCGGCTCCGGCGGGGAGATCCGTGATGAGGGCGCGACCGGCCGCGGCGCAAAACCGAAGGCGGGACTCACCGGATTCTCGGTGTCGCACCTGCGCATCCCGGGCTACGAGCGGCCCTGGGAGCAGAACTTCGGTGCGCCGGCGCACATCGCTTCGCCCCTCGAGATCATGACCGAGGGTCCGATCGGCGCTGCCTCGTTCAACAACGAGTTCGGACGTCCGGCGATCTGTGGCTACTTCCGCACCTTCGAGCAGCCGGCCGCCGGCGATCCACCGCAACGCACTCGTGGCTATCACAAGCCGATCATGATCGCGGGCGGTGTCGGCAATGTCCGCCGCGCTCACGTGGAGAAGGCCGAGGTGCCACTCGGCGCCAAACTGATCGTGCTCGGTGGACCTGCCATGCTGATCGGCCTCGGCGGCGGCGCGGCGTCCTCACTCGGCAGCGGCAGCTCGAGCCTGGAGCTCGATTTCGCCTCCGTGCAGCGCGGCAACCCGGAGATCCAGCGCCGCGCCCAGGAAGTTATCGACCGTTGCTGGGCGCTCGGTGAGCGCAATCCCATCGCGCTGATTCATGACGTAGGCGCTGGCGGGCTCTCGAACGCGGTGCCGGAAGCGGTGGCCCACAGCCGACGTGGCGCCAGGGTCGATCTGCGGGCCATCCCAAGCGCCGAGAGCGGGCTCTCGCCGCTGGAGCTGTGGTGCAACGAGGCACAGGAGCGCTACGTGCTGGTGATCGCGGCGGATGCCCTGCCGCAGTTCGGCGCCATCGCCGCGCGCGAGCGCTGCCCGTTCGCCGTGATCGGCGAGATCGACGCGAGCGGTGAGCTCAGGGTGCGCGACCCGTTGTTCGAGGACCGCCCGGTGAACATGCCGATCGAGGTGCTGCTCGGTAAGCCGCCACGGCTCACGCGCAACGTCCGCAGCGTACCCGTGCAGCGCTGCCGCCTCGACAGCAGCCGCATCGAGCTGCGTGAGGCGGCGTACCGCGTGCTGCGCCTGCCGGCGGTGGCGGACAAGACCTTCCTCATCACCATCGGCGACCGCACGGTCGGCGGACTCATCAGCCGTGATCAACTGGTTGGCCCCTGGCAGGTGCCGGTGAGTGATGTAGCAGTGACGCTGGCGGATTACCGCGGCGCGGCGGGGGAGGCGATGGCCATGGGCGAGCGCACGCCGGTGGCGGTGCTCGATGCGCCCGCTTCCGGACGGCTCGCCGTCAGCGAAGCGATCACCAACATACTCGCCGCGGACATCGGCACGCTCGCGCAGATCCGCCTGTCTGCCAACTGGATGGCCGCAGCCGGCGAGCCCGGCGAGGACGCCGCGCTGTACGCAACCGTGCACGCGGTAGCGAAGGAGCTCTGTCCGCAGCTTGGGATCGCCATTCCGGTCGGCAAGGACTCCCTGTCCATGCGCACCAGCTGGAGCGAGGCGGGCGTGCAGAAGAGCGTCATCGCACCAGTCTCACTGATCGTCTCCGCGTTCGCAGCGGTGCGCGATGCGCGCGCCACGCTCACACCGGTGCTGCAGCTCGATGAGCGCCCCACCTCGCTATGGCTCATCGACCTCGCCGGCGGCCGCAACCGGCTCGGTGCCTCGGCGCTCGCGCAGGTGTACGGTGAGCTCGGCGACGAGCCCGCAGATCTCGATGAGCCGCAACGTCTCGAGCAGCTCGCCGGCGCGCTCGCGGAGCTGCGCACACATCGCCTGCTGCGCGCGTATCACGACCGCTCCGACGGCGGGCTGTGGGTCACGCTCGTGGAAATGGCCTTCGCCGGCCATTGCGGTCTGGACATCGCACTGCCCGCAGCACGCGGACCGGCGCTTGCGCAGCTGTTCGCCGAGGAGCCGGGCGTCGTGGTGCAGATTCTGGCGGGAGATGAGCCGGCATTTCTCGCGATCCTCGCGCGACACGGCCTGGGCGAGGCAGCGCTCTACCTCGGCGCGCCGGTGAGCGAGCTGCGTGTGCAGATACGCGTCGGCGACAGCGTGCTCGATGAGAGCTGGGAGGAGCTGCGCGCGGCGTGGTCGGAAACCTCCTGGCGCATGCGACGGCTGCGCGATGATCCACAGTGCGCGGATGAGGAGTTCGCGGCACTGACATCCGCCGGCGAGCGGCGCCTCGAAGTCGCGCTCACTTTCGATCCGGAGGAGGACCTCACCGCGCCTTATCTGGCGCTGGGTGAGCGCCCGGCGGTCGCGATCCTGCGCGAGCAGGGCGTCAACAGCCAGGTCGAGACCGCGGCGGTGTTCGATGCCTGCGGCTTTGCGCCGCACGATGTGCACATGAGCGACCTGCTGAGCGGACGGCGCACCCTCGCACAGTTCCAGGGTCTCATCGCCTGCGGCGGCTTCTCATACGGTGACGTGCTCGGTGCGGGCGAAGGCTGGGCCAAATCGGTCCTGTTCCACGACGAGGTGCGCGAGCAGTTTCAACACTTCTTTGCGCGCGGCGACACGTTCGCGCTCGGCATCTGCAACGGCTGCCAGATGTTCGCCGCACTGAAGAGCATCATTCCAGGCACAGCGCACTGGCCGCGTTTCGTAAGGAACCGCAGCGAGCAGTTCGAAGCACGCTTCTCGCTGGTGGAAGTGCTGCCCTCGCCCTCGGTGCTGCTCGATGGCATGGCGGGCTCGCTGCTGCCGGTGGCGGTGGCGCACGGCGAGGGGCGCGCGGAATTCGCCAGCGACACTGCCGCACGGGAGTGTGCAGCCAGCGGACTCGTCGGCGTGCGTTATATCAACACTCCCGGTGAGGCCGCCATCACCTATCCGGCGAATCCGAGCGGCACGCCCTTCGGCATCGCGGCACTCGCCAACGTCGATGGACGCATCACCATCATCATGCCGCATCCGGAGCGCTCGTTCCGCTATCTGCAGAACTCCTGGCGCCCGGCGGGCGCTGGCGAGTACAGCGGCTGGATGCGCCTGTTCCGCAACGCGCGGCGGTTTGTCGGCTGATCGAGGGCGGATCGACGCGCCGGTGGGCTCTCAGCTCGCTGACTTGATCGGGGCGACGCTGCCAGTTTCCTCGAGGAAGAAGCGACGCACCATCATCGCCTGCTGCAGCTTGCCCTTGCGTACGTAGGCCTCGTACAGCAGGTCCTTGACGACCTCCAGCATGATGCCGGCTTCGAAACCATCGAGCAGCGGCAGCGGTGTGCGTACGTCGAGCTCCGCCCCGAACAGCACGTTTCTCATCTTGGTGAAGATTTCCGGGGCGATGTCCGCGAGGTCGCGCACCGCATTCAGCTCATCGAACAGCCGCAGCTTGCCGGCCTCGCCGAGGTCGGCAAACATCGCCTGCGCCGTGCGGCGGGACATGGAAGCGAAGGCGTTGAAGGCCCCCTGTGAGAAGCAGGCGAGCGCTTCGCGGAACAACAGCTCGATGCCCTCGGGGACGTAGGCGAAGCTGAACTTCTCGCGCGCCCGTTCCACCTCGGTGAACTGCGGCGACAGCTCGATGCGCGTCGCGCCGTACATACGCACGGTGAAGCGTAGAAAGATCGGCATGTGGCAGGCGTCGCACAGGTAGACGAGCCCCACCTGCTTCGGCCGATAGAGCTGCAGATCATCGAAGCGCGGTACTGCGCTCGGGGTGATGTGCGCGACTGCCTGGCAATGCGGACAGGTCACGACCAGATTCTTCTCCAGGTCGTGGTGGAGATGGCTGTTCGAATCGATGTACATCGACATGCCGTTCAGCGGCAATCTTTGATTTGTTGGGTCCGCCCGGGCACATGTTAACTCAGCGCGCGGCGGCGTCCTGCGAAATTGCATCTCTGGGCCTCATTCGCCGGCCGCCGGTGGCCGCGGCGGCTACGTTATGTCACAGCGGGGCGGCACCATGGGGTCTACGGGGCGCGCGTGCGTGCAAAGCCGAGTATGCGGTCGGCCAGCAACGCGTACTCGCCGCTGAAGTGGTGTCCACTGCCGATCTGCGCGCGGGTGATGGCGCCGGGCGGCATTTGCGGGCAGATCGAATCGCTCTCGCCCTCGCCGTAGATGCACAGCACCGGCACCGTCTTGATCGCGAGCAGCTCGGGTCGGGTGGGGGGTCCGCCCTGATCGCCGCCGACCCACTCGGCGACGTGCACCTCGAACGAGGCATGGGCATCGATCCCGAGCAGGCTCACGCTCGCCACGCGCTCGCGCAGCTCAGCCGGCAGGCGATTGACTACGAACGGCAGCACGTCGGCGCCGAAGGAGTACCCAATCATCAGCACTCGCTGCGCGTGCCAGGCGGCCAGGTAATGGCGCAGCACGCGCACCACATCGTCTGTGGTCTGATCCGGGGTGCGCTGCGTCCAGAAGTACTTCAGCGAGTTCAGTGCCACGGTCGGCACGCCGTTGGCGGCGAGCCGCGCGGCGAGCTCCTGGTCGAGCCCGGCCCAGCCGCCATCGCCCGTGAGCAGCAGCGCGAACGCCTGCCCGGCTCCACTCGCGTGCACCTCCTGCAGCGGCAGATCGTCGATTTCCGCGGCTGGTGCAGCCGCCGGCGGCGGGCGAGCCGCAAGCCGTGCGTAAGCGGCGCGAAACTGCGGCAGCCAGTTGCGCTCCACGGAGAAACCATGACCGACGAGCGGTAGCTTCACCAGCGCACCGCCCTCGACACGCGCAGCAAATTGGTCGGCAGCGTGTGGATCGCAGACCTGATCCTTCTGGCCCTGCAGCGCGACCCACGGCTGCCGCAGGTGCTCCGCCGGCTCGAACACCAGCTCATGCTGTGGATTCTCGCGGTAGCGCAGTCCGCTGGCCGGGCAAAGCTGCGCTCCGGCGAAGTCCTGATCGGCGCAGAAGCCGAGACTCAGCGCCCCGGCAAAGGTGCCCGGCGGGGACTGCACGAGCGCGGCGTACACGAGCGTGGCCCCGGAGGAGTAGCCGATGAGCACCGGCACCTGGTACTCGCGCAAGCCGATCTGCTTCTGTACCTGGTGACTGAGTGACTCGAGGTCGGCAGCGATCATTTCGCAGTGCGCGTCAGGGCGCTGCGCCGCGTGCCGCAGGCTGGCGAAGTAATGCGTGATATCGACGCCGATCACCACCGCCCCCATATCCCGCAGTGCGCGCGCCATGTTGATCACACCGAGCTCCCAACCGCCATCGCCGGAAACGAAAATCGCCACACTCCGTGGCTCGCCCGCCGGGACATAAATGTGGACGATGCCGAAGCGGCCGGCGCCGAGCGCGCGCGCATCGCGCGTGTCTGCGGCCGCGGGCGGCTTCGCGGCGGGAGCGGACACCGCTCCCGCCGGCGTAACGGCGGCTGCGGCGCTCACGGTCGCCCGTAGCGCCGCTGGCAGCAGCATGAGACAGCAGAGGACGCAAGCGCGACTCCCGCGCCGGCGTGCGCGTGGCGCGCTGCGCGCCGCCGTCATCGCCCGAGTCATCGTGCGAACAGCTCCTTCATTCCGCCGGCGATCAGCACCGAGACGTCGACCAGCACGCGCGGCAGCGCAAGCCCGCCGCGCGCCACCAGGTAACGTGGCTCCCACGCTGGGTCGAACTTCGCCTTGTAGCGGCGCAGTCCCTCGAAGTTGTAAAAATGCTCACCATGACGGAACACGAAGTTGCCCACCCGGTGCCAGGCAGGGGCGAGCGGGTGCGCTTCGAGGCCGGCAAGCGGCGCCATGCCGAGGTTGAACCAACGGTAGCCCTCGCGCTTTCCCCACAGCATCAGCTCGATGAACAGGTAGTCCATCGCGCTGCGCGGTGCGCTTGGATCGAAGCGCATCAGATCGACCGACAGCTCGGCGTAGGTGCCGCTGGTCCAGAGGTTGGCGAACGCCGCCGGCCGGCCAGCGCACCGCACCAGTGCGAGCGGGAACTGCTGCAGATACTGCGCCGAGAAGGCGCCCACCGAGAAACCCTTCTCGGCGGTCGATTTGGCGGCCAGCCACGCATCCGAGATCGGCTGCACGAGCGGCAGCAGCCCGGCGACATCAGCGGCCGGGACGACCTCGAAGCTCGTGCCGTCGCGCTGCGCGCGGCGATGCGCCTGGCGCAGTTCGGCGCGTGTGGCGCCCTCGAGCGAGAAGTCCGCGAGCGCCACACGTGCCTCCTCGCCGATCTTCAATGCCGCGAGGCCGAGATCGACGTAGAGCGCCAGGCGTTCGCCCGATACCTGGTAGAAAACGGTGGCGGCGCCGTGATGATCGGACATCTCGCGCAGCCGCCAGACGAGCTCCTCCGCCCCCTGGGGTGAGCCGATGGGGTCACCGAGCGCGACCCAACTGCGGCGCGTGGTCTGGTACATGAGGAAAGCATCGCCCGCGCCACTGAACAGCAGACGCTTGTCGCCGGTGAGCGCAGCGTTGGCGAGCGTCTGATCGCTTGCGGCAATCAGCGGGCGTGCTCGCTCGAGCTCGGCGGGACCGGCGACCGCGGGCTCCGGAAGCGCCGGCCGCAGCAGGTTGAGCAGCACGTAGGCCGCCCCCAGCACGATGACCGTGAGCGATGCGCGCAGCATGCGCGGAGCATTGCCATCGAGCGCAAAGGTCCACCACAGCTCATTGGAGTAGCTCACGTGGCGATAGGAGATCATGCCGATCCACACCGCCATCACGACGACGCCGATGATGCTCACCACCCAAACCGGGCTGAAGCGCTCCGCGAGGATGGCGGTCGGGCGGTAAAACGAGCGCCGGCCGAAAACCAACACCCCGAGTACCAGCAGCAGCAGCGTCGCTTCCTCGAAGTCGAGTCCTTTGAGGAGTGAGGCGAAGATACCGGCGAGCAGCAGCCAGACCGTGATGTGATAGGCAGCCTGCACGCGGCGGAACAGCGCGCGCGCCAGCACCAGGAGGCCGAGCCCGACGATGCTCCCGGCGAGGTGCGACACCTCGAGGACCGGCAGCGGCAGGAAACGGTCGAGGAACGCGAGCCGCTCATCGATGGCGGGCGTGGCGCCCGAGAACAGCAGCAATGCGCCGGAGAGGAAGCTCAGGGCCCCGGCGATCTGCGGCACGACCGGCGCGATGTACTGGCTGGCGAGCTCGCGCGCCCGGGCCAGATGCGCCCGCTGCGCCGACACTTCCTTGGAGCCGAACAGCAGCGTGCCGAACACCAGCGGCACGAGGTAATACACCGCGCGGTAGGCGAGCAGCGACCCGAGCAGCGCATCGGTTGGCGTTCCCGGGAGGGTGAGCAGTATGACCGCCTCGAAGACGCCCACGCCGCCGGGGACGTGACTGATGATGCCGGCGATCACCGCCGCCGCATATACCCCGAGGAAGGTAACGTAGTGGACGTGTGCGGAGGAGGGCAGCAGCGCCCAGAGCACCGCACAGGAGAGCGAGATGTCGAGCACTCCGAGCGCCAGCTGCGTCAGCCCGATGGCCGGACCCGGCGCGCGCAGCGCCCAACCGCGGATCTCGAGCGTACCGCGCGCAAAGCACGCCCACAGCGCGTACGCGCAAACCACCGAGAGCAACAGCATCCCGACCAGCACCGCCCAGCTTTCGTGCAGGTGCAGAAGTCGCGCGGCGTGCTCGGGCGAGAGCACGAGCGAAAGTCCGGCGACGGTGGCGAGTCCGATGCCGAAGGAGACGCTGCAGAAAGCCGACACGGTCGCCACGTCGATCGCCGAGATGCGCGCGGTGGCGTACAGGCGCAGGCGGATAGCGGTCTGCGTGAATGCGGCGAAGCCGAGTGTATGGCTGAAGGAGTAGGCGATGAACGAGTTGAACACGATGCGCTGGTACGGGATCGCGCAGCGCAGATACCTCAGTGCGAGCAATTCATAGGTGCTCAGCAGCCAATAGCTCAGCGCGGTGAATCCGAGCGCTGCGAGCACCTGTCGGCGTGGGATGCCGTGCAGGTGCGCCAGCACGCGTTTGACGTGCAGGTGCGCCAGCTGGTGGTGCAGCACCCACACGACGAGCGTGAACACCAGCAGCGCCGCGACCGGTCCCACCCAGCGCCACAGGGAGATGCGCTCGGCGGGCTCCGCCGGAGGTGTCGGGGCTGTCGCGGGGCGTAGCAAGGCCGGCTTCGGATACCGCTCAGCGCGTCAGTGGCTTGTATCTGATGCGATGCGGCTGGGCCGCGTCCTCGCCCTTGCGCCGACGGAAATCTTCCACGTATTCCTGGTAATTGCCTTCGAACCAAACCACCTGCGAGTCGCCTTCGAAGGCGAGGATGTGGGTCGCGATGCGATCGAGGAACCAGCGATCGTGCGAGATCACCACCGCGCAACCCGGGAAGGCGAGCAGCGCTTCCTCGAGCGCCCGCAGTGTCTCCACATCGAGGTCGTTGGTCGGCTCATCGAGCAGCAGCACGTTGCCGCCCGCGCGCAGTACCTTGGCGAGGTGCACGCGATTACGTTCGCCGCCGGATAACTCGCCGACCGGCTGCTGCTGCTGCGCGCCTTTGAAGTTGAAGCGTCCGACGTAACCGCGCGATGAGGTCTCATAGGGTCCCACCTTGATGATGTCGAGGCCGCCGGAGATCTCCTGCCACACGGTCTTGCTGGCGTCGAGTGCCTGGCGCGACTGATCGACATAGGCGAGACGCACGGTCGGGCCGATGCGGATCTCACCCGCATCGGGTCGTTCTGCGCCCGTCAGCATGCGAAACAGCGTCGTCTTGCCGGCGCCGTTCGGGCCGATGATGCCGACGATTCCGCCGCGCGGCAGGTTGAAATCGAGCTTGTCGATCAGCAGCCGCTCGCCGTACCCCTTGCGCAGTCCGGCAACGGCAATCACCAGATCTCCGAGCCGCTCTCCGGGCGGAATGTAGATCTCGTTGGTCTCGTTACGCTGCTGGAACTCGCGCGCGGCGAGCTCCTCGTAGCGCTGCAGCCGCGCCTTGCTCTTCGCCTGACGTGCCTTCGGGTTCTGCCGCACCCACTCGAGCTCGTGAGCGAGCGTTTTGCGCAACGCCGCCTGCTCGCGCTCCTCGAGTGCGAGGCGCTGCTCTTTCTGCTCGAGCCAGGAGGAGTAGTTGCCGTGCCAGGGAATGCCGTAGCCGCGGTCGAGCTCGAGGATCCATTGCGCTACGTTGTCGAGGAAGTAGCGGTCGTGGGTCACCGCGATCACGGTGCTCGGGTACTCCTCCAGATAACGCTCCAACCAGGCGATCGATTCCGCATCGAGGTGGTTGGTCGGCTCATCGAGCAGCAGCATGTCGGGCGCCGACAGCAGCAACCGGCACAATGCCACCCGCCGCTTCTCGCCGCCGGAGAGTGTGCCGATACTCGCCTCCCATGGCGGCAGACGCAGCGCATCGGCGGCGATCTCGAGCTTGCGCTCGAGCTCCCAGCCGCCGGCGGCGTCGATCGCATCCTGCAGCTGCGCCTGCCGGGCGAGGAGCGTGTTCATCTGCTCATCGTCCATGGGCTCGGCGAACCGCTCGCTGATTTGATTGAACTCTTCGAGCTGACGGAAGGTCTCGCCGAGCCCCTCCATTACCGTGGCGCGCACGCTCTTGCCCGCCTCCAGCTCGGGCTCCTGTGGAAGGAAGCCGATGCGGATGCCGCTCTGCGGACGGGCCTCCCCGTCGAAGGAGGTATCGATGCCGCCCATGATCCTCAGGAGCGACGACTTGCCCGCACCGTTCAGCCCGAGCACGCCGATTTTGGCTCCGGGAAAGAAAGACAGGCTGATGTCCCGCAGGATGACGCGCTTCGGCGGCACCACCTTGGAGACGCGGTTCATGGTGTAGATGTATTGCGCCATGGTGGGATTATCGCCGGCAGCAGGCCGTGCCGCGAGCGCCGCTGTGTTAGGCTTGCCCGCCTCGACGCGGGCGGGCCGCTATGGAGTGTGTGTCATCATGAACAGCGTCGCCGTGGTCGTGAGCGAGCGCCTGGCGCGCTACGGATTCGGTGACGGGCATCCATTCGGACCGGATCGCCTCGCGGCATTCGTGCGCGAGTTCTCCGTGCGTGGCCTGCCGCAGCGCGTGACGCTGCTCGAGCCACGTGATGCGAGCGATGAGGAGCTCGCCACTTTCCACACCGCCGAGTATCTGGAGTTCGTGCGCGAGCGCTCGGTGAGTGGCACCGGACTGCTCGATGCCGGCGACACTCCCGCCTTCCGCGGTGTCTACGAGGCGGCTGCCGGGGTGGTGGGCGCGACGCTCAGCTGCATGGAGGCAATGCTGCAAGGCAGCTGCCGCCGTGCGTTCGTCCCCATCGCCGGGCTCCACCACGCCGCGCGCAACCGCGCCGCCGGCTTTTGCGTGTTCAACGACTGCGGCGTCGCGATCGAGCAGCTCGAGCGTGCGGGACTCGAGCACATCGCCTACGTCGACATCGATGCCCACCACGGTGATGGGGTCTTCTACGCATTCGAGGACGATGCCAAGGTGGTGTTCGCGGACCTGCATGAGGACGGGCGCTACCTGTATCCAGGTACCGGTGCCGCCGGCGAGATCGGACGCGGCGCTGCCGCGGGCACGAAACTGAACGTCCCACTGCCCCCGGGGGCGGACGATAAGGTGTTCGCGAACGTCTGGCCACGCGTACTCGCGCACCTCGGAAAGTACGAGCCGCAATTCATCATCCTGCAGTGCGGCGCCGACAGCCTCGAGGGCGACCCAATCACGCACCTGCGCTTCTCGCCGGAGGTCCACGGGCGCGCCGCGCGCGATCTGAAGGCACTCGCGGAGAGCTTAGGCCACGGCCGCGTGCTGGCGCTCGGGGGTGGCGGCTACAACCGCAGCAATCTGGCCCACGCCTGGACGGCGGTCGTCGAGAACCTGCTGTAGCCCACGATCGCCCGCCAAGACGGTACCATTCGCTCATCTGATCTATCCGTATATCGGGCGGCGGCGCGCATGTTCCGGAAGACGATGACCATCGAGGGATTCGATCCCGAGCTGGCGGCGGCGATTGCAGGTGAGCGAAGGCGGCAGGAGGAGCACGTCGAGCTCATCGCCTCGGAGAATTACGCCAGTCCGCGCGTGCTCGAGGCGCAGGGCTCGGTGCTCACCAACAAGTACGCCGAAGGTTACCCGGGCAAGCGCTACTATGGCGGCTGCGAATTCGTCGATCAGGTCGAGCAGCTCGCCATCGATCGGGCGCGGCGCCTGTTCGGCGCCGACTTCGCCAACGTCCAGCCGCACTCGGGATCGCAGGCGAACGCCGCCGCTTACCTGGCGCTCGCGCAGCCGGGCGATGCGATTCTCGGCATGAGTCTCGATCACGGCGGTCACCTCACGCACGGCGCCAAGGTCAATTTTTCCGGGAAGTTGTTCCGCGCGGCGCAGTACGGCATCCGTCCCGACACCGGTGAAATCGATTACGAGCAGGTGCAGCGGCTCGCGCAGGAGCAGCGCCCCAAGATGATCATCGCCGGCTTCTCGGCCTACTCGCGCGTCATCGATTGGGCCCGTTTCGCTGCGATCGCCCGCAGCGTCAACGCCTACTTCGTCGTCGACATGGCACACGTCGCCGGGCTGGTGGCGGCGGGCATATATCCCAACCCGGTGCCGCACGCGGATGTGGTGACCACGACGACCCACAAGACGCTGCGCGGTCCGCGCGGCGGTCTGATCCTCGCGCGCGCCAATGAGGAGATCACCAAAAAGCTCAATTCGCTCGTGTTCCCGGGGACCCAGGGTGGCCCGCTGATGCACGTGATCGCCGCCAAGGCGGTGGCGCTGCTCGAGGCGCTGCAGCCGGAGTTCCGCGACTACCAGCGCCAGGTGCTTGCCAATGCGCGCGCGCTGGCGGCGCGCCTGAAGGAACGCGGTTACCAGATCGTTTCCGGCGGCACCGACAATCACCTGTTTCTGATGAGCCTGGCCGACCGCCGCATCACCGGCAAGGACGCCGACGCGGCACTCGGGCGCGCCAACATCACGGTGAACAAGAACGCCGTGCCCAATGATCCGCGGCCGCCGATGGTGACGAGCGGTTTGCGCATCGGGAGCCCGGCGGCGACCACGCGCGGCTTCCGCGAAGCGGAGGTGCAACAAGTCGCAGATTTCATCGCGCAGGTGCTCGATGCGGAGGGCGCGCCGGCGGTGATCGAGCGGGTGCGGCCGCAGGTGCTCGAGCTGTGCCGCCGCTTCCCGGTCTACGGGCCCTGAGCGCGCAGCGGGCGCAGAGGTTCCATGCACTGCCCGTTCTGCGGCCACGAGGAGACCAAGGTGAATGACTCGCGCCTCGCAGGCGAGGGCCGCCAGATCCGCCGCCGCCGCGAGTGCCTGCAGTGCGGTGAGCGCTTCACCACCTTCGAGACGGCCGAGCTCGTCATGCCACTGGTGATCAAGGGGGATCGCGGGCGCGAGGCATTCGATGAGGGCAAGCTCAGGGCCGGCATGGAAAAGGCACTCGAGAAGCGGCCGGTAGCGCGCGAGCAGATCGATGAGGCGGTGAGCCGGATCGTTCACCGTGTGCGCGGCCTCGGTGATCGCGAGGTCTCCGCGCGCGCAATCGGTGAGCTCGTCATGGAGGAGCTGCGGCACCTCGATGAGGTCGCGTACGTGCGCTTCGCCTCGGTTTACCGGCAGTTCGAGGACGTCGAGGCCTTCCACGAGGAGATCGAGCGCCTGCGCAACGCGCGCCCTCAGGCCCCCACCCCGCTGCACGGTACGCGCGGCACGCGGCACAAGCGCGCGAGCGTGCGCGCAGCGAGTCGCGATCAGCTGCCGCTGTTGCCTGCCGACCCCGCAGCGAACGACGCCGGGCCCGGACCGAATGACAAGAAATGATCACACCGGCGCAGCGCTCCGGTAGCGGTATGTTTTCCGATTTCGACCGCTTTGCCATGCAGCGCGCACTGTCGCTCGCTGCCCGCGGGCTGGAAACCACCGATCCCAACCCGCGCGTCGGTTGCGTGATCGCTCAGCGCGGTCGCGTGGTCGCCGAAGGCTGGCATGAGCGCGCCGGCGAGGCGCACGCCGAGGTGGCGGCGCTGCGCGCGGCCGGCAGTCAGGCTGTCGGCGCGACGCTGTACGTGACGCTCGAGCCCTGCAGTCACCAGGGACGCACCCCACCGTGCGTCGAGGCGCTGATTGAAGCGCGCCTGGCGCGCGTGGTAATCGCCGCCAGCGATCCGAATCCGCTGGTCGACGGCAAGGGAACCGCTGCGCTGCGCGCCGCCGGTATCAGCGTCCAGAGCGGTCTCATGGAAGAGGAGGCGATCGAGCTCAACGCCGGCTTTTTCCGCCGCATGCGTACCGGAAGACCGCTGCTGCGGGTGAAGCTGGCCATGAGTCTCGATGGCCGCACCGCGCTCGCGAGCGGCGAGAGCCGCTGGATCACCGGCGAGGCGGCACGAGCGGACGTGCAGCGCTGGCGCGCGCGCAGCTCCGCGATCCTCACCGGGATCGGAACGGTGCTCGCCGATGACCCGCGGCTCGATGTACGGCTGGCGAGCGAGGCGGGTGCGGCCCGGCGCCAGCCGCTGCGCGTCGTGCTCGACAGTCAGCTGCGCACCCCACCGAGCGCACGGCTGTTGATGAACCCCGGAGAGGCGCTGATCTTCACCACACTCACTGCCCCTGACGATCCACGCGCGCTGAGCCTCACCGCTCGCGGCGCGCGGCTCGAGTCGCTGCCGCTCGCGGCCGAGCGCCTCGCGCTGCCCTCAGTCCTCGACCGGCTCGGTGAGCTCGAGCTGAACGAGGTGCTGGTGGAGGCCGGTGCGACACTTGCGGGGGAGCTGCTGCGCCAGTCACTCGCAGACGAGTTGCTGCTGTATGTAGGGCTGCGGCTGCTCGGCCCTGCCGCGCGTGCGCTCGTTGCGTTGCCGCCGTTGGCACGTCTGGCAGACGCTCCATCCTTCACGCTCATCGAGATGCAACCGGTCGGCGATGATCTGCGTCTGCGGCTGCGGCCAGGCAGCGCGCCGCCGGGCGGCCGCTGAGGCGGCGCAACGCATGTTCAGCGGCATCGTGCAGGATATGGGCCGGGTGCTCGCACATGAGGCTCGCGGTGGCGATGTGCGCCTTACGGTCGGCTGCGGGCGTCTCGAGCTATCCAACGCTCGTATCGGCGATAGCCTGTGTGTGCAAGGATGCTGCCTCACGGCCGTCGAGCTCAACCGCAACAGCTTCGCCGCCGATGTCTCGCGCGAGACGCTCGCGCTCACCACGCTCGGGGAGCTCGAGCCGGGCACGCTGGTGAACCTCGAGCCCGCGCTGCGGGCCGGAGATCCGCTCGGTGGGCACCTGGTCTCGGGTCACATCGATGGGGTCGCGCTCGTCACCGAGGCGCACAGCGATGCACGTTCACTGCGTCTCACCATCGAGACGAGTGCTGCACTCGCACGCTATCTCGCGCCCAAGGGCTCGGTGGCGGTCGATGGGGTGAGTCTCACCATCAACGCGGTGCAGGGCGCGAGCTTCGGCGTGAACATCATCCCGCATACTCGGATGAGCACGACCCTGGGACGGTTGGCGGCCGGCGCGCGGGTGAATCTGGAGGTCGACCAGGTCGCGCGCTACGTCGCCAGGCTTCTGGAGCCGTTCGGCGGATTGCCACGCAGCTGACCCGGTCCTCCCGAGCTTGAGCTTGGGCTGACTTGCCTCTCGAGCTGCCTATCTGATCAGTGCCGTGGTGTTGGGCGCGCCGCAGGTGAACACGACACTGCTGGTCGGGTCGCCGACGGCTCCGCCGAGTGTCTTGTCCTCGAAACTCTCGACAGCCGCCTGCTGACCACTCCTCGCGCAGTACCGGTTGGCGAGCTTCTCGGCACGATCGCGAGCGGCGAGGACACCGTGGGTGGAACTTGCCGTGAGGCTGTGGCGGCCAGCTCCGGCGTCTTCAACTGCCTGGCCCGCGCAGGCGCTCAGCAGCAGCAGGCAGAGACTCAGGCAGCGCGGATACCTCACGGGCCGTTTCTCCTTCGACACCGGTAGTGGGAACGAGCTGATCACACGGCCTGTTCCTGCGCGAGCGACCGCGATCAATTGTGCGATGAATCTCACGCAGAAACATGGGGAGCCGCGGGCGCAGAAATGGGTGCCGGCACCGATGCCGCTCAGCGAACGCACGAGTAGCGTCTCAAGCGTTCACACTGCGCGCTGCGCGCAAGGGAGGTTCCCGTGTACCGTTCGTCCCAGCTGCCAAGGTTTCTGACAACCGTATGTGTACTTGCTCTGGTCTCACTGCCGACTGCCGCGGCCCTCGCCGACGAAAACGGCGAGCCCGCACCGCTCGTCGAGAAAGTCCGGCACGCCACGGCGCGCTTCCTCGACATCAACGTCGCCCTGGCCGAAGGCTGGGTTCCGGCAACACCCTGCGTGAGTGGACCGGACACCGGCGCCATGGGCGTGCATCTGGTGCTGCCGCCGCGCCTCGACCAGGTGGTACTCGATGGAAGTCAACCGCAAGCTCTGATCTATGAGCCCATGCCGAACGGAGCCATGCGCCTCGTTGGCGTGGAGTTCATCGTGAAGGCGAGCGTGTGGGCGGTGCACAACCCTCCCCCGGCAGTGCCTGCCCTGGAAGGGAACCTGCTCAACTACATCGGCGAGCCCAACCGTTTCGGATTGCCCGCATTCTACGAGTTGCACGTTTGGGCCTGGGAGCGTAATCCCCGCGGTACGCTCGCGGACTGGAACACACGCGTAACTTGCGACCATCAACACTTGAGCGCATCCGCTGGAACAGGAACGCATTGATCGGCGCAGGTCTGGAGTAAACTGCGATCGTGAAGAGAGCTCCTCGCAAGCTGTGCAGGCAGCGCCGGCTGACACTACTGCTGGTGCTGCCGGCGCTGCTGCTGCGGGCGCTGATCCCGGCAGGCTTCATGCCGCTCGCCGGGGCAGGCGGAGCATATCTCGGGCTCTGTCCCGGCGCAGTGCCGGCAACCACAGCGAACCAGGTTCCCGGCCACCACATCCACCAACACCACACGCACGATCAAGGTGGAGCTCCAAACACACATCATCATCCGGCCTGCATCTTCTCGCTCGGCGCCGCTACGGCCTCTGCCGCGCCCTCGTCCATATCCTCAGCGATCCCAGCGGCGGCCGGCCCCGCTGCCGACGCCGGCTCACTCGTCCTCCTTCCCCCCATCCTGCGCGCACAGTCATCACGCGGCCCGCCGTCCGCTGTTTAAGAAACTGACTTCCTGAGGACGTAGCGCTTCGCCGCCGGGCGCCGTGAGTGCGCCCGCAGCACTGCGGAGCGCATCGCTCGCCATGAGTGTGTCGAGGGGACCGTGATCGACTCGTTGATCGATTCTCACTCAGCGCGTGCGCGCCGTCGGCGCCTGTCTGCCGCGGCGCTGCTCGCCGCGCTGACGACGCTGGCACCGGCCAAGCGCGTGCATGCCTGCGCGTCCTGCGGCTGCACGCTCAGTGCTGATGCCGCCATGGGTTACTCGGCGATGACGGGCTGGCGGCTCAGCGTCGAGTACGACTACGTGAATCAGCAGCAGCTGCGCAGCGGCACCCACGCCATCTCCGCGGTACCGGCGGGGACCGAGCTCGAGAACCAGACGATCAATCAGTACGTTACCGCCGCGATCAGCTACAACCCCGACGCATCGTGGAACCTGACTCTGCTGATTCCTTACGTGATCCGCAGCCACTCGACCTACGGCATCTATCAGCCTGCCGAGCCGCTGCCGGAGCTGAGTCGCTCCTTCAGCTCGAGCATCGGGGACCTCAAGCTGATCGCGAGCTATCAGGGCTTCCTGCCGACCCACAATCTCGGCATCCAGCTCGGTGTCAAGCTGCCGAGCGGCCAGTACGGGACCGCGGTCGAGTTCTACTCGGGGCCGAATGCCGGCACACCGCTCGATGCCAGTCTGCAGCCGGGCACCGGCAGCACCGACCTCATCGGCGGTGTCTACTACTACCAGGCGATCAGTCAGGATTTCGACGCCTTCGTGAATGCGCAATTTCAGGCCGCCGTGAAGCAGCACATGGACCAGCCGGGCAACGATTTCCGTCCGGGTAACTCGCTCACCATGAGTCTTGGGTTGCGCTATGAAGCCAATCCGCGCTGGGTGCCGCAGCTGCAGCTCAACCTGCTGCACAAAGCGCCCGACCAGGGTGCCCTCGCCGATGTGCAGAACACCGCCGGCAGCGTGGTCTATGTGAGCCCCGGTGTCACGGTGCAGCTGTCGGCCAGCCTGCACGTGTTTGCCTTCGCGCAGCTGCCGGTGTACAGCAACCTCTACGGCATCCAGTTGTTTCCGCGCTGGACCGGGAGTGCGGGAGTGACCTATGCATTCTGACACTCCGCGTGTGCACAGCCGCCGCAGCTTCCTCGCCGGTCTCACGGCCGGCTGCGCCTGCGCGGGCGTGCGCACCTCACGGGTGTGGGCCGGTGGGCTGCAAGTCGGTGCACCGGCACCTGCGGCGACGCTCGTGACGCTCGATGGACGGCGCATCTCGAGCGCCGAGCTTCTCGGCCAGGTGGTGATCCTCACCTTCTGGGCAACCTGGTGCGCGCCGTGCCGCGATGAGCTGCCGCTGCTTTCCGACTATCTCGCGCAGCACCCCGACGGCCGACTGCAGATACTCGCTTTCGGACTCGACACGCGCGAGCGGCTGGAGGAGGTGCGGCGCGTCGCACAGTCGCTGCGTTTTCCCGTGGGGCTGATGAGCGACTCGAGCGCACCCGGCTACGGACGCATCTGGCGCCTGCCGGTGAGCTTCACCATCGACCGCGCAGGACGGCTCGCCGAAGACGGCTGGAAAGAGAAGCACCCGGTGTGGACACGGGAGCGGCTCGATCAGCTCGTGACCCCGCTGCTCACTGGGGGATGAAAGCTGCAAGCGGATCGGGGCCGTTTGCCTGCCCGCGACCTGGATCACCAACAAGGGCGGCGCGGCGCCCCCGAGGACCCGGTCCGGCGCCAACAGGGCGTCGGGTATACTGATCTACCCAACCGGACGCACCTGCACGCATGCCTAAGGTCCTGCCTCTCGCCGGTAAGGCGACCACATCGTCGCCGGCCTCATCGCTCAACTCGGTGGAGGAGATCCTCGCCGAGCTGCGTGCCGGACGCATGGTGATCGTCATGGACGATGAAGACCGCGAGAACGAAGGCGACCTCATCATGGCCGCCGAGCATGCCACCGCCGTGGCGGTGGCATTCATGATCCGGCACACCAGCGGCATCATCTGCGTACCCATGGAAGAGGCGGCGTTGGCGCGACTCGATCTGCCGCAGATGGTGCCGGTCAACAGCGAGTCGCAGCGTACCGCCTTCACCGTGTCCGTGGATCTGCGGGTTGGTACGACGACCGGGGTATCCTCGGGGGATCGCGCCGCCACGATCCGCGCACTCGCCAGCCCGAGCTCGGCGCCCGCGGACTTCGCGCGCCCCGGACACATCTTTCCGCTGCGCTCGCGGCGCGGCGGCGTGCTGGTGCGCGCCGGTCACACCGAAGCGGCCGTGGATCTCTGCCGGCTCGCGGGGCTCACAGCCATGGGAGTGCTGTGCGAGGTCATGAACGATGATGGCAGCATGGCGCGCCGCCCGCAGTTGCAGGAATTCGCACGGGTGCACGGGCTGAAGATGGGCACGATTGCCGATCTCATCCGGCATCGGCTGCGCAATGAGCGTACCGTGGTGCGCATTTCCGAGCAGAGCGTGCAGACCGAGCTCGGTGAGTTCCGCCTGTACGCTTACCAGGACGAGGTGAGCCAGGAGGTGCACGTAGCGCTCGCTCACGGGCGGCTCGATGGCGCGGCCCCCCCGCTCGTGCGCGTGCATGTCGCGGACACCTTGCGGGATCTGCTCGGCGTGCGCGCAACGGCGCGCGCCTGGACGCTGCGCGCGGCGATGCAGCGCATCGTCGAGGCGGGCAACGGCGTCGTGGTGGTGCTGCGCCAGCAGGAGAGCGCGCGCGAGCTCGCCGCGGCGGTGCGCTCGTTCGCGAGTCCGACGCCAACCCCGGCACCCGAGAGCAGCGTCGAGGACGCCGAGGGGTCGGTGCTGCGCACCTTCGGTGTAGGCGCGCAGATTCTCAAGGATCTCGGCGTGCAGCGCATGCGCGTGCTCTCCGCGCCCAAGCAGATGCACGGAATCTCAGCTTTCGGCCTCGAGGTCGAGAGCTACGTCGGGGAAGAGGCGTGAGCGCCGAGCTCATCGAAGGGGAGGTGAGTGCGTGCGGGCGGCGCGTGGCGATCGTCGCCGCGCGTTTCAACGATCTCATCGTTGCCAGCCTGCTGAAAGGGGCGCGCGTCGCCTGGCACGAGCGCGGCGGCACTGCCGAGGATCTCACCGTGGTGCGCGTTCCCGGTGCCTTCGAGCTGCCGGTCGTGGTGCGCAGGCTGGCCGCGAGCGGCCGCTATGACGCCGTGGTGGCACTCGGCTGTGTAATTCGCGGTGACACACCGCACTTCGACTACGTCGCCGGCGAAGCGGCGCGCGGTCTGCAGCTTGCAGGTCTCGAGACCGGTGTGCCGGTCGCTTTCGGCGTGCTGACCGTGGACTCGCTCGAGCAGGCGCTCGAGCGCGCCGCCACGACCGCCGGCAACAAGGGGGGCGAGGCCATGGAGAGCGCGCTCGAGATGGCGGCCGTCATGGCGCGACTGTGAGCGCCCGATCGATGAGCCCGCAGGGCACGCGTGCCTACAGCGGCACGCGCAGCGTTGCGCGCAAGCTCGCGTTGCAGGCGCTGTACCGCTGGCAGTTGAACGCCGCGCCGTGGCAGGACCTGGTGCAGGAGTTCGGCGAAGCGCAGGACATGTCGCGGGCGGATGCCGACTACTTTCGCACCCTGGTCGAGGGGGTATGGCGCGGTCGCGAGGAGCTCGATGCGCGGCTCGCCGCCTACGCCGACCGCGAGCCGCGGCTGCTCGATCCGGTCGAGCGCGCGGCACTGCTGATCGCGCTTTACGAGCTCACCGCCCGTCCGGAGGTTCCGTACCGCGTGGCTATCAACGAGGCCGTGGCGCTCGCCAAGCGCTTCGGCGCCACTGACGGCTTCAAGTTCGTGAACGCTGTGCTCGATCGCGCCGCGCGCGCGTTGCGGCCGGACGAGCACTGAAGGGAAATCCGCCCGATGGCGCTCTCGGAATTCGCGCTGATCGAGCGCTACTTCCGTGGCTGCGGCGCCGAGCGCGCCGATGTAATGCTCGGGGTCGGAGACGATGCGGCGCTCATGCGGGTGCCGCCCGGCTGCGAGCTGGTTGCCGCCACCGACACGCTGGTCGCGGGCGTGCACTTTCCACAGGACTCGCCGCCCGAGTCGATCGGCCACCGCGCGCTCGCGGTCAACCTCAGCGATCTGGCCGCGATGGGTGCGCGACCCGCATGGGCGCTGCTCGCGCTGACGTTGCCACAGGCGGAGGAGGCGTGGCTCGGCGGCTTTGCCACGGGCCTCGCGGAGCTCGCGCGCACCCACGAGGTGGCGCTCGTCGGCGGCGACACGACCCGTGGACCGCTGTGCATCAGCGTGCAGCTCCTCGGCCTCGCTCCGGCAGGCGAGGCGCTCACCCGCAGTGGCGCCCGCGTCGGGGATGTGCTGTTCCTTTCGGGCACCTGTGGAGATGCCGCAGCCGGGCTCATGCTCGAGCAGCGCCGGCTCACTGCACCACCCGAAGCGCGCAGCTGGCTGCGCGAGCGCTTTCTGTTCCCGACACCTCGCGTAGCACTCGGTGAGCAGCTGCGCGGCTTCGCGAGCGCCTGCATCGACGTCTCCGATGGGCTGCTCGGAGATGCGGGCAAGCTCGCGAGCGCGAGTCACGTCGGAGCGGAGCTCGCCTGGAACGAACTGCCGCTCTCCGAGCCGCTGGTCACGCTGCTCGGCGAGCGCCGTGCGCGCGAGCTTGCACTCACCGGCGGTGACGACTACGAGCTGTGCTTCGCCGTGCCGCCTCACAACGTTGCACGCCTCGTCGCAGCGTTGCCGCCGCAGCAGTGGCGCTATACGCGTATCGGCGCGCTGCGGGCGGCGCCGGGCGCCGTGGTGGTGCGCGATGGGACTGTGATGGAGTTCTCGCATTCGGGTTACGAACATTTCCTGTGAGCGCGCACTGCCCGGCCGGCGGGCGTGTTTCGGTAGCGCGGCGTCCGCCGCGAATCGCGTGAGGGGTGCATCACAGTCGCTCGAGCGCGCCACCCCTTATCCTGACGCGCCGTCCCGAGAACCCGCGCCACCCGATGACACTACCGGCCTCCAAGTCCGTACCCATGTCCAAGCCCGGCGGGCGCACGCCGGAGAGAATCGGCAAGTACGTGGTGATCAGGGAGGTCGGCCGCGGCAGCACCGGCGTCGTCTACCTCTCGCATGATGCGTACTATGGGCGGGACGTTGCCATCAAGCTCTACAACATGGACGCCGGCGGCGACGAGGAGCGTGCACGCATCGCCCGCAAGATGTTTCTGTCCGAGGCGCATCTGGTCGGCATGCTGCAGCATCCGCACATCCTGCCGATCTACGATGCCGGCGAGGAGAACGGGCACTGCTACATCGTCACCGAGCACGTGCACGGCGCGCGCACGCTCGCGGCATATTGCCGGCCCGACAATCTGCTGCGCATCGACGATGCCGTCGAGATTATGTTCAAGTGCGCGAAAGCGCTGCATTACGCGCACTCGCGCGGGGTCATCCACCGCGACATCAAGCCATCGAACATCATGCTCACGCAGGACAGCGACGTGCGCATCATCGACTTCGGTATCGCGCTGGTGTCGGACTCGGACATCTCACGCATCGAGGGAATCGCCGGCAGCCCTTCCTACATGTCGCCCGAGCAGGTGCAGAGCCTCGAGCTCACCAACCGCTCGGACCTCTACTCGCTCGGCGCGGTGATGTACGAGCTGCTCACCGGCGCGCGCCCGTTCCGCGCCGGCAACCTGCAGAAGCTGCTGCACCAGATCGTCTACGCCACACCTCCACCGATCCACACGCTGCGCAAGGAGGTGCCGGAGGAGATCGAAATGGTGGTGGCGCTGGCGATGCAGAAGGACCCGGAAAAGCGCTGCAAGACCGGCCTCGACTTCGCCGCGGAGCTCACCCGCGTGCACCAGCGGCTGCGGGAAGCGAATTCGCGCATCGACCGCCAGGAGCAGTTCGGCGTGCTGCGGCGGCTGAAGTTCTTTCACGAGTTCTCGCACGCCGAGATCTGGGAAGTGCTGCGCGCCAGCCACTGGCAGGACTATGCCGCCGGGGAAGAGATCGTCAAGGAAGGCGAGATGGACGATCGCTTCTATATCCTGGTGACCGGTGGCTGTTATGTCGAGCGCCACGGCCAGCGCATCGGGGCACTCGATACCGGGGACTGCTTCGGCGAGGCGAGCTACGTGCCGGGCGCCAAGCGTACCGCCACCATCCGCGCCGCAGGTGCGGTCACCGTGCTGAAGGTGAGCTCGACGCTGCTCGAGCAGGTGTCCGCGTCCTGCCAGCTGCGCTTCAACCGCGTGTTCCTGAGCACGCTGATCGCGCGCCTGCAGAGCGCGGAAGCACGCCCGGTGCCGGCCGCCTAGGGATTTCCCCCGCTCGGGGATGGTCCGCCGGCAAGCCGCTTGGCCCGGCGGCTGCGCGCTCAGCCCTTGCATCGCCCCGGCGGCGCCTCCTAACCTCTCGCACCGTGCACGTACTGCTCATCGAGGACGACACCGAGGCGGCGAGCCTGCTCATGCGCGGGCTGCGCGAGAGCGGCTATACGGTCGAGCACGCTGGTGAGGGGCGCGAGGGTCTCGCCAAGGCACTGCAGGGACAGTTCGATCTCATCGTCACCGATCGCATGCTGCCGCAGCTCGACGGTCTCACGCTCATCGAGCGGCTGCGTGCACGTGGCAGCGGGATTCCGGTGCTGGTGCTGTCGGCGCTCGGTAGCGTCGATGACCGCATTCGCGGGCTGAAGGCGGGCGGCGACGACTATCTCACCAAACCGTTCGCGTTCGCCGAGCTCCTTGCACGCATCGAGGCGTTGTTGCGGCGCGCCCCAGGCGCCGGCCAGAGCACGCGGCTGAAGGTCGAGGACCTCGAGTTCGACCTGCTCGAGCGGCGCGTCACCCGCGGCGGGCGCGAGCTCGATCTCACCGCGCGCGAGATGAAGCTGCTGGAGTTTCTCATGCGCCGCGCCGGGCAGCTGGTGACACGCACCATGCTGCTGGAGGGAGTGTGGGACCTGCATTTCGATCCGCAGAGCAACCTGATCGATGTGCACATCAGTCGGCTGCGCCAGGCGATCGATCGCGGCAGCGATCATCCGCTCATCCACACGGTGCGCGGCTCCGGCTACGTGCTACGCAGCGACAACTGAGCGCCGTGCGGCTCGCTCTCTTCAACACCACCGCCTTTCGCCTGTCAGTCGTTTACACGCTGCTGGTGACGCTCGCGGTCGGCGTTACGCTCGGCAGCGCTTACCTGCTCACCGAGAGCCTGATAACGGATGAGGTCGACCTGATCATCGACACCGAACTGAAGAGTCTCGAGGACAAGTTCGCCCGCAGCGGCATTCCCGGGGTCACCGACGAGATCAATCTGCGCATCGACAGCTGGGGTCGAATCGGCGCGGTGTACCTGCTGGCGGATGCTAACTTCGAGCGTATCTCCGGCAACGTCGCCCATTGGCCTTTCGATGGCATGCCGAGCGATGCCTGGCCGGAGTTCGACATCGCCACTATCGAGCCGGGACGGCGGGCCGTGCATCCGGTGCGCGCCGCGGTGCGCACGCTTCCGGACGGGAACCTGCTGATGGTAGGGACCGACATCTCGCAGGGACGACGCTTCGCCGAGAAATTCCGCTTCGCTACGCTCGCCGGCATCGGCCTGTCGACGCTCGTGGCGGCCATCGCCGGCTTCTGGTTCAGCTATCGCCTGGCGCGGCGGGTGGGAGAGGTAAGCCGCACCTGTCAGCGCATCCTCGCCGGGGAATCCGGCCGGCGGCTGCCGCTGGCAGGCGCCAACGATGAGTTCGACGCGCTCGCTGCCTCGGTCAACCGCGTGCTCGAGCGGCTGGAAGAGCAGGCCGGTACCTTGCGTGCGACCTTCGACAGCACCGCGCACGATCTGCGCGCGCCGCTGCAACGGCTGCGGGGGCGCTTGGACGCGCTGCTGCTGCGCTCCCCGCCGCTGGAGGCTGCGGTGCACGAGTCCATCGAAGCCGCGTTGCGCGAGGTCGATCACCTGCAACGCACGCTTGCGACGCTGCTGCAGATCGCGCTCGCCGAGTCCGGCACTGCGCTCGCATCCCCGGCCGCGGTCGACGTCGGGGAGCTCGCCGCGGAGCTGGTCGAGCTCTTCGAGCCGGTCGCCGGAGCGCAGGGACTCACCCTCGACTGCCGGCACGAGCAGGCGGCGATCGTGCAGGGCAACCGGCAGCTGCTCGCGCAGTTGCTCACCAACCTGATCGAGAACGGCTTGAAGTACGTGCCCGCCGGCGGACGCATCGAAGTCGCGGTGCGCAGGCTGGCCGATCGCGTGAGCCTGGTGGTGAGCGACAACGGTCCGGGCATCTCGGCCGCCGAGCGCTCGCGAGCCGGGCAGCCCTTTGTACGCTTCGGCAACGCCGCCAGGGAGGGCAGCGGACTCGGGTTATCACTGGCGGCCGCCATCGCACGGCTGCACCGCGGACGGCTCGCGCTCGAGAGCAATGAGCCGGGACTGAAGGTGGTGGTGGAGCTACCGGCCTGAGTCGAGGCTGCGCGCGTGGTGGCGGCTGCGCCGCCGCCCACATCACGAGCTCTTGCTGACGGTGTCCGCACCCTTGCCGGAAGAGCGGCCGGAGGTCTTGCCGGCGTGGCAGTCCTTTACGAACTGCGTACGCGCATCGCCCGTGAGCTGCTTGGCGTCCGCCTGCTTGTTGCACACTTTGAGCGAGGGATGTTTCACCGGCGTGGCCGTCGGCGCAGCCGGCGGATCGGCGGCCGCGGCCATGCCGCAACCGACGATGGCGATGGCGGCGAGTACGGTGACGGTTTTCATGCCCTCTCTCCCGAGCCTGACTGGCGTTGAGGTCAGAAGTTAGAGTGCCGCGCGGGGCGGGGCAACGACCGCGGCATTAAGAAATCTTCATGCGCAGCGCGTGGCGCGCGGGCGCGCAGCGCCTCAGGGACTCTTGTCGCGCTCGATGCGGGCGTAGGCGGAGTGGTTATGGATGGATTCGAAATTCTCCGCCTCCACCACGTAGGCGGTGACACGCTCATCCTGATTGAGCCGAGTGGCGACATCGCGCACCAGATCTTCGACGAACTTCGGATTGTCGTAGGCGCGCTCGGTGACGTATTTCTCGTCGGTGCGCTTGAGGATCCCGTAGAGCTCGCACGAGGCTTCGCTCTCGGCGATCTCGATGAGCTCCTCGATCCACATGTGGCTGCGGAGCCGCGCGGTAATCGTGACCTGCGAGCGCTGATTGTGGGCGCCGTAGGCGGAGATCCTCTTCGAGCAGGGGCACAGGCTGGTCACCGGCACCGCCACTCGCAGCCACATTTCCGTGTGCCCGTCGTGATGCTGCTCGCCGATCAGGCTCGCGCGGTAGTCCATCAGGCTTTCCACGCCGGAAACCGGTGCACGCTTCATGACGAAGAACGGGAAGGTCATCTCGAGGTGACCGCTGTCCGCCTCGAGCCGTGCCGTCATGCCACGCAGCATGCTGCCGAAGGACTCCACCGAGATCTCGCGCTCGGCGTGGAGTATTTCCACGAAGCGCGACATGTGCGTGCCCTTGAAGTCATGGGGCAGGTTCACGTACATGTTGAAACTGGCGATGGTGTGCTGCTCGCCCTTGGCGCGGTCCTTGACCCGCACCGGGTGGCGGATGTCCTTGATGCCGACGCGGTCGATGGGCAGCCGCCGCGTGTCGGCATGCGCCTGCACATCCTCCACCTCGGAGACGCTGGCGCGTGCGATCTTGGCGATGCCGGCTGGCGGGTTCATGAAGTGCAAGACTAACACCGAAGCATGCGCTGGTGCTTGACGGCGCTGTTTCCGCAGCGCGGCACGCGTCGCTGGGAGGAGCGCGGCAAGCGCGGCGCGCCGCGCTTATGCTCCGCCCGCCGAGCGCAGCCGTTCCCGGGAATGCAGCGCCCACCAGCGCTCGATGCTGGCCTTGAGCCCGGCGGCATCCAGGCCTGCGGCCGCGAGGCAGCCCTCGCGCGAGCCATGCGCGATGAAGCGGTCGGGGATCCCGAGCTGCAACAGCGGCAGCGACGCCCCTTCGGCGGCGAGCAGCTCGATCACCGCCGAGCCGGCGCCGCCGAGCACTGCGTTCTCCTCGATAGTGACCAGTGCGCGATGTCGTGCGACCAGGGAGAGGATCAGCTCCTCATCGAGCGGTTTGACGAAGCGCATGTTGACCAGTGTCGCATCGAAGGCCTCGGCGATCGCCGCCGCGGGTGCGACCAGCGCACCGAAGGCTAGCAATGCGAGCCCGCTCCCGCCCTCACGCCGCAGCTGCGCCTTGCCGAGCGGCAGCGCGCTCATCTCGCTCACCAGCGGCACGCCCGGGCCGCTGCCACGCGGATAACGCACGAACGCCGGGCAGCCGAGCGTGCTCGCCGTGTACAGCATCTGCCGGCACTCGTTCTCGTCCGCCGGCGCCATGATCACGGTGTTGGGGATGCAGCGTACGAACGAGAGATCGTAGCTTCCCTGGTGAGTCGCGCCGTCGCTGCCGACGAGACCGGCGCGATCCAACGCGAATACCACCGGCAGGTTCTGCAACGCCACATCGTGGATGAGCTGATCGTAGGCGCGCTGCAGGAAAGTCGAGTAGATGGCGACGACGGGTTTGAGGCCCGCAGTCGCGAGCCCAGCGGCAAAGGTCACCGCATGCTGCTCGGCGATGGCCACATCGAAGTAACGCTCCGGGAAACGTTTGGAGAATTCCACCAGTCCCGAGCCTTCGCGCATGGCGGGCGTGATGCCGATGATGCGCGGATCCGCCGCGGCCATGTCGCACAGCCACTGGCCGAAGATCTGCGAGTAGCTAGGCCCGGTACTCTTCTCCTTGAAGATCGTGCCGCTCACCGGATCGAACGGCCCGGGTCCGTGCCACTTGATGGGGTCGGCTTCCGCAGGCGCATAGCCCTTGCCCTTGCGCGTCACGACGTGCAGGAACTGCGGACCGCGCAGTTTGCGGATGTTGCGCAGCGTGTGTACCAGTGCCTTGACGTCGTGGCCGTCCATGGGGCCGATGTAGTTGAAGCCCATCTCCTCGAACAGCGTCCCGGGCAGCACCATCCCTTTGAGATGCTCCTCCGAGCGGCGTGCGAGCTCCCATACCGCGGGCATCGGCCGCAGCACCTTCTTGCCGCCCTCGCGCAGGTGCGCGTAGACGCGGCCCGACAAGGCGCGTGCGAACTGGTTGGAAAGTGCGCCGACGTTCTCGGAGATGGACATGTCGTTGTCGTTGAGGATCACCAGCAGGTCCGCAGGCAGGGAGCCGGCATGATTGAGCGCCTCGAACGCCATGCCGGCGGTCATGGCGCCATCACCGATGATGGCCACGACGTGCCGCTGCTCTGCGGCGCGCGCCGCCGCCACGGCCATGCCGAGCGCCGCAGAGATGGAGGTGCTCGAATGCCCGACGCCGAAGGTGTCGTATTCGCTCTCCGCGGGAGTCGGGAAAGGGGCGAGTCCACCATCCTGCTTGATGGTGTGCAGGCGGTCGCGCCGGCCAGTGAGCACCTTGTGCGGATAAGCCTGGTGACCGACATCCCAGACGAGTCGATCGTGCGGTGTGTCGTAGATATAGTGCAGAGCGATCGTGAGCTCCACCGTGCCCAGGCCCGCCGCGAAATGACCGCCACGGGTGCTCACGGTGTGGATCAGAAACTCGCGCAGCTCGCGGGCGAGGGCGGGCAGCTTGCCCGCGGGTAGCTGACGCAGATCGGCCGGGCTGGCAATCCGTTCGAGCAGTGGATACTTGTCCGCAGCTTCGCTCATCGTGTCAGTTTACACGGGCGGCTGTAGGAGGGCCGCATGGGCCTGCCGGGGCGGGGGTCCGTTGCAATGTGGTCCTGTCCCCGGCTCAGCTGGCTCGATTGACGATGAAGTTGGCGAGCTGCACCAGAGCGGTGCTGCGGCTGCCGAGCGGTGCGAGCGCGGCGATTGCGCTATCGCGCAGCTGCTGCGCCCGCTCGCGAGCGCTCTCGAGCCCGACTGTACTCGGGTAGGTGGGCTTGGAGTGTGCAGCATCCGCGCCGGTTGACTTGCCGAGGACGGCCGGATCGCCCTCGACATCGAGGATGTCGTCCTGGATCTGGAAGGCAAGGCCGATCTCGGCGCCGAAACGCTCGAGGCCCGCGAGCTGCGGCCCGCCGCCGACACCGGCCGCGAGCGCACCCAGCAGCACGCTGGCCTGAATCAGGGCACCGGTTTTGCGCCGGTGCATGTCCTCGATCGCGTTGACCGTGAGTGTACGGCCCACGGCGGCGAGATCCACCGCCTGACCTCCGGCCATACCGCTGGTACCGGTAGCGCGTGCCAGCACACGGATCATCTCGAGCCGCAGCGGCGCGCTCGCAGCCGAGAGCGGCTCGTTCGCCAACACCGCAAATGCGAGCGCCTGCAGCGCATCGCCCACCAGAATCGCCGTCGCCTCGTCGTAGGCTCGATGGCAGGTGGGCCGTCCGCGCCGCAGGTCATCGTCGTCCATCGCCGGCAGATCATCGTGCACGAGACTGTAGACATGGATCAGCTCGACGGCCGCCGCGGGCGCATCGAGTCGCGTGAGTGGTGCACCGAGCGCTTCGCCGGTGAGATAAACCAGTGTGGGTCGCAGCCGCTTGCCGGCGCCGAGCACGCTATAGCGCATGGCATCGCGCAGCCGCAGGCTGCCCGCCTCGGGTAATGACAGCGTGCGCTCGAGCACCCGCTCGATGCGCGCACGGCACTCGGCGACGCGCGCAGCGAAGGCGTTCGCCTCCGCGACAGCGCCGGTGAGCGGCGTTGGGGTCACTCCCGGTCCACGGCGGTGTTCGCTTCGCCGGTGTCCTCGAACGGTTGCACCAGGGGTTCGCCGCTGCGCTTGAGGAGAATCTCGACCTTTTGCTGTGCTGCCTGCAGGCAGGCCTGGCAGTGCCGAGTAAGCGCGACACCGCGCTCGAAGGTGCGCAGCGCCTCATCGAGTGGCACGTCGCCGCGCTCGAGCCGCTCCACGAGGCTTTCGAGTTCCGTCAGGGCCTTTTCAAAATCAATGGGTTTGTTGTCGCCTGACACGTATCACCGGACGGGCAGTTGCGCGAGGGCGGGCAACGTTACACAGGCGCGCTGGCCAGGGTCAACGCGAGGGTTGCGCACCCTGCAGCGGGGCGATACAGTCCCGCCCCTGCATTAGACCCAGTCTAAGTGAGGGCCCACATGAATCTCAAAGGCAGCAAGACGGAAAAGAATCTCAAGGACGCATTCGCCGGGGAGTCGCAGGCCAACCGACGCTACCTGTACTTCGCGCAGAAGGCAGATGTGGAAGGCTTCAACGATGTGTCCGCCGTGTTCCGCTCCACCGCGGAAGGCGAGACCGGGCACGCCCATGGGCATCTCGAATATCTGGAGGTGGTGGGTGATCCAGCCACGGGTCTGCCGATCGGCGAGACACGCCTGAATCTAAAGGCTGCGATCGCCGGTGAGACACACGAGTACACGGACATGTACCCCGGCATGGCGAAGAGCGCGCGCGAAGAAGGTTTCGGCGAGATCGCCGACTGGTTCGAAACACTCGCCAAGGCCGAGCGCTCCCACGCCAATCGATTTCAGAAGGCCCTGGACGGCATCTGAGGCGGCTGCGCCGCCGATGCCCTTGCGGTCGCTGTGCGCTCCCGCGACCTCTCAGGCCGCGGGAGCGTTGGGTGTCGGCGATGAACGCTTCGCCGTGGGACGGCTCGTGAGCTCATGAGCCGCACTGCTTCCGGTGCAAGCACAGGCGCAGGCGAAGGGAGCCTCCAGGCACCGACCCGCCATCCGCTCGACTGGCGCAGCCCAGGCTTCTACGACAGTGCTGCGCTCGATCGCGAGCTCGAGCGGGTATTCGATATCTGTCACGGCTGTCGGCGCTGCTTCAGCCTGTGCAATGCCTTTCCAACACTCTTCGACGCGGTGGACGCCACCGATACCGGCGAGGTGAGCGCGCTGGAAAAGAAAGTGTTCTGGGAGGTCGTGGATCACTGTTACCTGTGCGACATGTGTTTCATGACCAAATGCCCGTACGTGCCGCCGCATCCTTGGAATGTCGACTTTCCCCACCTCATGCTGCGCGCCAAGGCCGCGCGCGTCCGAGGCGCAGGGCTCTCCTGGCGCGAGCGGGTGCTGGCCGCCACCGATACGGTCGGCGCTTTCGCCGGAATCCCGGTAGTGGTGGAGGTGGTCAACGCGCTCAACGCCTCGAGCGCCGGACGCGCAGTGCTCGAGAAGGTGCTCGGCGTCGATCGCAGCGCCCCGCTCCCGAGCTATCACACGCGTACCGCACGGCGACGCCTCGCGGGACTCGGCACCGTGCACGAGGCGAGCGCGGCCGATGGACCGTTGCGCCAAGGAGCAAGCGCTGAGGCAAGCCGTGACCGGACGCGCGCGGCACAGGACGCTGGTGCGGACAATGCCGCTCTGCCACAACGTAATGCCACGACCGGCAGGGTAGCGGTGTTCACCACCTGCTACGGCAATCGCAACGAGCCCGCGCTCGCCGAGGACCTGGTTGCCGTTCTCGAGCACAATGGCATCGAGGTCGCGCTGCTCGGCGCGGAACGCTGTTGCGGCATGCCGCGGCTCGAGCTCGGCGATCTCGAGGGAGTCGCGCGCCTCAAGGAGCGCAACATTCCGCAGCTGCTTGCGGCGGTGCAAGCGGGCTACGATGTGCTCGCGCCCATACCCTCCTGCGTGCTCATGTTCAAGCAGGAGTTGCCACTCATGTTTCCCGAGGACGCCGGCGTGCGGCAGGTAGCGGCGCGCACGTTCGATCCGTTCGAGTATCTGATGATGCGGCATGCAGCCGGTCAGTTACGCACCGACTTCAAGGTCTCGCTCGGCAAGGTGAGCTACCACGTGCCCTGCCACCTGCGGGTACAGAACATCGGGCTGAAGACGCGCGACCTGCTGCGGCTCATCCCCGACAGCAGCATCGACACCATCGAGCGTTGCTCGGGTCACAACGGCACCTACGGTGTGAAGGCGCGCTTCCGCGCTGCATCGATGCGCATCGGGCGCCCGGTGATCGAGCGGGTGCAGGCCGCGGGCGCGGAGCACTATGCGAGCGACTGTCCGATGGCCGGACACCAGATCGAAAGCGGTCTCGGCTCACCCCGTGCTCCGGAGCATCCGCTGCGGCTGCTGCGGATCGCTTACGGGCTGTGAGCGGTGCGCGCAGCTCGGGGCAAGGAGGCGCCATGAACAAACTCTCCGCGGCCGATCTTTTCTCCCTGGAGCGCTACGCGCGCGAGCGGTCCGAGTTTCGCGCGCGCGTGCTGCAGCACAAGTCCGAACGGCAGCTCGCGGTCGGTCCCAACGCCACCTGGTGCTTCGAGGACCGCATCACCGTGCAGTACCAGGTGCAGGAGATGCTGCGTGCCGAGCGCATTTTCGAGCCGGACGGCATCGCCGCGGAGCTCGCCGCCTACAACCCGCTGATCCCCGATGGCCGCAACTGGAAAGTGACGTTGCTGCTGGAGTTCGAGGCCGCCGAGCGGCCGCGTGCACTCGCCCAGCTCAAGGGCGTCGAGGACCGCTGCTGGGTGCAGGTGGCGGGCCATGAGCGTGTGTTCGCGATCGCCGATGAGGACCTCGAGCGGGAGAACGAGGAGAAGACCTCCGCCGTGCACTTCCTGCGCTTCGAGCTCGCGCCACCCATGATCGCGAGCCTGCGCAGCGGCGCGTCGCTCGAGCTCGGCATCGACCACGAGCACTATCGCCACCAGGTCTCGCCGGTACCGCCAGCGGTGCAAAGCTCGCTGACCGCCGACCTGCAGGGCACGGCATGAACTATCGCGCGTCGCGCGCGTTCGGCGTACGGCGCTCACCCACCGGCGAGATTCCGCAGCGGGCGCGCGCTCGCGCCCCGCGCCGCGCTGCGCCCTGATAAGATCCGCGCCGCGCCCGCGGCGACCGAGCGCCTGCGGGCAGCGCTATGCGCTGCTGCCGTCCAATACGGAGAGTTTCTGACCGGAATGAGTCAGTCGTACACCGCTTCCGATATCGAGGTCCTCTCCGGCCTCGAGCCCGTCCGTCGCCGGCCGGGCATGTACACCCACACGCAGCGGCCCAATCACCTCGCGCACGAGGTCATCGACAACAGCGTCGACGAGGCGATTGCCGGCTACTGCAAGCAGATCGATGTCGTCCTGTACAAGGACGGCTCGCTGGAAGTCGCCGACGATGGTCGCGGGATGCCGGTCGATATCCATCCGAAGGAGAAAGTGAGCGGGGCGGTGCTGATCCTGACGCGGCTGCACGCCGGCGGAAAGTTCTCCGACAAGACCTACACATTCTCTGGTGGATTGCACGGCGTCGGGGTATCGGTGGTCAACGCGCTCTCCAAGCATCTCGAGTGCTGGATCAAGCGCGGCGGCAAGGAATACAACATCAGCTTCAAGGACGGCAAGATCGCTTCCAAGCTGGAGGAGATCGGCACCGTCGGCCAGCGCAATACCGGCACGACGCTGCGCTTCTGGCCGGACCCTAAGTTCTTCGATTCCGCCACGTTCTCTATTCCACTGCTGAAGCACACGCTGAAAGCCAAGGCGGTGCTGTGTCCGGGGCTGCGCGTCACCTTCAAGAACGAAGCGAGCGGCGAGAAAGAGGAGTGGTTCTACACCGGCGATCTCGGCGCATACCTCATCGAGGAGCTCGGCAAGCACGAGCGCATTCCAGCGGAGCCGATCACCGGCACGCGCACCGGCGATGACGACGCAGTCGACTACGCACTCTGCTGGGCACCGGAGGCCGAGAACGCGCTCGGTGAGAGCTACGTCAACCTCATTCCCACCCCCGAGGGCGGCACGCATGTGAATGGGCTGCGCGCCGGGGTCGCGCAGGCCGTGCGCGAATTCTGCGAGTTCCGCAACCTGGTACCGCGCGGCATCAAGCTCACCCCCGAGGACGTGTGGGACAAGGCGAGCTACGTACTGTCGGTGAAGATCCGCGAACCGCAGTTCGCGGGGCAGATGAAGGAGCGCCTCGGCTCACGCGATGCCGCACCGCTGGTGGAAAGCTTCGTACGCGATTCGATGGCGCTGTGGCTGAACCGCCACCCCGATGCCGGCGAGCGCATCGCGCAGTTCGCCATCGCCAACGCGCAGGAGCGCGCCCGTGCCGCGCAGCGCGTGGTGCGCAAGCGCCTCACCGGAGGCCCGGCGCTGCCTGGCAAGCTCGCCGACTGCGTGAGCCAGGAGCCGAAGCGCTGCGAGCTGTTCCTGGTGGAGGGTGACTCCGCGGGCGGCTCCGCCAAGCAGGCGCGCGACAAGGACTTTCAGGCCATCATGCCGCTCCGGGGCAAGATCCTGAACACCTGGGAGGTGGACCCGGGTCAGCTCGCCGGCAGCGAGGAGGTGCACAACATCAGCGTTGCGCTCGGCGTGGATCCTGGCTCGACCAACCTGTCCTCGCTGCGCTACCACAAGATCTGCATCCTCGCCGACGCCGACTCCGACGGGCAGCACATCGCCACACTCCTGTGTGCATTGTTCCTGCGGCACTTTCGACCGCTGGTGGCGCACGGCCACGTGCACGTGGCGATGCCGCCGCTGTATCGCATCGATGCGGGCAAGCAGGTGCTCTATGCGCTCGATGACACCGAGCGCGATCAGCTGCTGAACAAGATCGGCAAGGAGAGTCCGCGCACCAGGCCCACGGTGACGCGCTTCAAGGGACTGGGCGAGATGAATCCGACGCAGCTGCGCGAGACCACCATCGACCCGCGCACGCGGCGCCTGGTGCAGCTCACCATCGACGGCAAGGACAATACCGATCAGCTGATGGACATGCTGCTCGCCAAGAAGCGCGCCGCCGACCGCCGCGAGTGGCTCGAGGAGAAGGGTAACCTCGCGCAGGTGCAGGTATAGCCATGCCCGAGAACCAGGAACTGAATTTCGAAGGCATCGAGCAGCAGCCGCTGCGCACCTTCACCGAGAAGGCCTACCTCGACTACTCGATGTATGTGATCCTCGACCGCGCGCTGCCGGCGCTCGGCGACGGATTGAAGCCGGTGCAGCGGCGCATCGTCTACTCCATGAGCGAGCTCGGCCTGTCGGCCGTCTCCAAGCACAAGAAGGCGGCCCTGACCGTCGGTGACGTGCTCGGCAAGTTCCACCCGCACGGCGATACGGCCTGTTACGAGGCGATGGTGCTCATGGCGCAGCCGTTCGCCTATCGCTATCCGCTCATCGACGGACAGGGTAACTGGGGCTCGCAGGATGACCCGAAGTCCTTTGCCGCGATGCGCTACACCGAGGCGAAGCTCACGCGCTACGCCGAGGTACTGCTGAGCGAGTTGTCCGATGGCACCGTCGAGTGGGTTGCCAACTACGACGGCTCGCGCGAGGAGCCGGCGATTCTGCCGGCGCGGCTGCCGAACCTGCTGCTGAACGGCACCACCGGCATCGCAGTCGGCATGGCGACCGACATTCCGCCGCACAACCTGCGCGAGGTGGCGGCCGCCGCGATCCACCTGCTCGAGGAGCCGGAGGCAACCACCGCCGCGCTCATGAAGCACGTCAAGGGCCCGGACCTGCCGACGGGAGCTGAGATCGTATCGCCGCGCGCCGACCTGAAGGAGTTCTACGACAAGGGTATCGGCGCCTTCAAGGCGCGCGCCACCTGGGAGATCGAGGACGGCAACGCCGTCATCACCGCATTCCCGTATCAGGTTTCGCCGACGCGCGTGCAGGAGCAGATCGCCGAACAGATGCGCGCCAAGAAGCTGCCGATGGTGGACGATCTGCGCGACGAGTCCGACCACGAGAACCCGACCCGGCTGGTGATCGTGCCGCGTTCCAACCGCGTAGACCTCACCGAGGTCATGAACCACCTGTTCGCGACCACCGACCTCGAACGCAACTACCGCGTCAACCTCAACATCATCGCACTCGACGGGCGCCCGCGTGTGATGAGTCTCAGGGAGATCCTCGGAGAGTGGCTCGAGTTCCGTACCACGACGGTCACGCGGCGGCTGCAGTACCGGCTCGAGAAGGTGACCAAGCGGCTGCACATCCTCGACGGACTGATGGTCGTCTACCTCAATCTCGACGAGGTGATCCGCATCATCCGCCGCGAGGACGAGCCGAAGCCGGTATTGATGAAGCGCTTCAAGCTCTCCGACGAGCAGGCAGAGGAGATCCTCAACACGCGTCTGCGCCACCTGGCGAAGCTCGAGGAGATGA
>DASQYM010000071.1:0-19494 GCA_035639195.1 Steroidobacteraceae bacterium
CAGCTATACGCCACGGAGCTGCCACGGCCGGAGATGGTGGTGAAGAAAGCGGAAGTATTCACCCAGCTGGCCGCCGACATCCATGCGCTCGAGCGGCGGGAAGGCGCGAGCGCGCCGCTCTACGAGGAATGGATCGCCCAAGGGCTCAACAATGCGCGCCTCGCCTCGGTCGCCACGTACTTCGACTGCGTGCCAGGCTTCCTGCGGCTGCTGCACGAGCAGGACGATGACTTGCAGCGCTTCTACGCCGCAGCCCGCCGGCTCGCGCAGCAGTCGCGCAGCGAGCGGCACGCGCAGCTGTGTGCGCCGGCGGCGGCCGTCAGCGACTGAGCGGGGAGGGCGCTCGCGCCGATCGCATGGTGCTCATTCCGGCAGATGCAGGCCGGGCTGCAGCTGCGCGCGAGTGGGAGAGAGATACAGGGGCAGCTCCGCCAGCATGGGCCGCGGCTCGATGCCGAGTGCCGCACAGCCATTCTCGCGACACACGCTGTCCACGGTAAGCGAGCGGAAGTTATCGAGCGAGAATGGCTTGCCAGGCAGGAGCCCCATCACCGCACCCTGCAGTCGAGCGAGCGGGTCCGGCAGCTTGAAAATGTGGCACGGCAGACCCGCGCTGCGCGCGGTAAGGCGCACGATCTGCTCGAGTGTCAGCACTTCAGGTCCGCACAGCTCGTAGGTTGCCCCCGCGCGCGCAGGCAGCGTGAGTGCGCGCACGAACGCCTCTGCGACATCGAGCACGCTGATCGGCGCGAAACGCGCGCTGGCGCGCGCGAGCGGCAGTACTCCGCCGCTCATGCGCAGCAGTTGGGCGAAACGATTGGTGAGCGAGTCATGTGCCCCAAAGATCACCGATGGGCGAAACACCGTCACCACCGGGTGCGGCTGCTCGCCCTGCGGCAGCGCGCGCACGGCGCCTTCCGCGGCCGCCTTGGAGCGCAGATAACGGCTCGGCGCGTGCTCGGAGGCTCCGAGAGAGCTCATGTGGAGAACACGGCGCACGCCTGTGCCGCGGGCCGCAGCCATCACCTTGGCTGCGAGCTCGGTGTGAACCATTGCGAAGGTGTCGCGCCCGTGCTCATTGAGTATGCCGATGAGGTTGATTACCGCGCTGCAGTCCTCGAACAGCTGCGCGAGGACGCGCTTGTCATGTACGTTGGCCGTGCGCAGCTCCACCGTGTCGAGCACGCGCAAGCGGTCGGCATCAGCGAGGTTGCGGGTGGGGACGCGTACCCAATGTCCTGCGTACACCAGCCGTGTGACCAGCTCCGTGCCGACGAATCCGCTGCCTCCGAGCACACAGATGTTCACGACCGTTTCCTCTCCGGCGCTGGCTGGCGCCGTGCCGCCGTGGCGTTTGCTGCGCGGCAGCAGCGGCCCGCTCAGCGCAAGGGCACCAGCAGCACGGTGGCGCCGCGCCGCACCTCGAGCACCAGCACCGCCGCACCCTTGGCGCGCTCGCGCAGATCACGCACGCTGCTCACGCGGCCGCGATTCGCGCCGACGATGACGTCCTCGGCGCGCAGCCCCGCCTGTGCCGCCGCGCTCCCCGGCTCGACGCTGCGCACCAGCGCGCCGCCGGCATCGGCAGCATCGGCGAGCACCGCCCCATCAAAGCTCTTGTGGATACTGGCCGGTCCGCCCGCGAGCTCGGGAGTGGTGTCGGCGATCACTGCGGTCACCCGCAGCGGTTTGCCATCACGCAGCAGGCCAATCTCGACCCTGTCGCCGACCCGCAGCAGCCCGATGGTGTTGCGCAGCTCGCTGTTGGATTTCACTGGCTGACCATTCACCGAGGTGATCACATCGCCGGTGCGGATGCCGGCATGGTCGGCGGGTGAGCCGTCGACCACCTGCGATACGAGCGCGCCAACGACGCTCGGCAGTCCGAGCGAATGGGCGATATCGGGCGTAACCGTGTACATGCTCACGCCGAGCTGACCGCGCTTCACCGAGCCGTAGCGGATGAGCTGATCCATGACGCTGTGCGCCATGTTCACCGGTATCGCGAAGCCGATGCCGATGTTGCCGCCGCTGCGCGAGAGGATGGCGGTGTTGATGCCGATCAGCTCGCCGCGCAGGTTGACCAGCGCGCCTCCGGAGTTACCCGGGTTGATGGAAGCGTCGGTCTGGATGAAGTCCTCGTAGCCATCGGGATTGATCCCGGAGCGGGACAGGCCGCTGATGATTCCCGAGGTCACGGTGTGCTGCAGGCCGAAGGGGTTGCCGATGGCGACCACGAAATCGCCGACCTCCATCTTGGCGGAATCGCCGAGCGGGATCTGCGTGAGGCCGTCGGGCTTCACTTTGAGCACCGCGACGTCCGAAGGCGTATCGCTGCCTATGATCTCGGCCTTGAGGTCACGGCCGTCCTGCAGCGTGACGGTGATCTCACTGGCGTTCTCGACGACATGCGCGTTGGTGACGATATAGCCGCTGCGGGCATCGAATATGACCCCTGAGCCGGCGCTCTGGAACGGACGAGCGCGCGGACCGTTGTCAGGTGGCACATCGAAGAAACGACGGAAGAAGGGGTCGTCGAGCAGCGGATTCTGCGCGCCGCGCTCGCGAATGGTGCCGCGCGTCGCGATGTTCACCACGGCGGGCGAGACCTTGCGGATCATCGGTGCGAGCGACGGCAGTCCCGACTCGCTCATGGCCGGCGGCATCGCCGCCGCAAGCGGCGTCGCGGCGAGTGCCATCCATACACACAGGGCAAGCACGCGGCTCATGACACGGGAATTCTAGCTCCAAGAAGCCTCGGCTGGTCGCGCAAGCGTCACCGAATGTGAAGGCAGCGAGGCGCCGTGCCGGCCGTGGCGGGCCGCTCCACGCCTCGACTGCACCTCTGCAGCGAAAGCGCAGAGAGGTTCTGAAAAGAGAGTGGCCGGCAGCATCACGCTGCCGGCCCACGTGCACAGCGCTTCAGGCCGCCTGGACGGTGATTCGCCGCGGCTGCGCGGTCGCGCGCTTCGGAATGCTGATCTCCAGCACGCCGTTGAGGTGCGTTGCCTTGATGGCCTCCGCATCCACGCTCTCCGGCAGCCTGAAACGACGCAGGAAGGTGCCGGTGGCGCGCTCGAGGCTCTCGTAGCCGTCCTTGGAGGACTGCTGCTCGGAGCGGCGCTCGCCCTTGATCGTGAGCACGCCCTTCTCGGCGGTGATCTCGATGTCCTTGCCTTCGACGCCCGGCAGGTCGGCGGCAACGACGAAGCGATCAGCTTCCTCGTGGATGTCGACGTGCGGGATCCAGCTGATGGTCGCACCATGGGCGGCCTCGCCCAGGGCACGATCGAGCTGCCGCTGAAAGCGGCCCACGAACGTCCAGGGCTCGTAGCGAACGATGGTCATGCAAAAACTCCTCTTGAATAAGGTGAAAGCAGAAACCAAAAACTGGGTGCGCAGAGCGCGACTGCACAGTGCGCGGATGCAAGCTGATGTGCGGTTCGGTGTTGGAATTTCAAGACCACGCGGCTGCATGGCACTTCCCCGGCAGCGGTTGCGCGCCGCGCCGGATCGGCGTGAGCGATAAACCCACCTCAGGGTGCCAACGCAGGACCGGAGCGGCGGTGCTGTACGTAGCTGCTGAGGGTCATCTTGAGCGCGGTGGTAGCGCCCTCGTAAATCGCCGCAACCCGAAGCTTCGCCGCTAGACAGGAAATGACGACTTGGGTGTCGGACAGCGAAGCCGCGAAACCGCCAAATCAGCGCCCGAGGTGCGTTCTCTTGTGGGCAGCCTGTGCAGAACCTGTGGCTGACCTGTCCACAATATATTGGGGTAGCCAAGATTGAGACCTCGGCCACATTTATGCAAAAAATATGGTGAATACGGCAGCCATTATTTCTATAAGTGGCTGAAAAATAACCTCAGAAATGATTTTACAAAATGACCTCTCGAGCCTTGACGCACCCGGGAGCCGTCATTAGTCTTTTGACCCCGACACAAGATCTAGTGTTCGCGCAGAGCGATCACGATCACGCGGTCGGGGGAGGTTTCAGGGGATCTGACTGTCGTTCAGACAGCAGGTGCCAGTCGGCTCGGGGGCGACACGAGACGTCCCTGAAGTTGGTCTGACTGACATTCCCTGCAATCCGAGCAAGGCGTCAAGAGCATCGGAGCGCCGCGGATTACATGAACACTGTCGTGAAGATCGAACCCAAGGACATCGATGCCATTCCTTTCCAGGAAGCGTCGCTCGATATCTGGGACAAGAAGTATCGTCTGAGTGCGAAGGACGGTACGCCCATCGACAAGACGATGGACGATACCTACAAACGCGTGGCGCGTGCTCTCGCCGACATCGAGGCAGAGGATGTGCGCGAGCAGTGGTACGAGCGCTTTCTGTGGGCGCTGCGGAGAGGCGCGATACCTGCTGGACGTGTGACGTCCAATGCGGGCGCACTCGAGCACAAGCCCTCGACCTCCACGATCAACTGTACGGTGTCCGGGACGATCCGTGACTCGATGGAGGATATTCTCAAGAAGGTCTACGAGGCGGGGCTCACGCTGCGCGCGGGTTGCGGTATCGGCTATGAGCACTCGACGTTGCGGCCGCGCGGCGCATACGTGTCTGGAGCGGGTGCCTATACCTCCGGACCGCTCTCGTTCATGGATATCTTCGACAAGATGTGCTTCACCATCTCCTCCGCCGGTGGCCGTCGCGGCGCACAGATGGGCACGTTCGACATCGGACATCCGGACGTCATGGAGTTCATCCGCGCCAAGCGTGAAAGCGGGCGGCTGCGCCAGTTCAACCTCTCGCTGCTCATCACCGACGAGTTCATGCAGGCGGTGCGGGAGGACCGCGAGTGGCCGCTCGCCTTCCCGTTGTCACTCAGGGAGTACGAAGCAGACAAGCCCGATATCAAGGATCCGGCGAAATTCGTGTGGCGCGAGTGGCCGGTGCACGCGGACTACGTCGTCAACGACGAGGGTTTGGTAGCTTGCAAGATCTACAAGAGCATGCCCGCGCGGCGCATGTGGGACGTGATCATGACGTCCACCTACGATTTCGCAGAGCCGGGATTCATTCTCATCGACCGCGTCAATGAGATGAACAACAACTGGTGGTGCGAGAACATCCGTGCCACTAACCCGTGCGTCACTGCCGACACGCGCCTGGCCACGCGCTACGGCTTGGTGCGCATTGGCGATCTATACGACGCGAGGGTCGATATTCAGGCGACGGTCGATAAGCGCGCCCTGGGTGAAGGTATGGGCGTCGCAGTACGTGAAGCGGTACCGGCATTCATGACCTCATCCTCCGCGGACGTGTACCTCGTCGTGACGAAGGATGGCTACGAGATCAAGGCGACTGAGTGGCATGAGTTCTACACCACGCGCGGCAAGATCAAGCTGAAGGATCTCAAACCCGGTGATGAGCTGCTGGTCCAGTCGGGAAAGGGTCAATTTGGTGGTTGCGGTAACGAGGAACTGGGCCTGGTGCTGGGGCTCATCACGGGAGATGGGCATTTCACTAACCGCCGGAAGGGTAAGCGAGGGGCGCTGTTGAACCTCTGGGGTGAAGATCGGGACTACGCCTCGGAAGTAGTTGGTTACATCAACTCGATGATCGCTGGATGGCAAAGAGCGCCACGCGATTACCGGGTGAGTGCAGTAGCGGTTGCGGAGCGCAGTCTCATCATGATTCGCTCGGTGATCCTGGCGCGAGTGCTCGAATACTACGGCTTCACCGCGAAGGCAAAGATGCTCGTGCCAGAGCTGGTCTGGCGCGGCAACGAGGACTGCGTTCGTGGCTATCTGCGCGGGCTGTTCCAGACAGACGGCACGGTGCAGCGGGATGACAAGAACTCCTATTGCACCATTCGGCTCGCTTCCAGCCACGAGTCACTACTGAAGGATGTGCAGCTGCTGCTCGCGAATTTCGGCATTTTCTGCCGGGTGCTGAAGCGCCGTGCGGCAGGCCACCGACTGCTGCCGGACGGGAAGGGTGGCAAACGGCTCTATGACTGCAAGCCCGACTACGAGTTGATCATTGGTTCTGCTTCCCGCAATCGCTTCATGGAAGAGATCGGTTTCATCTCCGAAGCGAAGAACGAGAAGTATCGGGCGTGGAAGGAGCGCCATCCGGAGGTTTATCGGGAGAAATTCGTCAGTGCCATCGTTAGCATCGAGCATGCCGGCAAAGAGGCCGTGTTCGATACGACGCAGCCTGACAAGAACAACCTCATCTTCAATGGGCTGGTGACAGGTAACTGCGGCGAACAACCGCTTCCACCCTACGGCAGCTGTCTTCTCGGCTCGGTGAATCTCACCCGCTTCGTCAAGCATCCCTTCACCGACTTCGCCGAATTCGACTGGAATGAGTACCGCGAGGTGGTGAAGGTCTTCACGCGCATGCTCGACAACGTGGTCGAGGTCAATGGTCTGCCGCTCGAGCAGCAGCGCGAGGAGATTCTGCGCAAACGCCGCCACGGCATGGGGTTCCTCGGTCTCGGCAGCACGCTGACGCTCTTGCGCATGAAATATGGCTCGGCGGAATCGGTGCAGTTCACCGCGGAGGTCGCGCGCGAGATGGCCGTGGCCGGCTGGGAGGCGGCGCTCGAGCTCGCGCGCGAGAAGGGTCCGGCGCCGATCATGAACGAGGATTTCACCGTGACCCGGGAGATGCTGCGCAAACGCCCGGAGATGGCGCGCGATGGCTGGAAGCCCGGAGCGAAGATCGCCGGCCGGCTGCTGCATGCCAAGTACAGCCGTTACATGCAGCGCATCGCGCAGGTCGCTCCGCAGCTGGTGCACGAGCTGGCGGAGACCGGCGCGCGCTTCACGCACCACAGCTCGATCGCGCCGACCGGCACCATTTCGCTCTCGCTTGCCAACAATGCGTCCAACGGCATCGAGCCGTCGTTCGCCCATCACTACTTCCGCAACGTCATCCGGGAGGGCAAGAAGTCAAAAGAGAAGATCGACGTCTATTCCTTCGAGTTGCTGGCCTATCGCGAGCTGGTCAACGCGAACGCTAACCCTGGAGCCACCAATGATGCCGAGAGACTGCCGGATTATTTCATCGCGTCCGATGACATCACGCCCAAAGAGCATGTTGAAGTGCAGGCTGCGGCCCAGAAGTGGGTCGATTCATCGATTTCTAAGACAGCGAACGTGCCTACGGATTTCCCCTACGAGAAGTTCAAGGACATCTATCTGTATGCACACGAGCAGGGCCTGAAGGGCTGCACCACGTTCCGCTTCAATCCGGAAGCGTTCCAGGGCGTTTTGGTCAAGGAGCAGGACCTGAAGAACACCACTTACAAGTTCACCCTCGAAGACGGAACGATGGTCGAGCTGCGCGGTGACGAAGAGGTCGAATACGACGGCGAGCTGCACACCGCGGCGAATCTCTACGATAGCCTCAAGGAGGGCTACTTCGGAAAGTTCTGAAGTGCCCGATTAGGACAGAGCAAATGACCAAGATCGATCGAAAAATCGTCAAGTACGCGGTGCAGAAGCCCGAGGACAAGCCGGCCGCCGAGAAATCGGCCGAGCCCAGGGTGCCTGCGCAGCCGAGCGAGCCCGAGCTGGTACGCGACAAGCATGGGCGCACGGCCAAAGTCATCCGCATGCACGAGAAGCTCGAGCGTCCGGAAATGCTGGTGGGCTCGACCTACAAGATCAAGACGCCGATCTCCGATCACGCGATGTACGTGACCATCAACGACATCGTGCTGAATGAGGGCACCGAGTACGAGCAACGGCGGCCGTTCGAGATATTCATCAACTCGAAGAATCTCGATCACTACCAGTGGATCGTGGCGCTCACGCGCATCATCTCGGCGGTGTTCAGGAAAGGTGGCGATGTCACCTTCCTGGTGGATGAGCTGAAGGCGGTATTCGATCCGCGCGGCGGCTACTGGCAGCCCGGCGGCAAGTTCATGCCCTCGATCATCGCCGAGCTCGGCCATGTGATCGAGAAGCACCTGCAGGCCATCGGTCTGATGCGCAGGACGCAGCTCGACGCGCACCAGCAGAAGCTGGTGGACGAGAAACGTGCGCAGTTCGAAGCCCGTGCCAAGCAGACCGACGCCTTTGCCAAGCCGCACTTTCCGGAGGGCGCGCAGCTTTGCGGCCGCTGCAGCACTGCAGCGGTCGTGATGATGGATGGCTGCATGACCTGCCTGAACTGCGGCGACTCGAAGTGCGGCTGAGTCCGCGACCGATTTGATTGCGACGACCAACTACGACTGACAGAACTGGTGCGATTTGCGAGGCGGTCGCTAGCGGGGTCCCCAGGAAATTTCGCATCTTGCTGAGCGGTAAGTGCCGCTCGAGGAGGCAAGCGAAATTTCATGGGATGCTCCTGGCTGCCTCGCCCCTTTTTCAAATCCTCGCCCCGCTGCCGGCCGGCGCACATACCCCCGGCTTCGCGACTGGTGCAGCCACGAGCCGCCGGATCCCATTCAGCCGACGCTACCCAAAAAAAACCCCGCTTGCGCGGGGTGTCGGTCGCTTGCTTGTGTGTGGAGGAGTGTTCGTTCTCGTTGTTATCCGGTCGTGCGCGGTATCCGGCGAGCCGGAAGGCTCCTGCCCGATCCACGCTTTCTTTCAGTTATCCCTGGATGTCGTCTTCCTTCCCGGCGTTTGCCGTCGATGGTTATTAGAAAAGCAACACTCGTGCCAGGCGCGCCCCGTGGCGCAGACAGCCCCTGCGCAGCGCCCGGAGGGGTGCCCAAATGTGACGCAGTGCACGTTGTGGGCCCGGCGCATCGCCCGAGCAGCTCCCGCGCGGCACTCTTTGAACGCCTGATGTCGGTGTTCTAGACAGCCAAGTGTCAAAATACTCGACACATTTCGGGGAGCATTGTCAGGTCGCTCGGCGACACGATCTGAGCCAAGTGGTTGAACCTACAATGGAAGTTGACCTTTTTCAGGGGTGTAAATGAACTCGACACGGAGGATTTGCGGCTCCCGCACGCCAGTCCGCATCGGTACCGGGGCGCTGGGGCTCGCAGGCTGGCTGCTCGTTCTCGCCCTGGGATTCAGCTGGGCGCGTGCGCTCGCCGCCGACGATCCCATGCCGCGCCCCCCGCAACTCGAGCGCGACGTTCAGTTCTGGATCCGCGTGTATACGCAGATCGATACCAACGCGGGCTTCCTGCACGATCAGTCGAACCTCGGCATCGTGTACGAGACGCTGCACTTCGCTCCCGACTCGCCGCCCTCCGAGCGACAGCGCCTCGTTGACCAGGCGCGCGAGCGCGTGGCCTCGGCGTTGCGTCGAATCGCGGGCAGCGGGGACGCTCCCTTGTCTGCCGAAGACCAGCGCATCCACGACCTGTGGGGTGGCGAAGGAACGCCGGCGCGACTGCGCGCCGCGGTCGATGACATCCGCTTCCAGCTCGGACAATCCGACCGCTTCCGAAGCGGCCTGATCCGCTCGGGCGCGTGGGAAACACACATCGCCGAGACGCTCGCCAATCTCGGGCTGCCCGCCGAGCTCGCCGTGCTACCCCACGTGGAGTCCTCGTTCAATCCGGGCGCCTATTCCAAGGTCGGCGCCGCGGGCCTGTGGCAATTCATGCGCTCGACCGGACGGCGCTACATGCGCATCGATGGGGCGGTGGACGACCGGCTCGACCCGTTCCGCTCGACCGAAGCCGCCGCGCAGCTGCTTGCTTACAACTACCGTGTGCTCGGCACCTGGCCGCTGGCACTCACCGCCTACAACCACGGCACCGCCGGGGTGCGGCGCGCCAAGGAGACACTCGGCACGGACGACATCGTGCGTATCGTGCGCAGCTACAGCAGCCGCACCTTCGGATTCGCCTCGCGCAACTTCTATGTTTCCTTCCTGGCCGCACTCGAGATCGACCGCAACCCGGAGAAGTACTTCGGGCCGCTGCAGAAGGAGAACGAGGCGCATTTTCAGGAAGTCGAACTGCCGGCGTACGTGTCCGCCAGCTCACTCGAGCACGTCTTGAAGATCGAGGCCGGCACGCTGCGCTCGCTCAACCCCGCGCTCCTGCCCGCAGTCTGGAACGGCGCGCAACGTGTGCCGAAGGCTTATCGGCTGCGATTGCCGGTCGATGGCTCCCCCTGGAGCAGCCAGCTGCTCGCGCAGCGTCTGACGCCTGGGGAGATGTTCGCCGGTCAGCGGGCTCCGCCGCACTATCGTGTGCAGCGCGGCGATACGCTCGCGGCGCTCGCCAGTCGTTACGGTGTGCCGATCGAGTCTCTGGCGGAACTCAATCATCTACGCACGAGCGCACACTTGCGTCCCGGCCGTGTGCTCACGGTGCCGGAGACCACCTCGATCACCCTCGCTGCGGCGGCGGCCTCCCCCGGCTCGGTTCCATCGGTCACGTCCGCGCCCGTTTCGACACCCCTCGCGCCTGCGCCGGCGGCGGCCGTGCCGCGGTCATCCGCCGCACCTGCCCCTGCGCCACCTCCTGCAGTCTCACCCGCACCGCCTCCACTTTTGGCCGCTCGCGCTCCCGTGCAGGCAGCTGCGCCCTCGGCGCCCGCGGCAGACGCTGTAGCGCCCCCATCACCCGGAGGCGCAGTGTCAGCGGAGGACGCGGTGCGCGAGAGTGCCGAAGACGCCGCGGCGGGCGCGGCGCTGATGGCCGCCAGCACCAAGCCGCACGCCGCGTCGGCGCCGCAGCCGGTGTCGGCGGCTCAGGCAGAAGCGCTCGGGCCGGCGTTAGGCCCCGCCGCCGACGCCGAGCAGAGCGCCGACCCCATCGACTACAGTGTCGCCCAGGATGACACCATCCGCGTCGCTGCCGAGGAGACCCTGGGCCACTACGCCGACTGGCTCGGTGTGACCTCGGCACGCCTGCGCGAGATCAACCACCTGAAGTTTCGCAGTCCGGTGCTGATCGGACAGCGCATTCGGCTCGACTTCTCGCGCGTGACGCGCGAGGTGTTCGAGACCCTGCGCCATGAGTACCACCGCGAGCTCCAGGCCGCCTACTTCGCCAGCCATCGCATCGTCGGCACCGAGGTCCGTATCGCGCGGTCCGGCGACTCGGGGTGGACGCTCAGCCAGCGCCGCGCGCAGCTGCCATTGTGGCTCCTGCAGCAGTACAACCCGGACCTCGATCTGACCTCGCTCCGCGCCGGTACACAGATCGTCATGCCACGCGTTGAGGAAATCGCCAGTGGCGGCTGAACAGGGCCGCTGTGCGGCAGGCTGCGCAGCGGCTCCCAGGTTCTGCGTCTGTAGGAGCTTACGTACAGCGCGTGTGACAGGGCGCACATGCCGGCGATCAGCTGCTGCGCCTATAATCTCGGCCAAGGCGCAGGTGTGAACCGTAACGCAATGAATTTCAGCAGCTTAGGCACGCTTTGGCTGGTGCTCGGCCTCATGGCAGGCGTCGCATACGCAGACGGCCTGCCCCAGGCGCAGCCGGTGATGCTGCCGCAGCCGGCGCTCAATACTCTGCCGCTCGTCGACCGTGTGGTGGTCCACAAGGCCGATCGGCGCCTGCTGCTCATGCACGGGGGCAACATCGTGCGCTCCTACCACGTCGCGCTCGGTCTGAGCCCCACCGGACAGAAGGAGCGCTCGGGGGACTTCCGCACTCCGGAAGGCAGTTATCGTCTCGAGCGCCGAAACGCCCGCAGCGATTACTTCCTCTCGATCAGGGTCTCGTACCCGAACGAGAGCGACTTGAAACGCGCCCGCTCGCGGCACTGGGATACCGGCGGTTCGATCATGATTCACGGGCTGCCGAACTACCTCAGGCACGAGCCGGAGTTCTACCTCAATCACGACTGGACCGACGGCTGCATCGCCGTGTCGAACGCCGACATGACCGAGATCTGGATGCTGACTCCGGACGACGTGCCGATCGACATCCTTCCCTGACCTTCTAAGTGAGCAGCGATTTCTCAGAATTCGTCGACGCGCGCGTCGGTCCGCGCGGCAGTCTCGAGAATCTCTCGCAGAACGAGATCGAGAAGCTCCTCGACAGCGGCCAGGGCGGGCTGTATCCGCTGTTCAGGCGCTGTGCGCTCGCGGTGCTCAACTCCGGCGCGCCCACCGACAACTCCAAAGAGGTCTTCGACCGCTACCGCGATTTCGAGATCCGCATCGTGCGCCATCCCTGGGGCGTGAAGCTCCAGATGCAGAACGCTCCGGCGGCGGCGTTCGTCGATGGCCAGATGATCCGCGGCATCAAGGAGCACCTCTTCGCCGTGCTGCGCGACGTGGTGTTCATCTCCAACGAGATCATCGCCAGCGGCCGCTTCGATCTCACCGATTCCGCCTCCATCACCAATGCCGTGTTCCACGTGCTGCGCAACGCGCGGCTGCTCGACTACAAGGCACGGCCCAACCTGGTGGTGTGCTGGGGAGGACACTCGATCTCCACCGAGGAGTACCAGTACAGCAAAAGGGTCGGCTACGAGCTCGGCCTGCGCGGCCTCGATGTGTGCACCGGTTGTGGACCGGGGGCGATGAAAGGCCCGATGAAGGGCGCGACCATCGGTCATGCCAAACAGCGTATCGAGCACAGCCGCTACATCGGCATCACCGAGCCGGGAATCATCGCGGCGGAGCCGCCGAACCCAATCGTCACCCAGCTCGCCATCATGCCGGACATCGAAAAGCGCCTGGAAGCGTTCGTTCGAGTGGCGCACGGCATCGTCGTGTTCCCCGGCGGGGCGGGCACGGCGGAGGAGATCCTGTATCTCGCCGCGATCCTGCTCGACCCCGCCAACCGCGAGCAGCCCTTCCCCGTGGTGCTCACCGGCCCGCGCGACAGCGAGGAGTATTTCGAGCACATCGGCCGCTTCATCACCGGCACTCTCGGGACCGAAGCCACCCGGCGCTTCAGCATCATCATCGACGACCCGCCGGAGGTCGCGCGGCGCATGGTGCGCGGCATGCACGAGGTGCGCGAGTTCCGGCGCAAGCACAGCGACTCCTACAACTTCAACTGGCTGCTGTCGATCCACCCGGTATTTCAGCAGCCCTTCGAGGTCACGCATGCGGCCATGCGTGCGCTCGACTTGAGTCGCGCGCAGCCGCCCCACGAGCTGGCCGCCAATCTGCGGCGTGCGTTCTCGGGCATCGTCACCGGCAACGTGAAAGAGCTGGGTATTCAGGCGATCGAGCGCGAGGGACCGTACGAGCTCGCCGGTGATCCTGCGGTGATGCGGCTGCTCGATGATCTGCTCGCCGCGTTCGTGACACAGCGGCGCATGCGCCTGCCTGGCAGCGCGTACCGTCCCGTGTATCGACTGGTCGCCTGAGGGAACCTCGCGCGCACGGCGCACGGCGCACGGCGCACGGCGCACGGCGCACGGCGCGCGGCGCGCGGCGTGACCGTTACATAACGCTCTGCGCGTTGCACACTTTCCCGAGTGCGTGCGAGAGCTGCGTCCCAGGCGTATGCGACCGGCGACATGCCTGTGAACCAGTTCCTGCGGCGTGCGCGCGAACGCCGTAGGCTGACACGCACGATCTTCAGGAGCTTCTCATGAGCTCGAGCGACAGGGGGCGTGACAACGCGCCCGGCACGCAGCGCGAACCGGCACCAGCCGGCAGCCCGACGGGCGGTGCCGATGCGTATGCCAACTGGCTGGATCGTATGCAGCGCGCCCGTGCCCGCCAGGCCGCCATCACCCGCAACCTCTACACCTGGACGAATTACAAGAACTGGGCCGATCAGGTGCGCGATTCCTGGTCGAGCACCGAGCCCGGCGCCGCCAACGGCGGCACCAAGCCGAAGAAATAGTCGCGCGCTGCCTGCGCGCACGCGCCATCGGCGCGGCAGAAAACTCCTCAGCCGCTAGCCACCGCCACACCCGCTGGCAGCTCCGCCTCGGACAGTACCCCGGCCGTACGAGGCTGCACTGCGCTGTCCGCCGCGCTCATGCTGCCATCGGCTGCGGGTTCCGCAGAGCCCGGCTGCGGACTGCTGTCCGGCGGAGCCTGCTCGCCCGGCGCCCGCGCCAGCCAGTCCACGAGCGGCAGCCATTGCTCGATGTCATCGTGGGCCACGTAGTTCTTCATCTCGTGCACGCCGACGCCGAGCTCCGCGGCGCGCACGTAGTTCTGCGAGTCACGGAAGGTGGCGACTATCGGGATGCCGAGAGTGTGCAGGAAGCGGATCAGCGACTGGTAGACGAGAGTATTACGGCGCACGCGATTGGCGATGACACCGATGCGGTCGTCCTCACGGCGGATCTTGCCGACCAGCAGCAGATCGCGGATACAGCCCGAGCAGGTGTGGATGTCGATATCGGAGGGCAGCACGGGCACGAGGACCTTGTCCGCATCGCGCGTCATCTCGGGTATCTGGCGCGCCTCGAGCGCAGCCGGGGTGTCGATGATGACGTGGGTGGTCACCTGCGGAACGCGCAACTGGAATGCACGCGTCGTGCGCGTGTCTTTCTCGAACGCCGCAATGACGTGGATAGGTGGCTGCGAAGGTTTGCGTTTCTTGACCCAGCGGACCGAGGATCCCTGCGGGTCGAAGTCCATGAGCACGGGTACGTGCCCATGGGAGGCGAGATAGCTCGCCAGATTGATCGCGATGGTCGTCTTGCCGGACCCGCCCTTGGGGTTCAGGACGACGATACGCTGCATGATGTCCTTATGTTCTATCGCATCCGCGTGACGCGGGTCGCAGGCAAGCCTACGCACGGCCCGAGGCGGCTGCAAGCCGTGGGGAGAGAAGTGCGAGTGTGAGCACGCGCACGTCCGCACATGCGGTGCTCCCGTACAGTCGCTCGGCGATGGAAGAATTCTTTCTGCATCTCTGGGACGAGCTCGATGACCTCATCGGCGTCTGCCGCCACGTGGCAGCGGTGACGGTTGCCGAGGTCATCGCCGCTCCCGCGCCAGTAATCGCCGCCACCTCCGGCGCCCTCCTCGCCGGCGCGGCGACGCTGCTGCTGTCTCACCGCCAGCTGTTCGCCGTCTTCGCCTGAGATCCGCCGGGGCCGGCCCTGCCGCGGCCCGGCGGGGCCTCGCAGCGTGGCCGCGCTGCAGCTGCGCGCGATGCAGCGCTTGAAAATCGCCCCGCGCCTCCCAAGATCGGCGAAGCTTCACCAGCTCCGCGGACGTACCAGCATGGAACCATCGAAGGAGCCCCGGGGCGCACAACCCGGGCCGGCAGGCGAGTCCGGCACACAGCGGCAGACACACGGCTTTCAGGCCGAGGTGCGCGAGCTGCTGAGGCTCATGATTCACTCGCTCTACAGCCACCGGGAAATCTTCCTGCGTGAGCTCATCTCCAACGCCTCCGACGCGTGCGACCGGCTGCGTTTCGCCGCCATCGCCAATAGCGCACTGCTCGCCGAAGATGCCGAGCTCAGCATACGGGTCGATGCCGATCCTTCCGCCGGCACGGTTACCATCACCGACAACGGCATCGGCATGACTCGCGAAGAGGCGATTACCAACCTCGGGACCATCGCCCGCTCGGGCACTGCGGAGTTCTTCCGCGGGCTTTCAGGGGATGAGCAGAAAGCGTCGCAGCTCATCGGCCAGTTCGGGGTCGGCTTCTATTCCGCCTTCATCGTCGCCGAGCGTGTCGAGGTGCGCTCGCGCAAGGCAGGCGAGCCGCCCACGGCCGGAGTGCATTGGCAGTCGGCTGCGGACGGGGAGTTCACCGTGGAGAGTGTCACCTTGCCGGCACGTGGCACCACCGTGACGCTGCACCTGAAGGCCGATGCCCGCGAGTTCGCCGATCCGTTCCGGGTGCGCGCGCTGATCCGCCGCTACTCCGACCACATCGGTTTCCCGGTGCGCATGCGCAAGGAAGGCGAGGCGTCCCTCGAGTATGAGGTGGTCAACCAGGCGAAGGCGCTCTGGACACTGCCGCGCACCGAGATCACGGACGAGGAGTACAAGCAGTTCTACCAGTACGTCGCTCACGACTTCACCGACCCGCTGGCGTGGAGCCACAACAAGGTGGAGGGCAAGCGCGAGTACACCAGCCTGCTGTACCTGCCCGGGCGCGCCCCGTTCGATCTGTGGCAGCGCGAGGGGGCGCGGGGACTGAAGCTCTACGTCCGCCGTGTTTTCATCATGGACGATGCCGAGCAGTTCCTGCCGCTTTATCTGCGCTTCGTCAAGGGCGTGGTGGACTCGAGCGACCTGCCGCTGAATGTCTCGCGCGAGCTGCTGCAACAGGATCCGGAGGTCGAGGCCATCCGCAGCGGTCTCACCAAGCGCGTGCTCGACCTGCTCGCGCGGCTCTCCAGGGAGGAGCCCGATAAGTACGCCGCTTTCTGGAAGGAGTTCGGGTCAGTGCTCAAGGAGGGCATCGCGCAGGACCACGCCAACCAGGCGGCGCTCCTGCCCCTGCTGCGCTTCGCGAGCACCTTAAAAGAGGATGACACCCCAGCGGTGAGCCTCGCCGATTACCTCGGGCGCATGAAGCCTGGCCAGGAGCGCATCTACTACATCATCGCCGAGAGCCTCGCCGCGGCGCGCGGCAGCCCGGCCATCGAGCGCCTCAGGGAGCGTGGCATCGAAGTGCTGCTGCTCGCCGATCGCATCGATGGATGGGTGATGGGCCAGGTCGAGAGCTACGAAGGTAAGCGCTTCAAGGACGCCTCGCGCGGCGACCTCGAGCTCGGTGGTCTCGAGGGCGAGGCCGCCCGCAAGCAGCACGATGCCGACCTCAAGGAGAGCAAGGGCCTGTTGAAGCGCATGAAGGATGCCCTGGGGGAGCGCGTCAGCGAGGTACGTGTCAGCGCGCGCCTCAAGGAGTCCCCGGCGGTCCTGGTGCTCGGCGAGCATGATCTGTCCGAGCCCATGCGGCGCATTCTCGCGGCCGCGGGGCAGAAAGTGCCGGAGTCAAAGCCCGTGCTCGAGGTAAATGTCGCACATCCGCTGGTGAAGTACCTCGAGGGGCGCAGCGCGACCGGCGAGTTCGCCGAGCTGACGCAGCTTCTCTACGATCAGGCCGCGCTCGCCGAAGGCACCCCGCTCGGCAATGCCCCCGAGTACGTGCAGCGCCTCAACCGGCTGCTGGTACGCCTCGCCGCGCCGCAGGGTGCGGCATCCTGAGGCGGCCGCGGCGGTGAAACCTCCGCAGGCGGAGCGCCGCGCGTTGCCCGGTCCGAGTGGCCCGCTGGAGGCGCTCGTCGAGACCCCGGCCGCAGAGTCTCGCGTCACCCCTGCCGCCTTCGGCGTGATTTGCCATCCGCACCCGCTCTACGGTGGCACCCTGGACAACAAGGTGGTGTGGACGCTCGCGCGCGCCTTTCAGCACTTCGGTGCACCGACCATCCGTTTCAACTTCCGCGGCATCGGCGCGAGCGCAGGCACACACGATGATGGACGGGGCGAGGTCGGCGATGCGCTCGCCGCCATCGCATATGGACGCGAGCGCTGGCCGCAGGCAGTGCTGTGGCTCGCCGGTTTTTCCTTCGGTGGAGTGGTGGCGCTGCGCGCAGCCGCCACGGCGCAGCCCGCGTGCCTGGTGACGGTCGCGCCGGGCGTCACCAAGAGCGATGTGAGTGATGCGCCGCGACCCGCCTGCCCCTGGCTCATCCTGCAGGGTGGCGCCGATGATGTCGTTCCGGCAGATGTCGTGAGTGCGTGGGCACACAGCCTATCGCCCGCGCCGGAGCTGCGCGTGCTGCCCGGCGCCGGCCACTACTTCCACGGCCGCATCAACGAGCTGCGCGATGCCATCGTCGAGTTCATGCAGCGCGCACCTGGTGCCGGCTGACAGCAAAAAGCCCGGCAGGTCGCCCCGCCGGGCCTTCGTCCGCGATCGCGGAAAAATGTAATTCTAGTTTTACGAGTTGACCATGCCCTTGAGGCTCTTCAGGGGCATGACGCGAACTTTCTTGCTGGCAGGCTTCGCCTTGAACATCATCTTCTCGCCGGTGAAGGGGTTGACCCCTTCGCGGGCCTTGGTGGCCGCCCGCTTGACGACCTTCATCTTCAGCAGGCCGGGCATCGTGAACAGGCCGCTTCCGCGCAGGCTCTTCTTGATCACGCCGCCCAGCGAATCGAAGACGCTTCCGACTTGCTTGCGGGAGAGACCCGTGTCTTTGCAGATGTGTGCCAATACTTCCGACTTGGTCGGTGCGCCACCCTTTTTCGCCATATTGCGCTACTCCTCGAATAGTTCTGATTGCTAAACGCGGTGCGAATGCAGCCCGCGCGATGAGAATCGGCGCGAAAAATAGCCATATGCGCGCTCTTTGGCAAGCGGTTTTTTCGGCGACGCTGTTGTGAAAGTGCCTTTTTTTCAGGGTTTCGCGCACAGCGACTTGTATGGGCGCGCCACCGCATGCGCCGCGCCGCCCAAGCCCGACGTTGCCGAATGCGCCACCAATGCTGCGATTCTCGTTGCGAAGTCTGCGCTAAGCGTGTGTTCCGTCAGCGCCAGTCGACCGCTGCGGCCGCGGACGCTGGCGCGCTCCACAACCTCTCGCACCAGGCATGCGCCGCATTACACCGCACGAATGAGGATGAGAATGGCGTAAATCGCAATGATCGCCCACATGGGCGAGAGGTCCAGCCCCGCGACCGTAGGTATCAGCCGGCGGATCGGGCGCAGCACCGGCTCGCACAGCGTCGTCAGCACCGACTGCAGCGGCGAATAGCCGCCGGGCGCGATGAGTCCGAGGATCGCATAGAGGAAAATGGCGTAGAGATAGGTCCACAGCAGCGTGCGCGCAATCTCGGTCAGCACCAGGCGTAACCACGACAGCGGTCCCGGCATGCCGATGCCATGCAGCGCGAACAGACAGGCGACGTCGACCGTCGCGACCAGCAACACCGCGACCACCGATGCCGTGTCGAGCTTGCCGATGGGCGGCAGCACGCGCCGCAAGGGAAGGATCACGGGGTTGGTGATGCGCACCACGGCCTGACAGAGCGGGTTACGGAAGTCGGCGCGCGTCCACTGCAGCAGCAGGCGCGCCATCACCACGAACAGTGCGAGCGACAGCAGCGTCTCGACGATGAAGCTGAATGCAGCGCCCATGCGGTTCGCAGGTTAGGTCAGCTCGCGCCCATCGCGGCGAGCTCGCGCCCGCGCTGCGTTGCGGCGCTGAGCGCCGCGTGCACGGTGGCGCGCAAATTCGCAGCCTCGAGCGTACGCAGTGCCGCTTCGGTGGTGCCGCCGGTGGAAGTTACCTCCTGCCGCAGCCGGGCAAGATCGCCTTCGCCGCTGCGTGCGAGCAAGCCGGAGCCGTAGAGCGTTGCGGCGGCCAGGCGTTGGGCCGTGGCCCTCTCGAGCCCGAGCTGCGCGCCCGCCTCGGCCATGAGCTCGGCGAGAAGGAAGAAGTAGGCTGGGCCGCTGCCGGAGAGCGCAGTGACCACATCGAGCAATTCCTCCGTGTGCACCCAGAACACCTCACCGAGCGCCTGCAGCACCCGTTCGGCGGCCGCGCGCTGCTCGCTACCGAGGGAGGCAGGCGCGTACACGCCGGTAGCGCCGGCACCGATGCGCGCCGGACGGTTGGGCATGGCGCGCATGACCGGCACTGCCGCGCCACACCAGGACTCGAGCGATGCGACTCGCACACCGGCGGCCACCGAGATGAGCAGCGGTCGC
>DASQYM010000072.1:0-56948 GCA_035639195.1 Steroidobacteraceae bacterium
CGAGCCGCTGCGCTGATCGCACCGCTCGCCGCCGTGCTCACCAGCCTCAGCATCCGCGAACGCGTCCCGCAGATCGAGCTCGCAGTGGCCGAAAACGCGACCGCGCTGGTGCTGCGGATACTCTCGCCACCGACGCCCGAGGACGAGGCGCAGCTAGCCGCTTTTGCCCACGCGCAGCGGGTGCGTCTGTATCTGCAGCCCGGCGGGCTCGACTCGGTGCGCGCGCTCGACGCTACCAGCGAGCCGCTCCATTACCGCCTGCCGCGTTTCGATATCGAGCTGCAGTTTGCGCCCACGGATTTCATTCAGGTGAATGGCGCCGTCAATGAGTCGCTGGTGCAGCGCGCGGCGGAACTGTTGGAGCTGAATTCCGCGGCCCGGGTGCTCGATCTTTATTGCGGGCTGGGCAATTTCAGCCTGCCGCTCGCGCGCACCGCAGCGCAGGTGACCGGTGTCGAAGGGGATAGCGTGCTCGTCGAGCGTGCGCGCAGCAACGCGCGCCTGAACGGCTTGAGCAACGCCGAGTTTCACGTTGCCGATCTCGCGCGCGAGCCGGACCCTGAACTGCCCTGGATGCGCGGCGATTACACGCACGTGCTGCTCGACCCGCCGCGCACCGGTGCACGTGCGGTGTTGGCTGCGCTCGCGCGCCTCGCGCCGCAGCGGCTGCTGTATGTTTCCTGTCATCCCGGGAGTCTGGCGCGCGATCTAGGGATACTGGTGCACGAGCATGGCTTCGCGCTGGCAGCGGCCGGAGTGGTCGATATGTTTCCGCACACCGCACATGTCGAGTCCCTTGCGCTGCTGAGCGGCGCAAACTGCGACGCCGCGCGAGGTCCGCGCGCGTGAGTCTCGGCCCGCTGATGATCGATCTCTCGGGGACTGAGGTCCTGCCCGAGGAGCGCGAGCTGCTGCGTCATCCTCTGGTCGGCGGTGTGATCCTGTTCACACGTAACTACCTCGATCCACAGCAGCTGACTGCGCTCGTGAGCTCAATACACGCGCTGCGCTCGCCGCCGCTCATCGTCGCGGTCGACCAGGAGGGCGGCCGCGTGCAGCGCTTCCGTGCAGGGTTCTCGCTTCTGCCGCCCGCACGCCGCATCGGTCACGAGTTCGATGTGGATGCGCGCGCAGGTGTCGCGCTCGCGCGCTCGCTCGGCTGGCTCATGGCCGCGGAACTGCGGGCGCACGGGGTGGATATCTCCTTCGCGCCCTGTGTGGACCTGGATCTCGGCGTGAGCGAGGTCATCGGCGAGCGGGCTTTCCACGCCGACCCGGCCACGGTGTCTCAGCTCGCGGGAGCCTGGGTGCACGGCATGCGCGAGGCCGGAATGGCCGCCACCGCCAAGCACTTCCCCGGTCATGGGGCCGTGGTGGCGGACTCACATCACACGCTCCCGGTCGACCGGCGAGCCCTCCCGGACCTGGCCCCCGACCTGACCCCCTACCGGCGTCTCATTGCCAATGGCCTTCCGGGGGTCATGGCGGCCCACGTGCTGTTTCCGGCAGTGGATTCCGCCCCCGCAAGCCTCTCGGGGCTCTGGATTCGCGACGTGCTCCGCGGAGAGCTGGGGTTCCAGGGGGTAGTGTTCAGCGACGATCTGTCCATGGGAGGGGCAGCCGCCGCCTACGGTGACGTGGTCGCCCGGGCGCGGCAGGCCCTGTCGGCGGGTTGCGACATGCTACCGGTCTGCAACAATCGGGCGAGTGTCCTGGAGCTGCTGGCGAGACTCGATGTCGAGCCGCAGCCGGCCTCCAGCCTGCGCCTGGTGCGCCTGCACGGGCGCACCGGAGCGCCGGGACGCGCCGTCCTGGAGGCTTCCCCCGAGTGGGGGCGGGCCCGCGAGCTGCTCGCGCGGACGAGTGCAGCTCCGGCCCTTACCCTCGACCCGGGAAGCCGTGCATGAACAACTGGGCGATGGAGGCCTGGCGCGTCGTCGTCGAGAGCGCGCCCGAAGGGGTCGCAATCTGCGACGCCACCTCGAGCGATTGTCCGGTCGTGTTCGTGAACCAGTCGTTCGTGCAAATGTGCGGCTATCCGGCCCCCGCGCTCCTGGGCACGAACCTGCGCATCCTGCAGGGGACCGACCGGGACCAGGAAGCGCGTACGCGTCTCGCCGAGGCAGTGAGCAAGGGCGAAGGCGCGCGCGTACTGGTGCGCAACTACCGCCCCGACGGCACGATGTTCTGGAACGAGACGGTCATCCATCCGCTGCATAGCGCCGGCAAGCTCACTCATTTTATTGGCTACCACCGCGATGCCAGCGAGCGGCTGAAGCAGACCGAGCGACTCCCCTGCGGGCTGCCATCGTGGCTGCGGGAGGACCGGCTCACCGGATTACATTCGCGCGCGTACTTCGAGGAGTTGCTGCTGCGGGACTGGCAGCTCGCGCAGCGCGACTCGCACGAGATCGGCCTGACGCTTTTCGACATCGATGACCTGGGCGCGTACAACGAGAAATTCGACCGTTCCGCGGGCGATGCCTGCATCCGCCGCATCGCGCGAGTGATCGGGGCTTCCTACCGGCGCGGCGGAGATCTGGTGGGACGGTGGGAGGGCGGCACCTTCGTGGTGCTGACCCAAGGTGAGGCAGCGGAGAAGGCCACGCAGTACGCGCAGGTCGTGCGCCAGCGCGTACGCGACCTGCTGATGCACCATCCCACCGCGGGCGCGGGGCGTTACGTGACCCTCAGTGCGGGGATTGCCAGCCTCGTGCCGCCGCGCACGCTAGCGCTCGAAGGATTACTCAACGCGTGCCGCGCCGCCCTGCGGCGCGCCAAGAAGAATGGCAAGGACGGTATGGCAACCGCCGAAGCGGCGGACTTCCAGGATGGCCAGCTCCCGGGAAGCGAGACTGCGCCCGTGCCGGCGGCCAAGTCAGCGGTCAGTCCCACGACCGAGTGAGTCCGGCCGGGGCGTCCGCTGCCCGAGGCAAGACGACCCGCCGCGCTCGGGGGTGTGTTCGGGCGAATGGTTAACCAAGAGGTTAAGTGAAGTGTCCTTGCGGTTGCCGCCGCTACGGCCAAGCCATGGCAGCTCCTTTGCCATGGAAATAAAATACGACTATTATTTCTATTGAATGAAGGCACGGCGCACCAACCCAAAGCGGCAACCAGCAGCGGACGCCGCGACCACGCTGTCGCGCGCCACGGTACGCGCCGCGCGCTTTCTGGGTCTGGCACAGTCGGATCTGGCGCCGGTCCTCGGCGTGAGCGCCGCCACTCTCTCGCGGCTTGCCAATGGCCAGCGGCAACTCGAGCCCGGTTCCAAGCCGTGGCAGCTGGCCGCGCTGTTCGTGCGGCTATTCCGCTCGCTCGACGCCATCGTGGGCTCGGACGATGCCGCCGCGCAGGCATGGCTGCGCGGCGAAAACACGGCACTCGGAGGAGTACCGCTCGACCTGATCCGGGAGCCCGCGGGCCTGGTGCGCACCGTTGACTACCTGGACGCCGCGCGCGCTCGCATCTGAAGCGCGCAACTACGCGCGCACGCTGTGGCGCGTGGTGGAGGCTCAGCATACCGCATCGACCATGCGCCTCACCGACTCGCTCGAGGAACAGGCGTTGCTCGAAGCAGTGCTCGAGGAGAGCAAGCCGCCCCTGCCACCGGCGGTACGGCGGCTGCACTACCTGCTCGCCACGCCCTATCGCTACCGGCCGCACCTCGGTTCACGCTTTCGGTCAGCTCTCGAGCCCGGCGTCTGGTATGGAGCCGAGGCGCTGCGTACGGCGCTTGCGGAGAAAGCCTACTGGCGACTGCGGTTCTTGCTGGACTATCCCGCCACGCCAGACCTGAAGCCGGTGCCGCACAGCGCGTTTGAGGCCGCAGTGCGCACGCGGGCGGCGCTCGATCTGACGCGCGCGCCGTTCGTGCGCGAGCGTGCGGTATGGAGCCACCCGACGAACTATCAGGGCGCGCAGGAGCTCGCGGCAGCCGCCCGCCTCGCGCAGATCGAGCTCATACGCTATGAGTCGGTGCGCGATCCTGAGCACGCCGCGTGCGTCGCCGTGCTCGATCCGAGCGTCTTCGGACGCGGCATCCCGCATGGTTTGCAGACCTGGTTCATCGCCGCGGCGCGCTCCCGTGTGCGTTGTGCGCTCCAGGGAAACGACGTACCGCAATTCGAGTTCGCAGCAGGACAGCTGCTTGGCGGGAAATAAAGCGCGGTTCGCGCGGAGTCGCGTGCGAACGATTCGCTTCCGCGGGGCGACCGCTCGGTCCACGCTCGAGCTAGCGAGGTCATTGTTGCAGTGCGGCCTTCGGGGGCATCTACGAGCATTTCGACAACAGCGGGGTGCATACCCAATAGCGGGTGTTCCCAGCGCTCTCAGGAGTGACTTGGGAATGTGGGGCGATGTCGCCAACGGCCATAGCGTCTCTTCCTCGAACGAAGGGATAGTCGACATCAATCCCCTGAATGGCGCGGTCCGCGTGATCGTCGCATCGCCCAACTGCTGCGATGGCGTCACAGTGTCGACCGACGGCAAAATCGTTTATGCGGAATCCGGCGGCAAGCATCCTGGCATTCGATTACGCTACCGGCGCGTTGCTGAACACCTTCTCGGGGGGTGGCCATGGACCCGATGGCACCGGCGTGATCGCGGGCGGGAAGCTGAGCGGTGAGGTGGTCGTCAACAACAATGATGGCACGGTCGGCCTGCTCGATATCAAAACCGGAACCGAGGCCATCATCGCCACTGGTGGCACGCGTGGTGACTTTGTCTCGCCCGACACCAGTAACGGCGACTCGGTTCCTCTCGCAGACCGAGCGAATAGATCGGCTTTCCTGCGGTACCGGATGCTCCTGGCTGGCACTCAACGACCTGGTGGTCGAGAGCCCTGCGCCGGACTGACCAGCGCAATCACACCAAATGCCGGATGGTCGAAGTAGTTGCGCTCATAGAAGCGCACGCGCCGGCTTTCGTTGATGATGAATGGAGTGTCGGCGGCCGCGCCGAGACCCTGCGGCGGAGAAGACATGACGTAGGTAAGGGCCATGCCGAGATGCAGCCACTGGCCGCGCTCGAGGAACACGCTGCCGGAAAGGCCCGGCACATCCACCCCGAGCTTCTGCAGCGCAAAGCCCGCGCGCGTCCCCCATGAGCTCGCGGTCTGCGACCACGCCGTGTGCGCTACCGGAACGTACACGCCACTTGCGCGCAGGCGGCTCTCGAGCTCGCCGAGCTGCCAGGACGAGGAGGGCAGTGGCGCGACGAAGTGTCCGACCTGCGCCGCGCCGCTCGGCGACTCTTCACCGGCGACGTTACGTGCCCCCGCCTCCGCGCTCCAGTCCTCGGGAGCACCGAGTGCGCTGGTCGCACGAAAAACGATGATCTCGACATTGTAGACCGTGCCGCCAGGTCCATTCGCCGGAGCAGCAGCCGGTGCAGCGGGTGGTGCAGTCTCCTCGGCGGGCGCTGCCAACAGGCCGCCGCAGAGTAACAGTGCAACGAGAACAGTCAACCATGGTGGCGCGCGATGAGCACCCATGTGAGTCATTCTACATGCGGGTAAGTGTCAGTGGACCTGCGCCCGTTCGCCGAGACGCCGCAGCAACTGGGTGGCGAATTCGAAGCGCGCGCTTTCTGCGGGCAGCGCGCGCGACACGCGCAGCCTCAACGGACCTTCCAGGCGATATTCGCGTGCGCCCTGCTGGACCATGCGCACCAGCGTCGAGGGGTCGACCGCCGAGCGTTCCTCGAACAGCACCGAACCGCCCTGCGGACCGAGATCGAGCCGCCGCACACCGAGCGTGCGCGCACGGATTTTGAGCTTGGCGATGCGCAGCAGATTCTGCGCCGCGGGCGGCAAGGGACCGAAGCGATCGTGCAGCTCCGCCGTGAGCTCATCGAGCGCCGCTTCGCTCGGTGCAGCCGCGATGCGTTTGTACAGCGAGAGCCGCACGTGCACGTCGCCGACGTACGCGTCGGGCAGAAACGCGGGCAGCCGCAGCTCCACCTCGGTGGCCGCCGCGAGTGGCTGATCGAGCAGCGGCTCACGGCCTGCCTTGAGAGCCTTCACCGCGTGATCCAGCATGTCGAGATACAGCGTCAGTCCGATCTCGCTCATCTGGCCGCTCTGCTGCTCACCGAGCAGCTCACCGGCGCCACGGATCTCGAGATCATGAGTCGCCAGCACGAAGCCTGCGCCGAGTTCTTCCATCGACTCGATCGCCTCGAGCCTTTTCGCGGCATCGCGCGCGAGCGCCTGGCGCGGTGGCGCGATGAGGTAAGCGTAGGCGCGGTGATGCGAGCGGCCGACGCGGCCGCGCAGCTGGTGCAGCTGCGCAAGTCCCATGCGATCGGCGCGGTTGATTATGATGGTGTTGGCGCTCGGCACGTCGATGCCGCTCTCGATGATGGTCGTGCACACGAGCACACTGAAGCGCCGGTGATAGAAATCGACCATGAGCTGCTCGAGATCGCGCTCGCGCATCTGGCCATGGCCGACGCGCACGTTCGCCTCCGGTACCAACGTCTGCACTTCGGCGGCAATCTTCTCGATGCTGCGCACCTCGTTGTGCACGAAGTAGATCTGCCCGCCGCGCCGCAGCTCGCGCAGCGCCGCCTCGCGCAGGGTCGGAGTGTGCCATTCGATGAGGAAGGTCTTGATGGCCAGCCGCTCGGCAGGGGCGGTCGTGATGAGCGAGAGGTCGCGCAATCCGCCGAGGGCCATGTTGAGGGTACGGGGGATCGGCGTCGCGGTCAGGGTGAGCACGTGCACGTTGGCACGCAGAGCCTGCAGACGCTGCTTGTCACGCACCCCGAAGCGATGTTCCTCATCGATGATCACCAGTCCCAGGTCCCGGAAGCGGGCGTGCGCGTGCAGCAGACGGTGGGTTGCGATCACGATGTCCACCTTGCCCTGTTCGAGTCCCTCGAGGACTACCTGAGTCTCCTTGGAGGTACCAAAACGCGACAAACCTTCTATCCGCACGGGCCAGTCGGCGAAGCGATCACGGAAGTTCGCAAGGTGCTGCTGCACGAGAAGCGTCGTCGGCGCGAGCACCGCGACCTGCTTGCCGGCGTGCGCGGCGACGAAGGCCGCGCGCATGGCAACCTCGGTCTTGCCGAAGCCGACATCGCCACACACGATGCGGTCCATGGGGCGATCGGCGGCGAGATCTGCCAGCACCTGACGAATCGCCTGTGTCTGGTCTTCGGTCTCCTCGAACGGAAATGCGTTGGCGAACGCCTGGTAGTCGAGCTCGTTCACCGCGAGCGCGAGCCCCGGCTGCGCCTGGCGGCGCGCATGCAGGTCGAGCAGCTCCGCGGCCACATCGCGGATCTGTTCGGCGGCGCGCCGGCGCGCCCGCGCCCACTGGTCCGTGCCGAGCTTGTGGAGCGGTGCATGCTCGGGAGCTGCGCCCGTGTAGCGGCTCACCAGGTGCAACGCGTGCACCGGCACGTATATGCGGTCGCCGTCCTGGTACTCGAGCACCAGAAACTCCCCGGGCTGGCCGCCGACCTCCATGGGTTGCAATCCCAGGTAGCGCCCGACGCCGTACTCCTCGTGCACCACGGGTGACCCGGGAGTGAGGTCCTGCAGATCGCGCAGAATCGCCTCGGGGTCAGAGACACGCTTGCGCCGGCGCTCTACCGGCGCACGCGGTCCGAACAGCTGCGCCTCGGCGATGACCGCGACCGGCGGTGTGGTGAGCGTCAAACCGCGCAGATCGGGCGCCACGCTGAGTGCCAAGCGCGCATCGCCCGCAGCGAATGCCTCCCAGCTCTCGAGAATGCTCACCTCGTGCTGATGGGCGCGCAGCATCTCATGCAGTACCTCGCGCCGGCCGGCGGAGTCCGCGGCGACAAGCACCCGACCTTCGAACGAGCGCAGGAAAGCGTCGAGCGGCGCGAAAGGTTCCGCAGCACGCACATCGATGCGCAACTCCCGCGGCGCGGTCGTCGGAAAATTGCGCACCACCGACGATTCGCCCTGCAGCTCGATATCCGCCTTGAACGGATCGAGCGTAATGCTCGCGAACGCGGCGAAGTGTGTCTCGAGCTGCGCTGGCTCGAGAAAGAGCTCCGCAGGCCTCAGCAGCGGCCGCTCGATGTCGTGCCGGCGCTCCTCGTAGCGCTCGCCGATCTCCTGCCAGCTCTTGATCAGCGATCCTGCCAGCGAGGCCTCGTGCACGAGCACTGCATCCGCAGGAAGGTAGTCGAACAATGTCGCCATCGACTCGAAAAACAGCGGCTGGTAGAACTCCACGCCCGCCGGCGCCAGCCCCTCGCTCACCCCGCGGTAGATGCTGCCGCGGTTCGGGTCGCCCTCGAAGCGCGTGCGATAACGGCGGCGAAAGTCCTTCACCGCCTGGGGATCGAGCGGCACCTCGCGCGCGGGAAGCAGCCGCACGCCCGGCAGAGTGTCGAGTGAGCGTTGGGTATCCGGATCAAAGCGGCGGATGGCCTCGATCTCCTCATCGAACAAATCGATGCGCAGCGGGGTCGTGGCACCCATCGGGAAGACGTCCAGCAGCGAGCCGCGCACTGCGAACTCGCCCGGGCTCACCACCTGGCTCACGCTCGCATACCCGGCCTCGGCCAGCCGCTGCCTGAATGGCTCGATGGGGAGCGACTGACCCACGAGCAGCTCGAATGCCCGGCCCTGCACGTACTGCCGCGGTGACAGGCGCTGCATCAGGGTATCGGCGCTCACGATCAGGCAGCCGCGCCGGGTGTGGGGCAGCTCGTAGAGCGTCTGCAGCCGCTCGGAGATGATGTCCGGGTGGGGCGAGAACACGTCGTACGGCAGCACCTCCCAGTCGGGCAGGCGCAGCAGTTGCAATGTCCCCGAGGAGAAGAAGCGCAGCTCTGCCGACAGCCGCTCGAGCTCGCGCACACCATCGGCCACCAGCACGTACAGCCGCTGATCGGCGCGCGCGACTTCTGCGAGCGCGAGCGCCGCGGCGCTCCCGTACAGCTGATGCCAGCGCAGGAGTGGAGTGGCGCGGCTCGGCGCCGGCGGATGGAGCAGGGCGGACATCGGAGCAGCTTACCTAAGGGCGCCGCGCCGGTGGCGAGCCGCTTCAGGCTGCGATCGGACCCTCGGCCAGCTGCATGCGCGTCATCCGCGGTACGCAGTAGATGTCGATCGGATGCGAGCGGCCGCGCAACTGCAGCGGCGGGAGCAGGGTCGCGCCGACATCGACGCCGCGCGCATCGAGCGAGCGCTTGAGCGTGCTCGAGAACAGGATCTCGCCCGCGCGCGCCCGCTGGCAGAGCCGCGCAGCGATGTTCACGGTGTCACCGATGATCGTGTAGCTCATGTAGGCGGAGGAGCCCACGTTACCGGCCACGACATCGCCCTCGTTGATGCCGATACCGAGGCCGGCCTCGACGTGGTGGCGTTCCTGCCACGTACGGGCGAGCGCGCCGAAGCTCTCGAGCATCTCGCGCGCAGCCTGCAGCGCCCGCTGCGGGCTATCGGGCTGCTCGAGCGGCACACCGAAGCCGAGCATGAGGCAGTCCCCGGCCATGTGAAACACGGTGCCCTCGTGACGGAAGGTGATTTCGGTAAGCAGCGAGAAGTACTCGTTCAGCAGCGGCACCACACGCGGCGGGTCGAGCTGCTCGGAGATGCTGGTGAAGCCACGCAGGTCGGCAAACAGCACCACCGCGTGTGCGCGCGCATCGGCGGTCGACAGCAGCGTGTCGCGCAGCTGCGTGTCTTCGAGGATCTTGTCGGCCACTCTCGGCGACACGTAGCGGCGGAAGGTCTGTCTGAGGACCTCCTCCCGCCGGCGGATCTCCGCTTCGAGCTGCGCAGCGGCGGTCTTCCGGCGCACGGCTCCGGCACGCACCAAGGCCTCGATGTGCGCCCTCAAGGCTTCATCCAACGCCATTGAATCCCCAGGGAAAATTCTTCTCTTGAGCGGGAGCCTAGCACATCTTCGTGAAATGTCGCGCTTTCTGCGGTCAGAGGCGCGCACGGGCTGCGCCCGTAAGGGCTTGCCCAGGGTCGATGTGTGGAGGCCGCTCAGCTGCGGCGCGCGGCGCCGCAGGCAGGATCAGGAGCCGGGGGTAAAGTTGCTGGCGGTGGCGGGAGGGGCACTGCCCATCGAGCCGCCCGTGACCACCGAATCGATCACCCGGTCGTGCTCGAAGAATACCGAGAAACCGCTGTAGTCCCAGCGCGTGATCGGCGGCTGCTGCTGCGAGCTGCCGCCGACGGCCGCATGACGGGTGGCCGGCGCCCCGAATTGCTTCTCCACCTGGTCCATGGTGGTGCCGCGCTTCGGGCGAGCGAGCTGCGAGTCACGCACCTGCACCTCGTCGTTCACCACGATGGTTTCGGCGGTGGCGGCGCTCGTGAGCGCACAGCCGCACAGCAATGCGGCGAGTATGCGGGTCTGCATGCGACGGCTCTCCTCGAGACTCGGCTGACTATAACACCGCAGGAAATCTGTCAAAGCCCGCTGCGCGGGCACTCGCACCGATTTGTGACGCAAGTCTGATAACGGCCGAACTGTGGTTAAATCGCGACGATGTTTCATCCACTGCCGATCTATGTCGGCCTGCGCTACGTGCGTGCCCGCTCGACCCGTTTTTTCGTGTCGTTCATTACCTGGGCCTCACTCATCGGCGTATGCGTGGGGGTCGCGGCGCTCATCGTCATTCTGTCGGTGATGAATGGCTTCGAGAGCGAGCTGCGCGATCGGCTGCTCACGCTCAGTGCTCCGGTGCGCGTCACGGCCGCAGCGAGGTACGCGCAGGGCTCGCTCGCAGCGGCGGGCGCGGCCCCGCAGGCCGCGGCGCAACCGGACTGGTCGCACATCGTGCAGCTCGCACGTGCCACCCCGGGAGTCACCGATGCAGCCCGGTACGCCGAAGTGCAGGCTCTCGCGGTGCACGGCCCCGGGATGGTCCCCGTGCTGTTGCGCGGCGTAGATCCTGCCGACCCCGCCACCGTTGCCGAGCTCGCGCACACCATCGCCCAGGGGCACCTCGCGGATCTCACCGCGGGCTCCGCCCGGGCGATCGTGGGCGAGGTCATCGCCGAGCGGCTCGGGCTAGCTCCGGGAGACAGTCTGACGCTCCTGGTGCCGACCGTGGGTCCCGACGGCACACCCGCCCCGAAGCTTCGTGAGGTACAGGTTGCCGGCGTCTTCGAAGTCGGGCTGCAGGATCATGACGCCACGCTGATATTTCTCGATCTGGCCGATGTACGGGCGCTCGGGCCGGCCGGTACGGTGAGCGAGGGCCTGCGAGTGCGCGTGCAGGACGTGCTGGCCGCGCCGCAGGTCGCCGCGCGACTGCGGGCGCAGCTGCCGCCGACGCTCGAGGTGAGCGACTGGACGCGCGACAACGCCAACTACTTTCGCGCCATCCGCATCGAGAAGACGATGATGTCGCTGATCCTGCTGCTGATCGTCGCGGTGGCCGCATTCAACATCGTCGCGATGCTGGTGATGGTGGTGACGGACAAGCGCACCGACATCGCCATCATGCGCACTTTCGGCGCGGCGCCGCCTCGGGTGATGGGCATCTTCATCACCCAGGGGCTCGTAATCGGCTGGCTCGGCGTCGCGCTCGGAGCTGGGCTCGGACTGCTGCTGGCGCTGCATGTCGACAGCATCGTGCCGTTTCTCGAGCACACTTTCGGCTTCCATATCATGGATGCGGACGTCTACTACATCACCGCGATTCCCTCCGAGGTGCACTGGGGAAACGTAACCGCCATTGCGCTTGCGGCTCTGCTGCTGACGGCCCTCGCCACGATCTACCCGGCGCTGCGCGCGGCACGTACCGCGCCGGCCGAGGCGCTGCGTTATGAGTAGCCGATGAGCGCGTATGAGTGGCTGATCGGCACGCGTTACCTGCGCTCGACGCATCGGCGTGGATTCGTGTCGTTCGTTGCGCTCATGTCGGTGTGCGGGCTGATGCTCGGTGTGGCTACCCTCATCGTGGTGCTGTCCGTCATGAACGGCTTCGAGCGGGAATTGCGCAGCCGCATTCTCGCGGTGACCTCGCACGCCACCATCGCCGGGCTCAACGGTACGCTGCCCGACTGGCAGGCGGTGCAGGATGCGGTGCGCCGCCAGCAAGGCGTGGAGGCCGCGGTTCCCTACATCGAAAGCCAGGCGATGCTCGCCCACGGCAGCGCCATGGCCGGCGCCGACGTGCGCGGTGTACTGCCGCAGGAGGAGCGCACCGCCACCGGCCTCGCGCAGCACATCGTGTCAGGCCGGCTCGAAGAGCTCACTGCGGGCAGTTACGGCATCATTCTCGGCAGTGCGCTCGCGCACGAGCTGCACGCCGGAGTGGGGGACAGTGTCGTGCTGATCGCACCCGCAGGCACCGCCACGCCGACGGGAGTGGTGCCGCGCATGCGCCGCTTCCGTGTGGTGGGCGTCTTCAGCAGCGGCATGTACGAGTTCGACCGCGGTCTCGCGCTCACGCAGCTGGAGGATGCGGCGCGGCTGTTCCGCGTTGCGGGGGGTGTCACCGGGCTGCGTCTGGCCTTCAGCGATCCGCTGCGCGCACCGACTCTCGTGCGCCAGGCCGCGCGGCGGGTTTCGCAGCAGCTCGGCATCCAGGGGTTCTACGTGACCGACTGGACCCAGGATCACGCGAATTTCTTCCGCTCCATCGAGATCACCAAGTCGATGCTGTTCGTCATACTGCTCATGCTGGTCGCCGTGGCCGCGTTCAACATCGTCGCAACACTGGTGATGATCGTGAAGGAGAAGCAGACGGACATCGCCATCCTGCGCACGCTCGGTGCGGCACCGCACAACGTGCTGCTGACTTTCGCCGTGCAGGGGGTGCTCATCGGCCTCGCCGGCACCCTCGGCGGGGCGGCGCTCGGCACGCTGCTCGCCGACAATCTCGAGACCCTCGTGGCCGGGCTCGAGCGGCTGCTCGGCACGCAGTTTCTCGACGCACGGGTCTACTACATGAGCGATCTTCCCGCCTACGTCGAGCTCGGCGACGTGCTGAGGGTGTGCGCCGTCGCGCTCGCGCTGTGCGTGCTCGCCACCGTCTATCCGGCCTGGCGGGCGGCGCGTACCGCACCCGCGCAGGCGCTGCGCCATGAGTGACGCGGTCCTCGAAGCGCAGGCGGTGCACAAGAGCTTCCACCAGGGTCCGGTGGTGGTAGAGGTACTGCGGGGCGTGGCGTTCAAGGTGGCCGCCGCAGAGCGCGTGGCCATCGTCGGCGCCTCGGGCTCGGGCAAGACCACGCTGCTGCAGATTCTCGGTGGCCTCGATCCACCGAGCTCCGGGGTGGTGCGTGTAGGGGGACGCGACATTCACTCGCTGAGCGAGGCCGAGCGTGGCGTACTGCGCAACCGCACGCTCGGCTTCGTCTACCAGTTTCACCATCTGTTGCCGGAGTTCTCGGCGCTCGAGAACGTGGCGATGCCACTGCTGGTCCGTCGCAGCAAGGTCGCGCTGGCACGCGAGTCCGCGCGCAGCCTGCTCGAGCGCGTCGGCCTCGGTGAGCGGCTCCAGCATCGGCCACACCAGCTCTCGGGAGGTGAGCGCCAGCGGGCGGCGGTCGCGCGCGCCCTGGTGACGCAGCCGCGCGTCGTGCTCGCCGATGAGCCTACCGGCAATCTCGACGGCGCCAACGCCGAGAGCGTGTTTGCCCTGATGCTGGAGCTCAATCGCGAGCGAGGCACGAGCCTCGTGGTCGTGACGCACGACGTGCGGCTCGCAGGCCGGATGGAGCGCGTTTACGAGCTCGAGGGTGGAACCCTGGTCGTGCGCCAGTAGCGCAGCCCCTCACCCTTGCGGCGGGGTTCAAGCCGAGGCGGATTGCGGAGCGTGACGTGAGCGATAGCGGCTACGCACGTGCCAGCGCCACAGCAGCTCGAGGCACAGCCATCCAAGCACGCCGAACAGCACCGCGCAGGCGACGCAACCGACGACGAACGGCTGCCACACCGGGGCAAGGCCGTGTCGGAACCATTCCCAGGTGGGATGGAACTTGAAGTGGCCGGGCGGGGTGCGCAGCAGCGCGCTCCCCATCCGATAGGCGAAGTAGTAAACGGGCATGAAGGTGAAGGGGTTCACGAGGAAGGTCGTGCCGCAGAGCACCTGAATGTTGAGCCGCCAGATGATCGCGATGGTGCAGGCAGTGAGCAGGTGCACCGGCAGCGGGATGAAGCAGATAGCGAGGCCCGCTCCGAAGGCGTAGGTCACGCCGCGGCGGTGCAGCGTCCACAGATGCGGGTCGGCGATGCGCTCGCCGAACAGCCGGACGAACCAGCGGTCCTGCAGCGACTGTGGGGCCGGAACGATCCGTTTCAGCAGCTGGCGCGGCATGGGCCCCGATGACTGTACCAGAATGGCCCGCAGCGCAATGTGTACTGCGCCCGGGACGCAGTTCCTTGAGCGCCCCGGTCCCTCCGGTATGATGCGCCCCTTGCACTGGCGACCCGTGTGAGGAATCGCGTCGAATGTGGGAAATAGTGCGGGCGGGCGGCCCGCTGATGTGGCCGATCATTCTCTGCTCGATCACCGCCGCGGCCATCATTCTCGAGCGGCTGTGGACGCTGCAGGACAAGCGCGTGCTGCCGCGCGAGCTGCCGCAGAAGGTGTGGCAGTTGATCGAGTCCAACCAGGTGAACGACAAGGTGATCGCGGCGCTGGAGCAGAACTCCCCGCTCGGGCGGCTGCTCGCCACCGGCCTTGCCAACCGGCATCGGCCGCGCGAGATGCTCATGGAGCGTCTCGAGGACACCGGCCGCCACGTGGTGCACGAGCTGGAACGATTTCTCAACACTCTCGGCACCATTGCGGGAGTGTCGCCGCTTCTCGGGCTGCTCGGCACCGTGACCGGCATCATCCGCGCATTCAACGCCATCATGGCCGGCGGCATGGGTGATCCGCGCGCACTCTCGGGAGGTATCGCCGAGGCACTGATTGCGACCGCCGCGGGACTGTGCGTCGCGATACCGGCACTCATTGCCTACCGCTACCTGCGCGGCCGCGTCGACGGCATCGTGGTGGAGATGGAAAAGAACGCCATCCGCATGGCGGACGCGCTCGAGGCGGCACGCTCACGCGAGCGCACCGCACCGGCAGCCGTGGCGGTGGCGTAAGCGCGCGCTGTGAGCCGGCGATGAACCTCAAGCCCCGTCGCCACGAGGAGCCGGAGATCAACGTCGTGTCGTTGATCGATGTGGTGCTGCTGCTGGTGGTGTTCTTCATCCTCTCGAGCAAATTCACCGACGAAGGGCGGCTGCGGGTACACCTGCCGCAGGCGAGCGCCGTCCCCACCCAGAAAGTCAGCGGCGAGCCGCTGGTGGTGAGTGTCACGCAGCAGGGCAGTTATCTGGTGAACCAGCGGGAGCTGATCAACTCCAGTCCCGAGACGTTGCGGGCGGCGCTCCTGAAGGAGGCCGGCAGCAACCGCACGGTGCGGGTGACGCTGCGGGCCGATGCCCGCGCCACCCACCAGGCCGTGATCACCGCCATGGACGTGCTCGGGCGGTTGGGCTTCGCGGAGGTTAATATCGCGACGGTCAAGGAAGAGCCCGCAGGCAAGCCTTGAACGACAGCAGACGAGCGCCGAGCGTGACGGGGAGCAGGCCGCCCCGCGAACGAGGGGCGCTGCCCACCTATCGCCGGCTCCTCGGCTACCTCGGCGCGCATCGGGGACGCTTCGTCCTCGGCATGCTCGGCGGCACGCTGTTCGCCGCGACCATGACCAGCTTCGCCTGGTTCGCCAAGAAATTCGGCGACGGTACGCTCGTGCACGAGGATCCGCGCACCATCGTCTGGGTCCCGCTCGCTCTGGTGGGGCTGTTCGCGCTGCGGGGCATCGGTGAGTTCGTGCAGACCTACTACATGGGCTACGTGGGTCGGCAGATCGTCAGCCGACTGCGGTGCGAGGTGTTCCGCCACATTCTCGAGCTGCCGGTCGGGTATTTCGACCGCAGCTCCTCCGCGGTGCTGCTGTCCCGGCTCACCTACAACAGCGAGCAGGTCGGTCAGGCCACTACCGACTCGATCAACCTGGTGGTGCGCACCAGCCTCACCATCATCGGCTCACTCGGGTTCATGCTGTGGTTCAATGCGCGCCTGACGCTCATCGCACTGATCCTCACCCCGCTGATCGGCTGGCTGGTCTCGATCATCAATTTCAAGTTCCGCCGCTACAGCCGCCGCATCCAGGACTCGATGGGGGACGTCACGCGCGTTGCCAAGGAAGGTTTCGAGTCGCCGCGTCTTCTCAAGGTCTACAACGCCGAAGCCCATCTCGCGCGCCAGTTCGATGCAGTCGATTCGCACAATCTGCGCTCCAACATGCGCCTGATCCTGACGCGCGGCATCTCCAACCCGGTGGTGCAGCAGGTGACCGCCATAGGCGCGGCCATCGTGCTGTGGATCGCGATCGCTGATGCGATCCACGGCCGCATGAGCATGGGGGACATGCTCGGCTTCATCGCCGCGCTCGTCGGCATCGCGCAGCCGCTGCGCGACCTCGTGGGAGTCGCAGGCCCGCTTCAGCAGGGAATCGCCGCGGGACAGAGTCTCTTCGAGGTGCTGGATGAGCCGCCCGAGCCGCAGGGCGGCACGTTCCGCGCCGCGCGCGTGCGGGGTGAGGTGCAATTCGAGCACGTGTGGTTTGCTTACTCCGCCGGCGGCGCAGACCCTGCGGGGGCGCCGCGCGCACTCGCGGATGTCTCCCTGGCGGTGGCCCCCGGAGAGACTCTCGCCATCGTCGGCCGCTCCGGCAGCGGCAAGTCGACACTGGTCAACCTGTTGCCGCGGTTCTACGACGTAGCCGCCGGCAGCGTGCGCATCGATGGCCGCGATGTGCGCGAGTTCGAGCTGAAGAACCTGCGCGAGCAGATTGCGGTGGTGAGTCAGGAAGTGGTGCTGTTCAACGATACCATCCGCAACAACATCGCCTTCGGCCGCGAAGTGCCGGACGCCGACATCGAGCGTGCCGCCGAAGCTGCGCACATTCTCGAGTTCATCCGCCGCCAGCCGGGCGGGCTCGATGCACTGGTAGGGGATCGCGGCATGCTGCTCTCGGGCGGGCAGCGCCAGCGCATCGCCATCGCGCGCGCACTGCTGAAAGATGCGCCGATCCTCATCCTCGATGAAGCCACCTCCGCCCTGGACACCGAGTCCGAGCGTCACATCCAGGCGGCCCTGGCCGAGCTCCTGCGCCACCGCACGACCTTCGTCATCGCACATCGCCTCTCCACGGTGGAGCAGGCCGATCGCATTCTGGTGCTCAACGCCGGTGCGGTCGCCGAGAGCGGCACGCACGCACAGCTGTTGGCGCACGGCGGCCTGTATGCGCAGTTGCATCGGCTGCAGTTCTCCGACTGAGGGGCCGGGCGACGTTGGAGCGACGGCTGACGCAGCTGTGGTATCGCGAGCACGCGCGCGCTTCGCCGCTGCAACCGCTCGCCTGGCTCTACGGCGCGCTGCTCGCGCTGCGCGGGCGTGCGTATCGATGGGGCTGGGCACGCAGTGCGTGTGCCGGTCGTCCGGTCGTGGTCGTCGGCAATCTCACCGTGGGCGGCACCGGCAAGACCCCACTCACCATCTGGCTGGCGCGCGCGCTCGCCGCACAGGGGCTGCGCGTCGGCATCGTCGCGCGCGGCTACGGCGGCCGTAGCGGCCGCGGACCGCGAGCCGTCGAAGCATCCTCGCTCTGGCATGATGTAGGGGATGAGCCCTTGCTCCTGGCGCGCCGCAGCGGCTGCCCTACCCTGGTAGGGAGCGATCGGCTGGCCGCGGCGCGTGCTCTCGCCGCTGCCGGTGTGGACCTCATCCTCGCCGATGACGGCCTGCAGCACCTGCGGCTGGCGCGCGATTGCGAGATCGTGGTGATCGATGGCGCGCGCGGGTTCGGCAATGGCCGGCTGCTGCCGGCCGGGCCGCTGCGCGAGCCAACCCGGCGACTGCTGCGCGTGGATGCAATAGTCGTGAACGGCAGCATGACTCACGGCTCGCTCGCCGCGCTGCCGACCGGGCCGGTGTTCGGCATGCAGCTGTACTCCACCGAGGCGGTCAGCGTGGATGAGCGGCGGCGGCAACCGCTCGCAGCCTTTCGAGGTGTGCGTGTACATGGCGTGGCCGGCATCGGCAACCCGCAGCGCTTCTTCACGGAGCTGCGTGCTCACGGCATGGAGGTCATCGAGCACGCGTTTCCCGATCATCACCCGCTCACCGTGGCGGAGGTCGCCTTCGCCGACTCGCTGCCCGTGCTCATGACCGAGAAAGATGCCGTAAAATGCGCGGCATTCGCCGATCAGCGGTTGTGGTACGTGCCGGTTACTGCGCAGCTGGCGGCGGCGGACGCGCAGGAGCTGCTCAACCGCATACTGGCGAAAGTGCGCGACGCGGGCGGCGCCGGAGCCGGAGGTCCTTGACCGTGGATGCACGTTTGCTGGAAATACTCGCCTGCCCCGTGTGCAAGGGACCGCTGCAGTTCCGCCGCGAGGCGCAGGTGTTGGTCTGCCGCATGGATCGGCTGGCTTATCCCATCCGCGACGCAATCCCGGTCATGCTCGAGGAAGAGGCACGTCAGCTCGCGGCCGATGACCCGCTGCTCGATCGTTGAGCGGTGTCGTCGCAGCGTCCGCAAGGTCCGCACTCCTTCCGCGTGGTGATACCCGCGCGGTTTGCCTCCACGCGACTGCCGGGCAAGGCATTGCTGCCCATCGCTGGCAAGCCGATGCTGCAGTGGGTATACGAGCGCGCCCGTGCAGCCGGTGCGCACGAGGTGCTGATCGCAACCGATGATGCGCGCATCGGCAGCGCCGCACGCGCCTTCGGCGCCGAGCCGGTGATGACCGCGAGCACGCACGCCTCCGGCACCGACCGCATCGCGGAGGTGGCGCGTGCGCGTCGCTGGCCGCACGATGACATCGTGGTGAATGTGCAGGGGGACGAGCCGCTCATACCGCCGGCGGTGATCTCTCAGGTGGCGCAGCTGCTCGCTGCGCATCCGGATGCGCAGCTGGCTACGCTCGCTACCCCGCTCGAGTCGCTCGAGGAGTTGCTCGATCCGAGCGTCGTGAAAGTGGTGAGCGACACGCAGGGATACGCGTTGTACTTCAGCCGTGCGCCCATTCCGTGGAATCGCGAGGGCGCCGCGACGGGGCTCGCGAGCCAGCGCGACTTTGCCGGCGCGCGACGCCATCTGGGCATCTATGCCTACCGCGTGGCCGAGCTGCTGCGTCTCGCGCAGCTACCGCACGGGCGTCTCGAGGAGCGCGAGAAGCTCGAGCAGCTGCGCGCGCTCGAGCACCAACTGCGCATCGTGGTCGGTGATGCGCTCGAGCGCCCCGGACCGGACGTGAACACGCTCGCAGATCTCGAACGTGTGAGCGCTCTGCTCGATCCATTGCCGCCCTGAGCGGCTAAACTGACATATGTTCAAGCCCCGGGCACCCAGGCGTCACAATTGCTCACACGTGGCGCAGGCACAGGCCGTGCCGCCAGCGGAACTTGTCCCCTGGCAGCAGTCAAAACTGCAGTAAGTTCCGTAAGTTGCATTGTCAACGCCGGGGTTGCAAGCCGCGTTTTTCCGTTGAGCAGCGTGTTCAGTTCCTGGAGCGTCTCGATGAAGTGTCCAACGCACACCATTGTTTGCAGCGCCATCCTGACAACGACGCTGGCGGGGTTTGCGGTGTTGGCTGGCTGTGCCACCACGCCGCCTCCCGAGCAGCGACCGGCGCCGCCACCGCCACCGCCGGCAGGCATGGTCTACCAGCCGCAGCCGGGCGCGCAGGTGAACTCGGACGTTTACGCTTATCCGACGCGCGGCCAGTCCCCGGAGCAGCAGGACCGCGATCACTATGACTGCAGCATCTGGGCAACGCAGCAGACGGGCTTCGACCCGAGTGCGCCAGGTGTGCCCCCGCAGCAGCAGGTGCACATCGTCAGCGGGCCGCCGCCGGGATCAGGCACCGCGGCCGGCGCCATTACCGGCGCGCTCCTCGGTGCCGTCATTGGCGGTCCGTACAACGGGCCGGGACCTGCGCTCGCAGGCGCCGTAGTCGGCGGCGCGATCGGTACCGCAGCCGAGCAGAGCGCGCGCCAGTCGCAGACCGTGACCGTCACCGACCAGCGCGCCCTCGCCCAGATCCAGCACAAAGCCTCCAATTACCGGCGCGCACTCGGTGCCTGTCTCGATGCACGCGGCTACAGCGTCAAGTGAGCTTATGAGAGAACGGAACTGGAGCTGCTCGTTCGCTGCCACCGCGGGGGTACTGTCCATTGTGATTACGGGCAGTGCGCTGGCACAGCAGGCCGAGCATGGCCATGGAGGACATGCGCCGCGCGAGACATCGTACGCGGGCCACTACGACAATCGGTATAGTCACAACCGCTACTACACGACACGCGGCGTTGAAGTAGGGGCCGTGCCGGGCAGACCCTACGTGGTCGCGCACGGCGGCGCGCACTTCTACTACTCCGGCGGAGTCTGGTACGCGCCGCACGGCCCGCACTATGTGGTGGTTGGCCCGCCGCTCGGAGTGTTTGTACCGGTGCTGCCGCCGTTCTACACCACGGTGTGGTTCGCCGGCGTTCCCTACTACTACGCCAACGACACCTACTACGTGAACGCCGGCCCGCAGGGCTACGAGGTGGTCGACGCGCCCGCGGACCCGAGCACCGCGGTGCAGGGGCCGCAGGGCCCGGCCTACCCCGGCGCACCTCCGCCGGCACCGGGCGGCAGCCACCCCGAAGGTGAAGACATCTACGTGTACCCTCAAAGCGGGCAGTCTCCAGACCAACAGGCCAACGATCGGTACGAGTGTCACAAGTGGGCCTCGTCGCAGACGGGTTTCGATCCCACTCAAGCCGGCGGCGGTGTCGCGGCGGATCAGACCGTTGCCAAGGGCGAGGATTATAAGCGCGCGATGCACGCCTGCCTCGAGGGCCGGGGCTATAGCGTAAGATAGGATCGTGCGGATACTGTTCGTGTGCCTCGGAAATATCTGTCGCTCACCGACGGCGGAAGCTGTGGTGCGCTCACTCGCCGCGCTCGAGGCCCCGGAGCTCGCCCTCGAGGTAGATTCCGCGGGTACGGCGGGATATCACGTCGGCGATGCCCCCGATCCGCGTATGCGGGCCGCCGCGGCCCGCCGTGGCTACGACCTCACTGAGCTGCGCGCGCGCATCGTCGAGCCGGGGGATTTCGAGCGCTTCGATCTCATCCTCGCCATGGACCGCGAGAATCTTGCGGTGCTGCACCGACGTGCCCCGGAAACGGCGCGCGAGCGCGTGCGGCTCTTCCTGGAATTCGAGCCACAGGGCGAGCTACACGAGGTTCCCGATCCGTATTACGGCGGCCCCAACGGTTTCGAAGAGGTGCTCGATCTCATCGAGAGCGCTGCACGTGGACTTCTGCGACATCTGCGGCAGCGCGCCCGAGCGGCTTAGCCTCGTGGCGCGCGCCACGCGAGCGCGAGCTCCCTGATCATTCCTCCGGGCCCCGATTGTCGCCATCCTTCTGCGAGGGCACCGAGGACCATACGACGTAGGGTTTGCCCTGCGAGCCGCTCGTCTCCGGCTTCGCGGTGGGCTCGAAGTGAGCGATCGGCGTGCTCTCGTGCTGCGGGCCTGGCTCACGGGGCTCTGCGTGATATTCCCGTGCCGCCGGCTCGGGCGCCGCAGAGCTGGATTCACCCGGGGCCTCATGTGTCTCACCCTGCGAGGGGGGTGCGTCGTGCCGCCCATTGCCCGCGGGTGGCGGATTCGTCGCATAGGTGGCAGAGATGTCGGCAGCGGGGAGGTTGGTCACATCCGCTGGCACCGCGCCCTCGCGGACGCCACCGCCACCGCCTCGTCGCCCGCGACGCCGCCCGCGACGGCCGCGTGTGCGGCCCTCGGGGCGCTCGGCACGCGACTCTGGTGATGGCGTAGCCCCCTGCACGGTGCCGGTGCTCTCCAGAGCGGGCGAATCCGATGGCTGGGCGCGGTCGCCGTTACCGCCGCGCTCCGCAACCCGCTCACCCGCGCGCTCACCACCGCCTCGGTCGGCACCGGATCCATGACGCCGGCCGCGGTCGCGGCTCCGATCCCGATCCCCATGATCGCGACTGCGCTCGCGATCGCGACCATCGCGCCGCCCATCCCGCTCACGGCGCGCGCCATCGGCATGACGCGTATGGCGCGAATGCTCGCGAGGTCCCTCGCGCCGCTGCCCCTCATCGCGCCGTCCGGAGCGCGGAGCGGGCGCGGTGCTCGTCTGCGGCCGGACCGGCTCGGAAGAGGGCGCGGTCACCGGCTCTCCCGACAGCATTCGTTTGAAGCGTGACCAGAAACCACCATGGGTCGCAAAGGCTGCCGCTGCAGAGTCCGGCGCAGGCTGCGTGGACGCGGGTGCAGAGGTCGAGGGAAGGAGCGGCGCCACCGCCGCCGGTTCCTGAGGCGGTTTGCGGTCCTGCGTGCCGGGCTGCGCCACTTCCGGGGCGGAGGGCATGAGGTACGTCGCCTGGCGTTGCTCCGGCAGCTCCAGCTCGTCGTCACGTACCCGCTTGATCGAGTATTCCGGAGTCTGGAGATTCTCGTTCGGGACGATGATCAGCTCCGCTTCGCTCTTGTCCTCGAGCGTGCGCAGCCATTCACGTTTCTCGTTGATCAGATAAGTCGCTACCGACACCGGTACCTGCGCGATCACGCGCGCAGTGCGATCCTTGCGCAGCTCCTCGCCGATCAGGCGCAGCACCGCGAGTGTCATCGACTCGACACTGCGGATGCCCCCGATGCCGACGCAGCGCGGGCAGACGATGTGGCTCGACTCGCCAAGGGACGGCCGTAGACGCTGCCGGGACATCTCCAGCAGTCCAAAGCGTGACAAGCGTCCGATCTGGATGCGCGCACGGTCCATCTTCACCGCTTCCCGCAGGCGGTCCTCGACGTCCCGCTGGTTCTTGCTCGCCTCCATGTCGATGAAGTCGATGACGATCAGACCGCCGATGTCGCGGATGCGCAGCTGCCGCGCGATCTCATCGGCCGCCTCCAGATTGGTGTGGGTTGCCGTGGTCTCGATATCGCTGCCGCGAGTGGCACGTGCCGAGTTGATGTCGATCGACACCAGGGCTTCGGTGTAATCGATGACGATGCTCCCGCCGGAGGGCAGCTGCACCTTGTGCGCGTAGGCCGACTCGATCTGGCTCTCGATCTGAAAGCGCGTGAACAGCGGGATGTCATCGGTGTAGAGCTTCAGCCGCCGTTGCGCATCTGCGGGCATGAAGCGTTGCATGTACTCCTGCGCCTTCTGGAACGCCGCAGGACTATCGACCAGCACCTCGCCGATGTCATCGGAGAGGTAATCGCGCATCGCCCGGGTGACGGCGTCGCTCTCCCGAAACACCAGAAAGGGCGCCGAGCGGTCTTTCGCTGCCGTCTCGATCTGCTCCCACTGGACCTTGAGATTGTCGAGGTCCCACTGCAGCTCGGGGGCCGAGCGGCCGACACCGGCGGTGCGCACGATTGCGCCCATGCCATCGGGGATCTGCAGCTGGCTCATGACTTCACGCATCTGGTCCCGCTCTTCGCCCTCGATACGGCGCGAGACCCCGCCCGCACGTGGGTTGTTGGGCATGAGCACGAGAAAGCGGCCTGCGAGACTGATGAAGGTCGTGAGCGCGGCACCTTTGGTGCCCCGTTCCTCTTTTTCGACCTGCACGATGACTTCCTGGCCCTCGGAGAGCAGCTCGCGGATATTCATGCGGCCGCCCGGGGGGTTCTGGCGGAAATACTCCTTGGAGACCTCCTTCAGAGGGAGGAACCCATGGCGCTGGGCGCCGTAGTCGACGAAGCACGCCTCCAGGGAGGGTTCGATGCGCGAGATACGCGCTTTGTAGACGTTGGCTTTCTTCTGTTCGCGGGAAGGTAACTCGATACTCAGGTCAAATAGCTTCTGTCCATCAACCAGAGCAACGCGCAACTCCTCTTCCTGAGTTGCATTCACTAGCATTCTCTTCATGTGCCCCTACTGTGCAGTAAAGGGCCGGCAAGCACACCTCGGGAGGCCGCAGGAGCTGATGCCCGCGGCAGCGAAGATTTCCTAAACCTGGCGAATGAGAGACAGTCTCGTTATTCACGTTGATGACCGCAGTCCATCAGGGCGGTCGTAAAGGTAACCTTCGGTGAACTCAACCGACGGCACCCGCTGCGGAAGCCGAAGCTCTCGGGACTCGACGCAGCTGGCACGGTCTTGGCGGCCCAAGCGATGGCCTCGATTCAAGAGACCAACTAAACGGGCGGCGGCCACCGCCGCCACCGAGTGGCGTGTCCGCTTGGCGGACAGCTTAAACATTATACTTTAGAGACCGTTGTAGAAACAATGCCTTACGCAAACTACCCCCCACCAGCGCAAAACCCGGGCGAAAGCACCTCGGGCGTGCGGCATTTGGAGGTGAGCGAAGAGGAGGCCGGACAGCGCCTCGACAATTACCTCCAGCGGCACCTCGCCGGCGTGCCGCGAAGCCGTCTCTACCGGGTCATCCGCAAGGGCGAAGTCCGCGTCAACGGCCACCGCACAGGTCCGGAAAGACGCCTGCAACCACACGATCGCGTGCGGATCCCCCCGATGCGGCTCGCACCGCCGCCCGAGCCCGGGCACCCCTCTGCGGAGCTCATTGCGCGCATCGAGCGCGCCATCGTGCGCGTGGATGAGAACCTGATCGTGCTCGATAAGCCCACCGGCATCGCGGTGCACGGGGGAAGCGGCGTGAGCTTCGGCGTCATCGAGGCACTGCGCGCAGCGCGGCCGGCCGAGTCCCTCGAACTCGTCCATCGGCTCGATCGCGACACCAGCGGCTGCCTGCTGATCGCGCGTCGCAGAGCCGCGCTGCGCGAGCTGCATGCCCTCATGCGGGCCAATGGCGTCGAGAAGCGGTACCTGGTGCTGCTGAAGGGCAAGTGGGAGCTCGGCGCCAAACGCATCGACGTACCTCTGCATACCGATACTCGGGTGGGCGGGGAGCGAACGGTGCGTGCGGGGTCCTCCGGCAAGGCATCTGTCAGCGATTTCAGGCCGGTGCAGTTCTTCGGCAAGACCGCAACGCTCATGGAGGTCACGCTGCACACCGGGCGAACGCACCAGATACGCGTGCACGCCGCGTACGCCGGGCACCCGGTAGCGGGCGATGAAAAGTATGGCGATGCCGCCTTCAATGAGTCGCTGCGAGATCTCGGGCTCAAGCGCATGTTCCTGCACGCGCACAGCCTGAGTTTCTCCTGGCCGCGTGGCGCGGAACTCAGCATCAACACTCCGCTGCCGGAGGAGCTGTCCACGCTGATCGATGCGCTGACGGCACGCTCCAGGGCGCGCCCGAGGAGCCTCAGGGAAGCAGGAAGCCCGCCGCGCGCAGCGCGGAAGCGAGCCAGATCAACGGCAGGCCGATGAGAGCGGTCGGGTCGCGGCTTTCGATGCATTCGAAGAGCGAGATGCCGAGCGATTCAGCCCGGAAGCCGCCCGCACAGTCGAAAGGCCGCTCACGCTCGACGTAGCGCTCGATCTCCGCGGCGCTGAGCTCCCGAAACACCACCGTGGTGGTGTCGACATGCGCCAGATGCACCTTGCGGCTGCCACCGAGCAGGGCACATGCGCTGTAGAACATCGCCGTCCGTCCGCTCAGCGTCTCGAGTTGCTCGCGCGCACGCGCTGCATCCCCGGGCTTATCGAGCGGCCGGTCGCCGCAGGCGGCCACCTGGTCAGCTCCAATAACGACGGCCTCCGGATATGCCTCGGCCACTGCACGCGCTTTCTCGAGCGCAAGTCTCAGTGCGCGGTCGGCCGGCGATTCGCTCCTTCGGTGTGCCTCGATCACTCCCGGGGCGCGGGTCTCGAACGGCACTGCGAGCCGGCTGAGAAGCTCTCTCCGATAAGGGGAGGTGGAAGCGAGGATCAGCGCAGCCACGGAACCTCGGGGCGACATGAATCGCCTTCAGGAAACAATGGTTTAGCCCGGACTCGGCTTTGACTTGGGAGAGGTCGCTACCTATTATACGCGCCCCATGGCGGGCCCCCGGCAAATGGCGCGTCTGGCCAACGGACGCGTGGTGATTCTGCGGGGCAGGCGTGAACTCCCCGGTGCAAGTTGACACCCTGGTCGCAACCCCTCGAGGTCGAGCGGCTGGCCGACGGCGAAGCCGACATCGACTTTGCCGTTCCGCTCGCCGAGCTTTCGGGACTCCGTGCATTGCGAGCCGGGGTAGCCGGCAGTGTGCAAGGACGTGTGCATTTTGCCCGCGAGGAGGGTGTACCGGTCGCAGATCTGCGCTTCAAGGGCGCGGTGAGCCTCCAGTGTCAACGCTGTCTGCAGCCGATGGAGCGAGCGGTCGAGGCCGAGAGCCGCTTCGCCCTGGTCGGCACGGAGGCGGAGGCCGCCCGCATCCCGCTCGAGCGCGAGGCAGTGCTCGCGCCCGGCGGACGAATCAGCATCGCGGAGCTGCTGAGCGAGGAGCTGTTGCTGGTGCTGCCGATTGGGCCACTACACGAGGCTCGTGAGCGCTGTGCGACCGAGTCCGCATCGGCAGAGCATGCTCCGCCCGGCAGCGAGACGCATCGGCCGTTCGCGAACCTCGCGGACCTGTTGAAACGCTAGAGTTGCAGAATTCGATCCAGGAGTGATCCATGCCTGTTCAGAAGAGCCGCAAGACCCCATCGCGCCGCGGCATGCACCGCTCGCACGACGGGCTCGCGAAGCCTGCGCTATCGAGTGATCCGCAGTCAGGTGAGACCCACCTGCGACATCGCATCACGCCCGACGGTTTCTATCGTGGCCGGCGCGTACTCGAGAAACCCGGCGACGCCGAAGACAAGGACTGAGCGCGGAATCGCAGGCCACCACTGCGGGCCCGGCGTGCTGCCGATCGCCATCGACGTAATGAGCGGCGACTACGAGCCGCGTGAGTACCTTGCCGGCGCGCTGCGCGCGCTCGCGGACGATCCTCAACTGCAGGCGCTGCTCATCGGCGAGCCGCAGCTGATCGGCGCGGCGCTCGCGCCGCTGCCCGCCGCGGTGCGTGAGCGCGCTGCGGTGGTGGCCGCCACTCAGGTGGTCGGCATGGACGAGAAGCCCCGCGAGGCGATCCGCCGCAAGAAGGACTCATCGATGCGGGTTGCGGTCGATCAGGTCCACGCCGGTCGTGCCGCCGCCTGCGTGAGCGCCGGCAACACCGGAGCACTCACGGCGATCGCGCATTTCGTGCTCAGAACACTGCCAGGAGTCGAGCGTGCTGCCATCATCTCGGCAATTCCGGCCGCGCACGGACATACGCAGATGCTCGATCTCGGCGCCAACACCAAGGCGACGCCTGAGCAGCTGCGGCAGTTCGCCGCCATGGGCGCCATCGTCGCCCGCGACGTCTACGGGGTGTCATCGCCGCGCATCGGTTTGCTCAACATCGGTGAAGAGGACATGAAGGGGCACGAGGTGGTGCAGGCCGCGCACGCGCTGCTCGGCACGAGCGGGCTCAACTACGTCGGCTTCGTCGAGGGTGATGACATCTTCTCGGGCGATGTCGATGTAGTGGTGACCGACGGCTTCACAGGCAACGTGGCACTCAAGACCATGGAGGGTGTCGCGGGGCTCATAGCCGATCGCCTGCGCCAGGAGTTCCGGATGTCGCTGCTCGCATCGCTGGCCGGTCTCATCGCTCGTCCCGTGCTGCGCCGCGCGGCAGCCGGACTCGATCCGCGCCGGTACAACGGCGCGTGCATGGTGGGACTCTCCGGGATCGTGGTAAAAAGCCACGGTCGCGCCGACGGTGTGGCATTCGCGCGTGCGATCGGCACGGCAGCGCTGGCCGTGCGGCGCGGACTGATCTCGCACATTGCGCAGGCGCTGCAGGCGGAGGGGGCAGTGAATTGATCTATTCGCGCGTGGCCGGCACGGGCTCCTATCTGCCGAAGAAAGTCATCACCAATCACGACCTCGAGAAGATGGTCGACACCACCGATGAGTGGATTCGCACGCGCACCGGTATCGAGCGACGCCACATCGCCGCAGACGGCGAGACTACCGTCGACCTCGCGGAACATGCCGCGCGCCGCGCGCTCGAGGCCGCCGGAGTGGCGCCCGCCGAGGTGGACTTCATCGCCTTCGGCACGACCACGCCGGACCTGGTGTTCCCGAACTGCGGAACGCTGCTGCAAAAACGGCTCGGCTGCCGCGGAGTCCCGGCCTTCAGCCTTGAGACCGCTTGCGCCGGCTTCATGTATGCCCTGTCGATCGCAGACAAGTACGTGCGCTGCGCAGAGGCGCGGCGTGCGCTGGTGATCGGGGCGGAGACGCTCTCGCGCATCACCGACTGGAGCGATCGCGCGACCGCCGTACTGTTCGCCGATGGCGCCGGTGCGGTGGTGCTCGAGCCCTCATCCGCTCCGGGTGTCCTCTCGACCCATCTGCACTCCGACGGCGAGTACCACGATCTGCTTTATTGCGGCAGCGGCGTTTCGACCGGCTTCGGGCCGAAGCTCGCTATCACCATGACCGGAAGCGAAGTCTTCAAGGTTGCCGTGACCAAGCTCGGGCAGGTGGTGGACGAGACGCTTGCCGCGAACGGCCTCGAGCGCACCGCACTCGATTGGCTGGTGCCCCATCAGGCGAACATCCGCATCATCCAGGCGACCGCGCGCAAGCTGGAGATTCCGATGGAGCGGGTCATCGTCACCGTGCAAGAGCATGGCAACACCTCGGCGGCCTCGGTGCCGCTGGCCCTGGATGTGGCCGTGCGCGATGGGCGTATCCGCCGCGGAGAGCTACTGCTGCTCGAGGCTTTCGGGGGCGGCTTCACCTGGGGATCGGCGCTGATACGCTTCTGAGTGCTGCCCAAAAAAACGCCGCGCATTCGCGCGGCGTTCTGATTTTTCTTGAGCCCTGTATTACTTCGACACCGAACGCTTGAACATACGGTCGATCTTCTCGTTCGTCGCGTCGCAGCAAGACTGGCTGGCATGCGCTGCCGCCAACGCCTGATTGGCCGTGCTTTGCGCACCACTCGCCGCCTGGCCTGCCGACTGTGCGGCACTATTGGCGGAATCCGCTGAGCTCTTGGCGGCCGCCAGATCACTCGCGTTCTTGGCTACCTGGGCCTTCAGGTCATCGACCTGTGCCTGCAGGGGTTTCAGATCCGTACAAGCTACCATTCCGGCCACCGCTGCAACGGCAGCCGCTACCTTCACAACGCTCGCGCACTTCATAAACGTCCCCTTTGGGTTGTTGATTCGAGAATCCTTAATAACGGATGCGACTCCGGTGAAGCAAGTCCGTATTAGCCGAAAGACAACTGCACCAAATTTGACTCGGGAATGCAACTCCAAACACGTCCATCCTGTCTTTTACACGCGACAGTGCAGCGCGCGGTGCATACGCGCATGTCAGACCGCAGTGCGCTCGAGTTGGAAGCGAATCCGGCTCGGAATTTTCACGCTGTAGCGGCAGCGCGAGCGCGAGGCCGCCGAGCGGAGCGAGGCGCACATTGGCACGCCCGGCACAGTTTCTTAAGAATATTTAATCGCTCTGCAGCGCGGTGAGGCTCGAGTTGCAGCTGCGTTGTTTTTCGGGGACAGGTTTCGGGCGGGGGGAGGGTTTCGCTATCCAGCTTCGCTTGAGCTTCTGCGGATGAACTGCGGATGATTGCTGGAGGGGATTGCCACTGAACCCGATCTGGATATAATCACAGTAGCTGTATATTTAGCCAGGCAGGCTCGAAAATGTCCGACCTGACCCCTCGACAGACACAGATCCTGCGCCTGATTCAGCGCTTCATCGCCGAGACCGGAATGCCACCGACGCGGGCGGAGATTGCCCGTGAGCTCGGTTTCCGTTCTGCAAACGCTGCCGAGGAGCATCTGCGGGCGCTTGCCCGCAAGGGTGTCATTGCACTCGTGCCCGGCACCTCGAGAGGGATAAAGCTGAAGGACACCATACGTGAACAGATAGGGCTGCCGCTCATCGGGCGGGTGGCTGCCGGCAAGCCCATTTTTTCAGAAGAGAACATCGAGGCGCGACTGCAGATCGATCCGGAAGTGTTCCAGCCGCGGCCGCATTATCTGCTGAAGGTGGTCGGCATGAGCATGAAGGACGCCGGCATCCTCGATGGGGATCTGGTTGCAGTGCATCGCACCTCGGAGGTGCGCAGTCGGCAGATCGTGGTCGCACGTCTCGAGGATGAAGTCACGGTCAAGCGCTACCGTCAGGAAGGCTCCGTAGTATGGCTGTTGCCCGAGAACAGCGACTTCGAGCCGATCAAAGTGGACCTGAAGGAGGAACCGCTGCTCATCGAAGGGGTCGTTGTGGGTGTGGTGCGGCGTGGCCGTGCCAGCGGCCTGATGTGAGCTCGTGCTGTCGCACTGCGGCAGTGCTTTTTCTCCAGAGGTTCGAGCAAAGTTTGTTCATGAGCTGGCATGGTCGTCGGCGATCCGAAAATCACTCGGCTGCTCGAGCATCCTGCTATCTGGCGCGGTCGCAGCGCCGCGCAGCGCGTGGGGTTGTCCACCGGATTTGCGGCACTCGATGAGCACCTCCCCGACAAAGGCTGGCCGCGCACCGGCCTGATCGAGATCCTCGTTGCTCGTTTCGGCAGCGGCGAGCTGACGCTGCTCATGCCGGCACTGGCGGCGCTGACACGCGCCGCCGCAGCGCGCTGGTGTGTGTGGGTAGCACCGCCACTCCTGCCATTTGCACCGGCACTCGCTTCCTGCGGGGTGGTACTCGATCGGGTAGCCGTCGTCGATGGCGCGCAGCCTCTAGACCACCCTGCGAAATCGCGCTCCCCGCTGCTGAGGAGCTTCAGCGGCCGGCAGGATGCGCGATTTCGTGGCGATCCGGGCATGTGGGCTCTCGAGCAGACGCTCGGCTCGGGTGCCTGCGATGCGGTGCTCGGGTGGGTGCGACAGCCGAAACCGCGCGAGATCCGTCGTCTGCAACTCGCTGCCGAGCGCGGCCGCACGCTCGGGGTATTGTTTCGCCCGCAGCGCGCGGCGCGCGACGCTTCCGCCGCGGTGTTGCGCTTGAGTCTCGAGCCGTTGGTCGCCGGAGTGCGGCTCACTCTCATCAAAGGGCGCAGCGCTCATCGCGGTGTGCTCGAGCTTCCCTGGCCCGGCAGTTGAGCATGCGCCCGCATCTCATCGGCTCAGCCGCCAGCACGGCAGATCTGCCCTCCGCCATAGCATCTGCGCGCACGGATTCCGCAACGCTGCATGCGCCCCTGCGCAGCGTGCGGCGCATGCCGTACACCTCAGCCCTGAACGAGCTCTGGGCCGGACTGCATCTGAGCGGATTGGAGCCGGTGCACGGACTCGAGGAGCTGGCGACCCGAGCGCAACGCTTCACTCCACGGGTGAGTCTCGCACCCCCCGATGGCCTGCTGCTCGAGGTCGCCGGAAGCCTGCACCTGTTCGGTGGACTGTCGGGTCTGCGCGCCGAGCTCATTGGGGAATGCCTGCATCTTCAGATCCGACCCGTGCTCGCTTTCGCACCCACGCCGCTCGCCGCGCTCACTGCGGCACGCGCCGGCCAGGAGCTGCTCGTCAGCGATCGCGCGCAGCTCGTTGGTCTACTGGCATCTCTGCCGATCAGCGCTCTGCGCTGGCCCGAGGAAACACGTGCACGCCTGGCGCGCGCCGGCGTGCGCACCATCGGCGCCGCGCTGCGTCTGCCACGGGCTGGTTTCGCGCGCCGTTTCGGAGTGGCGCAGCTCGCCACACTCGATGCACTCACGGGGCGCGCCCGCGAGGTACGCGCGACGCATCGAGCCCCGTTGCGTTTTCGCCGCCGCCATGAGCTCGACTGCGAAGTGAGCGATCATGATCGGCTGCGCGCGGCACTCGAGCCGCTATTCGCTGCGCTCGGTGATTTCCTCACCGCGCATCAGCGTGGCGTGGCGGAGCTCGAGTGCCGGCTCGTGCACCGAAATGTCCCAGCGACGAGTTGCATGCTCATCCTGGCGGCGCCGTGTGCCGATGCGCAGCAGCTCGGCGCGCTGTTCCGCGAGCGCCTGAGTTCGCTGCAGTTGCCCGAGCCGGTACGTGCGTTCGAGCTGCGAGCGGATCAGCTGCTGCCGCAACGCTCGCCCGATCGAGGGCTATGGCAACCGGGCGAGCAGGGCGGTGAGGCGCGTGAGGAAAGCGAGGGGCTCATCGATCGCCTGTGCGCTCGTTTAGGCCCCGGGGCGGTGCACGGTCTCGCGCTGCACGCGGAGCACCGCCCGGAAAGCGCCTGGGTAGTGACCATGCCGCCACCGATTACCGCACCGCCTCGCGTTGCGGTTGTCCGGGCTCATTCAGCGAATGACACACCGCTAGCTGCCCGTCCCTTGTGGCTTCTCCCGAATCCGCAGCCGCTCGCATCGCAGGACGGCCGGCCGCGCCGTGGCGGAGCTCTGCGCCTGATGAGTGAGCCCGAGCGCATCGAGACCGGCTGGTGGGATGGAGGGGAAGTCGCACGTGATTACTACGTGGCACTCGACCGTTATGAGGTGCGGCTGTGGATATTTCGGGAGCGTGAGCAGCCGCACCGATGGTTCCTGCAGGGGGTGTTCGGATGACCCGCGCATATGCGGAGCTCCATTGCCTCTCGAATTTCACCTTCCTGCGGGGCGCTTCGCATCCACACGAGCTCATCGAGCAGGCCGATGCACTCGGCTACAGCGCGCTCGCCATCACCGATGAGTGCTCGGTGGCGGGAGTGGTGCGCGCACACATGGCGGCGAAGCGCCGCCCGCTGAAGCTCATCATCGGCGCAGAGTTCCGTCTCAGCTGCGGGCTGAGGTTCGTCGCGCTCGCCATCGACCGGCAGGGTTACGGGCAGCTGTGCCGTGTCATCACCCGCGGACGGCGTGCAGCCGTCAAAGGGCAATACACGCTCACGCGCGCAGATCTTCAGACACTCGGCCCGGAGCAGTGCTTCATCCTCTGGCTTCCCTCCGGCGAACCGCAGTCCGAAGAGCTGCGCTGGCTCGCTGTGCGCTTTCCGGGCCGCGTGCGCATCGCGGCGGAGTTGCTGCGCGCCGGCGCGCATGCCCGGCGCCTCGCCACGTTGACACGCATCGGCGCCGCGTACGGCGTCGGACTCGTTGCCAGCGGCGATGTGCACATGCACGTGCGCGGCCGTCGCCGCCTGCAGGATGCGCTCACCGCTATTCGCCTGAACGAGCCGATCACGCAGCTCGGCACGCGGCTATACGCCAATGGCGAGCGTTATCTGCGCGAGCGCGAGCGCCTCGAGCGGCTGTACCCGTGCGAGCTGCTCGCGGCCACTATCGAGCTGGCGCAGAGCTGCCATTTCTCACTCGATGAGCTGCGCTACGAGTACCCGCGCGAACTGGTGCCGCCCGGAGAGACCCCGACCAGCTACCTGCGGCGCCTCACGGAAGAGGGCGCCCGCTGGCGCTGGCCCGGGGGCGTGCCCGCCGCCGAGCGCACCGCAATCGCGCATGAGCTGGCCTTGATCGAAGAGCTGCACTATGAGCCTTATTTTCTCACAGTCCAGGATATCGTCGCGTACGCACGTCGCCAGGGAATCCTCTGCCAGGGACGTGGCTCGGCCGCCAACTCACGCGTCTGTTATTGCCTCGGTGTGACTTCAGTGGACCCGCAGCGGGGAGCGGCGCTGCTGTTCGAGCGCTTCATCTCGCGCGAGCGCAACGAACCACCCGACATCGACATCGACTTCGAGCACGAGCGGCGCGAGGAGGTGCTGCAGTACGTCTACAACAAGTACGGGCGCGAGCGCGCAGCACTCGCCGCGACCGTCATCATGTACCGCCCACGCAGCGCCCTGCGCGATCTCGGCAAGGTCTTCGGCCTTACACCCGAGCAGAGCGGCCGTCTCGCCAAGGTCATGCAGTGGTGGGACGGTAGCGCCACCATTCCCGAGCGGGTGCGCGAGGCCGGCTTCGATGCCGACAGCCCCTGGCTGCGACGGCTGCTGCCGCTCGCCTGTGCGCTCACTGTTTTTCCGGGCTTTCCCCGGCATCTATCGCAGCATGTCGGCGGCTTCGTGATCGCGCAGGCTCTGCTCGAGGAGCTGGTGCCTATCGAGAACGCTGCCATGCCCGAGCGGACCGTGGTGCAGTGGGACAAGGACGACCTCAACGATCTCGGCTTGCTGAAAGTCGATCTGCTGGCGCTCGGAATGCTGACGGCACTGAAGCGTGCCTTTGCGCTGGTGAACGATTATCGCGGCACACGCTACACGCTCGGCGAGCTGCCCGCCGAGGATCCCAAGGTTTATGACATGGTCTGCCGCGCGGACACCATCGGAGTGTTCCAGATCGAGTCGCGCGCGCAGATGGCCATGCTGCCGCGCCTCAAGCCGCGCTGTTACTACGATCTGGTGATCGAGGTCGCGATCGTGCGCCCGGGACCCATCCAGGGCGACATGGTGCATCCTTATCTGCGCCGCCGCTGCGGTGGGGAGGCGGTGGAATATCCCGGTGAAGAAGTGCGCGCGGTGCTGCATCGCACGCTCGGCGTGCCGATCTTCCAGGAGCAGGTCATGCAGATCGCAATCGTCGCTGCGGGCTTCTCACCGGGGGAGGCGGATGCGTTGCGCCGCGCGATGGGGGCCTGGAAGAGGACCGGCGGACTTGACCCTTTTCGCGAGCGGTTGCTCACTGGCATGCACGCCAGGGGCTATTCGCAGGAGTTCGCACAGCGCATCTATCAGCAGATGCTCGGTTTCGGCGAGTTCGGCTTCCCGGAGTCTCACGCCCTCAGTTTTGCTCTGCTGGTGTACGACTCCGCCTGGCTCAAGTGTCACGAGCCCGCCGCCTTCACCTGCGCACTGCTCAACAGCCAGCCGATGGGCTTCTATGCTCCCGCACAACTGGTGCGGGATGCCCGCGCGCACGGGGTCGAGCTGCGGCCCGTGGATGCCTGCGTGAGTGCGTGGGACTCGACACTCGAGCGCCGCGCAGATGGAGAGCCCGCGCTGCGGCTCGGCCTGCGCCTGGTCAAGTCGCTTTCCCAGGCAGGGGCGGAGCGCCTGGTCGGCGCGCGCAACGTGCGCCCCTTCGCAAGCGTCGAGGATCTTGCCGCGCGCTCGGCGCTCGATCGGGGCGATCTCGAGGCGCTCGCGGCGGCCGGTGCGCTCGCTGCCCTGAGCGGCAACCGGCACCTCGCATTCTGGGAGGTTGCGGGCACTGAACGCCCGCTGCCCGTTGCACCGACCGCCGCACTGCCGGCGAGCGAGCTGGAAGGCCGGCCGCTGCTTATCGCACCGACCGAAGGGCAGGCGATTGCTGCCGATTACGCCGCACTGGGACTGACGCTCGGAAGACATCCGCTGGCCCTGTTGCGCAAGCGCCTGCGCGCTGCTGCGCTCATTCCCGCGGCCGAGCTGATCGCGGCGGGCCACGGCGCGCGCGTACGCACCGCGGGCATCGTGATCATGCGCCAGCGACCAGCGACCGCGAGCGGCGTCACTTTCATCACTCTGGAAGATGAGAGCGGCCAGGTGAACGTCGTCGTCTGGGAACGCGTCGGCCGGGAACAGCGCCACGCCATGATCGAGTCGCGACTGCTGGAAGTGCATGGGGAGCTTCAGCACCAGGAAGGCGTCACGCACCTCATCGCCCACCGTCTCATCGACCGCTCACGGATGCTCGGGGAGCTCACGACGCGCTCGCGGGATTTTCACTGAGCGGAAAATGTCGAGCGAGTTCACTATCGCGGCTTGCGGCCTTTGGGCGGGCTGTCGCCCTCGTCGCCGATCTCGTAATCCTCGAAGTCGCTGGTGAGCTCGGCGGTGTGCTTTTCCTCGAGCAGCCGCTCGAGGCGCCGCCACGCGGGATCACCCGCCTTCTGTCCGCGGCGCTTGGCCAGATCGAGGTCCTTGATGACCTGATCGAGATCGACGTCCCCGTCCTCGATGACAGGCTCATCGGCCTCTTCGTCCTCGAACTCGTCTGATTCCGGCTTCTCGCTCATGCGGGACGGCAGTCTGCAGGAATTGGACGGCGCGAACTTAAATCAGACTCGGCAGGACTGCAATGTGGTGCGCGGGGTTTGTGAAGTGCTCCACTTTTGGTGGGTACGTCCGCCGCCGCCCTCAGTGGATCAACTGATTGATCTCGAAGATCGGCAGCAGCATGGCGAACACGATCCCCATGACGAACAGCCCCATGCACACGATCAGCACCGGACCGAGCAGTCCCACTAGCGCCGCCAGCAGACCGTCGAGTTCCCGTTCCTGGCTGATGGCGGCCCGCTCGAGCATGCTCTCGAGCTGCCCGCTCGATTCGCCGCTGGAGATGAGGTGAATGGTCATGGGTGGAAACAGCCGGCTGGCAGCGAGTGAGCGGCCGATCGGCGCGCCCTCGCGCACCCGCGCGGCCGCCTCCGTCACCGCATCACGCATCGGCAGATTGGTGATCACTTCCCCGGCAATGCGCAGCGCCTCGAGCACCGGCACGGCGCTAGCCGAAAGGATGCTGAAGGTGCGCGTGAAGCGCGCAGTGTTGAACCCGCGCGAGAGCTTGCCGACGAGGGGGAGGCGCAGCTGGAAGCGGTGAAAGCGCCGGCGGGCGTCGGGGTTGCGCAGCCAGCGCCGGAACAGCACTACGGCGAGCACCATCCCGATGAGCAGGTAAATCCCGTATGAGCGCAGGAAGCCGCTGGTGGCGATCAGTATTTGCGTCGCCAGCGGCAGCTTCGCCTTACTCGATTCGAACACCGACACCACCTGCGGCACGACGTACACGAGCAGCGCCGAGACGATGCCGAAGCACAGCACCGTGAGCACGATCGGGTAGAGCATCGCCGCGACCACCTTCTGGCGCAGCTGATCGCGCCCTTCGGTGTAGTCGGCGAGCCGCTCGAGCACGTTGTCGAGATGTCCGGCCTGCTCGCCGGCGGCGACGGTGGCCCGGTAGATCTCGGGAAACACGCGTGGAAACTCGGCGAAGCCATCGGCGAGGGTGTGGCCTTCCATGACCCGGGCGCGCACCCCGAGGATGATGCTCTGCACCCGCGGCTTCTCGGTCTGTTGCGACACCGCGAGTAGCGACTCCTCGAGCGGCAGTCCGGCGCGCACCAGCGTGGCGAGCTGGCGCGTGAACAGCGCCAGATCCGCCGCCGAGACGCGCCGTATCAGGCTGAAGGAGCGTTGGCGCGTGGCCTCTTTCTGCGCGACCTCGGAGACGGTTACCGGCAGCAGCTGTTGCTCGCGCAGCAACTGGCGGATGTGCCGCGGCGTATCGCCCTCGAGGATCCCCTTGCGCTCTCTGCCGGAGGCATCGAGGGCTACGTATTCGAACGCGCCCATCTTTATATTGGCCGAAAGTCGCCTGCGGCGCCTTCAGCGGCGCGAGGCACGAGTCCTATCCGACGCCGGGGCGAAAGGCGTGACCTTCGCCCCTCGGTGGCAAGTTGCAGGCGCAACTCGCAGGCGTAGGCAGTCAATTCCGTCAGTCCTCGCGCGTGACGCGCAGCACTTCCTCGATGGTGGTCTCCCCGCGCAGCACCCGCGCGCGGCCGTCGTCGCGGATCGAGGGGGTGCTGAGCCGCGCGTGGCGCTCGATCTCCTGCTCCGACACCCCGTCGTGGACCATGGTGCGCATGGCGTCATCGACGATGATGAGCTCGTAGATGCCGGAGCGTCCGCGGTAGCCACCGGCTGTGTCGCGCCCGGGGCGGTAGAGCGTCGGCGAGGGCTCGTCGCTGCGCAGGTTGAGCAGCCGTCGCTCGTACTCCCCGGCCTGGAAGGGCTGCTTGGTCTCGGGATTGAGCACGCGCACGAGGCGCTGTGCCAGTACCCCGATCAGGCTCGAGGAGAGCAGGAATGGCTCGATGCCCATGTCGCGCAGGCGCGTAATGGCGCCGGCGGCCGTGTTGGTATGGAGCGTCGAGAGCACGAGGTGGCCGGTAAGGCTCGCCTGCACGGCGATCTGCGCGGTCTCCAGATCGCGAATCTCGCCGATCAGCACCACATCCGGGTCCTGGCGCAGTATCGCGCGCAGCCCGCGTGCAAAGGTCATCTCGACCTTGGTGTTCACCTGGGTCTGACCGATACCGTCGATGTAGTACTCGATCGGGTCCTCCACGGTCATGATGTTCTGCGTGTTGTCGTTCAGCCGCTCGAGCGCGGCGTAGAGCGTAGTGGTCTTGCCGGAGCCGGTGGGACCTGTAACGAGAATGATGCCGTGGGGCTTGTGGATGAGCTCATCCATCGCTGCCTGGGTGTGCGGATCCATGCCGAGGGAGTTCAGGTCGAGCCTGCCTGCCTGCTTGTCGAGAATACGCAGCACCACGCGCTCGCCGTGCCCGGAGGGGATGGTCGAGACGCGTACGTCGACCGCCCGACCGGCGATCTTGAGGCTGATGCGGCCGTCCTGCGGCAGGCGCTTCTCGGCGATGTCGAGGCGCGACATGACCTTCACACGCGACACCACGAGCGGCGCCACCGCACGGCGCGACTGCAGCACTTCACGCAGCACGCCGTCGACGCGGAAGCGGATCACCAGGCGGTTCTCGAACGGCTCGATGTGGATGTCGGAGGCATTCTCCTTGACCGCCTGGGTGAGCACGGCGTTGATCAGGCGGATGATCGGTGCATCGTCCTCGCTGTCGAGCAGATCTGCCTGCTCCGGCAGATCCTGCGCGAGGTGGGCGAGGTCGGTCGTGTCATCGAGCCCCTCCACTGCCTGCATGGCATCCGAGCCCGCCTCATACGCCTGACGGAGCAGCTCATCGAACTGCGCTTCCGGCACGCGCTCGAGGCGCAGCGAGCGGCGCAGGTAGCGGCGCACCTCGGCGAGCGCCTGCGGCGAGGCGGTATCACGGTAGATGCACTCGGCGACGCCGTCGACCACGCGGTGAACCAGTACGCCGTGGCGCTTGGCGAACGCGAATGACAGGCGCCTGCCGGAGGCGTGGTCGGCGCCTGCGGCGTGGCTGTGGGCGACATCGTTCATGGCTTGCTCTGGGGCGGCGGGGCGGCGTCGGCAGGCGGCGCGCTGCCCGCAGGAGTCGCAGCATTCTCCGGAGCCGGCGCACCCGGTGAGACCGTGCCGGGTGGAATGGTCGGCACTCCGGACTGCGAGCCAGAGGGCTTGGCGGCCGGTGCCGCACCCGGAGCGCCGGGCGCGGCCGATCCCTGCGCACCGTCCTTACCCGGCGGCGGCGGCGGCGGCAGCGGCGCCAGCTTCCCGGGCGGCACGCCGGGCAGCAGCGGCGGGATGTCGCTCGGGCTCGTATGGAACATCGGGTGCTGCTGATCCTGCATGTAGTTGTACTTGAGCTCGGTCTCGTACGCCGCCTGATTCGCATCCCGCATGATCTGCGGGCGAATGAAGATCATCAGGTTGTTCTTGGTGGAGCTTTGGTTCCGTGTCTTGAAGAGCAGTCCGAGAATCGGGATGCTGCCGAGGTAGGGTACCTTGCTCTCGCCCTTGGACATGTCGTCCTCGATCAGGCCGCCGAGCACCACGATGCCGCCGTCTTCGATGAGCACCGTAGTGCTGACCGTGCGCTTGTTGGTCACCAGGTCGACCGCGCCCGCGGGCTTCTGGCCGATGCTCGAGCTCTCGATGGAGATCTTGAGCATTACCTGGCTGCCTTCCGCGGAAATGGTGGGGGTGATCTTGAGGATCGTGCCGACCTCCTCTCGCTGGATGGTCTGGAAAGGATTCACGGCGCCACCGACGACCGCGGTGTTGTTGGCGGTGTACTGGCCGGTGATGAACGGCACTTCCTGTGCCACCTTCAGCTCCGCCTCCTGATTGTCCATGGTCATCGCGGAGGGCGTAGCGATGATGTTGTCGCTGGTGTCCGAGCGGATCGCCCGCACGATGGCGGCGAAGTTGAGACCCGCGGCTGCGATGCGCCCGACGCCGATGGTGGTGCCCTGAAGGAGCGTCGTGGTGACGTTGGCCGGGTTCTGCACGGCGCCGGCGAGATCGACGATGCTGGTGCCGCCGATCGGGCTCACGAAAGCGCCGGCCGGCACGTTGCTGCCGCTGTTGGAGTAGGCCGCCCAGTTGACACCCAGCTCCGCATTCTTGTTGTAGTCGATGTCGGCGATGATCGCCTCGACCAGCACCTGCGGCCGGCGGATATCGAGCTTGTCGATGATGGCCATGATGGCCCGCATCAGCTTGGCGGGCGCGGTAATGATGAGGGCATTGTTGGTCGGATCCGCCCACACCATCGCGCTCTTCTCGGCTGACTGCGCGGCGCTCGCCCCCGCGCCCTGTGCGGCGGGTCCCGCCGCCGCCTGCGCGATCCCGGTCATCTGCTCCTTGAGCTTCGGAGCGAGCTTCTCCGCATTCGCATAGTGCAGGTAGCGCACGCGCGTATCGCCGCCCGCTTCGAGCGGCGTGTCGAGGTGCGCAATGAGCGCCCGCAGGCGCAGACGCTGCGCCTGCTCGCCGCCGATCAGCACACTGTTGGAACGGTCATCCGCCACCACCTTCACCGCGGTGCCCTCGGCGGCGGCGGCGCCCTGATAGAGCGAGTTCACCACGCGCACCACTTCGGCCGCGCCCGCGTTCTGCAGCGGCACGATCTCCACGTCCTGATTGCCCACCTGGTCGATGCGCCGGATGATGCGCATCATGCGGTTCACGTTGCTCGCCCGGTCGGTGATGATGAGGATGTTGGAAGCGGGATAAGCCACCAGATGTCCGTACTGCGGAATCATCGGCCGCAGGATCGGCACCAGCGCGGGCGCATTCACGTTGCGCACGTCGATGACCTGGGTGACGATCTCATCGGAGGTCGCGCTCACCCGGTCGGGCAGATCGATGGCAGGCAGCGTGCGCGCATTGGTGTCGGGCAGGATCTTGACGACATTGCCCGAGGGCACGGCGATGAAGCCGTACACCTGCAGGATGGAGAGAAACGCCTCGTAGAACGCCTCAGGCGACATCGCGGTGGAGGAAAGCATCGTCACCTGCGCGCGCACGCGCGGATCGATGATGAAGTTCTTGCCGGTCGCGGCGCTCACCGCTTCCGCGATCTGCGTGATGTCCGCGTCCTTGAAGTTCGGCGTGATGCGTTGCGGCTGCTGCGCGGATACCAGCGCGCCGCTCAGCACGACCGCGAGCGCGCACACAGCCAATGAGCGAAAACCTGTCACTGAAACCTTTCCCCCCGCGTGCGGCCGTTACTGGCCGCGGCCATCACCGGGGGGCTCAACCCCTGCCGGTGAAGCTGACGCCCGCTCGCCCATCGGCGTTCCCGGAGCAGGCGCGAACGGTGCGCCGGCGCTCCCGCTTGGGCTCATGGCGGCCGCAGCACCCGGGGGCTCCTGCGTCCCCAAGCTGTCGGCCTCCTGGGCGACCTGCGCAATGTTCAGAACAAGATCCTGCTGCTGGCCGTTGCGAATCACCGTGACGTGCGCCTCACTGGAGCTACCGAGGGTGTGCAGAATCTGCTCGCCGCGGTCGCGGTCATCGAGCGGGGTGCCATTGATGGCGGTGACCTGGTCCCCCGGGCGTAGTCCCAGGCGCATGAAGGCCATGCGGTCGCGTCCGGGGTAGACCCGGAAGCCGTTCATCCTGCCATGGTCCATGACCGGCTGCGGCCGCATGACGTCCGCGAGCAGCCCCGGCTGCTCGGCGATCATGCGGCGCATGCGCTCGATCGAGGAAGTCTCGCCCTGCAGGACCGCCGAGGAGGGTGGGGGGCCGTTGCCGGTGTTCATCTGGCGCGGCAGAGCGAGCGACTCGAGCTGCCCGTCACGGTCGATCACCACACGATCGCTGTACACGGAATGCAGTTTCGGGCCTCCCGGCAGATTGTCTCCGACGGCATACACTTTGGCGGTCTGTGCGGTCTGTCCAAGGATCGCCAGGCCGTTTTGAGGATCATTGCCGGCAATGGTTCCGGTGAGCACGAGCGGAACACTGGTTTGTGGCGCGTTCGCGCCATCCTGCCTCGCGACGGGGGCGGCGCCGAACAGGTGCGCGTTGGTGATCGCTGCCAGATCGAGCGCGTGGCTTGCCGGGGCTGGCCGCAGCGCAGAGGCCGCGCCGCCGCGCCTTCCTGCACCGGCGAGATCGGTCACGATGAGCGCTGCCTGCACTCCGAGGGCGAGCGCGAGCACCCACGTGGCTACACGTGGTCCCTCCTTCAGCAGCAGAGCGCGCCAGCGCTCCTGCACTGGCAAGCTTTCGAGCCAGGAAGCAGCGTTCATAGACTTAAGCGCAAGCGATCGATCGTGTCCTGCAGCGAAGCGCAAGCACAATGTGCCCAGCCCTCGCCCGCGCAATCATACGGGGCTGGCGCTTGCGCTCTCAAGCAATTGTTTCTGCAGGAGTAACTACGCCACATTCTGGCAGGCTTGTGTTGCCGTTTCGCGACCCCTATAAAGATAGTCATGCCCGATCTGCATCCGGTCCGCCCCGACAGCGGTGTCCTCGTCGAAGAGGCGAAACCGGAGGTCAAGCAGCCGCCTCTATATCGAGTAGTACTACTGAATGACGACTACACTCCTATGGAGTTTGTGGTCGATGTGCTCGAAAAGTTCTTTACGATGAATCGTCCGACCGCCACACGCATCATGCTCGAGGTCCACACCAAGGGTAAGGGGGTGTGCGGGGTCTTCACATACGAGATCGCGGAAACTAAGGTGGCGCAGGTGACTACCTACGCGCGCGACCACCAGCACCCGCTGATGTGCACGCTCGAGGAGGCCTGAGCGCGCTGAAGCCGCGGAGGATGATCGAGCGGAACTCGATGCCCAATTGAAAGGTTCGATGAAGTGTTATCCAACGAGCTCGAATACTGTCTCAACGATGCGTTCCATCAGGCTCGCGAGGCGCGCCACGAGTACCTGACCGTCGAGCACCTGCTGCTCGCCATTCTCGACACCCCCAAGGTGCGCACGGTGCTGCGGGCCTGTGGCGCCGATCTCGTGAAGTTGAAGCAAGAGCTGCGCGATCACATCGAGCAGTCCACACCGCGCCTCGAGGAGGGTGAGGAGCGCGAGGTGCAGCCGACGCTCGGCTTCCAGCGGGTGCTGCAGCGCGCCGTGTTCCACGTGCAGTCAAGCGGCAAGAAAGAGGTCGGCGTCGACAACGTGCTGGTGGCGATCTTCAGTGAAAAGCAGAGCCACGCGGTATTTCTGCTCAACCGCCAGCGGGTGACGCGCCTCGATGTCGTCAACTACATCTCGCACGGACTGTCGAAGATCGCCGAGGAGAAGACTTCCGAGAAGGACGAATCGCCCACCGACGCCGAGCGCGAAGCTGAGGGCGGGAGCGCGCTCGAGAAGTACACGAGCAACCTCAACCGCATGGCACAGGAAGGGCGCATCGATCCGCTCATCGGCCGCAAGCTCGAGGTCGAGCGCACCATCGAGATTCTCTGCCGGCGCCGCAAGAACAACCCGCTCTATGTCGGCGAGGCCGGCGTGGGCAAGACCGCCATTGCCGAAGGATTAGCACGGCTCATCGTCGAGGGTCAGGTGCCGGAGGTGCTCTCCGACTGCACCCTGTTCGCGCTCGACATGGGAGCTCTCATCGCCGGCACCAAGTACCGCGGCGACTTCGAGAAGCGCCTCAAGGGCGTGATCGGCGAGCTGAAGAAGCTCCCCGGGGCCATCCTGTTCATCGACGAGATCCACACGGTGATCGGTGCCGGCGCGGCCTCCGGCGGTGTGATGGATGCCTCCAATCTCATCAAGCCGGTGCTCACCAACGGTGAGATCCGCTGCATCGGCTCGACTACCTATCAGGAGTACCGTCACATCTTCGAGAAGGACCACGCGCTCGCGCGCCGCTTCCAGAAGATCGACGTGGTCGAGCCGTCGGTGGCGGAGACCATCGACATTCTCTTCGGGCTCAAGCCGCGCTTCGAGGAGCACCACGGCATCACCTACGCGGATGAGGCGTTGCGTGCGGCCGCCGAGCTCGCGGCGCGCCACATCAACGAGCGGCACCTGCCGGACAAGGCCATCGATGTCGTCGACGAGGCGGGCGCGCGCGCGCGCCTCAAGCCCGTGGCAGAGCGCGAGGCCACCGTCGAAGTGCGTCACATAGAAGATGTGGTGGCACGCATGGCGCGTATCCCGGCGAAAAGCGTCTCGACCTCCGACCGCGAGATCCTCAAGAATCTCGAGCGCAATCTGAAGCTCGTCATCTTCGGGCAGGACCGCGCCATCGAGGCGCTGGCGGCCGCCATCAAAATGGCACGCTCGGGGCTCGGTGAGGCGCGTAAGCCGGTCGGCAGCTTCCTGTTTGCCGGTCCCACGGGTGTCGGCAAGACGGAGGTGACGCGCCAGCTCGCCATCGCCATGGGCGTGGAGTTCCTGCGCTTCGACATGTCCGAGTACATGGAGCGGCATACGGTATCGCGCCTCATCGGCGCGCCTCCCGGCTATGTCGGCTTCGATCAGGGCGGACTCCTGACGGAAGCGATCACCAAGCATCCGCATTGCGTGCTGCTGCTCGATGAGATCGAGAAGGCGCACCCGGACGTGTTCAATCTGCTGCTGCAGGTGATGGATCATGGCACCCTCACCGACAACAACGGGCGCAAGGCCGACTTCCGGCACGTCATCATCGTCATGACGACCAATGCCGGTGCGCAGGAGATGGCGCGTCCCTCGATCGGCTTCACGCACGCAGACAACGCGAGCGATGGTATGGAGGCGATCCGGCGCATCTTCACTCCCGAGTTCCGCAACCGTCTCGATGCGGTCATTCAGTTTGCCGCCCTCGATCCGGTCACCATCGAGCGGGTGGTGGACAAGCTCATCCTGGAAGTGGAATCGCAGCTCGAGCAGAAGGGCGTCAGCATTACCCTCGATGACGCGGCACGGCGCTGGATCGCAGAGAAGGGCTACGACCCGAAGATGGGTGCGCGGCCCATGGCGCGCACCATCCAGGAGCACATCAAGCGACCGCTCGCGGAGGAGCTGCTGTTCGGACGGCTCGCCGGCGGTGGACACGTGCGGGTGTCGGTTGCGCCGGATGGCGCATCGCTCACACTGACGTGCGAGCCGGCACAGTCGCCGACGGTGCCGGCCTGAGGGCAGGCGGCCCGCGCCGTGCTCGCGCGGGCCGTGTTGCCATAGGTCCGGGGTGAATCAGCGTCCGCGGTAGATGATGCGGCCCTTGCTGAGATCGTAAGGCGTCATTTCGACCGTAACCGCATCCCCTGTCAGGATGCGGATGTAGTTCTTGCGCATCTTGCCGGAGATGTGCGCAGTCACGACGTGGCCATTCTTCAGCTTCACCCGGAAAGTCGTGTTGGGCAGCGTCTCGACGACCTCGCCTTCCATCTGTATCGCATCTTCTTTGGACATACCGCCCTGAACGACTTTACGGGGCGCGAATTGGAGCACAAAGCGCGTTGCTCTGGCTAGGGCACCCCACGAAATCACGCTCGCGGCGCGCGGCAAGCCACAAAGTCACGCCTGCGGTGGCCGCTGCGGTCGGCTTGTCAAGGTGCCAAGAGTGGAGCGCACGCGCCGTGCGCATGCTCCCGTAACAGCGTGCGGAACTGAGTACGCGGGATGGTGCGCGCCCCGAGGCTCGCCAGATGCCGCGAGGGGAGCTGACAGTCGATGGCCACGATCGCGTTGCGGCGGCACAGCGCCACCAGATGCGCGAGCGCGGCCTTGGAGGCATCGCGCGCGCGGCTGAACATGGATTCGCCAAAAAACACGCCGCCGAGGCGCACACCATAGAGTCCACCGGCCAGCGTGCCGGCGCGCCACACCTCCACACTGTGCCCACACCCGAGGCGGTGCAGCTCGAGGTACGCGGCACGCATCTCGGAGGTGATCCAGGTGCCAGGGCTGGTAGCGCGCGGCGCGGCGCATCCGTCGATGATGGCGGCGAAATCGCGATCGACCGAGAGCGTGAAACCGCCGTTGCGCAGCGTCTTGGCGAGACTGCGCGTGCAATGAAACTCTTCGGGAAAGAGCACCGCGCGCGGGTCGGGCGACCACCAAAGTACCGGCTGGCCGGGTGAATACCATGGAAAAATGCCCGCGCGGTACGCCGCGATGAGCCGCTCGGGCGAGAGGTCGCCGCCGGCGGCAAGCAGACCCGCCGGCTCCTCGAGGGCCTGCTCGAGCGGCGGGAACCACTCGGGCGCATCCTGCGGCGACAGCCAGGTGATCCTCTTCATGCCAGACGTCCGAGGCCACGGCGCTCACGATAGGGTACGTGGCCCTGCACCTCGAGCGCATAGGCATCCACCGCAGCTCCCTCACGCTCGAGATACTCGCCGATGGCCGCGCGAAAGTCGGCATCGGCGATGTAGTGCGCCGACCAGGTGATCGCCGGCTCGAACCCGCGGCTCACCTTATGCTCCCCCTGGGTGCCGGGCTCAAAGCGCTCGATGCGGCGCTCGATGCAGAACTCGATTCCCTGGTGATAGCAGGCTTCGAAGTGCAGGCTGTGAAAGTCCGCCGCCGCCCCCCAGTAGCGGCCATAGAGCGCCTGCGCGCTCTGAAAGAAAATCGCCACCGCCACCACCGTACGTCCCTGCAGCGCGAGCTTGACCATCAGTGATTCCGGCATCGTGCGGGCGGCTTCGCCGAAGAACAGCCGCGTCAGGTAAGGCTCATGACCGTGGCGCAGGAAGGTGTCGCGGTGCAGAGCGTAGATGCGATCGAGCAGCGCGTCATCCAGCTCACCGCCCAGGCGTGTCTCGAAGTGCACCCCGGCCTCCGCAACCCGCCGCCGCTCGCGGCGCGCCTTCTTGCGCTTCTCCGCGGTGAAGGTGGCGAGATAGTCCTCGAAGCTCGTGTAGCCGCGATTGGTCCAGTGGAACTGACAATCCCGCCGCAACAACCAGCCGCGCCGTGCACAGGCTGCACGTACCGTCTCATCGAGGAACAGGGCGTGAACGCCGGAGAGGCTGTGGCTCACGGCGTAGCGCTCGAGCTCGGCGAGCAGCCGGTCGGCGTACTCTTCCCAGTGGAGATCCGGCCGCACCAGCAGGCGTGGGCCGGTAGCGGGCGTGAACGGCGCTGCGAGTGTCAGCTTCGGGTAGTAGCGGCGGCCGAGCCGCTCATAGCCGCGCGCCCAAGCGAAGTCGAACACGAATTCGCCGAAGGAATGGGTTTTGACGAAGGCCGCCGCTCCCGCGGCGGCGCCGCGCGCATCGCGCAGCATCAAGTAGCGCGGCTCCCAGCCGCTGCCGCGTCCGATGCAGCGGGCGTGCTCGAGCGCGGCGAGGAACTCATAGCGGGTGAAGGGATTGTCCGCGGCGCCGAGTGCGTTCCACTGTGCTGCGCCGAGCTCCTCGATGCTGTGGTGACAGTCGGTCCGATTCACGTCGATGACAGCGCGGCGCTCTCCCGCTGCGGCCGTGCCGCGAGCATCTCGAGATAACGATCCGCATCGAGCGCCGCCATGCAGCCGGCGCCGGCGGAGGTAATCGCCTGGCGGTACACGTGATCGGCGACATCGCCCGCCGCGAACACCCCGGGGACGCTGGTGGCGGTCGCATCGCCGTCGAGACCGGTACGCACGATGAGATAGCCCTCGCGCATGGCGAGCTGGCCGGTGAACAGCGAGGTGTTGGGGGTGTGCCCGATCGCGACGAACACCCCGGTGACTTCGAGGTCGCGCGGCCCGCTGCCGCTCAGCGATCGCAGGCGCACGGACGTGACGCCGCGCGCGTCATCGCCGAGTACCTCCTCCACCGTGTGGTTCCAGATCACCGAGATCTTACCGGCGTGCACCTCACGGAACAGCCGGTCCTGCAGAATCTTCTCCGCGCGCAGCTTGTCGCGCCGGTGCACCAGCGTGACGTGCTGCGCGATGTGCGACAGATACAGCGCCTCCTCGACCGCTGTGTTGCCGCCGCCAACCACGGCGACGCGATGTCCACGGAAGAAAAAGCCGTCACAGGTCGCGCAAGCCGACACGCCACGACCACGGAATTTCTCCTCCGAAGCGAGGCCGAGATACTTCGCGGCCGCGCCAGTGGCGATGATGAGCGCATCGCAGGTGTAGTGAGCGAGATCACCGCGCAGCAGCAGCGGCCGCACCGTCAGATCCACCGACTGCACGTGATCGTTCACGATGTCCGTGGCAAAGCGCTCGGCGTGGCGTCTCATGCGGTCCATCAGCGCCGGCCCCTGCAACCCCTCGACATCGCCCGGCCAGTTGTCAACGTCGGTCGTGGTCATCAGCTGGCCGCCCTGCTCGACGCCCGTGATGAGCAGCGGCGCGCGATTCGCGCGCGCGGCGTACACCGCTGCGCTGTAGCCCGCGGGGCCGGAGCCCAGGATGATGAGACGGCTGTCGCGGGTGCGTGTCATGGGTATCTCACGGTACCAAGCCCTATAATGGCAGCCATCTATCTTAAGATGGAGCATTGCAGATTGGCGGAATCTTCCGCGCAGGCGCGCAATGCGTCGCGTTTTACTTCGGCGGTGAGCCGCGGTCTGCGCGAGAGCGCCATCATCGTGCTCGCCATAGTGGCGCTGGTGCTGTTCATGGCGCTCGCCTCCTACAGCCCCGAGGATCCGGGCTTCTCATTCACCGGGACCACAGGCGCCGTACACAACCGCATCGGCGTAATCGGCGCCTGGGTGGCGGATGTGCTGTTCTTCCTGTTCGGTCGCCCGGCGTTCCTGTTCCCATTGGTGCTGGCTGCAGCCTGCTGGGGTCTGCAGCGGCGGCTGCGCACCGACAGCGGCGGCTCGCGCGCCAACACACTGGTGCGCAGTCTCGGATTCGCGTTGGTACTCATCGCGAGCTGCGCGCTGACCACGCTTCACTGGCAGCCGGGCGTGCTGCGCCAGAGCGCAGGCGGGGTGGTCGGCAGCGTCGTCGGCGGCGGTCTTGCAGCCGGGCTCGACTTTCTCGGCGCGACACTTCTCATGATCGGCGCGTGGATGGCCGGACTGTCGCTCGCGTTCGGTGTTTCCTGGCTCACGGTCATGGACCGGCTCGGCGCCGCTGCCTGGGCGGGCATCGGCTGGGCACGTGCACGCTCGAGCTCCTCGCGCGATGCGGCGGAAGGCCGCGAGCGGCGTCAGGCGCGCAAGGAATCGGTGGAGAGCGCACAGAAGAAGTCGGCGACCCGCGCTCCACCGCGCATCGAGGCACCGGCGCCGGCGATGGAGAAGAGCGCGCGGGTCGAGCGAGAGCGGCAGGTGCCGCTGTTCGATCCACCCAAGGCGAGCGAGCTGCCGCCGCTGAAGCTGCTCGATGACCCGCCGCTGCGCGAGCCACTGTACTCCGCCGAGGCGCTCGAGGCGCTCTCGCGGCTCGTGGAGATGAAGCTCAAGGACTTCGCCATCGATGCCGAGGTGGTAGCGGTGCAGCCGGGGCCGGTGGTGACACGCTTCGAGCTGCGTCCGGCGCCGGGTGTGAAGGCGAGCCAGATCACCGCGCTCGCCAAGGATCTGGCACGGGCGCTCTCGGTGCTGTCGGTACGCGTGGTGGAGGTCATTCCGGGCAAGAGCGTGATGGGCCTGGAGATCGCCAACGAGAAGCGCGAGGTGGTGACGTTCGGGGAGATCATCCGCTCCAAGGCGTACGATGAGATGCATTCACCGCTTGCGCTCGCGCTCGGCAAGGACATCGGCGGCGCTCCGGTGGTCGCCGACCTCACGCGGATGCCGCACCTGCTCATCGCGGGCACGACCGGCTCGGGTAAGTCGGTCGGCATCAATGCCATGGTGCTGTCGCTGCTGTACAAGTCGACCGCCGAGCACGTGCGCCTCATCATGATCGACCCAAAAATGCTGGAGCTTTCGGTTTACGAAGGCATCCCGCACCTGCTCGCGCCGGTGGTCACCGATATGAAGCAGGCTGCCAATGCGCTGCGCTGGTGCGTGGCGGAGATGGAGCGCCGCTACCAGCTGATGGCCGCACTCGGCGTGCGCAACATCGCGGGCTTCAACCGCCGCATCAAGGACGCGGACGATGCAGGCAAGCCGATCCGTGATCCGATCCTGATGCTCAGAGCGGCGAACGACCCGACCATCGACCAGCGCGAGATCCCCGATCTCGTGCCGCTGCCGTACGTGGTGGTGGTGGTCGACGAGCTCGCCGACCTCATGCTGGTCGTCGGCAAGAAGGTCGAAGAGCTCATCACGCGACTTGCGCAGAAGGCCCGCGCCTCCGGTATCCACCTGGTGCTCGCCACGCAGCGACCCTCGGTGGATGTGATCACCGGACTGATCAAGGCCAACATTCCCTGCCGCATCGCGTTCCAGGTCTCCGCGCGCGTCGACTCGCGCACCATTCTCGACCAGATGGGCGCCGAGACGCTGCTGGGGCACGGCGACATGCTATATCTGCCGCCGGGCACCTCGCTGCCGACACGCGTGCACGGTGCGTTCGTTTCCGATCAGGAGGTACATCGAGTGGTGGAGGCGCTTAAGTCTCCGGCGCCGCCGAACTACATCGAAGAGGTGCTCTCGGGCCCGAAGACCCCGATTCCCGGTCTCACGGGCGAGGAGGGCGACAGCAGCAGCGGCAACGGCGAGGACGCGGAAGCCGACCCGCTCTACGACGAGGCGGTGCGCATCGTCACCAGCGAGCGCAAGCCCTCCATCTCCTACGTGCAGCGGCGGCTGAAAATCGGCTACAACCGCGCAGCCCGCCTGCTTGAAGCGATGGAGCTCGCAGGCCTCGTCGGTCCGCTGCAGCCGAATGGCGCACGCGATGTGCTGGCGCCGGCGCCGCCGGAGGATTGAAGTGCTGGCTGCAAAGTGGCCGTGGCTGCCCGCGGCACTCGTGAGCGTGGCGCTGGGTGCGGCCGCGCTTGCAGCGGAAAGTCCCGCGCCGCCAGCTGCGGCGCCCGCGACCGCAGGGCCAACGCCGCTCGACAAATACCTCGATAACCTGCATACGCTGCGCGCCACCTTCCTGCAGACGCTGGCCGATCCACACGGGCGGGAGATCGAGCGCGCGACCGGCACGCTCATCGTGCAGCGGCCGGGTAAATTCAGCTGGGACATCCATCCGCAGGCGGTGGCCGCGGACTCGGCGGGTGCGAGCGCGAGCGCCGCTTCCTCGACCGGCGGTGCCGCGCAGCTGATGGTGTGCGACGGAGCGAACCTGTGGTTCTATGACCGCGACTTGCAACAGGTTACGGTGAAGCCGGTCGATGCAGCGTTGTCGGCGACACCGGCGATGCTGCTCTCGGGCGCGGTCGATGTGCGCAAGAGCTTCACCATCTCCCCGGTCGGCGAGCGCGAGGGGCTCGAGTGGGTGCTGGTGGAGCCCGCCGGGGCGCAGGCGGATTTCCGCAGCGCGCTCTTTGGCTTCGAGCACGGCGAGCTGCGGCGCATGATCCTCGAGGACAAGCTCGATCAGACTGCCACCATCGTCTTCCAGAAGATCGAACGCAACGGACCGGTACGCCCGGCGGAGGTGAGCTTCAAGCCGCCAGCCGGGGCGGATGTCATCGGCACGCCACGAAAGTGAACGATCTGCTGCGCCCGCTCGCGGACCGCATGCGGCCGCGCAAGCTCGCCGAATTCATCGGGCAGCGCCACCTGCTCGGTCCCGGCAAGCCGCTGTCGGCGAGCATCGAGGCGGGCCAGCTGCACTCACTCATCCTATGGGGACCACCCGGCACCGGCAAGACGACGCTCGCACGTCTCATTGCGCAGGCCGCCAGCGCGCAGTTCATTGCCCTCTCGGCGGTCATGGCCGGCGTCAAGGATATCCGCGCGGCGGTCGAGGCGGCGCGCAAGGCGCGTGTTACTCAGGGTCGCCCGACGCTGCTGTTTCTCGATGAGGTGCATCGATTCAACAAGGCGCAGCAGGACACTTTTCTTCCTTACCTGGAGGATGGGACCCTGACATTCATCGGTGCCACGACCGAGAACCCCTCGTTCGAGGTGATCAGCGCGCTGCTATCGCGCGCGCGCGTGTACGTGTTGCGCCCGCTGTCGGTCGAGGAGCTGTTGTCGCTCCTGCGCACCGCGCTCGGCGATGCCGAACGCGGTCTCGGCCGGCAGCAGCTCGACGCGGAGCCCGCAGCGCTCGAACTGCTGGCGCAGGCAGCCGATGGGGATGCGCGCCGTGCACTCAACATGCTCGAGCTCGCCGCCGGCCTCGTCGAGGCGGCGGGCACGCGGCAGCTGACGCTTGCCATGGCGCAAGAGGTGGCCACTGGCAGCCACCGGCGCTTCGACAAGGGTGGTGATCAGTTCTACGACCAGATCTCTGCGCTTCACAAGGCGGTGCGCGGCACCGATCCCGATGGCGCGCTGTATTGGCTGTGCCGCATGCTCGATGGGGGATGTGACCCCATCTATATCGCGCGGCGGGTGACGCGCATGGCGGCGGAGGATATCGGCCTCGCCGATCCGCGCGCGCTAACGCTGTGCATCGATGCCTGGCAGGCGTATGAACGCCTCGGCACGCCCGAAGGCGAGCTGGCGCTCGCGACTGCGGTCGTTTACCTGGCGTGCGCGCCGAAGAGCAACGCGGTGTATCTCGCGATGGGCGAGGCCATGGCGGACGTGGAGGAGTTCGGTACGCTCGATGTGCCGCTGCGGCTGCGCAACGCCCCGACGCGGCTGATGAAGGATTTCGGCTATGGGCGCGGCTATCGCTATGCGCACGATGAGCCCGATGCGTTCGCGGCCGGAGAACGTTACCTGCCGGATGGGCTGCCGGATCGGCGATACTATCGACCAGTCCCGCGCGGGCTGGAAGTGAAAATAGGCGAGGCGCTCGCACGCCTGCGGTCGCAGGCGCCAACGAAAGGCTGATCCGAGTGATTGATCCGAAGCTGCTGCGCTCCGATCCGGAGGCCGTGGGGCGCAACCTCGCGCGCCGCGGCTTCGTGCTCGATGTGAGTGCGCTCAAGGGGCTAGAGGAGAAGCGCAAGCCCTGGGCAGTGGAGGTCGACCGCCTGCGCGCCGAGCGCAACGCACAGGCGAGGGCGGTCGGCCAGGCCAAGGGGCGTGGCGAGGACGTGAGCGCGCTGATCGCCCGCGGCGAAGCGCTCGGTGCGGAGCTTGCGCGTGCGGAGGCGGAGCTCGAGGGCGTGCAGCGTGAGCTCGAGCAGTGGCAGCTGGGACTTCCCAATCTGCTGCACGCCTCGGTACCCGATGGGCAGGATGAGAGCGCCAATCAGGAGCTTGCGCGCTGGGGCGAGCCGCGCCGCTTCGAGTTTCCCCCACGCGATCATATCGAGCTCGGCGAGCGGCTTGGCGGACTCGACTTCGACGCGGCGGCACGCATCGCCGGCAGCCGCTTCGTGGTCATGCGTGCCCAGGTGGCGCGCCTGCATCGTGCGCTCGGACAGTTCATGCTCGATCTGCACACGCGTGAGCACGGCTACACGGAAGTGTACGTCCCCTATCTGGTGCGGCCAGAGGCGCTCATCGGCACCGGGCAGCTGCCCAAGTTCGCCGCGGATCTGTTCGCCGTGCACGGCGGACCGCAGGCTTACTTTCTGATTCCGACCGCGGAGGTGCCGCTCACCAATCTGGTGCGTGGAGAGATCCTGAGCGCCGAGGGGCTGCCGCTGAGGTACGTGGCGCATACACCGTGCTTCCGCTCCGAAGCGGGCGCGGCCGGAAAGGACACGCGCGGCATGATTCGCAATCATCAGTTCGACAAGGTGGAACTCGTGCAGATCGTGCGTCCGGCGGAGTCCTATGCGGCGCTCGAGGAGCTCAGCGCGCACGCCGAGACCGTGCTGCAGCGGCTCGACCTCCCGTACCGCCGCGTCGCGCTGTGCGCCGGCGATGTCGGCTTCGGCAGCGCCAAGACCTATGACCTCGAGGCCTGGCTGCCCTCGCAGCAACGCTATCGCGAGATCTCATCCTGCAGCAATTTCGAGGCTTTCCAGGCGCGGCGCATGCAGGCGCGCTGGCGTAACCCCGCGAGCGGCAAACCCGAGCCGGTACACACGCTGAACGGCTCGGGACTCGCCATCGGTCGCACGCTGGTCGCGGTGCTGGAGAACTATCAGCAGGCCGATGGCTCGGTGAGTGTGCCGAGCGCCCTGCAGCCATGGATGGCCGGGGTGACCAGGCTCACCGCGTAGACTATCGATTATCGATAGACCTATACTGCATTCAATGAAGCGCTCGTCGCGCAAGGGTGCTGCGCTCCGTCCGCGCGATCCGCTGTTCAACAGCTCGGTGCAGAAGGCGCTCACCATGCTCGAGACCTTCGGCGGCGACCGTCGTACCCTCGGCCTCGCCGAGCTGGCGGCGGCCGCGGGTATGACCACCAGTTCCGCTCAGCGCTGTATCCACACGCTGCTGCGTCTCGGCTACCTGCGCCGCGACCCGCGGCTGCGCCGCTGGGTGCTGACGGTGCGCGCCTTGTCGCTCACCGAAGCCTACCTGTGCGGCCATGCGCTGCTCGAGCATGCGACCGCACATCTCATCGAGTTGAACCAGGCGAGCGGGGAGTCGGTGAGCCTGTCGGAACCCGACGGGACCGATATGGTGTTCATCGCCCGCTTTCCGAGCCTGCAACCCTTCCATATTCATATGCCGGTCGGGCGGCGCTTGCCGATGTACTGCACCGCCTCGGGGCGCGCCTATCTTTCGGCACTGCCGTCGGGGACGGCGCGCCGCATTCTGCGCCGCTCGCGCCTGAGCGCGCACACCCCGCAAACCCTCACCGAGCTGCAGCAGATCTGCAAGCGCATCGATGCGGCGCGCGAATCGGGCTACGCCTGGTCCGATCAGGAGTATTACCGCGGCGATCTCACCATCGCCGCCCCGGTGCTCGGGGAAGACGGTGCACCGCTCGCCGCGGTTAACATTTCCGCGCCCACGAGCCGCTGGACGCTGGCGCAGCTGCGCGCCAAGCTCGCACCACTGCTGCTGCAGAGTGCACACGCCGCCTCGCTGGGTCACACGCGCCGGCCAGAGCGGCGTGCGGCGAAGTAACCGGGGGAGACATGTCGGAACTCAGCCGCTCGCTGCAACCGCGCCACATCACCATGATCTCGATCGGCGGCATCATCGGTGCGGGCCTGTTCGTCGGCAGCAGCGCCTCGATCGCCGCGACGGGTCCTGCCATCGTACTGAGCTACCTGATCACCGGCACGCTCGTGCTGCTGGTGATGCGCATGCTGGGAGAGATGGCGCTGGCGCTGCCGGCGGTGCGCTCGTTCAGCGAGTTCGCACGGGTGGGCCTGGGTCCATGGGCCGGTTTCGTTGCCGGCTGGCTGTACTGGTACTTCTGGATCATCGTCGTGCCGGTGGAGGCGATTGCCGGTGCCACGATTCTTCACGGCTGGCTTGGTCTGCCCGCCTGGCTCCTCGGGCTCGTGTTGATGGGTATCATGACCGGCGTCAATCTCCTCTCGGCGCGCTCGTACGGGGAATTCGAGTTCTGGTTCGCCTCGATCAAGGTGGCGGCCATACTAGTTTTCATTGCGCTCGCGGCCGCCTTCGCCGGCGGCTTCACCTCGTCCACCGGACCGACCTTCGGCAACCTCGTCCGCTACGGTGGCTTCGCACCCAAGGGCTGGGTGTCGGTGCTCGCCGGCGCCGTGACCGTCTACTTCTCGCTCACCGGCGCTGAGATCACCACCATCGCGGCGGCCGAGTCGCGCGAGCCGGCGCGCGCGGTCGCCCGTATGAGCAGCTCGGTCATCGTGCGTATTCTCACCTTCTACGTCGGCTCGGTACTGCTCATCGTCACCGTGGTGCCGTGGATCGAGGTGCGCCCGGGGGAATCGCCCTTCACGCTGGCTCTCAGCACCATGCACTTCCCCTGGGCGAGCCTCGCAATGAGCGCCATCATCCTTACCGCAGTGCTCTCGTGCCTCAATTCGGCGTTCTACGTGTGCTCACGCGTGTTATTCGTGCTCGCCGAACACGGCGATGCCCCGCAATGGCTGGTGCAGCTGAATGTGCGGCGCGTGCCGACACGCTCGGTTTGGGTTGGAAGTCTCGCCGGAGTGCTTGGCATCCTTGCGGCCATCAATTACCCGCAAACTGTATTTGCATTCCTCGTCAACGCCTCCGGCGCTCTCATGGTGTTCATCTACATGATCGTGGCGCTCGCGCACATCCGCTTGCGCCGTGCCCGCCAGGCACGCGGTGAGCCCGAGCCGGCCTTGACCATGTGGCTGTTTCCGTGGGCGAGCTATGCCGCAGTCGGCGGCATGGGCGCGGTGCTCATCGCCATGGCCTTCACCCCAGGGGAACTAGCGACCGAGCTGCGCGTCAGCGTCCTCGCGCTCACGGTCGCCGTAATCGCTTACCTCATCGTCGACACGCGCCGCGGACCGCGCAGCGCCCACCTCCAGCCCACGGCGCCCAAGGCGGAGCGCTCATGAGGGCGGGGACGCTCACGAGAGCACCGCGCATTGCGTCCTCGGCCGCAGTGGCCGCAGCGTTGGTGCGCTGCGGCGAGCTTGAGCCTGGGCTCGGGCTTGTGACAGTCTTGACGTTGGGGATGCCGAGCGAGGGGATGAGTCCAAGACATCAAGGGGGATGAAATGAGTCGCAGACACAACACCCACGCGGCAGTCTGCCGCGGTGCGGCAGGGTCGCTGTTAATCGCTTTGTTGACCGCGGCGGCGACGAGCCGTGCGCAGGAGCAGGCGCCGGCCGCCGAGACCGGGGCCGTGCCCGGACTGCAGGAGGTCGTGGTCACAGCCACACGGCGCGAAGAGAGTCTCTCCAAGGTGCCGATCAGCGTGATGGCGCTCACCGAGGAGAATCTCGACGCCCGCGGCATCAAGGATTTCTCCGAGATCGCGCGCTACACCCCGGGAGTGAGCTTCGATACCTCCGGCACCAACAACATCTCCATCCGCGGCATCGCCGGTACCGGCGGTGCCGGTACGACCGGAATCTACATCGACGACACCCCGATTCAGATGCGCGCACTGGCCTTCAATCCTGACGAGGCACTGCCGAAGTCCTTCGACATCGACCGCGTCGAGGTGCTGCGGGGTCCGCAGGGCACGCTCTTTGGCGCCGGTTCCGAGGGCGGCACGGTGCGCTACATCACCACGCAGCCGAGCGTGAATCGCACCAGCGTCTACGCGCGCGCGGAAGTCGCGACCACCGACAACGGAGCACCGAGTTATGAGGGCGGCTTCGCCATCGGCGGCCCGCTGATCGACAACACGCTCG